>JABHEG010000371.1 GCA_018676675.1 Lentisphaerota bacterium
CATCGGTGAAGGACTCACCGAACGCCGGCCTGGACGCAGCTTTCCGAGGAAAAAAACACCAACGAAGCACCGTCACGTCATGAACCGCAAAAGGATCTGAGGCCGTCGCGCCGCCCGGACGCTTAGGTTGACGGCATTGGCGTCCGGGGGGGCGCCAGTCGACTCACTAATGCTCAGTATACGTTGATCCAGAAGAGCAATGGCGAGATCAACAGCTTCCTGCAGTGGGACAATATCGACCTGACCCGTCGTGTCGAGAAAGACAACCCCTGCGGTCGTGCGCTGTTCATTGTTGACGCCACCGACAGCAAGCACCCCAAGTCCTGGCCGGTTGCCGGCAACTTCCCGCAGGAGTTCGCGGCGAGCCGAACGGAGTACGACGGCAAGCACATCCGGTTGACCAATGAAAGCAATGATATCAGGACGTTGATTGATGCACATCTGCCGGTTGCTGCAGATCCGGTAGAGCTGTGGGAAGTCACGGTGGAGAATCTCTCCAGCAGCGCGAAACAGGTTAAGATCGTGCCGTTCCTCAGATGGCAGTTGGATCGCCCCAACCTACACTATCCCTGTGGTCAAACCGGAGTGAAGTATCACTGTGGAACGAATGCTGTGTTGGCCACGCATCAGACGACTGGGAAGGTAGGCATCCTCGCCTCCGAGATTGCACCGGAGGGGATCCTGGAATCCCTCAGTGCGTTCATTGGCAAGGGCGACATCTGGCACCCGGAAGCACTCGAGACACTGGCGTTCCACGAGCCATACGACAGGGAGACCAGCACTGCCGAGGATGCCTGTGGAACACTCCTGGTCGGCGTCGATCTGCCCGCAGAGGGCAGCGTTTCGTTATGCCTGATGATGGGGTGCGGTCACTATGAAGCGGAAGCGGTCAACTTCATCAAGAGTTACCTTCGACCTCGCATTGATGACGGGACACTGTTCCCCGGCAAGTCGGAGGAGGCGGGCGAGTAGCTATGCCGAAGAGAATCCTCAAGAAACTCGGTGAGTCTGTCGGCCTGAAGGAACGCCCCAAAGCGGCTGCTCTGAGCTTTGAGGCGCCCGCGCTGCGCACTGTCTACGAGGTGTTTGGCGTCAGTGCCGACATGAACGACGACGAATTCCTCGACAAAATTGCCCGCCACAGCTTCGAGTTCTTCTGGCGCGAAGCATCGGCCAGCGGCATGATCCCTGACAACCTGAATCGGCCGGCGACCTACAGCACGGCCTCCATCGGGTTTGGTCTCTCCGCATTGGTCATCGGTGCCGAACGCAGCTACAGAGATCCCGAGGCGATAGAGGCGCGCGTGCTCACCACGCTGGAAGCACTCGACAAGGCGATTACCAAAGACGGGATGTTCTACCACTTCCTGGATGCCGGAGGACAGACAACCACCGACGCTTACGAGACCGCGATCTCGACTGTCGATACAGCCCTCTTGCTGATGGGGGTGATCACCGTGGGGGAGTACTTTGGCGGCCGCATCAAGGAGCTGGCTGCGGGGCTTGTTGAGCGCTGCAACTGGTCGGCATTTGCCGATCCGGAACATCGTCAGGTGTTCATGGCCTGGGAGCCGGATGACAAGAGGGATCTCACCGGCATTGGGAAGTTCCACCCGGTTCGCTGGGACTACTTCACCGACGAAGCGCTCCTGTGTACGTTGCTGGGAATCGCTGCCCCCAGCCCGGAACACCGGTTGCCCGCCGACTACTTCTATCGCTGGAAACGCGAGAAGGGGCAGTACCACCCCGTCACGCCCGGCTATCAGTCGACCGAGGAGTTTGTCTACAGCTACAGTGGTGCCCTTTTCACGTATCAGTTCGCCCACTTGTGGATCGACTTCCGTGGCTGTGGCCCCGACCATCCGGAGGAGTTCGGCCTCGCCGATGTTCCGGCTGTTGACTGGTACGAGAACTCCCGGCGCGCTGTCCAGGCCGCCTGGCTGTTCGCTGTCGACAACTCACATGCGTCCCGCACCTATGGGCCGATGGGCTGGGGCTTCACGGCCCACACCTCGTTGAATGGCTACAACGTGGGTGCCTTCATCCCTCGTGGCGAACCCATGCCCTGTACCTTTACCGGCGAAGTCGCAACCTATGGTGCCGGCACGAGCATCATCTTCGACTACGACAAGGCGATGAAGTCCCTGCGCTACCACTACGGCATCACCAACGACGCCGGCAAGCAACTGGTTTGGAACGAGGAAGGCGAACATCCCTACGGGTTCTACGACGCCTTCAATCTCGACAACGGTTTCGTGCCACGGCAGTATCTTGGGATTGACTTGGGCCCCATGCTCCTGGCAATTGAGAACTATCGCTCGCACCTGATCCAGAAGACGTTCATGAAGAACGAACACGTCCGGCGTGCGATGAGGGATATTGGGTACGAACAGCCGCCGCCATCAGAATAACGAATCACATTGCAGGAGACCTGCCATGCACAAGACTGCCTTCTCCACGATCATCTTTCTCTCGCTGACGGCCTCCGTGTCCGCTCTGGCGCAGACCGCGGTCAGGCGGCCCAATATTCTGTTCATCTTCTCCGACGATCACTCGACCCAGGCGATCGGTGCCTACAACGGGCGAATGGCATCACTCAATCCTACCCCGAACATCGATCGCATAGCAGAACAGGGCGCGGTCTTCCGCCAGAGCTTCTGCGGCAACTCGATCTGTCAACCGAGCCGCGCAACCGTGCTGACGGGCAAGCACAGTCACCTCAATGGCGTCACCCACAACGGCGCACACTGGAACGGCCGGCAGACCATTTTCCCCCGCCTGCTCAAGGAGAAGGCCGGCTACCAGACAGCTCTGATCGGGAAATGGCACATGCATCCCGACCCCTCCGATGAATTTGACTTCTGGAAAGTGCTGGCCAGTTCCGGCGGACAGGGCGACTATTACAACCCCGACTTCAACACCCAGAACGGCCCGGAACGCATCAGAGGCTACTCTTCCGACGTCATCGCTGACCAGTCTGTTCGGTGGCTGGAAAAGCGAGACAAGAACAAGCCATTTCTGTTGATGTGCCAGTTCAAGTCGCCGCATGTGCCGCGACTGCCCCCCATCCGCAGCGCCCATCTCTACGCCGACACCGTTTTCCCGGAGCCACCCACACTGCTCGACAACTACCAAAACCGGCAGCCCTACCTCTCCAAGCATTGGATGGGATTCGATGTGGCAAAGCTCGCCATGATTCCACCGAAGAACACGGGTTACAAGCCCGACCGCGAACACACCAAGGCACTCAAGCGCATGACTCCTGAACAGGTCGAGGCATGGCACAGGGCGTACGACGAGCAGGTGCAGAAATACTACGACGTCATGAACTCAGACGTGGTCAAAGACAAGGCGAAGCTCCAGCGCTTCAAGTACCAGGCGATGATGAGGAATTATCTGCGCTGCGTGGAGGCCATTGACGGCAACGTGGGACGCCTTCTCAGGTGGCTGAAAGACAATAACTTGGAGAACAATACGATTGTTGTGTACAGCTCTGATCAGAGCTACTACATCGGCGAGCATGGCATGGCCGAGAAACGGTGGATGTACGAAGAGTCGTTGCGTATGCCGCTGGTGATGCGCTGGCCCGGCAGGATCAAGCCCGGCACTAAGATCGACCAACTGGTACAGAATATCGACTATGCCCCCACCTTCCTTGAAGGGGCCGGGATCCCTGTTCCCACTGAGATGCAGGGACGCTCACTCCTTCCGCTGTTCGCCGGCCGAGATGTCCAATGGCGCCAGACGATCTACTACCACTACTACACCAACGGCGAGCACAATGTGCCGCGCCACGACGGCGTGCGTACCGATCGCTACAAACTGATCAGCTATTACACCGACAATTCCTATGAGCTCTTCGATCTGAAGAGCGATCCAAACGAACTGCGCAGCGTCTACAACGACCAGGGATACAGAACCGTTCGCGAGAAGATGCTGATCGAGCTCGGCCGGCAACGGGGAGAGGCCAGCGTGCCTGCGGACGTTTTCGCAGAGCCTTACGTCCACCGCGGCAAGATCCATCGATGAGTACGAGACAGCAATTCCCATAGCACCATCGAGATACTGGGTGACAGCCCGGGTTCGGCATTTTCGTTTGACTTGATCCACCAGCGGCAATTGGGAGAGCGCAGTGAGTAATTCCACGTTCAGCGTCCTGGTTCCAGTTGGTATACTCCTTTCGTCAATCGCGTCGGCCGCCGACAATGACCTCTACGCTCGTGTGGTCCTGTTCATGCCGGAGAGTGCTGAGCCGGCGGCAAAGTACGAAGAGCGTCTTGCGTCACTTGCGGTCCGCGCCGAGGCATTCTTTGCGCACTGGATGAGACACTGGAAGCGGCCAGTTGGGAGAGAGCAGATCTTCGCGCGTGATGAGAACGGAGCTATCGACGTCTGCCTGGCGCGCGGAGCGGTGGACTCGAGGGGACGGGACGCCCTAGCGGCCGCGCGCAGACAAGCAATAGAGGGTGCCGTCCGACAGCTGGGGCTCGGATCGGGCCAGCAACCGGTTGTCTGGTGGATCTTCTACGACTATCCAGGTATCAAAGGGTTTCAGGGAGGGGCGCAGGGCATGGGTGGGGCCGCGATCAACGCCTACCCGAAGGGCACGGGCCTGATTCCCGCAGATGCGGAACTGGCGGCCCCGGACATGGCCGATATGGCCATCAAAGGGACCATCCACGAGTTCGGACACGCACTCGGTCTGCCCCACATCGGGCCGCGACCTGGTCTTGGCCTTGGCAACTCGCTCATGGGCCCGATCAACCGCGCGTATTGGGGCAGAACCGGGACGCAGGACCCGCGCGTTCACTTGACAGAGGCCGCCGCGGCACTGCTGTGCAGGCATCCTATCTTCCAACGCGAGACGACTGGCAGACCGAAGGTCCCGCAGACAGTTGAGGTGAGGGATCTGAGAATCGCCGAGTCCGACGACGGTGCCGCCATTGTCGTTGAAGGCACGTTCTCTGGGAGTATTCCCGCGCACACTGCCGTGCTCCTGGACTCTGAGCGAGGGCGCTTCGGCGATTACTGGAAACGGTCGTATTCCGGCACGATCGACGCCGCGACGGGAGTGTTCAGGGCCGTCGTTGCCGAGCCCTTCGGCAGGGGGAGTCTGTTCCTTGCCTTCTGCTTCGAGAACGGCTTCAACACCGGAGATGGCCGAATGCCGTTCCTGCGCGGTTCGTCCATCCGGGTGTCTTACAGCGGGGAGAAGGGCTCGCGTCGCCTCGATTCCCGCGTTGGTGCGGAGTGAACGCATGGACCTGTCCGAGCCCCGTTCCACGCCGCTGCATCGAGCCGCACGCCCCCCGCAGATGTGAGGCAGGAGCCCCAATGCGTCGTCTTTTCGCCCTGTTGAGGACGTACATTGGGACTGTCCAGCAACGTCTCTGGGACATGACACAAACAACGGAGCCGACCATGACTCGACCGAGTTCTCTTTTCCCGCGGAAGCCCCGGCACACGATACGTGCGTGGGGCTCTATTCTGTTTGCCTTGCTGGTTGCGGGGTGCGCAACTATCCCTCCGCCGTCCCCAGCGCTGAAGGCGGTTTCTGTTGACGTGCTCCAGGCGCCCGAAGTGGTTAGGGTCGCATCGGGCGGGCAGGTCCTTTTCTCGGCATCAGAGGAGGGTCCTCTCCGGCTGGCAGAGGAAGGCAGCGGTTTGGTCTGGTACGACGGTCCGGGGTCCGCGCTGAATCAGCAGTTCTGGGCGATCCGGCCGGGGGACATATCTCTGGTTGTGTCCGTGGAAGGACGGGGACCTCGGTCATTTGCTCTGCGGACGGAGGCGTCTCCGGAGGCGTACTACCCGGGGTTGGAGGCGCGTTTGATCCGCGCTGATGACACGTTGCCCGATCTGCCGGCTCCTGAGCAGTTCGTTCCTTCACGAGCGTTTGCAGGTGCGCTGCCGGCTGAGAATCCGGCCCATCGGTCCCATCCTCCCTACCGAACAGCCGAATCCGTTCTACCGAGTCCTGATGCCGCCGGAACACGTAACTTCGTGAAGGCCGATTACTGGCACTTGGCACTCTCCCAACCGAGTTTCAGCGATGATGCGGAGCAGACCATCGCCTGGCGTGCAGCGATTGTATATCCCATGGGCGACTTGGCACGCAGCGGAGTCTTGGCTGACCTCCGTGGACGGTTGATGGTGGACACGCCCGGCCGCTACCGTTTCCGCATTCAGGCCAGCGTCCCCGCGCGGCTCCGAGTCGGCCAGGGCATCGCGGAGAATGACGTTGTTTTCGAGAAGGAGGTCGTGAAAGAGAAGGGGCAGGAGAAGGAAGTGATTGTCCCCACGCTCTTCCCCGCTGAGCTCGACGTGGATCTGAACGAAGGACTGGTTCGGTTCGGGGTGACGCTCAATGCCCGTGAGGCCGTTGCGACACGGCTTTGTGTGCAGTGGCAACCGCCCGGTGGGGAGGGGTTTGAGATGCTCGACGGCGGGCACTTTCTGCACGCGGTATCACCGGAGCAGGAAGCCGCATATCAGGCATTCACGGCAGGCTGCCCGTGGCGCCAGGTGAAGGTGATGGCGCAGGGAAACGGTCAGGAGACGGGCCCGGGGCCGGATCTGTCTGAGGCAGTCCGGGAACGGAAAGCGTATTTGGATACGTCCCGCCAACTCTTGAAGGCCTGGCAGGCGAGCGGCTCGATCAGGTCCGCCCGTCGTCTCCTGGCGTTCACTCGCGAACGGATCGAGGTCTTGCGTCGCGACACGAAGCAGCGCTGTCCGGGCACCTTCGCCAACAAGATCGACGGCGACACCTTAGTGCTCTTCGAGGAGCTGCGCGGTTTCCTCGAAACCTGCGTGCGACAACCCGGCCTGCAACGGGAGGCACTTGCGACGCGCGCGGACATGCTCGGCTACACAGTCATGATACACGGGCGCTCATTCTTCTCCGAGGGGCATTCGGGCACCAATGATGGCTACGGGGATCACAACAATTTCCTGGTCAACAACTGGCGCGGCGCGCGTGTTTGGGATGATCCTTTGGCACATGATGCGGCGCGCAGCCTTTACGACAACCACTTTTCCTACCGCCCGGGAAGAGGTGGCGGACTGCACAGTGACGGCATCTGGTCGTTCCACAACGCCAACGGCCGTCATCTGAATCAGGACGGCTACGGTCGCGACTGGATCCGTCGCACACTCAACGACCTCAATTTCGGCACACGATGGGGGAACACGCTCGAGCAATATCGGCGGCTGGCCGAGTTCGTCTTCGCCTGGGAGTGGTTCTACTATCGCGGCGCGGCCGCGTTCACGGTGGCCGGCCGGCACAACAGACATCTCGGCGAGATGAATCCGGAGTATGCCAAGCGCTTGCTCGCGTTGCCGGCCGGCGCACTCAGCCCCGCCTTGGTGGCTGAAACGGAGGCACAACGGGACCGTCTGGCAGGTGATCGCACGTTGGTCGGCAATCGCTTCTTCTTTCGCCACCTGCAGATGGTCCACCGTCGGGCCGACTACTATCTGGACGTGAAGATGAACTCGCCGCTGGTGGGAGGAGTCGAGACGTTCGCCAGCGCGACCCCGGGCAATCTCTCTTTCGGGGACGGCGTCACGAGCATTCTGCGACACGGAGACGAGTACCGTGCTATCCATGCCTACAACATTCCGGAATCGCTCTGGCGTTTCCGCTCGCTACCGGGCACAACGCAGCTTGACTACGAGTATGGCGACAAGAGCAAATGGGGGGGGCTCGACCGCTACCGCGGGGGAGGGGGAAGCACGGCTGGCGGCGTCAGTGACGGGGAGTTCGGGCACTGCGCCTTCGACTTTGTCGGTCACAAACGGAACAGCACCCGCGCGAAGAAGTTCTTTGCCTTCACAGGCGATGGCATGGTCGTGCTGGGGGCCGGGATTACCGGCGACAAGCCTGCGCCTGCGCCGCGCTACAGTTATCGCAGCAACCTGAATCAGACCCACTTCCGCAAGACCGTGACTGTCGTCGATGCCGCAGGCAAGCAGACCACGATTCAGCCGGATGAGACGGATCGGCTACTCGAGCTTCCGCTCAACCAACGCTACTGGGTCGAGCACGACGGCGTCGGCTACCTGGTCCTACCCAGTGAGGGGGCCGGCAAACTGGTCGTCCGTACGTCCATCCGCACCCCCCTAAACCGGCTTGCCCCAGACATCTGGGAGAATCCGAAGATGGCTGGCTATCGCAAGACCTGCGAAGAACTGATGGCCAAAGATCCGCCACGGCAAGTCCCGGTATTGGAGGTCTGGATCGACCACGGAAGTCAGCCGAGCAATGCCACGTGCGTCTACTTCGTGTGCATGCGCCCCGAACGACTGACGCCGGCTCAGTGGCTGGGTTCGCCGCCCTTCGAAGGTCTCGCCAACACCCCGTCTCTCCACGCTGTCCGGGATCTGCAGAGCGGCGTGTTGCACGCGTTCTTCCGCGAACCTGGCGAACTCCGCAATGCTCAAGACCAGGTCCTGCTGGCGGCGGAAGAGCCCGCATCGGTCATGTTGCGGGGAAATACGGTTCTGGTGCAGGATCCGTTGGCAGCCTGTAAGCGGGATATAACAGAGATGAGTGATACCGTCCACCTGGTGATTCGGGACGGAGCGGGCACGCGGAAGCTGGCTGTCGCTATGCCCGGATCGGGCGATCCCGACGACCGCTACCGAGGCGGCATCGCCCGTGGTGAACTGCGATGACGAGGTAGAGACGTTTTCGGAAGGCTCAGTCTTCGCTGGTCTCGACTTTGAGGGATGGCGATGCCTGCACTTCCTCTACAACGATCAGCGCCCTCATCCCTTTGAGGCGTTCACGGAACGAGACATCATCCCCTGTTGGATGTTCGGGATCAGTATCGCCCCCGGCGGCATTGAGCCCATGGCCCCGCACGGGTATCGCATTTTCCTCATGCGCGATGCCACGCTCGGCGGCGAATGCCCCGACACGTTTGCCGAACGTGTTGCCACACGCTGGGGCACGAGGTACTTCGAGAATCACTATGGCAGCACCATCGCGTATGCAGATTTCGTAGAGGCCCTCGCGTGACAGAGCCACTCAGAGCGTTCTCGCGCGCGCCAGAGAGCGGCGGCAATGTGCGGGTCGGCCGAAACCCAAGTCGTCTGCATCCGCAACGGACGTTCTGAGGAGGCGACAGATGGCGGTCCCCGGGTGCCATGGAGCGTGACGCCATTCAGTGTTGAGGTCCATGCGTTTGCGTTGATGGAGAGCCACTACCTATGTGGCGCGCCATTTAGCGCGGAACGCTGGGTACGCGGAGAACCTTGATGACGGGCTTTGCGTCGTCCGTGGCCCAGGCGATCGGCACGAAGTTCGGCGGGGCGTAGGGCTGAGCGACCAGCGCTCGCTTGTGCTTCCCGCCACGCCAACGTTTGCTCAGCGGGACGTCTTCCACCGCAAGGATGTCTCCCTCGGACCATTCCCCCTGAGCACTCCGCCTGTAGCACAAGAGGTTGAAACCCTTGCCATGCTTCTCTGCCGAGAACGCAAGGACTCTGTCCCCCGACACCGCGAGTGGGCTCTGGGGCGCACACGTGATCGGTTCCCGTGCCCACGACGTACCGTCCCAGTGCAGGACGCCGCCGATCTGCGTGGCGGTCACAAACACGTCTTTCTCGCCGAGAGTGACAGCATAGAGGTCAGCGCTCAGAGCTTGCTTTTCGCCCTTCGGGTCGACGCGCTCCGCTCCGGTCCAGATGTCGCCATCGAGACGGTTCCAGTAGATGCCGTGTTCATTCGACCACACGACGGCGATCCCGTCGCCGTAGCGCGTGACGCAGTTCCGCGGGTATCCATAAGTGCCGTAGCGCACCTTGCTCGTGTCCGCCGAGCCCGGGACGGCCGCGTGCTTGCCTTCGCGCCAGGAATGCCATGTTGCGCCGCCGTCGTCGGAGAACTTCGCGGCGACCGCGGTGTAGCCAAGCCGGCCGACGAAGCCGAGCGATGCCCACATCCTGCCGCTCCTTAGCCGGATACAGGAACCGTTGGCCGTGCAGTGGCGCGCCTCACAGTCGAGGAGCCCCTCTGTCCTGCTGTTGCGGTAGTCGAGGCACAGTTTGCGTTGCCATCCCTGCTCACCCGTGAAGAACGTCCTGAGTCCCCACACGCGCGGGGCGGGGAACCAAGCCCCGCCGCCCGCACAGCCGAGAGACGAGAACAGGACGCAGCTGCCTGTCTCGTCAATGACACTGCCGTGCGATGTCCCGTGGTCGGGGTTGTAGACAGGTTCGAGCGGGACGACGTCCCAGGTCCGGCCGCCGTCCAACGTCTGCTTGGTCACCACTTGGGATGGGCGCACAGCCGCCCCCTTCGTCTTCCCCAGCATGCAGCCGACAATCATGCGGCCGTTGTCGAAGGCGCCGATGAACCCGACCGGGCTGACGCTCACCAGTTTGGGCATCCCGTCCCTGATGTAGAGCAGGTCATCCCTGGCGAAGCAGTCGCTCATATCGACGACGATGGGCGCCTCGACAGCGAGAGGAGCATGGTCCGGGGTGACAGGCAGCGCGGGTAACCCGGGCGGCTTCGACGTGTGTCTGTAGATGTCGGGAAGCACGGCGCCCGTCGCGTCTCGCACGACCGGGAGCACGGCCCGGGAGCCTCTCCGGCCGATGCGGATGTTGTCGAGCAGGATCACGCCGGCTGCGCTTTGCCTGTGATGGTAACCGGTCTCAACCAGGATGGTGAGGTTCACAATTCGCCTCAGGTCAAGACTCCGCTCTGCGACAGCGCTCCCCAGATTGACCTCAGCCGTGACCCAGTCCCCCTGCGGGACTGACACGATGCTCACCACCGGGGGCTCGACCTCCTCGTCCTCGATAATGACGCGTACCCTTCTGGCTGCATCGGATTTGAGGTCGAGCCGCAGGAATGCGTAGCCCGACCAATCACCGCAAATGGACTCCCGCATGAACCGGAGCGAACTGAAAACGATCGCACCGGTCGGCATTGACGCGGTAAATCGCGCAACGTCCGGCGGTAACCAGTTGATCATCTTGTGCGTCCAGGGAATCACACCGTCCCAGGCAGTTTTGTATCGAGCCTGCTTGTAGGGGACCCATTTCGAGTAGTCTCTCTTGTAACACTTGGCTTCGAGGGCAGACCGGCCCTCGGTCGCGTCTCCCCGTTTGATCTTCGACGCCACCGGCGACGCGGTCTTCGGGATACTCTCCATCTCGAATCCGGTGAGGAGTCTCTCGGCCTCGCCGGCCCCGCCGACGTGCCCAGCACCGAGAGCCACGAGGCAGGCGAGAAGAGAGGCAGCGGATCTGGCAGATGGCCCTCCGTACGTGCCAGCCCCGCCGCAAATGGATCCACGGGATCGCGGACCGTTGGGTTGTCGGTTCCGCTCAGAGTGGTGATGACCGGGGCTGCGGGACGATGTGGTCACTTCGGCCTCCCTGCGTTTCTGAACGTGCTGCGAACGACGTGGATCCGGCACGGTCCGGGCCTGTCGTAGAAGGGGTCGTGGGGGAACTCCGAGCCGTTTCCGTCAAGGCGAGCTTGACGCCATACCGACGACTCAGATCGCGAATCACCTGCCCCACGTGCACGCGCAGTCTGTCGTAGAGGACTTCAGCATGAGAGGATCTTGTCAGGTGTGGCGCGGCGACCTCAGCGTCTTTCGGTTACTTCGCTGCCCTGTACTCGAAGTTTGCGAAGTACGCGTTGTAGGCCCACACACCCATCGTTCCCTTGCTGACGCCATCGAGCATCTTCTCGACGACCAACACCGGTTTCGGGCCGTCGTTGACAAAGATCTTCAGCGTGGCGCCCTGGATCTCGAAGCGGGCGTGAAACCATTCGCCTTTCTTCATGTCGGCGCCGGCCTCGTACTTGCCGGGGAAGTTGGTGCGAAGGTAGCGCCACCCGCCGTCGGGCCGGCCGAGCACCGCATACTGCACGGTCTTCTCGTGCTTCTCCGTATTGGAGTTCTGCGGCCGGAAGTAGGGCTTCTCGACACGCGTGCCGCCCTGGCGTCCACGGAAGCCAACGCCGGAAAAGGTCGGTGAAGCGATATCGACCTCAATGACGCCATCCTGGAACTCGACATCCGGCAAGTACACGTAGGCCGATTCGCCACCGACAACGTGCAGGGCTGTCTTGCCTCTGTACTTCTCGACGGTCGCGCGCTTGGCCAGACCGGCCACCCACTTCCTGCCCTCGAACTCGACCGTTTTCAGTCCGCTGGCCGCATCTGGTCGTGACGGTCGCGCCGGGGCCGGGCGCACTTTGGCCACGGGCGCGACGGCGCCACCCGCCATCAGCCGTAACCGGGCCCGGTGGAAAACGGTCGTGTTCTTGTGTGCTGTCAAGGCCACGCGCGTCTTGGACGGGATCCGCCAGAGTCCGACCAGTGTAAGGGCTGACTGCTTGCCCGACCAGCGCATCAGCTTCCCACCATCGAGGTCGACCGCGATCGTCGTCTTGCCGCCGTCGAGCCGGACACCTATCTGAACGCGGTAACGACGGTTGTTGCTCAGCTTACCGGGGCGGACGGTGGTCTCGTTGGCACGCGCCTTCTTGCCATTGATCATGGCGATGCCGTGAGCTTCGCCTTTGAACGCGCCGAGATTGACGATGCACTGTCCGGCACCCACAGGGATGATGATCCCGACCGAGTCCTCACCATTGATGCGGGTGAACGCCACGTCCAGGTCATACCCGCTTCGAACATCATAGGGCAGTACGCAACGCGCGGGGACCGCGGTATTGACGCGCAGCTCCGCGCCCTGCTTCGACCACTCACCGGCCACCACGCCATCCGGCAGGCTCACGCGGGTGAGAAGGTCAATGGCCACACCAGCCGTTGGCTGTTGCTGGCCTCTGGCCGGTCCTGTCGCGAGTATCATCGACACCAAGCCACATACAGTGATTCCGGTCGCGATCCTCGACGACACGCTGTCAAATAGGGCTACTCTCATCCTGCTCTCCCTTCCGTGATGTGGTCGGCCAACGCTGACGCGGCGTGAATAGAACAGTCACCCGAGCTTCTACAGGCTACCCCCGTGAGTCCCGATGTGCTACCTGTTCCGCTCTGATTCGAGCAGGAGAGGCCAGTCCGTCTGGCCTCGTCCATCGTCGGCCTGGAGGAAAAGCTCGAGAGGGCCGCCCCATTCTGGCGGGACGTGGCCGTGCAATCTCGCTCTACCATCGCCAAGGTCTTGACACTGAAGCCATGGAGGCAGGCCCCGGGCTGTGATCCGCACTGGGTCGTCGTCGTGGTCGCGACAGAAAACGAGTGCGTCCACGGGGTGTCCCGGGCAGAGGGGCATACGCTGAGCCCCGTACCATTGCGGCGGCAGGTTGCAGTCCACTTCCGTACGCAGCGAGCGCACCGGGACGCGTTCGCGGTTGCCTCCGCTGTCCGGCCCGTCCCACTCGAAGCTCACCTTCGCTCGCCACTCTCGGCGCAGCCACTCCAGCTGCAAGGCATGCACTCCGGCCGCCAGCTTCAGCTTACCCTCGCATCGGCCGCCATACGGTCCCAGCTTGCCCTGCGACGCCACCACCTGGCCGTCGATCAGGAGACGACTGTCGTTTCCTCCCTCGACAAAGAAACGGTACTCGCCCCCTTCGCGGATCACCAGAGCGCCGCGGTAGCGGTGGGCATAGTCCTGCTCGCGGTCACGCCAGTGGTCCCGCGGGGTGGAAACCACCTCCGGCGACGCCGCCGGTTCCCGGCCGTCCAACAGTGAGAAGCCCTGCCAGCCCACGTAATCCTCTTGCTCAAGATGGTAGATCGCCAGGCGCAGACCGGCCTTGGGATGGTAGGTAGCCCTGATGCGTCGAAGCGCCTGATGTATCTCGGGGTTGGCTGCCCCCAGTCGCCAGATCAAGCCCGTGCGCGCGTTCTCGATCATGCCTGGGATCATCTGCGAGTCGATCGAGCTGACGAAGCCGGCAAAGCGGTTGTCAGTGGCGTTGAAGCCAAAGGTAAAGCCGAAGGCGTTGAAGATCCTGCTGCCGTAGGTGTTGTAGAGATGACGACTGGCCCGGACGCAAATGTCGGGAGCGTAAGGCATGACCTGCAATGGCCCGAGCGGCGAGATGTTGCCGTTGTCCTTGCGCATGACTTTGTCATGGGTGTATCCGGTCTCCGGAAGAACAATCGCGTTCTGCCCCCACTCATCGGGACCATAGTTGCGGTGGCCTTTGGGGTTGTCGATGTGGTATTCACGGTGCGCCCGCACCACGTTGGCAGCGTTGGCGAAGTACTGGGTATTGTTGTCGCGATAGTGCGGGTCGATGCCGAGGTGACTCATGGTGTCCAGGAAGAGCGAGCGTTCGTTGCTGCCCACCCAGTGTCGGTAGCCGTAGTATTTTCGCCCATTGATGGCATGCTTGACCCAGCCGTCGTGCCAACACTCCACGGGCAGCGGATACGTCGGTGACCCCAGCCCCAGAAGATAACTGCTGGAACTCTCGTGATAGCCGATGATGAGCCCCCACCACCCGTCAGCCGCCGGATCATTGGGATCGACCTTTCGTGGGTTGAATCCCCAGCGCAGGTGCCGTTCGTGGCCCTTTTCCGGACTCAGCATGTGAGGATAATCAAGCCGCCGGTACAATCTGGTACCAAGCTCGCGAATCTCGGTCTCGGCCGGGCTGTTGCCATTGAAATACTGACGCGCGACCAGCGCTCCCATGATGAAGAAGCTGGTCTCGCTGGTGTCGAAACCGGTTCTCGATTTGCCAGTGTAGGCGTTGATGAGGTGCTGTAGGAAACCGCGGTAGTCGTCGCAATGGTAATAGAGGAAGCGCAAGCTGCGCAGCACCCAGTCGGCCGCCGCCCGGCGATCAACGTAGCCGCGCTCGATCAGCGCAGGAGCCGAGGACAGACTGAGACCGTGCGAGCCGACGTTGCCGTGGCTCCCCAAGAGAGGACCATTCGTCTCGACCAGGCCGCTGAAGGGGTGGGCGAGCTGCCAGCTGAACATGAAGGTCGCCCACTGCACCGACTCGAGGTATTCCTCGTCGTTCTCGGCGCGTGGGCCGGCCTCGCGGATGGTGGAGAAGTGCTCGGAGCCGTCTACGGTAGCACCAATGCGGTAACGCCACCGGCCACCGTTGGCCGCGTGGAAGTCGCTGTACGCAGGCAAGGTGGCGTGGCCACGCTCGCTCCAGGGCGAAAGCGCCTCCCACTGAGGCCCCCCGCTCAGCGGCGAGCGGTAGACGTTGTAATGATCGAATCCGTGAGTGTAGAGCGGCGACCAGCGCAGATCACAGCGGCGTTCGTGCCCGCTGGCGCTTAGCCACTGCGGCTCCAGTTGCACCAGCCGCAACCGGTCGAGAGCGACACGGCCCGCCTCAGCCGCCTCGATCTGCAGGCACAGCGGCGCTCCGAGAACAACCGCCACGCCCTCGGTCTTAAAGGTCAAGCTGTTCCATACCCCGCTGTGGAGGCGACCCGGGTGGCGGAAATCGCCCTGAACTCCCAGGCCGAGACTGATCCCTCCGGGTACGCTACCCTCGCGCGGTACGTACAGGTCGCACATGAGGCGGCTGCTGCCCTCGAGGACCACCGTCCGCGGCAAGGAGATGACCAGTTCGTAACGCCCCCCCTCCGACCAACTCAACTCCAGCGCCTCTTGCCCCTGAAGCACGTAACTCACGGCGCCTTGGCCACTGCTGCGGAAGGCCATGGTTAGGCCTTCCCCGGCGTCCACGCGTACCCCCGCGCTGCTATCCTCACTGAAGTCCCACAGCAGAGACTCACAGCTAGACGGAGACATGGGTCTGGTTCGCCCCGACGCCCGGAACGCCCCGCCAAGCCGAGCTCCTGACACGTGGGTTCGGCCACGCTCCTCCGCGCTCGCCGGCTGAAGAGGCCCTTTGACCGGGACTTGCCCGAAAATAGCAGAGGCAACGGCGATAGTCATCATCACTGTTGTTCGTCTCATCGCGACTCTCCCAAACAGAGGATGCGGCCGTCTACGGGGGGCAGTGGGACTGCGCTGGCCAGGAAGGCAAGAAGCGGGATGGATGATGTGTTTGAAGACATTCGGTGCACCTTGTCTGCTCTACTCCGAGTTCATGTCCCGATACCGCCGGGTGCTCCTCTCGACGTTGAACGGTTTGCCCCGCTTCTCCGCTCTCTTCTTCGCCCGTTCCAGGAACTCCGCCAGCGACAATTTCCCCGACTTTCCATTCCCTTTTTCAGGCTCTCCTTGCCCTTGTTTCGAAGCTCTCTTCATCTTGGCTGCATGCCCCCGCTTGTAGAGCTCCGGCTTCGACTTGCGGGCCTTGACGGCAGCATCCAGCGTAGCGAGATACCGGGCCACGGCAACCTTGTCATGACGGTTCCGGTAGACCGCCAGCATCGGGTCTCTGCTGGCCTCCATCGTTTTGAGCATCTGTGCCTGGTGCTTCTCGATCAGGGCGCTGTACTTCGGGTCGCCAACAAGGTTGTGGAGTGCATCTGCGTCTTTGTCTAGGTCGAAGAACTGCTCAGGGACCGAGTGGGTAAACAGCTTCAGACGCGCCTGCATAGTGGTGTCGCCCTCAGCGGCCAGGCGCTCCATCTCTTTGGTGGTGGCCATGCCTTTGGTCGCCGTCGCGAACCTGCGCGTTCCGTCGGACCAGAGGTTGCAGATGTAGGCATAGTCTTTCGAGGTGATCCCGCGCATCGGCTGGCGATTTCCGCCGACATTCTCCTCGTACATCACGTAGACAAACTCACGATCCCGCTGCTTGCCGCCTTTCAGGATCGAAGCAAGCGAACGGCCGTCCAATCCGGCAGGTCTGCCGATCTCCGCGGCGTCGAGTAACGTCGGCAGGATGTCGACCGTACCGACTACGTGCTCGTCATCGACCGATCCAGGCTTGGTCACGCCAGGCCAGTGCACCATGAGCGGCGTGTGGGTGCTGTGGTAGTACATGGCTGTCTTGGCGAACGGGAAGGGCATGCCGTGATCGGAGAAGAAGACGACCAGCGTGTTGTCCCAGACACCTGTGTCTCTCAGCGCTTTCATCACGTTGCCGAAGGAGTCGTCGGCACGTCGAACGCTGTTGTAGTAGGCCGTCACCTCCTTGCGTGACAGTGGGGTGTCCGGCAGGAAGCCCGGGACGGTGATCTCATCTTCCCTGAAGACGCGGCTTGGCGGATTGTCCCGGTCCGGCCCGTTCAGCTTCGTGCTGACCTTGCCCTTCTTGCAGGAGAAGCTGTAGAGAGCAGTGTGAGGATCGTGGATGTCGATGGAGTAGTAAAAGGGCTTGCCTGTCGCCTTCGCGGCCTCGATGCCCTTCTTCGTGTAGTCGTAGAAGCTCTTCGGGTCCCGGATATTGACCCTGTTCGCCTTCAGCTCCTCATCAAAGCTGATGTCCCAGGCCGGATAGGGATGGTAGGGGGAAGAATGCGACGCCTTCCCGCGGATCATCGTGAAGTACCCATTGTCGCGCAGGATATCCGGCGTAGTCTCGTACGTCACCTTTGTCCTGGGCAGTTGGTAGAACCCCTCGATGCCGCTGTTGTAGAGGTAACGCCCCGTCTGAACGACATTGCGCGAAGGAATACAGCTCGTGGCGTGGACGTGCGCATGCCGGAACCGGAAACCAGCTTCGGCGAAACGGTCCATGTTCGGCGTCGTGTCGGGAACCTTGCAGCCGAACACGCCCACCGAATCGCAATTCATGTCATCCACAGTCAGTACCAGGATGTTCATTTTGGCGTGGGCTGAGAACCCCATGCCCAGCACGACCGCCACCACCATTGTTGCTCTCTTCATTGCTGTCCTCACGCTAGCCAAATGCCTCACATCGCTCGTCGATCCGCCGTGCGCATGGACGGCAAGAGACCACACCGTCCTCACGTGGCCGGGTTGAGCAACGCCCTGTAAGGAAACACACCGGCTGACTCCAGCCATTAGCGGACCCCTCTGCCGATTCACACCCACGCAACTGAAAGCGCTTTCATGCTATGGGGACTGTACACGCTTCCTGAATCCCTGTCAAACACGTCTAGTTGCTCACTGTACCCCCTCAATTATGTGAGGCGGCTCGACGGAGTCTCTCCCTCCATCGGACACAGATGGCCCAGAAAATCCCTGGAGGGAGAGACTCCGTCGAGCCATCTTGGGGTTCTCCACACACGTAACTGAGGCATTGCTGCTCACTGTGCTGACTCGGTCACGCGGGGATACGGTGGTGCCGCCTGGTTGGGCTCCCGGCGTATCGGCCTCCCCGGGAGACTGACCGATTGCGATGGGCTCCGGCACCGAGTTGGTCCGGGAGAAGGAATGCGGTAACGTACCAGTTCATCGAAGGAGCTTACAGAATGAACTCGCTGCTATTGCTGACGATGCTCGCTACGTCCCCTACTGCTCTTCCCGGCAGCAGGCTTGCCGAAATGGGGCTGGTTCCCTGCCCTAAGCAGGTAAACGTGTTGGGGAAAGCGACAGTTCGGGGGCCGCTGATCCTCCTTGGCGAGGACCTGTTCCCGACCAGCTGTCGCTGGTTACGCGAAGACGTTCGTTCTCGCCTGGGATGGGACGCCATTCACACTCCGCCCGCCTCTGGTGAAGGCCACGCCGTGCGCCTGGTCCGGGAAGCGCTTGACCATGGCCCGGAGGCATTCCGCCTGGAGCTGACCTCGGATGGAACGACCCTGACGGCCGCCGGCGAGGCCGGCATGTTCCGGGCGGTTGGCCGACTTCTTCGGGTGCTGGACAGCCAAGCTTCCACCTTCGACGGCCGCGTGCTCCGATGTCCGGCAATGCGGATCGCGGACTGGCCCGACATGGCGCTACGAGGAATGCACCTTCAGATGGCGTACCGACCGGAGGAAACCGTCGCCCGTGACACCATCGAAGTCATGGCAAAGCTCGGTCTCAACATGGTCGGACTCGAGGTGGGCGCTCGTTTCGAGTACCTGAGTCACCCTGAATGCTCACGCCGGCCATGGTGGACGCGGGAACAGGTGCGTCGGCTCGTGGCGCTGTCCAAAGCGCGCGGGATCATGCCCATCCCGTGCCTGAACGCGATCGGCCATGCAGACAGAGCCCCGCAGGTGTTCATGATCCGAGAAGAGGACTGGCAGAAACGGGTGATGGACCTGACGCACCCCGATTTCTACCCCACGTTCCTTGCCTTGCTCGACGAGTTGCTGGATGTGTTCGAGAAACCGCCCTACGTGCACGTCGGCACGGACGAGTTCAGCCTGGCACTGCCCAGGCTCTGCAAGCTCAAAGGGGGGAAACCGCACGAGCTCTATGCGGACTTCGCGAACCGCGTGACGAGTCACCTCAAGGCGAAGGGAGCCCGACCGGTATTCTGGTCAGACATGCTGCTTCGGAAAAGCGACTTCCCCGGCGAGCCGGCCAACGCCAGCGACCGTTGCCCGACTGATGCCTCCCTTGCCATGTTCACGAAGGACGCGATCATCGACTACTGGTGCTACTCCCCCTCCCCTTACCGAGGGCTTGAGGTCTTCCGGGAGAAAGGCTTCACCGTGTGGGCCACCCCCTGGTATCGTCACGACGGTGTATCGCAGCTATGCCAAAAGGCCCGCGAGTCGGGAGCGGCTGCGATTCTCGGCTCCACCTGGGGACACCCTCCCCGCGTCGCGGACGCCATGGTGTTGACCGCAGAATATGCGTGGAACGCCGGACGCACGGGGCAATGGGTGACGTATGCTCCCCATGTCGTGGGGAATGAGCTATACTGCGGCCGACCCTCACGACACAGCCCCAACGTTCAACCTCGGACGTTTGAGGGCGGAGACGATCTTGACGATCAGGAGCGACAGGTACTCGCTGACGCTGGTCTCTCCGTGGGCCGAAGCACGCGCCTCCGCGGCATCACCTTTGATCTGAGCAATCCGCGTTCATTCTCGTCAGAGCCCCCGAAGCGCCTGGTGACCGGCAGCGATGTCGCTCGGGCCGCGGCAAACGACGAGACCATCTTCATCTCCCCCGCCCCGGGACTGACATTGCCCGCCGATGGTGTGAACAAGAAACGAGGTCACGCGGAAACGATCCTCTACGTCGCCGACACCGAGAACGCCAATACCGGCACGAACCGCTGGGGCCTCGAGTGGACCGTTGTGAACGGCCGCGTGGTTGGGATGGCGGATGGGGCCAAAGTCGGTGGCAGCAGCGCGATCCCGACTGACGGGTATGTGATCTCGTCCCACAGGTCGTACGGTCGGGGAGGATGCGCACTCCTGCGCACCAACCTCAAGGAAGGCAGCCAGGTCCAGCTGCTGGGCTTCCCCAAAACCAAAGACGCAGCGACAGCGACAGCGAGCCTGATCGGGAGCCACGGAGTCGTCGTGTTGTTGGCAGCACGATGGTCCGTGACCAAAGGCGAGGACGTCGGCACGCTCACGGTCAGAACCAGCGACGGCGGACAGCACACGATGGCCCTCAAAGGTAACGCGACGCTCGCCGGAATCGGCCAAAGGTACTCCTATTACCCGGCCGTCCAGGAAGATGGATGGCGGCTTTGGCCTGCCCGGGTTCAGTTTGACGCCAATGCCTCCGTGGTCATCCTGGCCTACGAGTGGCCCGGCGAGGGCACACGAGCAACGGCCCAAGACCTTCGGTTGACGATCAACCCCGCCGGGCGCCGCGCAGGCGTCATCGCCCTCGCAGTCTCGGGCACGTCTGCCCCCGCGGCAGAGTGACCACGTGCCACCGAGACCACCAGGCAGTGCCCCATGCCTGTCCCGCAGACCTGTGCACATTCTTCTTCCCTCCCTCCCCGCCGTAGTGTAGAATGGTACTAGGACAAGCAGGAAAACGGCACACCGCTGCGCTAAGTGCCTTACTACAAACTCCTGTATACTGGTGGCGGAGCTCACTCGTAGTTGGTGACGTAAATTCTGCCGGAATCGCGTTCTTTCGCTGGGAACGGCCGACTTTGCAGCCCTTCTTCTCGAACCATTCTGCCGTAGTAGTAGCACTACACGGAGCCATTCCTCCGAAGACCGCACAGGAAACGAGGCGAATAATGGGCAATCCGAAACGAGCATTTACTCTGATTGAATTGTTGGTTGTGATCGCGATCATCGCGATCCTGGCCAGTATGCTGTTGCCGGCCTTGCAGCAGGCCAAGAGAAAGGTGCACTCGGTTCACTGCCTCAACAATCTGAAGCAACTCTCGACATCCGTTGTCATGTATGCAGACGACAACGAGGAGTACATTCCGCCGGTTAAGACCCTCGGCTGGGACTTCGACGACTTCTGGGAAGGCAAACTCTACCCTTACTTCAACAGCCGTGGACCTCTGATGGAGTGCAATACGGCATTGCATCGGCGCTGGCAGTATGCGCGGAAGGCATACGGGTACAACTACGATCTGAACGGGGCAGGATACGGTAGGTACGTGAAGCTCGGATCCATCGTGAACCCGGTGGAAACCGTCGACATTGCCGACACCATGACCTACGGTAGCGGCAGCTATGTAGCCGACATGAATCCCTGGACTGCAGCGGGCACCGCAGCGCGCTCGTTTATTCTCCGGCGTAGTGGCACGTACGAAGTCCATTACCGCCACGGGGGCAACTCAAGGGGAAGCGCGCGGGCGAATTTCGCCTTCGTCGATGGGCACGCAGCCCCGATGAGCTACAACGAAGCGCAGAACACGAGATACTGGGGATACGGGACGCGGTACGTTTACAACGCTGCTCCCTGAAGCCAATCGCCCACTTTCTCTCCTGCGTGTGTATGGTCACGGGGAGGCACGGCGGCTGGAGACAGCACGCCCTCCAGGAATAGCCTCCCGAACGGAGTTCTTCCGGAGGGGCGCCTACTGATCGGTCGGGAAATGCTGGGCAAGATAGTCCTTCACGAATGCCGCCTGCTCCGGGTGTTTGGCGATTTCACGGACCCCGAGGATGATGATCCCGTTCAGCAGGCCCGAAGCAAGATGCGCTCGTCCCCGGTCCAGTTGAAAGGTCAATCGCTCCAGGGGCATGGCCTCCTTGGTTTCGCCGTAGTCATGCAGAAACACGCCCATGTAGACAGGCTTGCCGGGGAACTCCCGCCGGATGGTCTGCAGCCCCGTGTCAAGTTCCGGCAAGTCGCACTTCTTCCACACCCACATGGTTACCACATCGACAAAAGGCAACACGTCTTCCAGTCCCTCGTGTTTCCGCTCTGTATAAACCACGACGTGCAGTTTGAGCGCGGGGTTATGGGAACGCAGGGCATCCCGAAGAGCACGCATCTTGGCTGCAGGGAAGGCCTCATGCCCAGTGTCGAAATCGTCGATGATCGCCCCGGCGATGTTTGGGTAGCGCAGAGAAAGCGCACTGAGCTGCTCGGCTTCAGTCACCGTATCGGCAGGGACGGCTTCGGGATTGCGGCAGTTCGCACCGATCTGGCAAACAACTCTGTCAAAGGGCTTGAGGAGGGATAGGCTGCGGTCATTGTGCGGCCCGTAAACGTAAACCACGTTTCGTGTGCCGAAGTACTCGCCTCCCTTTGCGAGGCAATCCTCCTCCATTGTCCCGCCCCAGTTCGCCGTCGGTCCACCCCAAACCCAAACCCGATCGTTCAGTCTCGGCTCCATCGACATCGCCTCCTGCTGCTCTCCGGACACTCCTGTGCCGGGCTGACCATGCGTCCCACGATGCGCGCAATATAGGCTGAGCCTGAGGCGTCGGCATCATCCCGCGTGAAGAAACCGCCGGACGCCACTCGAGGCGGGGCGCGATAGGGCGACAATTCGGTGAATCGGGAGGCGATGATCTGGGGATTGGGGAGGACTCTTGGCAGATGACGCCCCCCCATCGACAGATCACGCCATCTCCGTTCGGCCCGCGGAAGCTGGTCGCGGTGTGGCTGACCAAGAGACTTGGGGCTGCCAACTGGACACACCTGCCTGCTTGTGGCACTGTTCCAACGTCTCCTGGCTCTTCAACTGCTCATCCCACCGAGGGGGTTCATCATGCAACAATTCTTCCGTATTCCCATCCTCGGTCTCTTGCTGAGTACGGTCATCACGAC
>JABHEG010000041.1 GCA_018676675.1 Lentisphaerota bacterium
TGGTATCGACAAGGAGAAGTTCCTATGACCACGCGGCAAGCAGGTTACGGAATCCAACCGAATTCTGCGCTCGAAGGCCCGGTGCGGCCCAAGGCCGAAAAAAAACGGGCGTCTCACTTTACAGAAGCACTGAGCTCTGGTCCTCCTGGCGTTCGGAGCAGAACGGTTCACGCACTGCCCAAAGACCAGCTCAGCTCTCAGAGCAGGGATGGCAGCTTGGGCTTGCGCAGCGTACGTCGCGTACTTCGTGCTCGGAGGAAGCTGAGTGAGGGTTCCCCCGCCGCCTCGAATGCCCGTCGAGCATCTCGTGCAGACTTGACCTTTGAGGCCAACTGGCCATCGAGAACGTGCAGTACGTCCAACACCGGTCCGGGCGGTGGAATCGTCGCTGCGGTCGCCAGCCTGACGGACAAGGCGCCGGCGCCGCGCTCCCTGTGGAATCAGCAGGACGCGACAGTAAAGTAGGGGCGCCGTTTGCCACCCGGCTCGCAACACCTCAGTCGAGCGATCAAAGGGACAAGCCAACGCGCCGGCGGAAGCCGGATCGACCCGCCGTAGACCAGCAACACCATGACGACAGCAGCAAGCTCACTTCCCAGACAGACAGGCGATGTCGCAACTCCCTGTGCCCTCTGCGGCGCATCTGCGTTCAGCCGCCTGTGGCCCAGCCCGACGGGGAACGGCCCCAACGGCCACTTCACCGTGGCAACCTGTAGCACATGCGGGCTGGCGCGGACAGAACCCCAACTCGAGGAAGCGGACCTGGCCCCGTACTACACAGCGACGTACTACGGGGGGAACACGCAGAAGTTTACCGGACTCTTTGAGAGTGCGGTTGGCTTGCTGTGCAACATGCGAGCCCCGGGGATTGTCAGGGCGGCCAGACAGTCATCCAAGCAGTGCTCCCGTTCGTCCCCCAGGATTCTCGACGTTGGTTGCGGACGAGGCACGGTCGCTCGAGTCCTGGCCAGGAAGGGCTGCGAATGTCACGGAATTGAGCGGGGTGAATTCCCACCCGAAGGAACACCAGAGGGAGTCGTCCTCCACCGCGAGGCCCTCGCCCATATCGGGTTCGATGAGGCCTACTTCGATTTGGTCCTGCTTTGGCATTCCCTGGAACACATGTCGAACCCGGTTGATACTCTGCGACAATGTCGCCGGATACTGTCTCCAAGTGGCAGCCTGGTACTCGGGGTCCCAAACTTCGGTTCCTGGCAGAGCCATTGGTTTGGGGACCGTTGGTTCCATCTCGATCTGCCGAGGCATACGCACCACTTCACGCGCACAACTCTCTCAAGGTGCCTGACCGAGGCCGGATTCCGAGTTTCATCGGTCAGTACGGTCACAATCGAGCAAAATCTTCTTGGTTTCGTGCAGAGCGCCCAGAACCGCTTCATCCCGGGAACAGGAGACCAACGCCTGTATGAACTAATGAAACCGCAAAACCACGCCCACAGCTGGAGCAAACGACTCGTCCCTTTCGGAGTAGCTGCGGCGTTGCTCCCGGTAGCGGTCATTGAGACCGTTCTGTCTGCGCTTGCCGGTCAGGGCGCCTCTCTGGTCGTGCACGCCCGCAGATCGGACTGAGATAGATACCCTCCCGGGAACGGACGGACCATGGCTTCCCTCTCACACAGCAAGCTTCTTCCCCTTCTTCTCGTCTGTGCCGCGTTGTGCTACCTGCCGTCACTGAGCTTCCCTCTACTGGAAGGTTGGGACGACCCGACCTACATACTGGACAATGCCGAACGGCTCACACCATCCCTGACGAATGTGCAGCGTTTCCTGGAAGCTCCCTACTTCAACAACTACCACCCGGTTACCATGCTCTCCTACATGGTCGACTTCAGCATCGGCCGGACGAATGCCTTCGTCTACCGACTCCAGAACCTCCTCTGGCACCTCATCGCCTGTGCGGGACTCTACGCATGTCTGTGCCGTTTCGGAATCGGACGCTCCCTGAGCTGGTTCCTGGCCCTCCTCTGGGCTGTACACCCTCAACGGGTCGAGTCGGTTGTCTGGGTCTCTGAACGCAAAGACGTGCTGTGCGGAGCGTTCATTTTCTGGGCGCTCTGGTGCTACACCCGCCAACCAGCCCGGTATACCGCTGCTTTCCTGCTGTTCCTGCTGGCCATCCTCTCCAAAGCAATGGTGGTGACTTTCGTCGGCGTCCTTGCCCTAATGGAGTGGTCCAAGCACGATGGACGCCTTGGCTGGCAGTCTGTAAAGCGACTTCTCCCCTACGCCTGTTTGTCCGTCGTCATGGCTGCGGCCACCGTTAACGCTCAAGGAGAAGCCGTTCGAGCAAACGTCCCGTTGCTACGCCGCCTTCCGGCAGCCGTATGGAACACGGTTTGGTACGTATGCCGAACTCTCGTCCCCACGGACTTGTGTCCCATGTATCCCCGAATAGACCCCCACGCCGCAGCACTGCTCGCCGTGCTGATCGCTCCTCTCTGCCTCGGCAGCGCCGTGACACTGTGGCGCCTCAGCAGGAATCCAATCAGACGACATCGATGCATCCAGATCGTGTCAGGGTTGCTGGCCTACCCGACGGTCCTTGCCCCGGTCTGCGGCTTGGTCCCCCTCGCCTTCATCGACAGGGCAGACCGCTACAGCTATCTCCCTTCGGCTGTCCTCCTGTGGTTGCTGGGTAGATTGGCCCAGGGAGCGTGGGAGTCGGAGAGAGTGAAGGCATTCCGTTCGCGCATTCCCAAGCAGAGATTGGCGACAGGCATGGGGCTTGCGGCAACGGTAATCGCAGCGACCCTCATGTGGCAAACCTATCTCTACGCACGAGTCTGGCAATCATACACCTCGGTCCTCTACACAGCCTACCTCGTTGACCGTCCTCATCCGCGGGTCATCGGCGCCCTTGCGGAAGCACTCCTCGAAGCCAAAGAAGGAGCCGCTGTCTGGCGCCTGGCAGGAGAACTGGAAGCGTCTGATCGCCCCTATCTGTCCTCTGGCCAACGCGAGGCCCACGAGATGAAGGCCGCATTCCTGCGCGCGGCTGTGCTGGAGATGGATGGGGAACTTGCCGGAGCAGCGCTCTGCCTGGAGGACATTGACAGGCGGGTCCGCAACGGCGACACATCAACGTTCCTGGATCCCCGTCGCTATTGCCATATGAAAGCCGGGATCGAGATGCGGCTGGAACGCTTCGAGCAAGCAATCGCCAGCTATACCCAACTGCTCCGGCGACATCCGAATGATGGCCCCGCCTACCTGGGAAGGGGGCGTGCGCACCATCGACTCGAACAGCTTGAGCTGGCCCTCGCTGATTTCCTCCAGGCCCAAGCGCTCGATCCCTACTCGAGCCAAGCCGCCGAGGGCATCAGACAAGCCCAGGTCGCCATGGAATCAGTAGAAAGTGGACCAGCCAGGAACGCAGGAGCGGTGCCCACCAAGGAGCCGTAGCGTCCCCAGCCCCGAGCGTCCCGGAAGACCGCTGGCTGCCCCCTAATGCTATTAGCTTTCTCCTTCCACCGCACTGGCGGAGAGTCGCCGGATGGCACCGCCTCCCACATTGTGTGCTCTGTTAACGTGGGAGGGGCTGCCACGCCGCGACCCCATCTCCGAGGCCGCTCCCCTCTGGGAACGGAGGGATCACTGCAGCATGGCCATAAGCTGGACGTAGCAGTAGAAGATGGGGGCAACAAAGATCAGGCTGTCAAGGACGTCAAGAGCGCCCCCAAGGCCAGGCAGCCGCCCCGAGTCCTTTGTCCCGGAAGCTCGTTTCAGAGCAGACTCAGCCAAGTCACCGATCAAGCCTACGACTGAAAACAGAACCCCAAGTACGACGGCTGACCAGAACCCGATCACGTTCACCTGAGCGACTTGGAGATGCCGACCCGCAACAGCGAGAAAGGTCAAGGTGCAGAGCACACTGGCCACCGTTCCCCCTGCCAGCCCTTCCCAGCTCTTCTTTGGGCTGAGAGATGGCACAAGTTGATGGTTCCCTCCAGGCCGCTTCGCCCCCGCTGTTCCCACAGCGAAAGCGCCAACATCCGCCAACTTCGTGCCGACGATGAGGAATGCAGTGAGTACCCGCCCGGTTGAGCCCGTTCCCTCGATGAAATAGAGCTTGGCGACGAAACTCAGCGTCCAGCAGAGGTAGACGAACCCGCCCACCGAAACCAGTGCGTTGAGGATCGCCTCCCGCGATGGACCGCGCCGGAAAACGTCGAAAAAGAGAGCGATGAGCAGCAGCACAATCACCAGGGCTGCCAGGGCAGAGAACGGATTCACCAATGACAGTCGAACAGCCGGCCCTCCCCAAGGCATGGCGATGACCACCAGAGCACAACCGAGACCGCCGACCAGACCGGGGCGCCCGGGGAATCCCAAGGCATCAGTCATGGCGAACAGCTCACGCGCCCCCACAACGAGGAAGGCGCAACAGAGGACAGCAAACACCACCGCACCGGGCCATCCAGGCCAAAGGAAGGCGACCAACGCCAGCAGAACAAGGGGGATGCTCGTCGTAATTCGCTCTCTAAGCATTGGGGACCTTCCCAAAACGTCTTTCACGCCGGCCGTAGTCGTCAAGGGCTTGGCGGAACAGATCTGCATCAAATTCCGGCCACGTCTTGTCTGTGACCCAGATTTCGGCATAGGATGCCTGCCACAGCAGGAAATTGCTGAGGCGCATCTCTCCCGCTGTCCGGATGACCAGATCAGGGTCCGGAAGATCAGCCGTGTATAGTCGCGCGGCCAGGGCCTCCTCATCAATCTGCTCAGGGGAGAGTACACCCTTGGCCACATCCTCGGCAAGTCGCCGGGCAGCAGATGCTATCTCAGCCCGAGAACCGTAGCTCAAGGCCAACGTCAAGACGCCGCTCGAATTGTCGCGAGTTGCTTCCATGACCCGGGACAGGCCTCGACGCACGGGCAAGGGAAGTCGTTCGAGCTCCCCAATGGCGTTCAGTCGGATGTCATGGCGCTCCAAGTCCTCAAGACGTTCCGCAAGGAAGCGCTCAAGGAGGCGCATCAACTCCGCGACTTCACGTGGGGGACGCCGCCAATTCTCGGTGCTGAACGCGTATAGGGTGAGGTACCGAACACCAAACTCAGAGCAGGCTTCGACGATCCGCCGGACGCTCTCCGCCCCCGCCTTGTGCCCCTCGATCCGCGGCTTCCCTTGCCGACGCGCCCAACGCCCATTCCCATCCATGATGATGGCAACGTGCGTTGGAGGATGAGGTAGGGAAGCAGACATACTTCGGGAGCAGGCCTCGTGGGGGCACCCAGATGAACACGCCGCACGCGATGGCGTTCGCTCATGTCCGGGTTGCCCTGACAGTGACGATCAGGAGAGGACGAACGTCTGACTTCTTCTCGGGCCAACAGATATGATGGAAGGCTTCGCTTCCAGCAGATCCGAGAGATACGTGAGATATTCCTTGGCCCGAACGGGCAGATCGTCGTAGTCCCGTATGCCTTCAGTTGACTCCTGCCAACCCGGGACCTCTTCGTAGATCGGCTTCACCCGCTCGATGTCGTCGTTGTCTGACGGCATGTCGGTGATCGTCTTACCATCAAGCTCATAGGCCGTGCAGACTTTGATCGTTTCGAACGAGTCCAAGACATCCATCTTCGTGAAAGCGATTCCCGTGACGCCATTGAGCATAGCGGAGTAGCGCGTGGCAACCGCATCAAACCAGCCGCAGCGGCGCGGACGACCGGTCGTTGCTCCGTACTCGCCCCCTTCACTGCGCAGGAACTCACCTGTCTCATCGTCCAGTTCAGTCGGAAACGGTCCGCGGCCAACCCGCGTCGTGTAGGCCTTGGCAACCCCAACCACATGATCGATCCGGCAAGGGGCAAGCCCGCCACCCGTGCATGCCGCCCCAGATGTCGTGTTGCTGCTGGTGACAAACGGGTAGGTCCCGAAATCCACATCCAGCCACATGCCCTGAGCACCCTCGAAGAGGACCTCTTTACCAGCTTTCGCCGCTCGGTTGACCGTCAGTACAGTGTCCTTGACGAAGGGGGCCAGCATCTCAGCCGCCGGTCGGACCTTCTCCCACTCGGCGTCGATGTCCATCACCGGTTCTCCGGCCTCCTGGAAGATGGCATTGTAGAAAGCAGCCTGCTTGCGAAAGCGCTCTTCCAGCAAAGCGGGTTTGCAGAGCAGTGCCCCGCGGAGCCCAACCCGGTTGACCTTGTCCGCATAGGCCGGACCTATACCGCGCTTTGTTGTCCCGATCTTGGAATCCCCAAGCTTGCCCTCGAACACCTGATCCTGGAGGCAGTGATACTCGAAAATGAGCTGGCACCTTGTGCTCACCTCGAGCCGTCCCTCAACGTCTATGCCCCGAGCGCGCAAACCCTCTATCTCCTCACACAAAGAGACAGGATTAACCACGACACCATTGCCGATCACGCAAACGGCCTCGGGACGCAGGATCCCGGAAGGCACCAGGTGCAGGACGAACTTCTCGTCGCCCACCTCAACCGTGTGTCCGGCGTTGTTCCCGCCCTGGAAACGAACGACGACATCCGACGTCTCGGTAAGGAAGTCAATGATCTTCCCTTTGCCTTCGTCACCCCACTGCAACCCCACTAGGACAGTATTAGACATTGCTCACACTCCAAAAACACCAAGGGCACACCACCACTCGAACACGGCAAAAAAGAAGCCCGATCGGCAAGATCGGGCTTCTCGTAAACGGGTCGGCTCTCTTGCCGCCCTATTTTAATGCCGCATGGCGATAATGCAATGCCAAGAGACAGGAGCAAGGCACCCCCTCAGTCACGTGAGGCGGCTCGACGGAGTCTCTCCCTCCATCGGACACAGATGGCCCGGAGAATCCCTGGAGGGAGAGACTCCGTCGAGCCATCTTGGGGATCTCTCCCACATAACTGCCCCCTTACAAGAGCCTGAGGAACACAGGAGCAGGCCGACGGATGCCGTGCTATATTGTGGGCTTTCCCGTGACAGATCAGAGCCCGGACGGCGTCCCGGCCATGGCAGGAAACGGACCCTGATGACGAAACGTGCTGTATTGCTGGGGTTGCTGGGGGCCGCCACCATCTGTGGCATCACCTTCTTCAACGATATGGTGATGCGCGGCACGTTCCTCGTCGGCAACTTCCTTCCCGTCTCCGTGTTCGGCAGCCTTATCCTCTTCCTGCTCCTGGCCAACCCGTGCCTGGGACGCCTGGGCAAAGGCGCCTCTCTCAAGGGCAGTGAACTGGCCGTGATCATGGCCCTGACACTCTTCGCCTGCTTCCTGCCAGGCCGTGGCCTGATGCACCAGTTCACGACCTTCCTCATGCTTCCTTCACACCATATGCGGACCATTCCCGGCTGGCAGGGCGAGCCGACCAATGTGGGCCTCCAGGATGTGACGGATGTCGACGCCCTCACCCAGGCCCTGGCCCACAGAAGTCAAGATGACGTTGAGACGTCAACACGAGGCTACCTGCTCCGAACACTGCCTGCGGAAATAGGCAGACAGGACGTGCAGACCGGAACAGACGGCTCCAGCGCCCTGGCGACAGCCATAGCCGCTCTGAACGACATGCTGGACGACTCAGAGCTGGCCCGCCTGGGCCTGGCCGATGAGGAACTGGTCTTGCCTCCGTATGTGCTGAGGATCACCGACGAAAGGACCCGGGTCCCCTCCCATGCACAGGACCTCACGCGGGTCAACCGGGCGATCCTGGATGCCCTGTTCCCGAAGGCCCTCTCGCCACGGAAGCCGTCAGTGCTCGAGCACGCACCGCCAAGGATGTTGGCTGACACACGCGAGAACACGACGGTTGTTCTGGACGGCTTCGTGAACGGGCTGGCCGTAGGTGACGAGCCGATCGCCTTCACTGAAGTACCGTTCGCGGCATGGAAGCGGACGTTGCTGTTCTGGGTCCCGCTCATACTTGCCCTGAGTGTCGCAGCCATCGGACTCTCGCTCGTTCTGCACCGCCAGTGGTCCGATCACGAACACCTGCCTTACCCAACGGTGGAATTCGCGTGTTCCCTTCTCCCGGAACCCGGGAAGACTCAGGGGGCCGTTTTCCGCAACCGCATGTTCTGGGGAGCGATCATCGGGGTGTTGTTCCTCCATATGAACAACTACGCGTACGTGTGGTGGCCCGAGAAGCTGATCCGCATCCAGACTCGGTTTGATTTCTGGCCTCTGGTCGAGCTCGTCCCCATTTTCAGGAAATCCAATGTCGGCATCTGGAACATGTTCCACCCCAACATTTACTTCACGGTCATCGGGTTCGCCTACTTCCTGGCTACCGACATTTCGCTGTCGTTGGGGATAGCGCCCTACGCATTCGCGATCGCCGTCGGGATCCTTGCGGGTTACGGCGTCACCATCGGTGGCGCCTTCCTGCAGCCGTCAATCAGCCCTTTCCTGTACGCAGGGTCATACTGCGGCATGTTCCTTGTGCTGGTTTACACCGGTCGCCGTTACTACACGACCGTGTTCAAACGCGGATTCCTACTGCCGGCTCAAGACGCCGCGGAGCCTCACGCTGTCTGGGGTGCACGTGCATTCGTCATCGGTTGCTTGATCTTCGTGGCCCAACTCGTCGCCGTGGGGTTGGACTGGCAAATGGCAGCCCTCTACACGCTGATCACCATCATTCTGCTCGTCGTGATCAGCCGGCTCGTCGCGGAAGCCGGCGTCTTCTACCTGCATGCATACTTCTTCCCGTGTGCCCTGATCTGGGGCTTCCTGGGCGCAACATCAGTCGGCCCGGACCAACTCCTCATCATGGGCATGGTGTCTTCTGTTCTCCTGATAGATCCGCGCGAAGCCCTGATGCCCTACGTCGTGTCCGGCCTCCAACTCGCGGATCGCTCCAAAGTGAAAGTGGGGCGCACGGCAACATGGGGGATGGGCGCGATTGTCCTGGGCTTTGCGGTCGCCATCCCCGCCACCCTGTATTGGCAGTACCGGTACGGAGCAATCCGGACAGGTGATGGTTGGACATGTGGCGGCGTCCCCAAATTCGTTTTCAATGCCAACAGTGTCGTGCGTCGAACACTCGAAGCGCAAGGGACGCTCTCCCTCTCTGAAACACTGGAGGGTTGGCAACGGTTCGGAGAAGCCATACCCACGGGACAATGCGTGATCGGCTTCGCGGTGATGTTCAGTCTCGTCCTCCTGTTCACGTTCCTGCGACACCGGTTCGCCTGGTGGCCACTGCATCCGCTCCTTTTCCTTGTTCTGGCCACGTGGCAGAGCCGCATGCTCGCCTTTTCCTTCCTCCTCGGTTGGCTGATCAAGACCTGCGTCACCAAGTACGGGGGGGCGTCACTCTACCAGAAACTCAAGCCCTTAATGATCGGCTTAGTCGCAGGGGAGATGCTGGCCGCCATCATCCCCATGATCATCGGGGCCGCCTACTACTTCATCACAGGTGAGCCGCCGGAAAGCTTCTCGGTGTACCGATAGTGACGACCAGAAATAGCAAAGCAAGCACGGAACGTTGGATCTGGCGCAACATCGCCATTGCAGTCCCCCGAACGTGGGAGATGCTGCAGTTCTCACGTGGAATGGACTCCGGGCGCTGCGCCTTCGCAGACCGCTACCAGTTCCGCTGCGAACTGAACTGGCGCACCGTTCCTGGCCCACCCGACTTCGATCGCATGATGTCAGATTACAGCACCAAGCTCAGCGAAAAGGGTGTTGAGGCGCCAAAGGCGCTGCGCCTAGGGAGCTGGCGAGGCGTGGAAGGGGTCAGGGACGGCCTGCTGACCAGCCACTACGGAGGCTACCTGCCCGGAGAACACTGCCTTCTCGAACTCGTCCTGCTCTGGCCTGACCGGAAGCAGGCTGAACTCGAACGACGCATTATCTCCAGCATTCGTGAAGAACCCGTGATGCAGGGAGGATTGAGGCACTGGCAGGCGTTCGGCATGGAGGCAGGTGTGCACACGGATGTCGCCCCCTTCCTGGAAAGCTGCACCGTGAATCCCGCCCACGTCGACATGATCTTCAGGAACCGATCCAAACAGCGCGAGGAGCACTTCGCACGTCGCGGCCTGGTCAAACAGTGGCTCGAAGGAAGTGTGGGTGACTGGTTGCACTGGTGGTTGCCCAAAGACTTCGAGATGGAGTCCCAGACGTCGGACACGATCGATGGCCACCGCCTGTTCATGACGACTGGAACACGCTGGTCCTGGGGAATTCGGCGCTTTTTCAGGCAGCGCTTACGCTGTCATGCGGCCGCTTGGATTTGCCCACAGGACGAAAGGCTATACAGTGTGGGGCTGATTTCACACCCGTCCCTGGCATTGACGGACGCACGCGCGGCAGCGGCCATGCTGTCCTGTTGCGGACAGAAGGGACTTGGTGTATGAGCACGACCGGGATGACAACCTCAAGCGGCTGGCGGCAGATGCTGACGGCCGTACCGACGCCAAACGTCAGTGCACACATCACTCACGGGTTGTCTGGGCAGGTGACGGTGACGGTAAAGAAGACGAGGCCCGGCTTCATGGTCCCATCGCTCTCGTGGATCGTGCCGTTCAACGCAGAACGATGTGTCACACTGGACGCCCTAGGGGCCGAAGTCTGGGGCCGTTGCGACGGGAAGCGCTCCGTCGAAGCCATTGTGGATGATTTTGCCGCAGCGCACCGACTCACGTTTCATGAGTCACGCGTCGCTGTAACCGGGTACTTGAAGAAGCTGATCGAACGCGGAGTCCTAGCGATCCTCCTACCAGAGAACGATGAATAAAACCATTGAAATTTCCGACCAGCCCCGCTTAAGCCTCCCGCGGACCGTCCGCATCACGATTGACGGGATCCGATACCGGCTCTTCAGAGCTGCCGTAACGGTAGCCGTTATCGCCGTGGCAGTGGCCTTCCTGATGAACATCCTCAGCGAGAGCTTGATCAAGCGTGCCGTGGCAGAGGACACTCACGAACGCGTCGAGCGCTCCCAGTTCGTGCACAACTGGATGGCCCGACTGAGCGCCCCGGGCACCATCGAGGCCATCCTCAAGGAGCTTGCCAGCGTAGAACTCACGTCACCGATCGCGAACGAAATGTCCAGTATGTCCGGGCTGAGTGATGCCGAGTTCGCTCGGTTCTACGAGAATGCATCCGCCGCCTCGAAGTGCTTCGCGTTTTTCGCCGATCTGGACTATGCCAAACGGCGGAATCTGGTCCATACGGCAGTCAGCGTTGAAGTGTTCAAACGACTCCGTACGCCCGATGGATTGGAGCAGTTCGAAGCCATCCTGCCAACCATGAAATCGCTCCGGTTCCCGCTCAGCGGTGAGGAACTGACGGCATTCCTGCAGGCGTGGCCCCAGACGCTGGCTCAGGCGCAGAACGTTCAGGAAGGTCGGAAGAAAGCCATCGCCGGCATCAAAGCAAAACGAGGCCAGACGGCAATCCTGACCTCACTGGCGGATGCTGAAGGCCAATTCGGGAACGACATCAGAGCGGCTGGATTCCATTTCGACGGGGATGCCGTGGCCCCGGTTGTCGCCGAGCAGGCCCGTGCCCTTCTGGACGCACGTCGCCTTGAGAAAAGCATGGAGCAGAAGACGACCAGGCAGGCGATCGCTCAGCACTACAACATCCTTCCCGCCGATGTCAACGTCATACTCATGTGGAAGTACCTGCGAAGCAAGAAATCGGCTCGGACCTACCTGGAGAAAATGGAGGAGTGTGAGGTAGACACCTCAGGACTCACGCCCGAACGGCTCACCATACTGGCCAATGTCCGCCAAGCTGAGAAAGCACTGGTCCGTGCCCAGAGACTGACTGTGGGAACCGGCGAGGGTTGGATGGGCCTCGGCGAACGCCTCAGTTGGTTGCTCCTGGTGTCTATGATGGTCTGCGGCATCGGGATCTCCAACGCGATGTTGATGACCGTCACCGAACGCTTCACAGAAATTGCCACCCTCAAGTGCCTGGGCGCTCTGGATGGTTTCATTATGCTGATGTTTGTACTCGAAAGCTGCTTCCTCGGAGTCGTGGGAGGAGCAATCGGCGCCGTGCTGGGGTGCCTGATCGGGCTTGGCCGCATGCTCAGTGCGTTCGGCCCCGTCTTCGCGGGCTCGATGCCTGCGCTCGACCTGCTCGCAGGCATGTTCATTGCAGTCGCACTGGGTGTGATTCTGGCCGCCGGCGCGGCCGTCTACCCCTCGCTCAAAGCAGCGCGCCTGGCCCCGATGGAAGCAATGCGTATCGAATAAGTGTGTCACTGGGATGCGAAGCGATATGGAACAACAATCCCCGCAGCAGTCCGATGCCGAAAAGCGGCGCGTTATTATCCGCACGGTTGGGCTGAAAAAGAGCTACATCATGAAGGGCGTCGTCACCGAAGCCCTGCGCGGTGTCGAAGTCGAGATCGTCACCGGAGAGTTCATCTCCGTTATGGGACCTTCGGGTTCCGGGAAGAGCACGTTCTTCAACATGATCGGCGCGCTCGACAGTCCCACTGTGGGACGCGTGTTCATCGATGAAGTCGATGTGGCCCAGCTTACGGCCGAAGAGTTGGCGTACCTGCGCTGCCACAAGATTGGCTACATCTTCCAGAGCTATAACCTGATCAAGTACATGACTGCGCTCGAGAACGTGACCACCCCAATGGCCTTTGGGGGAGTCATGCCCGATGAAGCGCGCGAACGCGGCATGGAATTGCTTGATATTGTCGGACTGAAGGACCGCTGGCACCATCGCCCGATCGAGATGTCCGGCGGCCAGCAGCAGCGCGTTGCTATCGCGCGGTCGTTGGCAAACCAGCCCAGCGTCCTTCTCTGCGACGAGCCGACTGCGAACCTCGACCTCAAAACAGGTCAGGAGATCCTTGAGATCCTGCAACGACTCAACCAGGAGAAAGGCGTGACGATCATCTGCGCCACACACGATCACCGGATGCTGGACATCTGCGATCGACTCATGTGGATCCGCGATGGTATGATCGAGCGCATTGCACGGCGCGAAGACGTGCATATCGAAGTCGGGACAATTGGTGGCGAAAGCAACTGACCAGTTAGGGACGTCATACAGATATGAGTTTGAAGTACGCGTTAATTACAGGTCTGACCGGAATCAGCGTCCTCCTCGGCGGCTTCATGTCCGCCGCGGTTCCAGAGCAGTTCCTCAAGGACTGCCAGACGCTCACTCAGAACCCCCACCGCTTGAGCGGAACGCCCGAATGCGCCGCCGCCATCGACTATGTCGTCCAGCGGCTCAAGCAGATTGGGACTGAGAAGGTCATCGAGCAGCCATTCCCCAGTGTTCAGACGAACGTCACGCAGTGTGAACTCACTGTCGAGGCATCGGGCCGGAAAATTGCGCTCCACCCAATTCGTCCGAACGGCATTATTCCTCCCGTGACAACGCAGGAAGGCGTGAGCGGCCAGGTTCTGCATCTGGGTGTCGGGAGTGCCGACGACTTCGCCAAAGAGTCACCCCTGGACCGGATAGTCATTCTCGACTACAACTCCGGTGAAGGCTGGCTCAGAGCCTTCCGTCTCGGCGCCAAGGCGGTGGTCTTTGTGGAAAACGGCACGGCCGGGGCCGCCAACCCACACAACGTCGACGCCAACGCCAACCTCCCACGCTTCTACTACAACGGCCCCCGCGGTGACCTCCCCAAAGAGGGGAAGGTCACCCTCCACAGCCAAGTCGTGTGGGACAGCGCGGTCGGCCGGAATGTCTTCGCCTTCTTCCCAGGCACCGATCCCGTATTCAGCCAGGAAAAGGATGAAATCATCATTCTGGCAGCCCACACAGACAGCTTTGGTGAAGTACCACGCCTGACACCGGGCGCCCGGGCAGCCGCCAACTGCGCCGGACTCCTGCAGTTGGCAGAACACATCCAGAAGAACCGCCCACGACGGCATGTCCTCCTAGCCTTCTTTGATGGCCAGGCACGTGGACATTTGGGGAGCAGCGTGTTCTACCGATCCCTCGAAGAGGACCGCGAAGAAGCAACCGTGGAGGAACGACAGGAGTCCTTTGAGGCCGAACAACTCTTCCTCGCGCAACTCAATGAGGTGATGGAGGATGAGCACCCCCTCGCCATCGACTCCGACGTGCGCCGCCAGCTGATCAACCGCCTGTCAGACCGGGCCACGGAAGAGGCCTACACGATCAGCGACATCATGTACAAGCTCCGCGAAGAGGTCATGCTCATCCGGGAACGCAATGAAGGAGGCGAACTGAGCCCGGCCGAAGAACGCCGGGTTGCGGAAGTCCAGCTCCTGGTCGGTGAGAAATACCAGCCCGACAAAGACCTGTGGAACGACCTGAGACGCGCGTTGGGACGTGAGCGGCGCGCACTGGGTAAAGGCGACATACCCGGGCTGGAGGACGACGTCAAAGAGAAGCTGCGCTTCATCTTGGGCCGTGTGTCGGAAGATATCCGCCTCCGGGAGGGAGAACTGGCAATCGAGGGACAAGCCCTCGCTGCGGATACGGCCATCAAGGAACTCCTCAGTGAGTACTGGATCGCCCTCCATGCATCGCTCTACATCGGCGACACGACCCCGCGCTGGGGCCTGGTCATCGGCGGCGAATCAGCACTCCACTCCCCACAAGACAACCCCGGCCTTTACGGCAAGATCCAGGCGGTCTTCCTTCGTGCTTACGAGGGTCTCAGCGAACAGGCTCCTGAGAGTGAAATCAATTTCGTGACCGCATCCGCCGACCAGTCACTGTCCCAGACCCGCGTGCTCTGGGGCGCACCACACCTGATTCACAGTGGCGAGATTGCCGGCCTCTTCGGCATCTACAACCTCGTCCTCGGAACCTGCCAGGAGCGTCTTGCGCTTGAGGGCACACCGCATGACACGCTGGATCGACTCAACCTTGAGTGCGTCCAACGCCAGATGACCGAAATCGGGCTCATGCTGGCCCCGGTCGCGGATGCCGCCCAGGAAGGCACCAGCAAAGCAGCTGCTCCCGTGACCCCACCGGCTGAGGAAGCCGTCGCCGGGGAAGAGCCCCCTGAGACTCCAGAAAAGAAATCCTATGCCGTGGCCAGCCAGGAGGGCCTCTCCCTCCGGCGTGGCATTGTGACCGGCAAAGAATACATCGTACCCAGCTTCGAGGACGACAGCGTGCGCGGCCCGATGGTGATGGGCCTGCTCCCGGGCAGCTCGATCCCCAACACGCCCATGGCCGGAGCCATCGTTCAGTTCAAACTCCGGCGCCAATCCGCCCTGTCGTATAACCGGCGGAAACCGTACGCGTTCGATGACTTCCAGGTCTACCGCACCACACGCAACGGCATCTACGGCCTGGGGCCCGTGCGTGGCGGCTGGAGCTGGAATGTCTATGGTGGTTTTGCCGCCGTGTTCAGCGAGCGCGGGCTCGTGGCATCCGTGTCGGACTTGGAGTCCTACCGCTCGGTCCGCTGGCGACTGAACGTGTTCCGCTGCCGCACCGGCGTGATCATTCTACCGCCCCAGCTGCGGACCGACAAACTCTCCGGAGAGGAAGTTCAAGTGCTCTCAGCCAGGGCGAACGCTGTCCTGGACAAGAAGAAGTCCTACGTGGAGACCCTCGACGGTGTTGTCAGTTGGTACTGCGATGACCGGGAGAAAGGCGTCAAGCTCTTCTCTCTCCGTCAACTCGTCGGGTTGGGCAACGGGGCAGAGCTCCTCGATCGTGGAGATGAGATAGCCGCCGCCCAGGGAACAGGCTTCTCCATGGAAACGAAGTGGGAAGGGATGAAGGCATCCCAGCGCTCCGCATCCGACCTCTGGCGTCTGAACGAATCCCGCCTCGATCTGCTCCGCACAAAGGGCATCCAGGACTCGTCATTGGCCGAACTCCACGGCCGCTCCGAAGACCTTCTCAGCCTGGTCAAGACGACCGATTCGCCGATCAAAAAGGAGGCGTTGGCCGCAGGCTCCTTCATGGCCTCCCAGCCCGTCTACCGGAAGGTGCGGCGAACGTTGGATGACTTGGTTTTTGCCGTACTGATTCTGCTGGCACTCTGCGTGCCGTTCGCGTTCGCCGTGGAACGCGTGGTCATTGGGTCAGCGATCATCTACCGGCAGATCGCCTGGTTCGTCGCCATCTTCATGGTGACCTTTGTGACCCTGTACCTCTCACACCCCGCCTTTGCGATCGCCAACACCCCCATCATCATCTTCCTCGGTTTCGCTATCGTGGTGATGTCCACCCTCGTCATTTTCATCATCATGCGCAAGTTCGAGGTCGAGCTGAAGATGCTTCAAGGGATGACATCCACGGTCCATGCGGCCGATGTTTCCCGCATCAGCACCTTCATGGCCGCCATGCAGATGGGCATCTCCACCATGCGCCGCCGGCCGTTGCGCACCGCTCTCACAGCAACCACCATTATCCTGCTAACCTTCACGATCCTCTGCTTTGCCTCCTTCGAGACGCAATCGGGCATTGTGAAACTGCTGTCCGCGCCGAACCCGGCCCACACCGGTGCCTGGGTACACAACGTCAATTGGTCCCCCCTGAGTCCCGACCTGACGGATCTGATCAAGGGTCGCTGGGGTGATCGGGTCGACGTGTGCCGTCGTCTCTGGATCTCCCCCGAAACGCAAGACAAGCCCGGCTTGCTTCTCTCGCGCAGCGATGGCAGCAGCCCGGTCACAATTCGTGGCGTCCTCGGCATGGACTCCAAAGAGGTCCCTCTCCGGCCGGATCTTGTGGATCTGCTGCCCGGCAAACTCGAGGGCCGTGTGCTCATTACCGAAGCTGTTGCCCGTGCTATCGCCGTCAAGCCCGGGGATCGTGTCCTTCTCGCCGGCCAAAATTTGGAGGTCGGCCCCCTTCTCGACGCTGTCCAAGTCTCCGATGCCAAGGATATGGATACGAGCAGTATCCTCCCTGCGGACTTCACCGAAGCGTCCTCTGCTCAGCAGACGCAGGCAGACGAGGAAGATGAGGATTCACTACTCGTGCAGCGCAACTGGGCCAGCTTGCCGGTCGACTCAGTCGCGATCGTGTCCTGCGACACGGCTCAGGCCCTGGGAGCCCGCCTCTACGGGATCATGCTCTACACCCAAGGCACCAGCGAATCCACCGACATTGCCGAGGATCTGGCCCGCATGCTGCCCTCCCCGATTGCCGCCACGCGAGCCAACGGCGTATACCGCCACGTGCTCGGAACCGTTCTCGCAGCCAGCGGCATCAAGGACCTTTTCTTCCCCGTCCTGCTGGGCGGCCTCGTCATCTTCGGAACCATGCTGGGTTCGGTCGCAGACCGGGAACGGGAGATCTACACATTCAGTGCTTTGGGCCTGGCTCCCAAGCACGTCGCAACCCTGTTCTTTGCCGAGGCGATGGTCTACTCTCTGATGGGTGGCATGGGCGGCTATCTCCTCGCACAGGCTACCACGAAGGCTCTTGGACTACTGGCCGACTACGGCTTAGTCCGTGTCCCTGAGATGAACATGTCATCCACGAATACCATCTTCACGATTCTCGTGGTGATGGTCACTGTTCTGATCTCGGCTATTTACCCCGCGATCAAGGCATCAAAGTCCGCGAACCCAGGCCTCCTCCGAGTCTGGCGTCCCCCCGAACCGAAGGACGATATCCTCGACCTCGTCTTCCCGTTCACCGTCTCCGATTACGACATCACCGGTGTCGTGAGCTTCCTCAAGGAGCACTTCGGCAACCATACGGACACCGGTCTGGGACGCTTCATGACCAGCAGTGTTGCGCTGGCCCGTGAAGAGAGCGGGGCACTCGGCCTCGATGCGACGCTGGCCCTCGCACCGTTCGACCTCGGCGTGAGCCAGTCGTTTGCCTTACGCAGCACGCCCAGCGAAATCCCTGGAATCGACGAAGTCCGAGTCATACTTGAACGTCGCTCAGGCCAGCCAAAAGACTGGCAGCGACTCAATAAGGTGTTTCTGGACGACCTCCGGCAGCAGTTCCTGATCTGGCGGTCGATTCCCCATGACACCATGGAGGCCTACCGGCGGCAAACGCTGACCGAACTGGGCCCGCGCGAAGGTGAAGAAGCCACCGGCGGAGAACTGGCGGCTGAGAATGGTGCGCCTGAGGAAACGCCTGTCTGACCTAGACAAGGCGGCCACCCGGCCGAGGAACGCACGGTGAATGCCCAGATCGTTGGGTGACCACGACAGCTTGCGATAGCGATTGAGGATAACACAAGCCATGGCACAACGGATTGACAAGGAGCTCGAAGAATTCCGGCAGGTGATGGAGGTCCCATCGACCTTCGAGGAAGGCTTCCGCTGGTCTTCCCTGCTGGGCGCCTTGTTTGTGGCAATGATGATGGTCCCAGGGGCCATCTACATGGGCCTTCTTGCCGGTGTTGGTATCGGCCCTGCAGCCCAGTGGGTGACCGTCATTCTCTTTATCGAGATCGCCCGGCGCGCCCATCGCAACCTGTCGCGATCTGAGATCTTCGTTCTGTTCTTCATGGCCGGTGCCATGATGTCAGGCCTCGGCATCGCGGTCCAGGGCGGCCGGCCGGCCGGACTGCTCTGGAACCAGTTCTTCATCAACAGTGACGCAGCGGCGGCAACAGGCATTGCGGAACAGATCCCCCGCTGGGTCGCCCCGCCACGGAGTTCCGAGTCCTACAGCCTGAGAACGTTCTTCCACAAGGACTGGCTGCCGGTCATCGCAATGGTGATCTTCGGTACCTTCCTGAGCCAAATCTCGAACATGGTTCTGGGCTATGGACTGTTCCGGGTGGCCAGTGATATGGAGAAACTGCCCTTCCCGATGGCCCCGGTCGGGGCTCAGGGGATCATGGCCATGGCGGAGGATGTCGAGGCAAAAGCAAACCGTGATGCCCAGGACTCCTGGCGTTGGCGAGTGTTTGCCATCGGCGGAGCAATGGGGCTTCTGTTCGGGATCGTCTATCTCCTGCTCCCAACCTTGAGCGGCGCGCTTACCGGCACGTCCGTCCAGATCTTCCCCATCCCCTTCTCAGACTTCACCGGCAAGACCGGACAGTATCTGCCGGCTGTAGCAACCGGGATCTGCTGGGACTTCGGCCAGTTGGTCGTCGGGATGGTCATGCCATACTTCGGCATGCTTGGAGGATTCATCGGTCTCGTCTTCACCATGATCCTCAACCCCATTCTCTATGATCAGGGCATCCTCTGGAACTGGAAACCCGGCGATGATACCATCGCGACCATGTTCAAGAACAACGTCGATTTCTACTTCAGCTTCCAGATCGGCATCGCCGCGGCGATCGCGATCGTGGGCTTTGCCCAAGTCTTTAAGAGCGTCCGGAAGGCACGTAAGGGGCGGGCGGAAAAGGAATCGCTGTTCACATCGCTCAACCGCGTTAGCGCCCCCCCCGGACGAGGCGATATCAAAGGATGGGCTATCATCCTGTGTTATTTTGTCGTTACCGCCATCTACATCGCCGCCGCGATGGGCCTTCTGGTCTGGCACCACGGCGAGTGGACCCGCGACATCCGCAACGTCCTGTTTACCCTCCTTTTCCTCGGCTTCTTCTACACCCCCATGATAAGCTACGTAACGGCCCGACTCGAAGGCATGGTCGGTCAGGTTGTAGCGGTCCCGATGATCCGTGAAGCAGCCATCATTCTGAGCGGTTACCGCGGTGTGGCCTGTTGGTTCCTCCCGGTCCCGATCGCCAACTACGGCCGGATGACCGTGTTCTACCGCCAATGCGAACTCACCGGGACCAAGTTCACCAGTATCTGGAAAACCCAGATCATCCTCTACCCGATCATCCTGCTGAGCTCGATCTTTTTCATGAACTTCATCTGGGGACTCGATAAGATCCCCTCAAATGCGTACCCCTTCGCACAAAAAATGTGGGAACTGCAAGCCGCAAACCGATGTATCATGTACTCGGCTACGCTCGGTGAGTATTCCATGTTCGAGGCAGCCTTCAACTGGCAGTATCTCGCCGTTGGCGGCTTCTTTGGCGTCGGGCTCTTTTGGGGCCTCAGTGCGGTGGGAGCCCCGATCATGCTCGTCTATGGAGTCGTCCGTGGACTCGGACAGAGCATGCCGCACTGGATCATCCCTCAGTTCATTGGTGCTCTCATCGGCCGCTTCTACTTCCGTAAGCGCCTTGGGCTGACCTGGCGTCAGTACATCCCCGTCGTCGCTGCCGGATTCTCGTGCGGCATGGGATTGATCACAACCGTTGGTGTCGGAATTACGTTCCTCAGCAAGTCCGTCATCAAGCTCCCATTCTAGGGCGAACCACTGAACCGCTGAATCGTTGAACCCTCACTCACATATCGAGCCCCGGGAACTGGTCGCATGGAAAACAAGCTCATAAGCATCAGAGGCCTGAACAAGGAGTTCAACCTTGGCAAGGTTATTGTACGTGCCCTGAAAGACATCGACCTCGACATCTACCAGGGCGAATACCTGTCAATCATGGGGCCCTCAGGGTCGGGGAAGAGCACGCTCTTCAACATGATCGGTGCTCTGGATCGACCGAGCAGTGGCGAAGTCGAGGTCGCAGGCGTACAACTGACCAAACTCACCCCCAGACAACTCGCCCATTTCCGCGGCAACAACATCGGCTACGTGTTCCAGTCTTACAACCTGCTCCCTGCTTATGATGCGGTGACAAACGTGCTCATGCCCTTGGTCTTCAGCGGCAAGACCCACGACGAGGCCGTCCGCCGCGCGACGGAAGTCCTTGAACGCGTCGGGCTCGGACACCGCCTCGATCACCGGCCGGATGAAATGTCCGGTGGCCAGCAACAGCGCGTTGCCGTGGCCCGTGCCCTGGCCAACGAACCCGCCATCATCCTGGCCGATGAACCGACCGCCAACCTCGACTTGGTGACCGGGGGAGAGATCATCCAGCTCCTCGCCTCACTGTCGAAAGAGTTGGGCGTCACCGTCGTCAGCGCAACCCACGACCACAAGATGCTGGACACGTCAGATCGCATTCTGTGGATCAAAGACGGTGGCGTGGATCGCTTGGAGAAGCGCGAGGACTTGGACATCAAGGTCGGTACCGTCGACATCGGGTAACGTCCATGCTTCCAACCAAGGGAGTGGCAACCACGATATGATGACGACAGCTCCCCGGAAAGCTCTCCTTCTGTTCGCCCTGGTGATGACCAGCGTCACGACGCACGCCGGGGAAGACATCCTCCCGCTTGGCGGCGGCCCCGCAGGAATCCGGGGGCTCACCCTCGTTCCGTTGCCGGGAGCGAAAGCGCAACTGGCGACGTCTGCCGGGACACTCAAAGTGACCTTTGCCAAGGAGGGCACAGAACGGCGCTTCATCGCCTTGGCTGCAGAGGTGAAAGGTGTGTCGTTCATTCCCCAGGCACTGGAAGCCAGCTGCGCCCTGACACTCAGCGAGGGAAAAGCGTCTGACGTCCGCCCCGGACTGCTGCTGTACGAGAAGGACGGCGGGGCCTGGTTCAAGCTTGGCCGCCCACTCGCCGCTTCAGGCACTGCCACCGATGCACGCTTCTCGGTGCAGTCATTCCGTGAGGCCGCCTTCAGTGAAGACACCAACACCCAGCTCGACTGGAAGGACGTTGAACGGGCGTGGTTTGGCCTCGTTGTGGATGGCAAGGTCAACGCGGAGTTCGAACTGCGCCGACTGGTCCTGACCAGCGCGCCTTTCCGGCCAACCAAGCCGCTCTCGGTGTTCCAGCCGGACGCCAAAGCCTGGTCCATGGCCGCTGACAGCGCCGTGACACACAAGCTGGTGAGCGCACAAAACGGCCCGGGGAACATCCCCTGCACCCGCCTCACGTTCACCTTCCCCGGTGGCAGACACATGTATGTAACCCCTTCACAGGCTTTCCCTGAAAACGAAGTGTCCGCCTACGCCGGCTTGCGCCTGACCTACAAGGCCTCGCTCCCGGAAGGAATTGATGGGCTTCTTGTCCTCCTTTCCGAGCAAGGCGGTGGACAGTACTATCCGGCACGCCTCCCGGCGGCCAGTGAAACCTGGACCACAGCTGACATCCCTTTCTCCGCCTTCAAGCATGCCAGCTGGACCAAAGACGCCAACGGCAGACTCGACCTGGACCTTATCAACCGAATCGTCGTCGGAGCCCACGGACAGGCCAAAGGCAAGGGCGGCGACGGCACAGTCTCCATCGTTGACATCCAGCTCTACCCCCACAAATAGACTTCTCCGAACCGAACCGCGCACAACGTAAGCGGTCTTCTCCCCTCTGCCCGATCCGAGCCGCGCACAACGTAAGCGGTCTTCTCCCCTCTGCCCGATCCGAGCCGCGCACAACGTAAGCGGTCTTCTCCCCTCTGCCCGATCCGAGCCGCGCACAACGGAAGCGGTCTTCCTCCCCTCTGCTCGATCCGGACCGCGCACAGCGCAAGCGGTTTTCCTGCCATAGGCAAAGCTCCTCTCCTGCGCTACCTTTCCTCCAACCACCAAACACGGGAGGATGCCATGACGCTCCGCAGTTTCGTCGTCGCCATCGTTGCCATGCCAATCCTGATCGCCGCTCAGACCATTGGAAAGCGCCCATATGAGCTTGATTGGGCCGGCCGTATGGAAGACGACCATCCGCATCTCGTCGACTTCGAAAATCTGGTCGGCTGGACCACCGATGTCGAAAGCGCCGTTGCCACATTCGAACGGTCACAAGAGCAGCAGATCTGGGGGCAGTTCGTCGGCAAACTGACCTACCGAGCAGACGGAAAGCAGCCCACGGTCGCGATCCGCCCGCCAGAGCCAATTCCAGTTGTCGGCGCCTTCGATGCCGTCACATGCTGGGTCTACGGCAACACACTCGGGAAAGACGCAACCACCCCCGGCGTACGCATCGCAGCGCAGTTCATCTTGCCTCCGGGAGACACCATCGGCGTGCCGCTGACCACCGTGCGCTGGAAGGAGTGGTTCCTCTGCCATCGCCGCCTGACCGAAGAGCAAATCTCCGCGGTGCAGAACGGCGCATCGTTCTCCGGCTTCGTCATCTCAGGAGGGCGTAACAAGAAGGACCGCGTTCTCTACTTCGACAGCCTGTCCGTCTTCGTGGAGACATTCCCTCCACTCGCCTTCGAACCGCGGCCGAAGCGAGGCGTTGACATGTTCCCCGGACAGGGAATCGGCACGAACACCGGCCCGAGGAAACTGCCCTTCCCCACTCATGCTGAGACGATCCTCCCCGATAACCTGACGGCCGACTTCAAGACCGCCGTCCGACGCAGCGGAAACACGTTCACCTTCACCTACCGCGGCACCGACGGCTCGCTCACCTACACACTCGCGCCCAAGACCGGCAACCTGAGCGACGTTCGAGCCGAGTGGAACGGTTGCGGGGCGCCTTTCCAGCCCTGCGCTGGCGGTGGGGTCAGGCTCATGTCAGAGAACGGCAAACCAATTCCGCCCGACAGCGCCACCCTCGTGAGCACCAACCTGGCAGATGGCGTTGTCACCTGCACGTGGAGGCTGAGTGCCGAGGGACAGAACGCGACCGTGACCTACGCGTTCCGACTTTGGCAGAAGTCTCTAGTCGTCGACATCGTCTCCCTGGGGGGAGCGATCCATGAGGTCCATTTCGGCGAAACCGTGGGCACGGATTCGCCTCGCCTGGTCACCCTTCCCTATTACACATCCGGCACCACCACTCGGCCGGCGATATTGGTGACCGGTCCCCCCGCCAATCCCTTGTTCATCTCGGGTCATGTCGACTGGACACGCTCGAATGCCGCCACTCCCTTTGCCGTCAACAGCATCAATGGCAACTCGGCTGTTTTCAACGGCGGCACACGCTACATCCCCAAAACAGACGGCCGCCGGAACGACTGCTTCGAACGCTTCATCATCACGGTTTCGCCGCGCTTTGAAGAGATCTTGCCAAACATCCCCAATCCGGTTTCGCCCTGGAAGCATGTTACCGGAACACGCGTATGGCGGGCGCACGGCGCAAGCAATCGGGAACGCGACACCGCGTTCTGGACCCGCTGCCATCGCTACGGCATCACCGAAGTGGTGGTCACAGATCACGAGACAGGCTGGCGCGACGGCGAGGAGAGCTTCACCTTCCGCACCCGCCCTGCCCCCGGAAAAGGCGGCGACGAAGGCCAATTCACCTACGCGCGGCACATGCAGGACACTCTGGGCTTCGTCTACGGCCCTTACAATAACTACACCGACTTCGCCCCGGTCAATGAGTTCTGGCACCCGGACATGGTCAATCGCCGTCCGGAAAACCAGCTGCAGACCGCCTGGCGGCGCTGCTATGCGCCGAAGCCTGCACGCGCTGTCGAGTACTGCGCCAGACTTGCCCCGATCATTGAAGAAAAGTTCGATTTCAGTACGGCCTACTGTGATGTGCATACGGCGGTCACACCGTGGAGCCGCACCGACTATGATCCACGCGTCCCTGGCGCGGGAACGTTCTCAGCCGTCTTCTACTCCTATGGCGAGATCATGCTCCATCAGAAGCGAGCCTGGGATGGTCCCGTCTACTCCGAAGGCAACAACCACTGGCTCTACTGCGGACTGACCGATGGCAACTACGCCCAGGACCAGCGCTACCGCATCCCAGACAAGCCCTGGCTCGTAGATTTCGACCTCCGCAAGATGCATGACCTTTGCTGCAACTTCGGGATGGGAAACCTGCAGATGTTCTTCGGCCGCGAGTATAGCCTCGGCAGCAATCGCCTGGAGCAGTCTGCTTCCATCGATCGATTCCTTGCCGCCACGGTCGGATTCGGGCACACCGGCTTTCTCATTTTCGCCGGCGGATACCGCAACACCATGCGCAGTTACTACATGCTCCAGCAGCTCCATAGCCGCTATGCCCTGGCCTCCGCGGTCGACATCCGCTACGCAACCGACGATGGACGCCTGCTGCCAACCACCGAGGCCGTGGCCACGGACGCCTTCAGACGTTCGCAACTCGTAACCCGCTACAGCGACGGAACGATCACAGCCGTCAACGGGCACCGCCAGGAGCGGATGCGAATCAACATCGACAACCGCGTCCTCAATCTCCCACCGAACGGCTACGCAGGCTGGACCTCGGATGGTCAGGTGCACGTTCTGAGCGCCGACGTCGACGGACATCGCTGCGACTATGCGGTGACCCCTGCCTACATCTACATCGATGGCCGGGGCACATTCATCCGTTACCCAAAGGCGGCCGGGGCCGGCCAGGCCGTGTGCCGCATTCTCCCGGACGATCAGTACGAAATCATCCCGTTTGAAAAGGCCCAGTGCGGTTTCGCGATCACCGCAGTCTCCGCGGAAGCCCTCGATGAAGCGCGCAACTCCCTGGGGCCTGCAGAGGTGCGCCAGGCCCGCGGTCTCACCTACGTCATGCCGGTCGAGGGAGCCTTCAGCTATGTTCTGAAAAAGGGGACACCCGCAACAACAGCGCGATTGGCTTGTGAGCGAACAGCCGTCGTCCCCGGAGAAACGGCCACGGTCACCGCGGGAGCCGCCCAGCACAGCCTCCAAATCTCCCCGGACGCCGCCGCTGGTGACCATGTCTGGCGCCGCGTGGATGACGCCTGGATCGATTTTGCGGTGGTGCCTCTGGCGGACACAACCATGGATCTGGCAGGCTCGAATCTCAGGATTGGGTTCATCAGTAACCTCCCTCAAGCCGCCAAGGCACAGGCCGAGATCAATGGGAAAACGCATACGTTCACCCTCAGCCCGGATAGCCAAGCCACCATCGACGTCAAGGTCCGCCGTCCCTCCGGGGAGTCGCTTAACCCGGTTACTTGCACACTGCAGGCCGGTGACCTGATGCTGTCCGCCCACCGACTGCTGCTGGCCCACGAAGGCTTTGCCAAAGCACGTGAACTGCCGTCTGAGTGGAGTACGGGCATGCGCTACCGTGGCGCCGAGGAGAGCTCCGACTTCGGGGAAAGTCGAGCCCACGCCCGCAACACACGGACACCTTGTGGAGACGACACGCGCGATGCACTCTTCATGCATCCACCGTACATGAACGGCGTCGGCTACACCTTTGCCCTCTACAACCCGGTCACGCTTCCGCAGACTCCCCCCAGTGCCTTTCGTGCCGCGGTCGGCAAGAAGGACGGCAGTGACCCGGGCGACGGCATCCTCTACAAACTCGCCATCATCGCCGCGGATGGCGGTGAAACCATACTCGCAGAACAACACGTGGGTACACACACGTGGCTTCCCATCGAGGGCGACCTGACGCCTTGGGCCGGCCAGACCATCCGCATCAAGCTCATCACCGATGTCGGCGCCGGGGACGACTCGTCGGGCGACTGGGGATGCTGGGCAGACATGCGGATAGAGACACTGGCCAAACAGGTCCTCCTCCAGCTGGTCGAGGCCGACGGGCCCAACCAGATTGAGCCTGGTCCCACCCCAGTCTCCGGGCTCTCCCCACACGACCTGCGACAAGCCACAGGGGGACGCCTGCGCTATGACGGAATCGGGCTCACCGGGACGGGCAGCCAGTACGAAACCTATGCCATCGTCAATGACGTCGAGATCGGCCCCATGGCCCCGGCCAACGGGAGTGAGCGGGAAGGTGTCTGGGTCGAGAAGGTCGCGGTCGAGCTCACGCCGGAAGCAATCACCACGCTCGGCCGGCGGAACACGTTCCGCCTGCGCAACCCCGGTCAGGACTGGTTCAAGGTCAGACGGTTCTGGATTGAGCTTGATCTGCCGGACGGCCGCACCTGTTCCTCCAACGTCTCCAGCTCAGCCTTCACCCAGCCCCCCAACTGGCCCTACGCCGAAGGTGTAGGCGTCCCCCATTCCCAACAGATTACCGTTCAGATCTGGTTCCCAGAGTGAGCAGCAGCATTACTTCCGCCAGGGGCGATTGGCGTGGATCACTTCCCACCAGGCTCGGGCCGGCAGCGTCGTCGCGTGTCCGTCCACGAAGCCAATGTTGATCCTGCAGGCCCCGTGCATGCCATGATGCGTCGCGTAATGCGCCACCTGGCCCGTGCTTCGGGGCATATTTGCCGCGCCGCCCGGCTCATACCAACGAACGGTGTCCTGAAACAGCGGAACCCTATCCCCGGAAACGATCAGAGAAGAGAGCGGGTAGCCCTCCATGGGGGGATAGCCGAAGCTCCCGCGCCAGGAAACCATCGAGAGAGCGGTGAGATAGCCGCTCCTGTCGGACGTGGAGGGATCGAATCTGCCCATACGGTCCCCCGGGCACTTCCACACTTGCCAATCACCAACGTACGAAGCGAGGCGCGTGTGCACATACCCAGTATGCGTGTAACTTGGTGGCTTCACACCTGACAACGTCGTCGTCTTGTTGTTGCTCCAGCTCTTCCTGCAGCAACCGGTGCTGCTCAGACTCACACGCGGCCCGGAAATCCCATTGGTAGCCGTCGGGAACCGTTCATCATAGTCTCCCGAGTACAGACCCACGCCCATGCACAGCTGCTTCACATTTGACTGACACGCCGCCGCCTGAGCCCGCATCCGCGCCTGACCCAACGCGGGCAATAACATCGACGCCAGAATCGCGATAATCGCGATCACCACAAGCAACTCAATCAGCGTGAAAACCTGTTTCTTGTTCATCACCTGTCCTCTGTCTATCCGACTTCCGCAATCGCTCGATGCACGACACGATCAGCCTGCTGCTGCCTCCAACTCGGCCGATCACGCGCACGATCACTGTAAGTGCAACTATAACTATAGCTTAACGCGCTCGGGCACGCCAGAAGTAAAGCACGGCGCGACGTAAGGGATCAGTCTCGTGAGGCGGCTCGACGGAGTCTCTCCCTCCATCGGACACAGATGGCCCAGAGAATCCCTGGAGGGAGAGACTCCGTCGAGCCATCCTGAAGTTCCCTCCTACGTAACTGAGGCGTTGCCCCCCCCCCGCACACACGCCATTGCAGTCTCGCGTCCCGGCACGTACGTTCTTCTCAAGACACAGAAGGCAACGCCCCCCTTCCCCGGAGACCAGCCCAACCATGAGTGAAGACGCCGCCATCAAACAGTTCAAGTGTGGCCAATGCGGAGGAAACATCGAATTCCATCCGGGAACGGGAGCCCAGAAGTGTCCCTACTGCGGCTTTGAGAACGCAGTTCCGGAGTCAGAGGAGGACATTGAGGAACTGGACTTCCACGCGGTCCTGAGCCGGCTCGCGGAATCCGAGGAAACCGTCGAGAATCAGACCATGAAGTGCAACTCCTGCGGGGCGGACACAACCCTGGAGGAAGGAGTTGCAGCCGATGCCTGCCCGTTCTGTGGATCCGATGTTATCGTGACCGGCGGCTCAGTGAAGGAGCTCAAACCGAAATCCCTACTGCCATTCGCGATCACTCGAGAGGAAGCACGAAGCGCCTTCCAACAGTGGATCAAGAAGCTCTGGTTCGCCCCCAACAGCCTCAAGCAGGCCAAGGGAGCCTACGAACGCTTGACCGGCCTCTACGTCCCCTACTGGACCTATGACTGTGACACGGTGAGTCTGTACCGCGGCGAACGCGGTGACGACTATTACACCACCGAAACCTACACAACAACGGAAAACGGCAAGACCGTCACCAAGACACGTCAGGTCAAAAAGACACGCTGGTGGCCCGTCTCCGGAACAGTATGGAATGACTTCAATGACGTACTGGTACTAGCCAGCCGGTCCCTGCCCAAGAAGCAGGCCGACAAGCTGGAACCGTGGGACCTGCACGACTTGGTGCCCTTCTCGGAGCACTACTTGAGCGGCTTCCGAACCGAGAGCTACCATGTCAGCCTTGACGAAGGCATGGACGAGGCCCGTGGAATCATGGATGGTGAAATCCGCTCAACCGTCCGAAGGGACATCGGCGGCGACCATCAACGCGTCCATTCGGTGCGAACGCAGTACAGCAATGTGACCTTCAAACACATTCTCCTGCCTATCTGGCTCTCCGCCTACCGCTACCGGGACAAGGCCTATCGCTTCCTCATCAATGCCCGAACCGGTGAAGTTCAGGGCGAACGCCCCTGGAGCTGGGTCAAGATCACCGCAGCCGTGCTTGTGACCATCGGCATCATCGCCGGCATCGTCCTGCTCACCCACTCGTAACACGACGCTCCGCGGTCGCGAGCCCTTCGCCAGAAGCACACCGATAGGGCAAAACACACTCCGGGTCTGTCCCCAAGGCAGGCGATGCCAAGCCCGACTGACGGTGTGCGCGCCTCGGTTCAGGCGGCGGAAGGCCACTTGCGGCGTGCTCGGCTCGGCTCCGGACATGGGAGGCCACTCCCGTGAGTCACGGCTCGGCTCAGGGGAGTATTCCGTCAGAGCCCTGACCAGCGGGAGGGGGCTTGTCCATGCTTGACTCGCACTGGCGTTCGCGGTATGGTGCGCGTGCTTAAAGACCAGCGAAACAGGAGGGCCGCGTTGATGGCAAATCTCAAGGTCGTTGTCACTGATTACGTGTTTGAATCGTTCGATCTGGAACGTGGAGTATTGGCCTCGGTCCCAGCAGATCTGGTTGTCCTGCAGGCCTCCTCAGCCAGCGAACTCATCCCGCACATCGATGGCGTCCACGCCCTGCTTAATACGTATCTTCCCGGAATGGACGCGACCGTTTTCGACGCCGCGCCGGAACTCCGAGCCGTCGTGCGGTACGGAATAGGATTGGACACGATCGACGTCCCAGCCGCGACCGAACGCGGGATCATGGTTGCGAACGTACCGGATTACTGTGTCGACGAAGTCGCCGACCACGCTTTGGCCCACTTCCTGAACCTGGCCCGGAAGATCTCTCTTGCGGACGGGCGAGTGAAAAAGGGGGAATGGTCGCTGGGCTATGTCAAGCCACTCGTCGGGATCGCGGACATGACCGTTGGCGTAATCGGCTTCGGCCGCATCGGTCGCGCAATCGCTTCCCGCCTCAAGCCATTCGGAGCAGGCGTCGTCTTCCATGATCCCATGGTGTCAGAGACGCAAGACGGCTGTGAGGCGGTGTCACTTGAACAGATCTATACAGACTGCGATGCAATTTTCGTGCAGTGTCCAGCCGTGCCCGAGACCCACCATCTTCTCAACCGCGAGGCCTTCGAGGCCATGGCAAAGCGCCCAATCCTCGTCAACGCTGCGCGCGGTAGCATCGTCGACACCGATGCGGTTGTCTGGGCGCTTGAGAACGACCTCATCGCCGGGGCCGGGCTGGATGTTCTCGAGGACGAACACGCGGTGCTCGAAACAGATCACCCGCTGAAGGCATTCGAGAACGTTACCCTCACACCGCACAGTGCGTGGTACTCTGCAGCGGCCATTCGTAAGCTGCAGCAGAAGGCTGCCGAAGAGGTCGCCCGTGCCTTGCGCGGCGAACGTCCATTGTCACTTGCCAACCCTGAAGTTCTGGAGAAGTAGACGACATGAAAATCGCGCGTATAAAGACCGACGATGTCATCAGCTATGCCTTGGTCGAGAGTGACGGATTCCACCTCATTGAAGGAGATCTCTTCGGTGACTGGAGCGAGACCGAGACGACAATCCCCTACAACGCCGCGGCCCTGCTCCCTCCGGTGGATCCGCCACAGATCGTTGCCATCGGGCTCAACTACCGCCAACATGCCGTTGAGAGCGGCATGGCAATCCCCGAGGCCCCCCTCGTCTTTGTGAAGACCTCCAACGCCATCACCGGGCCGGACCAGCCCATTCTCCTTCCAGCCATGGCGCCCGATGAAGTCGATTTCGAAGCGGAGCTCGTGATCGTGATTGGCAAGGAAGCCAAGAACGTCGCCATGGAAGACGTGGACGACTACGTACTCGGCTACACCTGCGGCAACGATGTCAGTGCGCGGGATTGCCAACTCAAGCTGGACAAGCAGTGGGCTCGCGGCAAGTGCTTCGACACCTTTGCCCCCATCGGCCCCTGGATTAGCACTGACCTCGACGGCGATGATCTGGGTATCAAACTCACCCTCAATGGCCAGGTCATGCAGGACTCCAATACATCAGATCTGGTGTTCTCCTGCAAGGAACTCGTAAGCTACCTCTCCCAGTGCATGACCCTGGCCGCCGGAAGCATCATCATGAGCGGCACACCTTCGGGTGTCGGCATGGGCCGTTCCCCTCAGCTGTGGCTCAAAGAAGGTGACACCGTCACGGTCGAGATCGAAGGCATCGGCAGCCTGACCAATCCGGTCGCCAAAGAGACGGTGTAACCAGCCCCCTCCGCGGGAGGGCGTTCCTGCCCCGTCTCTACCTCCGGGTGGGAGGCACAGGCGCTGGAGAGATCGACCATCCGAAAACGCTCGTTCAGGACGCTGTTCCTGGAGGCCGGTTATCCCTAACCGGTGCCTTCCGGTCCGGCAAGAGACAGCCGGTCGGGACGACCGGAGCCCCAAGGCCCTCCCCTGGGGCCGCCGGGGGCCACCTCGGCAGTGCCTTCGGCCTTCCTGGAGGGCGTGCCTGGCCGCCGTAGCCCCTTGGGCGAAGGAGGGTCGCGTGCCAGCCGAAGCTCTTTGGCGAGGGCTGGTCCCCGGCTGCCGTGTCTCTGCTTGCGGACGGGAGGGGTGAAGGCTGCAACACAACGGCCACCGTGCTCAAACGCTGTGGATCAGTTCGGCAGAAGCCCCATGAGGTTGGTCAGAACAGCGAACAGGACGATCAGCACAATCACCAGAGCCGCCTTCCACACGGATCTCTCTTCGTGCAGTAATGTCCCGTCATTCCCCCTCCGGTTCGTCGTATGATTGGGTGCCGTCTGGATGGGTTTTCCTGCATGCCCCATGATAGCAATCCTGTCCAATCTAACGAGGTCTGGCAGGGCGTCATCATGGCGTCCCGCACGTCACCAGATTGGACAGCATAAAGCATGCCGTTCGGGGAAGAAAGTCTGTCCCGTGCCTAGCCCCCTGGACTCGCCCGTCTCACGGGACATATCGCGGTGCCCCTCCTCCAAAAAAGCGAGACACATCCTCCCCCGGGAAACTGAGTCACTCACTCAGGCATGCAGAGCAGCGTGACGCTTGCAGTGGTCTTCCAGGACGAGCGCGACCATCGCCTCGACGACAGGGACGGCGCGTGGAAAAATCGAGGGATCGTGGCGCCCTTCCGTTCGGCAGATGACTTCCGCGCCCTCCTTGTCCACCGTGCGCTGCGGCTGGGCAATGGATGATGTCGGCTTGAACACCACTCGGAAGACGATCTCATCTCCCGTGGAGATTCCCCCCAGGACGCCGCCGCAGTTGTTCGAAACAAAACCGTCAGCATCCATCTCGTCGTTGCTCTCTTTGCCGGTCATGTCGGCCAAGGCAAAGCCCAGCCCAAACTCGATGCCCCGGGTTGCCCCGATTGACATCACCGCCTTGGCAAGATCGGCCTCAAGCTTATCGAAGACAGGCTCCCCAAGACCGGCAGGCACGCCCGACACCCGACACTCAACGATCCCTCCCACACTGTTCTCTTCATCTCTGGCCGCCTGGATCTTCGCCACAATCTCGCGCGCGGCTTCCGGGTCACATGCCCGCACAATGTTGCGCTCGATCTCGTCAAAGTCGATCGTCTTGCACTCGATCCCAGCCGCGCGCTTGGTGTACGCCCGAATCGTGATGCCGCGTCGACTGAGGAGCTTCCGCGCAATGGCCCCGGCAGCCACGCGACCAGCCGTCTCTCGACCTGACGCTCTTCCGCTGCCTCGATAGTCGCGGATGCCGTACTTCAGGAAATACGTGTAGTCAGCATGGCCCGGGCGAAAGAGGTCCTTGATCTCATCGTAGGCCGAGGGACGCGCATCTCTGTTCTGAATGATGAGCAGGATGGGTGTACCGGTGGTCTTCCCTTCGAAGACGCCGGAGAGAATCCGTACCGTGTCCGTCTCCGCTCGAGGTGTGGTCACATCGGACTGTCCTGGTCGGCGGCGATCCAAGTCACATTGGATGTCTGCCTCGCAGAGATCGACCCCGGGAGTGGCGCCGTCAACCACAACGCCAACAGCCCCGCCATGAGACTCACCATAGGTGGTGACTCGAAAAATCGAACCAAAACTATTCCCGGACATCCAAAAACTCCTCAATCGCGCGTATCACGCGGGCACTGGCCTCGCCGATCGGCAAGTCCGGCAACGTGACCGTCAGGTCTGCGTAGCATGTGTAAAACGGCTCCCGTTCCGTATAGACGGCCTGGAAGTCGTCCCAGGGTCGCTCCTTGCTGAGAAATGGCGGCAGCCCTCTGCGCATCACCCGCTCGAAAAGGAGCTGGAGATCCACCCGTAGAAACACGAACTTCCCCAGTCCATTGAGGATGGGGTAGACTTCGGAGTTTGTCACCAGTCGGCCGCCCAGCGAGACAACATAACGCTCCGGGCAGCGCACCTGCCGGCGATAGAGAGCGAGCAGCGCATCCCACTCAGCTTCCCGGAAACCATCGTCCCCAAGCGCCAGACAGACGTCACGGATGGTCACGTGCTCACCGAGCTCGGGCCGAAAACGCTCGACCACCAGATCGTCCGTGTCGTAGAACGGACATCCCCAATGCTGCGCCAGTGCCCGACCATGGGTACTCTTGCCACAGTGTTTCATTCCACCGAGAATCACCCCCGCGGCAGGCGGACGGGGATCCTCCGAACGTTCCGAACGGGCCATGGTTACGCCAGGTACTCCAGTGCGATGTTGAGCATTCTGCGTACCGGCTCGGCCGCTCCCCAGAGCAGCTGATCGCCGACAGTGAAGGCGGTCAAGTACTCGGGGCCCATGCGCATCTTGTGTACGCGCCCGATCGGTACGCCAAGCGTTCCGGAAATCGCCGACGGTGTCAGAGCCGTAGCGGTCTCCTCCTTCGTGTTGCCGACGACCCTCACCCACTCGTTGGCTGAGGCAAGTATGTCACAGAGGTCTGCTTCCGGAACGTCCCGAGTCAGCTTGATCGTCAAGCCCTGGGAATGGCAGCGCATCGCGCCGACGCGCACGCACAACCCATCGATCGGGATAGCCGGATCCGCCTGCAGAATCTTGTTGGCCTCGGCGTAGCCCTTCCACTCTTCCCGCGTCTGGCCCATCTCCACAGCCCGGTCAATCCACGGAATGAGGCTTCCCGCCAACGGCACGCCGAAGCGCTCAGTCGCGAAACTGTCGTCCCGCATGCACGCAGTCACGCGCCGATCAATGTCGAGAATGGCGGAAGCCGGGTCCGCAAGTTCGTCCACCACCGAAGCTGAAATCATCCCCATCTGGGCGACCAGTTCACGCATGTGCGTCGCCCCTGCCCCGGACGCGGCCTGGTAGGTCATCGACGACACCCATTCGACCAGGTTAGCCTTCAGCAGGCCGTCGATGGCCATCAGCATCAGACTGACCGTGCAATTCCCGCCAACATAGTCTCTGATCCCCGCTGCCAGCCCGCGGTCAATCACATCACGGTTGACAGGATCCAAGACAATGATCGAGTCATCGTTCATGCGGAGAGTCGACGCTGCGTCGATCCAGTACCCATCCCAACCGGCTTCGCGCAACGCCGGGTAAACAGCCTTCGTGTAATCCCCTCCTTGACAGGTCACAACGATGTCCAATCCAGAGAGGATGTTCACATCATGCGCATCGCCAAGCAAGCCACTGCCCAACCCAACATCCGGCGCCGCTTGACCAACCTGCGACGTCGAGAAAAAGACCGGCTCAAAACCAGTGAAATCACCCTCGACCCGCATTCGGTCCATCAAGACCGACCCGACCATTCCACGCCAACCTACGAAACCGACTCGCATTGCCTCTTACTCCCAGCACATGGTATGCAGCCACGACCGCCGCTGCTGCGACGCTCAAATGGAAAACGATAAACTCGCTAATATAGCCCTTCCCAACACAAAGGGTAGCCGACCCGTCGACACCTTCTGGCTTCTTGGAGGGCGTGTCGTCCCCGACCGCCGTGCCTCTGATCCCCGGCCTGCAAAACGGTCGCTGTGGACATCGACCCTCCAGAGACGCTCCGCGCGGGCACTGTTCGCTGGAGGGCGTGTCGTCCCCGACCGCCGTGCCTTCTGCCCCCGGCCTGTGAGACGGTCGCTGTGGACATCGACCCTCCAAAGACGCTCCGCTCGGGCACCGTTCGCTGGAA
>JABHEG010000169.1 GCA_018676675.1 Lentisphaerota bacterium
ACACATTCTTGCGGTCACTCCTTACTTGCTGGCTTGCACTGTTCGGCGCCCACCTGAGACACTGCCAATATAGCGCTAACCGCCTGCGCCGCAACAGGTGCCATGGCATTCTGCCCGCTTAAGTTGACGGCATTGGCCCCGTAGGAGCAGAAGACGCGAGGAACACGACGGCTAAGAGTCCTGGCTTCACCCGAGATCAGGCCCGTCGCGAGGCGACCTTGTGCTTGGCGTAAGGGTGCAACACATCGTAGGCCAGGGCAATGCCCTGGTGGTATCGCGTCGACCAACCAGAAGTGGTTCCTGTGGGGGGATTTGGCAACTCGGTTCAGTGACGCCAGGCCGAGGAATTGAAGTGCTCTTTCTGGGCGCGATATTGGTTCCGCATTTTCCCCCGGGGCCATCGGCACCCCTATCGGCGCCATCGCGCCGGCAATGAACACCAGAACCCGAAAACGTCGAGGGTCGGACAATGGTCTCCATTCAGTCTGCCGGGCCAGAACGCATCGAGGCCGTTTCGGCTCGTTCCCCCTTTGTTTTAAGCCAGATTGACATGCGAACACCCCTTCTATGCATTGCGCTGCTTGCCTCTACCGTCACCAGTTTCGGGGCAAGCAAGCCTGTTAGTTCACCCAGTGGAAAGAAACAGCCAATTGTCGAGGATGGTATGCAAATGAGTGAAGAACGAATTTCGGGCAAATGGGGGGAGTCCCCGATCTACCTGACTGCAAACAACATGTCGATCGCGACGGGCCGACCTTCGCTGGTGAACATGTCGAGCGGTTCCACGCACATTCCGGTGTGGTCGTTCTCGGGCGGCACTGCGGGGCAGTCTGTTGCCGGGTTCGTGACCGGCTTGCCCAGCGAGTGCGCCGCCGTGAAGGTCGAGATCGTTGTGACCACCACGGATGCGGGGACGAGCCCTGACTGCGAGAACGTTTTCAGGTGCCACCTATCGCAGATGGTGGAGGATGCTGCCTTCACGTCCCGATATGCTCTGGGCACCCCCGTGCGAACAGCATTTCCCGCAGCACGGTTCCATACCCGGACGATTCTCCTGACATCCTACTATGAAGTGGAGCCGAACGCGCCCCTGTGGGTGCGTATCCAGCGGGAGCCTACCGATCCCGCCGACACGTTCACCAAGCCCGTTGGCCTGGCAATGGTCAAGGTAACGCCCCTGGAGGCTCTCCCGAAGTCACATGTCGTGCAGAACGTGAGCGGCTACAACTCGTGGCCGATGATGCAGGCCATCGGAGAGAAGCTGGTCTGCGTGTACAGCCGAGGCACGGCCCACTCGATTGGTGAAGACGTCCGCGCTGTTTACGCGCGCACATCCACCGACCACGGAAGAACGTGGACGCCGGAGACAGTTGTCGCCGACACACCCGGCTATGGCGAGGTCACGGTTGGGAAGGGGCTGGATGTCATGGGGGCGATGTTCCTCTGGGTGCGTCGAATCGGGTCAGGGGAGTGGCACCATGACCTTTACCGGACCACGGATGGTGTGACGTTCACGCTTGTGGTGACGCCGAAGCTCGCCGTAACCCCCATGCAGATCACCGACGTCTTCGCGGTCCCCGATGTCGGGCTCATGGCACTGTGGTTCGCAGGACACTACGATGATAGCCGGACCCATTCGTGGGGCAAACTAACCAGCAGTGACAACGGCGCAACCTGGACACAGACCCCCATCGAGTCCAAGCTCCCCAAATCGGACTGGCCGACCGAGCCCTCTGCTGTCTATCTTGGCGATGGCAGGATTCTCGTAATCGCACGGATAGAGGGGGGAGACGTGTACACGACGCGATCTCAATTCCAGATCGTGTCGACCGACTACGGCGCGACATGGACGCGCTCGAAAACAAACATCGGCGATGTCTCTGCCTCTACGCCGAGCCTGATCCTTGACCCCGAAACCGGTTTGCTGAGCAACTATTACTACCAGCGTGGTTGGGGAGTCCTTTGGCGTCGCGTCGTCGATCCAGACAGCGTGTTCGACAATCCGCTCAGCTGGCCCGCTCCCGAGGCGGTCGCTACAGGTAGTCGGATCGGGGTCGATTCGGGTAACGTGAATGCCACCACGATCGGGGGCACACACTGCCTCGCCTTCTACTCCGGCAAGGCTCCTGACACGGCGGTCATGGTATCTGTGCTTCCGGCACCACCCAGTTCCTCGCGCCCCGATGGGCCGTGAGATTGGGTGAACAGGCCATTTCTGCTATAGGCTTTCCAGCAGCGAGCTGAGTCTGGCACTCCAGATGGCATCGGCGAGTTTGGCGGCGATCTGGGTGATGCGCAGGTCAATGCTCGTGCCCTGTTTGGCGTCCAGTTCTGCGCCGGTGGCCAAGGTCTCCCGGAACGGAGCGATCTCGGCCTCGTATGTGTCCAGGAGTTTGGTGAGCGCGTTACGGGTTCCGGGGTCGGGTTCGGTGTCGCGGGTTGCCGCCAGATCAGCGAGGAGTGCCCTGAGCCTGGTGAGGGATGCCTCTGCGAGGGCTCGGTAACTTGTCTGGGACATTCCCGTCTTGCTGTAGATCATGATAGGGCCGCGTCGATCGCCCTTGCGGAGTTCCCCGGAGATCTTGCCCATATCCTCCGGGCTTGGAGCCAGCACCAGGTGACCGAAACGGATCGGGTCGTGGAAATTTGATTTCGTCTGCGACCAGTTGCACCAGAGTTTGGCGTTGTCTATGAGGCGGTCGCGGCAGATGTTGAACCCCAGGAGAGCACCACGTGAAGGGGTGATGCCGAGATCCTCCCAGGGGATGGCGATTTCCAGCGACCAATGGTCCTGGTGCAGTTTCGTGGCTGCCCGCACATCGGCGTTCCAGATCGGGTCTTCGCCCTTGGAGTCATAGACACTGGCGGAGGCGTCTGCAGCGAACTGGAAGTAGTTTGCGTGCTCGTGTTTGGGGTCAATGAACAGTTCGATGGCCTCGCCACGGAAGACCGCTTTGGCGTCTCGTGCCTGGGGGATGGGAATCAGCTTCCGCATCATTGGCTCATCACAGCGGAAACCGAAGACCAGATGCTCATCAGTGTGCAGCACGCGGAAGTAGGTCTGCGGTTCCACCAGCTCGGGTTTGTTGTAGAGGGTGAAGCCACCGACGAGGGGGGCCTCTTCCCAAGCTTCTTCATCGAGTTTTCCATCGATGGTGAGAGGGAGGGCCGTCCTGGGGCAGGGGTACACTTTCAGCTCGTACTCATCTGTGGCTCGAGCTGCGCGCGGCGCAATCAGCATAGCGATGACAAACGTTGCCAGGACCGTGCCTGCTGCCTTTGAGGTGCTGTATTTGCTCATGGTCTGCTCACTTCCTCTGGCTATTGGACGTTGAACGTTGTGGCTGTGTGTTCCTGGGTCACCACGTCGGTCACTGTCAGTGTGTAGGTCCCGGCGGGATCATTGAAGGCGATGGGGATCGGGATCCTCACCGGTTTGTCACTCAGGACGATGTTCTGCGTGAGCCAGGGCAGTGGGGAGGCATTGACCGTGGCTTCGAGGCGGACGGCTTTGGCTTCACCTGAGGACGTGGATGAGAGCACGAGCTCTGTCGTTGTGCCGCGCGTGGCTGTCCTGGCCGAGAGCTCGCACCGGAGCTTCGGCTGGGGGCTGTCGAGAAGCGCGAAAAACGTGGCGCGGTTGGGGATGATATCGGTTTGGAAATTCTTCCGCCTGCCGAGAGCCTTACGGTTGCGCAGGTCGGTAATGTGGTACTCTTCACCCAACTCGACGGTTGCCGTCGTACGCAGGCCTCCTTGACGGAAGAGTGCCACGATCTGTTGTTTGCCATTCTGCCAGCGGATGATCTCTACATTCCGTTCTCTCGTGCCGGCTTGGCTCCGCAACCGCAGCGGACGGGTCACACCTGCCGACTGCAGCATGTCGCCCGCCATCTCCTCCAGTTCGGGCGGGACATCCGTGCCTTTGAGGGACGGGAACGTGCTGAAATCGAAGTTGAGCAGCAGCGTCCGGCCTTTCCCGGCCCGATTCTCGACAAACATGGGGACACCGTCGACGGTGTGTTTGGCCTTGCCGCTTGTGACAGAGACGGCTGGGTCCAGCTTGAGGATCCCGTAGGGCTTCAGGGTCGCCTTGCGGGCCTCAGCCTGCCCCTTGCGCGCAATCCCGAACAGGTCATCCAGCAGGCCGTTCTTTCTTGCTTTGCAGTGCTCGTCATAGATGGCCGGCCGCACATCGGCCATGACGGTTCCTCCCTGGGCCGCAAAGGCGCGGATCACGTCGGCCTCTTTGCCGGAGAGCGCCTCTGCTCGAGGCAGGATCAGGAGGTCGTATGCGGACGGATCGAATTCTCCCAGGCGCAGCATGCGTTCAGTGACATAGGCGAATTGGCAACTCAGTTCACGGCACAGCGTGTGGGCGCTGATATGGGCGCTCTCGTACCCGCCATAGGTCGCGCCCTCATCGAGTTTGTGGGCAAATGTGGACGGCAGTGAGAAGAGGATTGCGATCCGGTCGTGCTGCATCCGGGAATGGAGGAGCAGGTCCCCGAGACCTTCCCGCAGGATGCTCGTGTCTTGAAGGATGTCTTTGACCGCGGGGAATGGTCTCAGGTCGGGGGCCAACCAGCCGTGGAAGCGGCCGATGCAGTCCCAGCGCCACCACCAAACCGAATCCGCTCCCCGCGTGACCATTCGGTAGTACTTGCCGAGGAGTGAGTCGGCATCCTTGGTGTAGCCCATCCAGTTGGCGCGGGGGAACTGACGCGGCGCGATAGAGCGGATGATCTCATCGGCTGTGCCGGGGTAGGGAGACCAGAATTTGTTCGAACGCACAATCAAGTCGATGTCGTCGCCCTGGCCGAACCGTCCTGCTCCCTCAAAGCCCGTTCGTGCCTGTGGATCGATCGCTTCGTACGCTCTGGCGTACTTGCCGCAGAACTGAACGAAGTTCCAGGACTTGAAGTGTTGCCGGTCAAACCACCGAGGGTAGTTCTTCGCCTTTAACGAGGTGGCTTCTTCGCTGTCCTCGGGGTTGGTGAGGCTCACATCGCCCCAACTCGGGAAGGTGGTGCCCCAGGAGCGATTGAGCGCTTCGAGGCTCTCATATTGCTCGCGCAGGAAGGTCCGGTAGGCGTCGGCGCAGTGGGGAGACAGACAGGCGCCTTTGGTCATCACTTCATCGCCCAGGGACCAGACAAAGACGCCGTGTTCGCGAGCTCCGGCATAGGCATCGGCCTTGGCCCGGACATGCTTCTCCACAGCGACGTCGTCATTCCAGCAGAAGGGCTTCATTATGGATTCAGGGGTGAGCTTGGCCATGATCCGGGTGGTGTAAGGAACCCAGGCAACGTCGTACGCGGCGCAGATGGTTGGGGGGACGCCATGTCCTAACTGCAGCGTGACGGAGTTGTCGATCAGGCTCTGTTCCGCGTAAGGCGCAAGCGGGCCTTTGGGCGTGTCCCAGATGAGGAAGTTGAAGCGGCCCTGATGGCGCTTGGTGACGCGATAGTAGGCGTAGTCACTGGCGACACTGTTGTTTCCTGCCTTGAGGCGGGCTTCCACAGTTACCAGCATGGGCATCCAGGCCTGGCTGGTGAAGGAGAAACGAGCGCTGTTTTCTTTGGGGACGAGGGTCGTCCGTTGCAGGACACGGCGTCTGCGGTCGAGCAGACGGAGTTCGACTTTCTCATCATCCAACGTGGGGCCATCGAGCGTGACCTGCCCTGAGATGGGGTCGCCAATTTCGCCCCAAGTGCGCTCGAGAATGACCTGGGTCATCTTCCGTTTCGCGGTGATGGTCAGCGGGCGGGTTGCCCAGGTCTCAATACCCCGGGCACTTCGGACCCAGGCGTCGACGTGGTAGTCGCCGGCGGGGAGCGCTGGTAACGCCAGTTGCACATCCGTTCCGGGGGGAATCGGGCCATCAGTCAGCGCAATTGGAGGCGTGGTCGCACCCCGGATGCGGGCCGTCAGCTTAGCGGTTTTGCCGGGGATGTCGCCGGTAAGCCGGGCAGTGATTGGGTGCCCTTTTCCCTGTCCGATCGTGGTTCCCGGGGTTGTCAGCTGAAGCGATACGGCGGGGCCCTTTCCCCCTGCCCACAAGATTGTGCGTCCGAACGCTTCAGCCCAGTAATCATACTCGACCTGCCAGCCTTCGCGGTACCCGATTGCGGGGCGCTTCGGGATGCGGACACCGCGCCCGGCTCCCACTGCATAGGCGTCGATGTCGATGTCTGCTTCGAGGAACTGGGGGAGACCTGCTACCCGGTTGGCCTTCTTCAGCACCCGGGGATCGTTGTCTTCCACGAAGACGATGCCTGCTCCGTCGACTACAGGCCTGAGGATCTTGTACTGCTGCTCAGCCGTCATGTTGGACATGTTCAGGCCGATGAAGACGAAGCAGTCCCAGGGCTTGTCGAGTAGTGCGAGCATCCGTCGTTCGCCGGTTTCTCCACCGTGCCAGTGTGTTTTCGACGAGTCGACGATGCGGGTCCAGAAAACGGCTTCGGCTTCGATGTCGAAGCGCTGCATCAGTTCCACGCATTCCCGCGGCACCGTTCCGCGGCCGTTGCAGAAGAAGAGGACCCGTGTTGGTCCGAGGGCGTAGGGCTGGGCCCAATCGGTGTGCGGCGTTTCGAACTCCAACGTCAGAGCGTGGTCGACGTTCAGTTCGGCCATATCCTGGGCTGCGAGCCCACAGGTTACGGCTAGAACTGCCATTGCGAGTCGTCTCAGAGCGCTGCATGTCCTCACGGTGTCTTCTCCTTTGTCACTTCGTTTCGGCTTTGTTTGGTGGATTGTTCGATTCCCGGGGGGCGCCCACACTCAAAAATGCGGGTCGAACTCGTTCCCCGGGGGCTGGGACGTCGACTCTCTTGCTCAGAGATCATTGAGCAGGGCTGTGAGTCGGACCTCCCAGATGACCCGGTTGAGTGCCGCCGACGTCGCCAGAAGGGCTTCCTGCCGGCTCACTGTGCCGGGGCCTTCGTGCGTGGGGGCGTCCGGGTTCACGCGATCCAGCCGCTTCATGACGTCCTGCAGTTTGTCCGCCAGGGCGCTCGGAACGGAGGGCGAGCTGAGTGCTTCGGCAACCTCGCGCCGTGCGGCTTCGGCATCGAAGGTGCTCAGTGCTTCAGGCGTCAGGTCTATCGTCTCAAGCTGTTCCCTGACTGTGTCGGCGGCACTGCGAATGCGCGCGAGTGCGGTGGCGTTGTCTTTGCCGCGGAAGTCCCAGAGAGCCAGGCGTACGCGCCGTGTGTCGGGCGTGCAACTCAGGACGGTTTCCACGGGATAGCCGGTGGGCGTGTGTCGGATCTCACGCATTGGCGCAGGATCCACAAGCAGCGCACATGGCCCTTCGCCTTCGCCGCGACCGGGGTCGAATACGTCGTCGTAGAAGACTGCCCACCAAGACTCCTCGCCCGGGAAGGTCTTCCTCTCACCTTCCATGACGATGCCTCCCGGTGTCTGAATGCGCCTGGCCCCGACCCGTTTGCGCCAACTGGTGAAGAAGCTGGGGTAGCAGCGCAGCTTGACGGCGAGCGTCTTCACTTCCGTCTTTGGGTCGATAGCGATTTCACAGATGAGGTAGTCCTGTTCCGGGAGGCCGGCGAAACGGACCCGGACGTCGGCTGCAGCGTGGTACCAAACCAGGTCAAGGATGGCTCGTTTGCCGGATTCAGCTGCGACCATCGAGCTCAGCGGGGCTGTCCCGATATCTTGCCCATTCACGAGGACGAAGAGGAAGCCGCCGTGGTACCAATTGCAGCTTGCCGGCCGCGGCATGCCGATCGTGCCTTCCAAAGGAAACGCCCGTTCCGGTTGGTTGGGGTCGTACGCCGCCTTGTAGGCGATGGCATAGTCAACGGGGCCGAAGCTGAACCCGGCCAGTCGTTCGTGGAGTGTCTGATTCTTACGGTCCGGCCGACTGGTGAGCGGGCGCGTCTTCAGCGGGGAGAGTGAGACGGTGGCCGTATCCCCTGCGGCGTGGGTGGTTACGTGTCCCAGAACAAGAACTGCCAGCCAGACGAGCGTCAAACGGACGCCGTGGTATCTCCCGGCTGGACAACAGGCGCGTTGCCATGCGGTCATCGTGGGCTCCCTGGGGGCCGTCCAGGCCTTCCTCTGCTGTCCTTGCTTTCGCTTGGGCGCTAGGATATCCTAGCCCGCATCGAATGCAACTGTGGGCTGTGCGAGGGGGAGGGAGCAGGGGAACATGGCTGAATTGAGAGGACAGACGCGTGCTGTGTGATCAGGACCTGGACGTGCTGTTGGGGCGCCTTCCCGAGGCCCGGGTGGGCGTGGTGGGAGACTACTGCCTCGATGTTTACTGGATGGTGGACATGGCGGCGAGTGAGATCTCGCTTGAGACCGGGAAGGCAACACAGCCTGTCCGGGAACAGCGCTACTCTCTAGGCGGTGCAGGGAACGTCGTTGCCAACCTGCAGGCGATGGGCGTGGGGCGGCTTTCGGCCTTTGGCGCCGTGGGCGAGGACCCGTTCGGAGAGCGGATGCTGGCTCTGCTTCGTGGCATTGGGGTCGACTGCACGGGAATGGTCGTGGCGGATGACTCCTCGGCGTGGCAGACCTTGACCTACTGCAAACCCTACGTTGGTGACGAGGAACTGCCTCGAATCGATATGGGCAACTTCAACTGTTTCAGCCCTCAGCTCGCCGATCAGCTTCTCGAAGGCCTTGATCAGGCGCTGCCCGAGTTGGATGTTGTGCTGGTCAATCAACAGGTGGTGACCGGGATTCACACCGACTACCTTCGCCCTCGCCTCAGCGCCCTCATGGAGCGTCATCCTGACTCGATATTCGTTTTCGATGGGCGGCACTACACAGACAGCTATCCCCATGCATGGCTCAAAGTGAACGACCATGAGGCGTTGCGGCGTTGCGGGAAAGAGAAGGATCCGCAGGAGTTGGTCTTGAGGGAGGAGGCCGTTACGGCAGCTCAGGCCTTGTACGCTCGGACGTCCCTGCCTGTGTTCGTGACCCGTGGTGCCCGTGGCTGCGTGCTGTGCACGGCTTCCGGCATTGAGGAAGTGCCCGGACTTCAGGTGATCGGCGCAACGGATACGGTTGGCGCCGGGGACAGCTTCCTGGCAGGGGCGGCAGGGGCATTGGCGACGGGGGCGTCGCCACTCGAAGCGGCCGGGGTTGGGAACTGCGTCGCCCGAGTGACAGTCACGAAACTGCAACAGACGGGGACCGCCTCGCCGGCTGAGATCCTTGAGGTGGGCCGTGTCCCCTGCTTCGTTTACGAGCCTGAACTCGCCGAAGATCCCAGGCGGGCACGCTACCACGACGGCACCAGTATCGAGATCGTGCGGGATCTGGGAGGGGAACGGGATATTCGCTGTGCCATCTTTGACCATGACGGGACGATATCGACCTTGCGGCAGGGGTGGGAAGAGGTCATGGAGCCGATGATGGTCCGGGCCATTCTGGGGGATCTCTACGACAGTGCGGATGAGGGCCTCTATCACCGGGTGGTGGGCCGCGTGCGTGCCTTCATCGACCAGACAACAGGCGTTCAGACACTTGCCCAGATGCAGGGCCTGGTCCGGATCGTGAGAGAGATGGGATTTGTGCCTGACGAGGACATTCTGGACATGCACGGGTACAAAGCGATCTACAACCGTGGGCTGATGGCAATGGTGCGGCAACGCGTGGCCCGCCTTGAGAAGGGCGAGCTGAACAGCGCCGACTTTGCGATGAAAAACGCGATCGCATTCCTCAGCGCTCTCCATCGGGCCGGAGTCACGCTCTTCCTGGCAAGCGGGACCGACGAAGCAGACGTCATCCACGAAGCTGAAGCAATGGGGCACGCTGCGCTATTCGAGGGGCGGATCTTTGGTGCGGTTGGCGATGTCAGCAAAGAAGCCAAGCGCCTGGTGCTGGAGCGCATCCTGGCTGAAGTGGGCGACATCCATGGCCGGGTTGTGACGTTCGGCGACGGCCCCGTCGAGGTGCGGGAAACCCATGTTCGCGGCGGCCTTGCCGTTGGTGTCGCCAGTGATGAAGTGCGTCGCTTTGACCTCAATCAGAGCAAGCGTTCGCGGCTGATTCGAGCGGGGGCTTCGGTCATCATCCCTGACTTTTCTCAGATGTCCCAGCTTCTTGATCTTCTCGGCATCCATGTTCCCGGAGCGGCGTGAGGCTGCCTGTTGCCCTGACTCGATGCACAGGTCCGGAGCGTGGTAGTAGACGCTGGTACCGGGGGAACGTATGATACCGATTCCACACGTTCTTGATAAAGGAGTCGTTTGATATGCCGTATGACCAGTTGGATCGGATGCAGCTCCGTGTCCTGCCGCTCTGTGAACGACAGAATAAGCTTGCGATTGCGGCGGACCACGTCTCTCTGGATGACCCACCGACGTGGCTGTCAAAGGAGGGATGGGAGGCGGTCGTCGCGACGGCTGAGAGGATGCGTCAAGCCCGCGAGAACGGCGCCCCGATCATGATGGCGTTCGGGGCTCACACCATCAAGAACGGCTTGGCTCCGGTGCTCATTCGACTGATGGAAGAAGGGTGGCTGGACCACCTTGCCACAAACGGCGCCGGCATCATCCATGACTGGGAGTTCGCCTACCAGGGGGAGAGCAGCGAAGATGTGCGCGGATACGTTGCCGAAGGACAGTTCGGTATCTGGGATGAGACAGGATTCAACCTGAATCTGGCCCAAGCCATTGGGGCCTTCGATGGTCTGGGGTACGGGGAGTCGGTTGGTCGATTGATTCAGGCCGACGAGCACGTGTTGCCCTATCGACGTGTTCTGGCAGATGCGCTTTCCCGGGCAGGTGACGGGGCGGAGCAGGCGGATCACGCTGCCGCTGCCGCGGACCTGCTGGCCGTCATGTCACGCTTCGATCTGGAATCCGGCAAAGAACCGGTGCCGCACTCTTGGAAAGCGTTCAGTGTGCAGGCCGCAGCGTACCGACTGGGGATTGCGTTCACCGGTCACCCCATGATCGGGCATGACATTATCTACACGCACCCCGCCAACCACTGCGCAGCGATCGGGCGGACCGCACAGCGTGATTTCCTGACCTTCGCAGACCGCGTTTCCCGGCTGGAAGGTGGAGTCTACCTCTCCGTGGGCTCCGCGGTTATGTCCCCAATGATCTTCGAAAAGTCACTCTCGATGGGGCAGAATCTTGCCATGCAGCGCGGGGAGCACATCGACAATCACTTCATCATGGTTGTTGATCTGGCGGAGTCGGAGTGGGATTGGTCGGAGGGGGAACCGCCTGTGGATGCCCCGGAGTACTACCTGCGCTACTGCAAGACCTTCAACAGAATGGGGGGGGAGATGCGGTACACGAGCGCGGACAATCGTGATTTCCTGCTTGCCCTGTGTCAGGAACTCGGGGTAACGGGGGATCCGGACCTGAACTGCTGAACGGTGGGACAGTCCGGAACTGCAGGGGGACCGCTCCTGTTAGTCGCGGCTCTGAAAGAGAGGGGGACCGCTCCCGTGAGTCGCGGCTCTGCCGGACAGGGGGACCGCTCCTGTTTAGTCGCGCATCCGCGTCAAGCCAAGCCTTAAGTTCCTGCGGCAGAGGAGCCGGGGCTCTGCCCCGCGATCCCAATCGGCAGGCTCAGAGCGTGCAGCCGTTGGGGACCGATGGCTACTGTCATTGACCAAAGCACACATCGGCCAAAGCGGACGAGTGAACCGTACGTAGTTCCGTCTTTAGACGGTTTGTCCGGGCCGCGTGAACGCGGAACTACATACACCGAATACCCCAGATCAATGGCATTAGACCGGCGGCTCCCCCGCCCCCACACACAATGGGGTCGCTCTCGTGACGGGCGACCATGTAGACGGAAGCTCATGCACCAGCGTCTCTCGTGACGCAAGATGCGTAAGTCGTGGTCTTGACGGCGAATCCGGAGTCAGTATGGCAGCTCGGCATGTTGGTAGTCGATGGCCGGCTCTTCGAGGAAGTCAGGTGCGAAGTACTCGGTGCGTTCGGCGTCGACGCGACGCGGCAGGTTGAGTCGGGCCTCTCCACCGGCGGGAACGGACGTTCTCTGGCCGTTGACGGTAATCGCTCGTGCTTCCGAGGTCGTATTCAGGACTCTCAGGCATTGGTCTGCGACCGCGTAACACGTCACTGAAGTCTCACCAGACTGCGTCTCCCAGCGTTCCACATCGACGAATGGTGTCTCCGGCAACAGTACCAGCCCGTCCCTGACGAAGGCAATCTGCAATTCTCCCGGGCGTACTCGGACGGTTCCGGCATCTACGCCGGAGATGTGCAGTTGCGTTTCCACCGCGACGTCGGGGTCGGTATTCAGGAGGTAAACGACCTGTAGTGCAGGGGCGGCGTCAACAGGGATGTGGTCTTCGTAGACGGCAAAGCGGATCCGATCCGCTCCGCTCAGCGCGATCCCTCCCTGTTCACCGGCGACGACTGTGCGGATGAGATCGCTGCAGAACTCCTGCATTGCCGTGTCTCCCGGCCAGTTCCACGCCAGAACCAGCATAGCCGTGCCTTGACCGACCCGATGCTCGACCAGAAACGGTTCCGCTCTGGCCGTCGCTGCATCGTCTCCAAAGCGCCGTGCGAATCCTGCAAGAACACGTGCCCCTGCCATCTCCACGTCTGCACCTGCGTAAGGCCCGAGGAAGACCGGATCCTGCTGTTCACGATAGACCGGGAACCGGTAGTTCTGCAGACCGGAATTCTCAATGAAGCGGATCCCGCGCACGTCTGTCGCCCCCCGACCTTCTATCCGGACTCCGAACAGTTCAGACAGGTCGCCTCCATGGATCAATTCGGCCGGTTCGGTCCGGCCTGAGTTGGTCCGCAGCTGAGGCAGGAACATGATGAGGTGTCCACCTTCCCGGACGTAGGCGAGAAGGCGCTGGTAGAGTTCTTCGTCCATCGTGTTCCAGCCGAGGCACAGGAGGCAGGCATAACGACTGAGATGCTCCATGTCGGCTTCCGCGGGGACGATATCCACCTGTCCAAGGGGGGGATTCCCGGAGAAATCGGTGTCGCCCTGGACACGGGCGTTCGACCAGGGCTCACGTCGATGCAGCTGATCGAACAGTCGCCAGCCGCGTTCGGCGGGGCCTTCCTGCCAGTGCTCGGCGTGGTATTGTCCCCAGGCGAATGGGTTCCAGAGGCCGGGCGTGCCATCGTGCTGACCGTGCAGCAGACCGAGCCGCACGAGAGGGCCGCCCTTCGGCCGACGATGGACGTGTGCCAACTGCACGTATTCGCGCAGAGACCGGCGCATTCGGGTCATCTCCGGGCTCTGGAAGTCGAGGTCGATGTTCTGGTCCGGATTGCTGTATGTGTAGTGTCCGGACTCCGGCAGAATGAAGTCGGCTCCGCAGATGTATGACCAGCCCAGCGCCGTGCGCCAGCGTTTCTGGAATACCTCGTCGACCCGGACTCCGCCGTACCATCCCATCGCGATATGCGTGCCCCATTCGAGCCCATGTGTTCGGGCGGCGCCTCGTATGGCTGCATGCATCAGTTCGGGGTCTCCGGGCATTACCTCCAGGCAGAGCCGACTGAGCCCGGAAGGCACCTGGTATTTGAACAGCAGGCTGGATTCAACATTCAGGAACGGCTCTCCCCCGAAGCACTCGCGCTCCTGTTCCACAAGCTGCCGACAGTACTCGACGTAGTGGGTCGCGGCCTTGGCATGGTTCTCGAAATCAGGCATGGGGGCGCATGAGAGATCACGTGCTGGTCGGAGATAGTCCTTCGGCCAATACAGCACGCCGCCGATCTCTCCGATCACATACCGGCCGAAGTAGAATGGCCCTGCTTCAGCGTAGAGGTGTTCGAGTTGCTCGCGATTGAAGAATGCGCCCGGGGCTACTGCTTCCCCCCACGCTTTGCAGGGCGTTGGCGTGCCGCGGAAGCAGAACTCGCTCCAGCAGAGGTAGAGCTGTTTCTGCCGACAGACGCGAGCCACAGCCAACGCGTCCTCAAACCTGCGCGGCAGCGCGGTCAGGACGAGATCTCCGAGCTTGAGCGCACAGTGTACATCGACCTGGTCGGGGCCTGGCGGAATACTCGACCCGATAAGGACGGATGGTGTTGGCATGGGCTCTTCCCTGTTGCAGCACATTACCTGGGCGTATGGTGGGGATTCGGCACGGGCATCTGCGCCCCTACCTTCTCAAGGTGATCGCGCAATTGTGTGTGCAGGCGCTTGGCGATCAACGGGTGGGACTCAGCCAGATTGCGTTGTTCGCCGATGTCTTCAGCCAGGTTGTACAGCTCAATGTGATCGTCCTCGTAATACGTGATCAGCTTGTAGTTGCCGGCGCGAATGATGCTGTGAGGGATGCCGCGGATCACGTTGTAATGCGGGTAGTGCCAATAGAGGGTGTCGCGCTTGAGGGGCGCATCAGCGTCCTTGAGGAGATTGACGAGTGACAGGCCGTCGACGTTGGCGCTGTGTTCGGGATTTCCCGGGACGCCCGTGATTTCGAGGAGTGTCGGGTAGAAATCCATGGTGATGATCGGCTCGTTGCAGACACTGCCGGGCTTGGTGACGCCTGGCCAGTGAACGATCGCCGGCACCCGGATGCCGCCTTCCCATTGCTGGCCTTTGCCGCCACGCAACGGGGCGTTCCCAGTGGCGTAACCGCGCTGCCGGAACAGGCCGCCATTGTCGGAGGTGAAGACGATCAGAGTGTGACCGGCGATGCCGGCTTTCTCGATCTGCGTACGCACCCGTCCGACCGCCTCGTCAACGGCTTCAACCATGGCGGCGTAGACCGCGTTCTTGTGGTGCTTGCCGGGGGGCAGTTGCTTGTACTTCGCGACCAGGTCGCTGCGCCCCTGGATCGGCGTGTGCACCGCATGAAAGGACAGGTACATGAAGAACGGCCGGCCCTTCGCTTTCTCGACCAGCGCGGCCGCTTCACCGGCCAGGCGATCAGTCAGGTAAAGGTCTTTCCGTTCCGTTTCGGTCAAATGGCTATGCCATCTTTCCGCCAGGCCCTTGTATGGGTAATGATAGCTCGGGGGGGAACCGCGCGCCGCGCCGGCGATGTTGACGTCGAAGCCACTATCTTCCGGGTACCAGCCAGGCTTACCCAGATGCCACTTCCCGATGTGGTACGTGGCATAGCCACCATCACGCAATGCCTCGGCGATGGTTGTGTGTCTGTGCTCAAGCCTTTGGGTCCAACCGGGAGGGGGCAGCAACTTGGCGTTCCGTGGTCCTTTCCAGCCGGGGATCCAGTCAGTCAGATGTGTGCGGGCGGGGTACATGCCGGTCATCAACGCACTGCGCGTCGGAGAGCACGCATTGCAGGCCGAGTAGTTCTGAGTGAACCTCATGCCATCGGCTGCGAGCCTGTCCAGATTCGGCGTTTGGTAGTAGTCACTTCCGTAGCAGCCCAGATCTGTCCAGCCCAGGTCGTCCGCCAGGATAAACACGACGTTCCAGGGCGTTTGCGTCGCCGTGGGCAATGCCGTCAACCTAAGCGTCCGGGCGGCGCGACGGCCTCAGATCCTTTTGCGGTTCATGACGTGACGGTGCTTCGTTGGTGTTTTTTTCCTCGGAAAGCTGCGTCCAGGCCGGCGTTCGGTGAGTCCTTCACCGATG
>JABHEG010000113.1 GCA_018676675.1 Lentisphaerota bacterium
CGGAGGGGCCAGGGCGGTCCCGTAAACGTGAGAGAACCGGATGGTATCACACCCACTGAAGGCCTGAACTTAAGTTGAGGACGGACTCTTCCATCGTGTGTATCGACTGTACAGCAGAAGACAGCGTAAGCTGTGCCACGGCCGAGGGGGCTGGACGGATTCCGGCTGAGTACGCCAGTGGTGCTCCGGTCGGTCCATGGATGGGCAGTAACTCCGCCCCGCCAACAGAGGATCTTCTCGAACGTGTGTTCGCCTCCGCGAACATGCAGCGTGCCTGGAAACAGGTAAAGCGGAACAAGGGAGCCGCTGGCGTGGACGGCCGGAGCATTGGGGAGGCCCACGTCTTCCTTCATGCGCACTGGCCAGCCATCCGGCAGGCCCTGCTTGCTGAGACCTACCAGCCTTTTCCGGTTCTTCGGGTCTCGCTACCCAAGCCGGGCGGCGGCGTGCGCCATCTGGGCATTCCCACCGTGGTGGATCGGTTGATTCAGCAGGCCATTTGTCAGGTGTTGACTCCGGTATTCGATCCCGGATTCTCGGAGTCCAGCTACGGCTTTCGTCCCGGGCGCAGTGCGCATGATGCGGTGCATCAGGCCCTGGCCTACCACCAGGACGGTTGCCAGTGGGTGGTTGATTTGGACCTGAAGCAGTTTTTTGACGAAGTGGATCATGACATTTTGATGTCCCGCATCGGCCGGAAAGTGACGGATAAGCGCCTGACGAGGCTGATCAATGCCTACCTGACTGCGGGTGTCCTGTGTCCCGACGGGCTTCGTCCGTCGGTCAAAGGCACTCCGCAGGGCGGGCCGTTGTCGCCTCTGCTGTCCAATATCCTGCTTGACGACCTCGACAAGGAACTGGAACGACGTGGCCACAGCTTCTGTCGCTATGCAGATGACTGTCAGGTTTACGTTCGTACTCGCCGTGCTGGGGAACGGGTCTTGCACTCCATTACTCAGTATGTCGAGGGCCTGAAGTTGAAGGTGAACCACGCGAAGAGCGCCGTTGCCCGTCCGTGGCAACGGACCTTCCTTGGTTTCACGTTCATTAAGGTCTTTGGGTCCATGCGGCTCCATTTACCCGTGAAGACGCTGCATCGGTTTCGTTCTCGTGTGAAGCAGTTGCTTCATGTGGGGCGTGGCCGCCATGTGGCGTGCTTCATTCGGGAGCAGTTGAATCCGGTCTTGCGGGGGTGGATGCAGTGCTTCGCGCCTGGCGCGAGCAAACGCATCCTCACTACTCTCGACTTCTGGCTTCGGCGCCGCCTGCGCTGTGTGATCTGGCGGCAGTGGAAACGCCCTCGGACGCGCTTCAAACGGTTTGTCGGTCTTGGTTGCTCCCAGGAGCAGGCTGTGACCGCTCTGAACCGACGCGGCCCCCGGCGGAACTCCGCCCTGCCCATCCTGACCCATGCTCTCAGCCCCACTTGGTTCCGGGCTCTGGACCTGTACGGTTTACTGGATCATCTTCTGCCAAGCGCCTAACATCAACTTAGGAACCGCCGTGCTACGGATCCGTATGGCCGGTGGTGTGAGAGCCGGGGGAGGGCGACCTCCCCGGCTACTCGATTCGCCAACGGAGAAGGCACAGTCGGTTGTCGTCGACTGAGCTGGATTCCCAAAAGGAGCGGCTGCAGGCCATGCAGAGATCCCAAAGGGAATATCCCTTCCCAATACTCACGGGGGCCTGTCTGTTCTACGCGGCCCTCTGTTTCTTCTCCATCATGTCAAAGTGCTTTGGGCCAGGGGGGCTTGAAGATGTAGGATACCCGATATTGGTTGCCCACTTCTGCGCCGCGGCCCTTGTGGGCCTATGGCTATCCTACGCGGGGAAAGTGTCGAGGACACCGAGTACGAAACGAGCGGATAACGAAGGCGAACCAGACGCTCCAGGTGACGGCTAATCGCCGCCCCTGAGCTACCCGTTCGCACGAGCAGAGGAGCAATGCTGATGATGTCACGTCCCAATCTGCTTTTCGTCTTCGGAGACGAGCAGTGGGCCAGCGCCATGTCGTGTGCTGACAACGATGATCTTTGCACACCGAACCTGGACAAGCTTGCGGCCGACGGAATGCGTTTCACGCAAGCGGTTTGCTCCCAGCCGTTGTGCGTGCCGTCGCGTACGACCCTGATGACGGGTGTCATGCCCCACACACATGGCGTAACCTTCAACGATTTGCGGGCCCCGAACGTAGAGTTTAACCACGGCGTTCGGGAGGGACACTGGCCCATGATGGGACGCCTTCTGGCGGATGCCGGCTACGCAACAGGCTACTTCGGCAAATGGCACCTTCCGGTCGATCCGGCGAATGAAGACGCCCACGGGTTTCAGCAGCTCGATATCGGCCTTGACGGCGAGATACCGCGCAATCTTGCCAAGTTCGTACAGCAGACCGACGGGCCGTTTTTGGCCGTTGCTGGATTTACCAATCCCCATAACATCTGCCAATGGTCACGGGGGGCTAATCTACCTGATGTGACGCTGCCGCAAGCGCCGCCGCCGGACGTCTGTCCGTCCCTGCCCGCGAATTTCGGTATTCCCGACGATGAACCTGGCTGGATCAGAGAGTTCCAACGCCGCCGTGCCTGGAACTACGTGGCTCCCGGTTACGATGAGGATCAGTGGCGGCAGTACCGCTGGGCGTACTGGCGCCTGTGTGAGGAATTGGATCGCCAGATCGGCAATGTCATGGCCGTGCTTCGCATGTACGGATTGGACGAGAACACCTTGATTGTGTTCAGCAGTGACCATGGCGATGGTGTTGGCGCCCATCGGTGGACACAGAAGCAGGTGTTCTATGAGGAGTGTGTCAATGTTCCGCTGATTGTCCGCCCGCCAGGCGAGATGCCCCCTTTGGAGACTTCGCGACTCACCAATGCCGGTCTCGACATCCTGCCAACGCTCTTGGACTATGCGGGTGTCCCCGTGCCGCCCGGAGCGCAGGGCCACAGTCTTCGGCCGGCAATCGAGCAGAGCGAGGACTCGCAGCCCAACTATGTTGTGACGGAAACCGATTTCTGCGGAAACGGGTCGCGGTTTGGCGCAAGCGGCCGAATGGTCCGCACCGAGGGATTCAAGTACTGTGTCTATGATCGTTTGTATGAAGACGATACGCCCGAACAGTTCTTCGACCTCCGCAACGACCCTGGGGAAATGCATAACTTGGTCCGCGAACCGGGCGCGTTCGGACCGGCACTGGAGGATCATCGGTGTCTGCTGCGGGAATGGCAGGAGGAGACCGATGATCCATGGCGACCAACGTGATGGGGTGCGGACACCCATTAAGCCCATCTTGTCAAGCACAAGCCCCATGCACCGGATCTCATAAACTCGCCCGGTGATGGGCACGTTATGGAACACGAGCAACGAATGACGCACGAGCCAACGGCAACACGACGAGCGCGTTGCAGCACCAACATACTGATGGCTGTCGCGTGCCTAACCTGCTCTGCCCAGGAGCGAGCCACTGGTCATCTCCCCTCCCTGGACGACGCATGTGAAGGGCTCAAGACCTATCTGGCCGAGACGGCGGACGTTTACTTGCCTTACCGAGAGACTCAGACCGTGAGACGGAAGTCCGATAAGAGACAGGTCAGCAAAAGCGAAGCGCAGTACCTGTTCGCGCGGAAGGGGGACAAACGCTATTTCCGTTGGGCGACCGATGCCGACCTTGAGTTGGAGGAGAAGCTCTACGATGGCACGCTTCTCGTCACAAGGAAAGTGCACAAGCGATGGCCAAAACATCCCATGGCGCTTATCTCAAGGAACCCCGAGCGGAACGACTTCCTGAATCACTATGGCTCGACGGCTGGTTTTGGCCGGTATTTCTTCCAGACGCCGCTGGCTGATGTCCTCGCCCGGCGGAGCAAGCTGACGCTCTTGCCACGAGTTGCGACCGTGCGAGGCTCGACCTGTTGCGTTCTCGATTACGAGGTATGCAGCACCCCGAAGCATGAGATGCATTGGCGGATCCATCTCGCGGTTGACCGGGGTTACGCGCCAGTGAGATACGAAGTCCACGGTACCGGGTACGGCACTGACAATGCCCCATTGGCGGTCTATGAAGCCACGCGTTTCGCCGAGGGCAACGCCGGCACGCTCTACCCCGTGGCAATCGAGTGCACGTGCGTTTATCCCTACGCCGGGAAGGACGAGATATCTCAGCAGACGGTCACGGTCGACCAAGGGCTCTTCCGATGCGGTGAAGCAGTGCCCGTTGAGACCTTCCACATGATCTTCACCCCAGGAACCCAGATCACCGACGAGAACGACGGAAAGCGCTGGGGCGTCAGCGAAGATACTCCCCTGTCTGAACTGGGACAGGGAAGGGAGCCATAACAAGTTGGTGGACCAGTACTTGGTGTACTCGCGCGGCTCGCACACCAAGCCGGTCACCATCACGTTCCCGGGCAACGAACGAGCATGAATTCGGGGGTAGATGAAGTCTTTGGCGATATCGCCAAAGTCTCCCTGTGGCACGGCGCAGGGCCCTTGCGGCGGAAGAAACAGCGTGGTATCGGTACGACCTGTAGCGTCCATCAGCAGAGAGAGACCAAGGCGGGAACAAGCGCCTCCAGCGGACTTCGCAAAGCTCGGCCGCAGAAGGGCACGTTCGATGAGGCACGAATGAAAAGCATTTCAATACCGATGGGGCAGTCGTGCGCCATGAAGTCGGAGCCGATCTATGATCTTCGGATTCTGCGCGACGTGAAGGTTCCGATGCGTGATGGGGTGAGACTTTCCGCCAACATCTTCCTGCCCGACACGGAAGGTCGGTTTCCCGTTATCTTCGAGCGTATGCCGTATGGCGCCAGCGGCCGCGAGTCCGGGGAGTTCTACGCGCGCCGCGGATATGCTTTTGTGATGCAGGATTGCCGTGGACGGCATGATTCAGAGGGTGAATTCTACCCGTTCCGCGATGATACCCCGGACGGACTCGACAGCCTTGACTGGATCTGTGCGCAGCCGTGGAGCAACGGGCGAGTGGGGATGTTTGGGCCGTCCTATCTTGGGGGGGTGCAATGGGCGGTGGCGGGGGAACGGCATCCTGCTCTTCAGGCCATCGTGCCTAACGTGATTCCTTGTGATTTCTGGAAAAGCGGGTATTGGCGCAATGGCGCCTTCAGTCTGGCGCTCAACGCGTTGTGGACCTGCCTGGAGATAGCCAGTCGGACAAGTGATCTGGATATGATTCCGTCCTACGATCTGAACAAGTTCTTCCGGCATCTGCCTCTGCGTACACTGGACAGCCATGCCGGCCGACCGTGTGAGTTCTGGCAGGACTTCCTGGAGCATTCACAGTACGATGACTACTGGAAGCGTATGAGCGTGATTCATGGCCGGTTTGACCAAGTCGCGGCCCCGGCCTACATCATGTGCGGCTGGTACGACTACTACACCGGGGAGTCTTTCGATGCGTTCACGGGCATGCGCACCCAGGCACGCGGCAAGGCCCGGGAGCAATCGAGGATCATCATGGGCCCGTGGAGCCATTTGATCAGCATCTCGCCGGAGCTCGGCGAGGTCGATTTCGGGGTGCATTCTCACCTCGACATCAATGGCCTGGCCCTGCGTTGGTTTGACTGCCTTCTCAAAGACATCGACACAGGCGTTCTCGACGAACCCCCAGTGGCCCTTTTCGTCATGGGTGTCAACGAGTGGCGGCACGAGAACGAGTGGCCCTTGGCTCGTACGCGCTTCACGGACTACTACCTGCACAGCAGTGGCGCGGCCGGCACGGTTCCGGAAGACGGATGCCTGAGCGTAGACATGCCGCATGACCAGCCCCCAGACCACTATGTGTATGACCCCGAGGATCCTGTCCCGACAGTTGGTGGGAACCACTCGATCTGCTGGAGAGACGCTTTCCACGTGATTCAGCCTGGCCCGTTCGATCAGCAGTCCGTTGAGCAGCGGCATGACGTGTTGACCTATACGACTCCGCCGATGGAAGCGGAAATAGAGGTGACGGGCCCCATCGTTCTGCACCTCTACGCTGCGACCGACGCTTGCGACACCGACTGGACCGCAAAAGTGGTTGACGTGTATCCAGACCGGCGCGCCATCAATCTAACCGAAGGCAATCTGCGCGCCCGGTTTCGTAAATCGATCTATGACCCACCACAACTGCTTGAACCGGGCAAGGTGTATGCTTACAGAATTGAGATTCAGCCCACGAGCAACGTGTTTCTGAAGGGGCACCGAATCCGCCTGGAAATATCCAGCAGCAACTTCCCCCTGTGGGACCGCAATCCGAATACGGGTCACAAGCAAGGTCATGATGCCGAGTTGCGAATTGCCCGGCAGACAGTCTATCACAACTCGCAACACCCATCGCGAATTGTGCTTCCAGTAATTGCCCGGCCCGAGTCTCTTGGTGAAGGCGCCAATACTATCGAACATCCGGATGCTACGGACGGCTAACGCCGCCGCAGATCCAAGTGTTCTGGGAATGAATGATGACCGGACGATGGGATTCGGGAACGGATCAACCGGGAACGGTCGGATGCCGGACGGGTACCTGGAGGCCGGTTTTCCCAAACCGGGGTCCCTGGAACGCGCGGTTAGGTAAGAGCGCTCAGGGATGAGCTGCCTCCAGTGACGTGGCGCCCGATCCACGCGTCGTGGTTGTGCGAATGCGAATCCCGCATCAGATTGGCCAGGAAGAAACCGGAACAGAACCAGCCCCTTTCTGGCGGACCTCCTATCGTCGTCCGCAGAAGGGCACG
>JABHEG010000088.1 GCA_018676675.1 Lentisphaerota bacterium
AGGGCCGTGCGGCGTACCAGCGGGAGAATGCCGCCCGGAGGGCCGTGCGGCGTACCAGCGGGAGAATGCCGCCCGGAGGGCCGTGCGGCGTACCAGCGGCACAATGCTGCCCGGTGGGCCATGCGGCGTACCAGCGGGAGAATGCCGCCCGGAGGGCCGTGCGGCGTACCAGCGGGAGAATGCCGCCTGGAGGGCCGTGTGGCCTACGGTATCTCGACCGCGTACTTGATACAGACGGGCATGGAGATCTGGACCTGGTGCCCCGTCGGGGTAAGGACACCGGTTTCGACGTTGCGTCGGAACACGACGACATTGTCGGAGTTCTGGTTGGCAACGAGGACGAACGTGCCGGTTGGGGCGATGCCGAAGTTGCGGGGGGTTTTGCCTTCGACGGGTGTGTGCCCGACAAGCGTGAGCCGGCCGCTCTCACCATCGATCCTGAAGCAGACCAGACTGTCATGGCCGCGATTGGAGGCATAGAGGAAGCGACCATCGGGTGAGACATGGATGTCGGCGGTCGTATCACCCTTCTGGATGTCTCGCGGGAGAGTTTTGATGACCTGGCTTTCGGTGCATACTCCGGTCTTCGCGTCGTAGGCGAATGCGGCCACGGTGCAGTCCAGTTCGTTGACCACATAGACGGCTGTTCCTTCCGGATGGAAGGCGATGTGTCGCGGGCCTGCGCCTGGTTTCAGTGGAACATGCGTCGGATCGGCTGGGGCCAGTTCCGCTTTGGCGGCATCCAGGCGGTAGGCCATAAGCTTGTCAATTCCCAGATCCGCGGCAAAGGCGAAACGGTTCCCGGGTTCGATGGTGAAAGAGTGAGCGTGTGGGCCGCGCTGACGCCGGGGGTCGCCCCCCGTTCCCTCGTGTTGGTGAACACTTGCGGCCTCTCCGAGGGTGCCGTCGGCAGCGATGGGCAGTGATGCCACACTGCCGCTGCTGTAGTTTGCAACCAGCAGGACCTGACCAGTCGCATCGACGCTGATATGACACGGCCCGCGGCCCTGTGACAGCTGCTGGTTCAGGAACGCCAGCGCGCCGGTTGTCGGATCGATGGCAAAGGCTTTCAGAGCACCATCGGGACGCTTCCCCTTGACCCTTTTCGTCTGACCTACGGCATAGAGGAAGCGTCCGTTGGGGTGCAACGCCAGGAAGGACGGGTTGACTGTTTCGGCCGGCGGGACTGCCTCGGTGAGCGCTCCAGTTGCCATGTCAAGCTGGTACACGTAGATGCCCTTGCCGCCTTTGCGCGTGTAGGTGCCGATGTAGATGCGTTGTGTGGTTGGCAGCGCCACCGTGGGTTCCGCGGCGTGCGCTCCGGAAACGCTCACCACGAGGCAAGTCGCTGCTGTTACCAATGTTGCTGCCAAGCGTCCGAGTGTCATGGTCAGTATTCTCCTTTGCTGAAAACGGCGGTCGAGAACGACTCTCCTTCGCCCGAGGCGCTACGGCGGCCAGGCACGCCCTCCAGGGAACGGTGCCTGATCAGAGCGTTCCTGGAGGGGCGATGTCCACAGCGACCGTGTCTTACGCCGAGGAGCAAAAGCATGGCGGTCGAGGACGACACGCCCTCCAGGCAATCCCCAACATGGTTGTCATCACGTTGCCCTGCAAGCTCGCGATACCGTTTCCCGGCCGCTGCTCACCCATGCAGGCGTCGGAGCAGGGCCAGATTCACGCGGTCTTCCTCGAGTGTCTTCTCGTCTTTTGGCGTCTCAAGAACACCGGGGACGTGGCGGATGAGCGGCTCCTGCAGAATCGACAGGAAGCCTGCCTCGCCGATCTCTCCTTTGCCGATGTGGTCATGGCGATCGCGATGGCTCCCGAGTTTGCCTATTGAGTCGTTCAGATGCAGAACCACGAGTCGATCCAGCCCCACGCATTCGTCGACCTCTTCGAAGGTCTTCCGAACGCCTCGCGAGGTCCGCAGGTCGTAGCCGGCAGCAAAGGCATGGCAGGTGTCAAAACACATGGCCAGGCGTGGGTGACTGCCGCATGCGCTGATGATATCGCCCAGTTCCGCGAAGCCAGCTCCCAGCACGTTGCCTTGTCCAGCAGTGTTTTCCAGGGCAATGCGGACGGTGGAGAGGGCGGTCTTCTCCAGCACTCGCAGGAGTGCTTTACTCAGACGTTCAACGCCGCGCTCTTTGGACTCATCACGAGGGGAGCCGGGATGCATGACGAGGCATTCACAGCCAAGGGCATGGGCACGACTCATTTCGTCCTCCAACGCCCGTTCGGACTGGTGTCTGAGTTTGGGGTCAGGGGAGGCAAGATTGATCAGATAGCCGGCGTGGGCACAGAGGAACTGAAGAGGGCTTTCCGCGTAGCGGTCTCGGAAGGTGGTCGCTGCTTCCTCGGTCAGTGGCGGGGCCTGCCAGCGTCGCTGGTTGCGCACGAAGATCTGCAACGCGGTCGCCTCGACCTGTGCAGCACGGTCGATGGCTAAGTGGGCTCCCTTCGCGATTGACATGTGAGCGCCGAACGGGCGCGTAGCCTTGGAGCTTAGAGAGGACTCAGGACTATCGGTGGGCATGGAAGAGACTCTCGTCATGGAACAGGGGTGGAGAACGCTATGCTACCCCCATTGGGACCGTCGCTGTGACTGTGTGTTCCCGTGCGCCGATCAGGGGAAAGGCACGCGCTGAAGTGTGAACACCGTGCGGGGCGCCCGGCTCTCGCACTGCCGATTCTGGAGCATTATTCGTCTTGCAGTGGGAGCTCCCTTCAGGGAAGGCTGTTTGCCTCTGTTCATTGGTCCGATAGGTTGCAGGGAGCAAGACCAACAGCTTTCCAGGAGGACAACCATGGTGTCGTTTCGCTTTGTCGTCGTTCTATTTGCCGCCGCGAGCGTTTCCCTGTTGCCCTTTTCTGCAACGGGGCAACCTTCTGCCGGGTTGCCTTCCCCTACCTTTCATTTGCCGTTTGATGGCAACGTGCAGCCTGCGGCAGCGGCTGGCGCTGCGAAACATCCCTCACTCAAACCGGCCGGTGCGCAGTTTGTTGAGGGGAAGTCCGGCAAGGCGGTTCTCCTTGGGAATGGCCCCGTTCTGGTTTACCAAGCCGGGGGTAACGTCCCGAACGAGGCCACCCTGTCCTTCTGGCTGAAGCCGATGGATTGGGAGAAGCTCCGGGAATGGCGCAAGTTAGTCACGATCTGCCCGGGGGGACGATCGGGGATGATGTTCGCGCACTACCCGGGGCGCGCTCCGCACCTGCAGTTCCGCTGGGGGGCGAGCTATGGAGGGGCAGGGCACGAAGCCACCAAGCGGCCCCTCACCATGAACAAATGGAATCACGTCGCCATCGCCTGGGACAGTGTGCGCAGCCGCATTTACTTCAATGGCGACTTGGCTCTGAGCCGGCAACATGACGGTGATTTTCGCCCGAATCTGGGGCCCAAGGCAACGCTGCACTTCGGGGGGATCATAGTCGGGACCAGCAGTGGCAAGAGTTACGGGCGCAACCCCTGGGGTAAGGCAGATACGGCACTGGATGAGTTCGTCGTCTACCCCGGTATGCTGAACGCATCGCAGATCGCCCAGTTGGCCGGGACGGATATCGTGAGCACGCCCGTGCAGGGACCTCCGCGCGAGCCGCAACTGCTCGCAGTCCCGAAGTTGTTGACCCCGCCGGACCTGGATGGACAGCTTGCCGAAGGCGAATGGGCAGGCGCGACCAGCCTTCCGGTTCTCATCGATGCCCGGGAGCCCGGGAAGTCCTTCGACTACCCGAAACAGGAGTTCCACCTGGCCTATGACGAGGCCAATCTCTACGTCGCCGCCCGGGTCCATTTCCCACTGGGCGCGGACATCCCCAAAGGCGGTCTCCGCAAAGGGCGCGATGCCCCCGACAACACCATTTTTGGTGACGAGTCCTTTGAGTTCTGGCTGTTCAGGTCTGATACCGAGAAGCGCTACCGTTTCGCGGGCAATGTGGCGGGCGGGTTCAACGAGATCCTCGGCAAGGACATGACGTGGAACGGGGAATGGACCTATAGCACGTCCACGAGAACCACGATTTACGGGAATGAAACGTGGGACATCGAGGTCGCTGTTCCATTCGACACGATCGGTATTGCCGATCCGGATGGGGTTGAGTTGAAGATGAACCTCTGCCGGACGTGGCGGTGCCTGGAGAAGTTGGGCCTGACCACCTGGTGTGGGCAAGGCAACTACCCCCTGGTCAAACACTACGGGAAGATTGTCCTCAGCCCTGACGCGGTAGGAGTCCGGTTAACGGGAGACGGGTCCCCCTCAGCCGGAGAGTTCGGTCAGGTCATCGACATTGCGAACCCGGGCGGGGCACCGTTTGCCGGCGTGTTCGAGCTGGTCCTGCAGGCAGCCAACGCGGATGATGACCAGGTGGTACGGTCGTTTCCTCTGCAGCTCGATCCTGGAGCAAGCACCACGATGTCCGCCCAGTGTGCGATCACTGACCCCATGTTCCAGCGGGTCGCATACGTGCTCAGACGGGAAGGCAAGACAGAGCCATCGATGCGCTACTCCGTGCCCTTCGAGCTACGCACTGACTTTCTTGATGTGGTCCCGCTGAACCTTCAGCACCGGTTGGTTGTCAAGCCGGCCTACGCGCTGTTCCGGGCCTACGCCGCACGCGATGGTGCGGAGACCGCACGGGTAGAGCTGCGGGTCACGGACAGCGAGGGGAACCGTGTCGCGACACGCGTTCTGACCGAGGACACTGAGATTTCCTTTGAGCTTCCTGAGACAGGACCTTGGGGGGAATACAGCGTGGAGATGCTTGCCTTTGGGGAAGATGGTGATGAACTGGGCCGCAACGACGGCGTGTTCCAGCGTCCGCAAACCCCGGTGTGGGCAACCCAGCGGGATGACTCGATGGACCGCGTACTGCCACCGTTTACGCCGCTGAAGACGCAGGTTGGTGAGAATGGCGACGTGCAGGTGTCCTGCTGGGGGCGAACGTACACCTTTGGGGGAAGCATGTTCCCGACGGCGCTGAAGAATGGGGACGTCCCAGACGTTCTGGTTGCCCCCATCCAACTCCACATCGGGGGTGAACCGGCGGGTGGTCTCACTCCAACCGTGGTCAGGGAATCGGCCGTGCGCGATGAGTTCACAGCCACCGTCGGTACTGACACGTACTCGTTGAAGGCGAGTCTCTGGATCGAGTATGACGGGCTGATCTGGTATGACGTGGAGCTGGAGGCCAAGGCGGCCCTTGCCGGTGCCACATTAGCGGCGGCTCTGCGGCCGGATCAGGCTCGGTACACTCATTACACGGCCAGCATGATGAGCCTGGGAGGCGGACACACCGCCGTGGTCGACGGGCCGCTGGCGCTCAAGTTCTGGCCGGTTGTGTGGGTGGGCAACTACGAACGGGGCCTCTGTTGGTTCACCGAAGGCCTGAACGACCTCGCCACTTCAGCCAAACACCCCATCAACATCGTGCCTGAAGGGGACAGCGTGCGACTGGAAGTGCGGCTGGTGGATGCGTTGGCGGCCGGAGAGAAAGCGACCATGCGTTTCGGCTTGCTCGCGACCCCGGTGAAGCCGCAGAATCCCCGGTATCCGCTCAACTTCTTTGCCCAAAGCAGCGCTCTCTACAAACAGCCGCCCACTGTGCCTCTGTACTCAACCGTGTGGTGGACCTTTCACAAGTGGTTCCTCGATTTGCCGGAGTACAGCAAGAGCCTCGGCAAGTGGGGTACACCCGCGGACTGGGCCCCCAGCAAGACCGATACGGTCACCAGATGGACTCCCTATCTCGATCCATGCACCCTGACCCCTGAATATCCGGAAGCACGGCACTATCTGCGCGAATGGGAGATCCTTCCGGCCCAACATCGACAGGGATTCAAGCGGAAGTTGCCGGATGGCGGCGAAGAGCCATTTGCTGAACTCTGGCTGAGCCCGGCTTCCGAGAGTTTCCGCAAGTATTACGCCTGGCGAGTTGCCGATCTGATCCGGCGGACCGGCATACGGGGCCTCTATTTCGACTTTGGCTGCGCCATGCGCGACTCAAACAAGTACCACGGTGCAAATGGTGGCTACTACATCCTCGGTCTGCGCGACTTCTATCGCCGCATGGTCAACGAGTTTGTCAAAGCAGGGATCGACGATCCGGTTATCGTGGTGCACAACTCGATGTCTGTTCAGATCCCGACATTGACTTTTGCGACGCATCTTTTTAACGGTGAGCATCATCGCACAAAGAGCGGTACAACTCTGCATCACGGCAAAGACTACCTGGACACGTTGCCGCTCCACTATTTCGGGATCGAGCACAGTGGTCTGCCTTGGGGCCTGCATGGGAACATGCTGCCCGAGTTCCCGGAGGCGAAGCAGCTGGTCGAGGGGCTTGGTGTGACCGATGAGACGGTGACCGAGTACCTCTGGAATCGCACCGGCTCGGTCATAATGCCGATTCTTCTCCATGGTTGTCTGCCGGGTGGTGTGCGCGTGAGTCACCCCTACTACAAGCGGGTCCTGGCCATACTGACCCAGTTCGACATCCCAAGCGCGGTCTTTCATCCCTACTGGCGCAATGTGGATGCAGTGACGGCGGACAACCTGAGCGTGAAGGTGAGTCTCTATGCCCGACCTGATGCCCCGAAGCTCCTCCTGGTGGTGGGAAATCTCGCCGATGAAGGGCGCGAGATCACGATCAAGCTGAGTATGGATCGCTTCTACAACGGCTGGTCTACGTCACCGTTGGTGGGGATGAAGCGCGTTGCCAAGAAAGGCGAGATCATGCACGCCGTCGAACGCATGGGCACCAAGAATGCCCGGCTGCTTGAAGTCGGCCCACATCACGTGAAGCTGTGGGTCCGGGGCCATGATATGGCTTTGGTCGAGGTCGATGGCCATGAGAAGGTGAGGTAAGACAGAGGAGGGCATTGGGATGCCCCGGGACTCGGCAGCATTTTGAGGTGGGAGGGGCTGCCACGCCCCGATTCCTGTCTCCAGACGAGAAACGAAGCAATCGGTGGATGGCACCGCCTCCCACGTTGACGCAGCCGCCTCGCAGGAGCGAGGTGCCTAAGAGTCGTTTCGGGGCATTCGAGGGCATTGGAGTGCCCCGGAACTCAGCAGCATTTTAGGGTGGGAGGGGCTGCCACGCCCCGATTCTTGTCTCCATACCAGAAACGAAGCAATCGGCGGGTGGCACCGCCTCCCACGTTGACAGAAGATGCCGAGCTGGAGCTCGGCGATCTCAAGGGACGATCCTCCTTCGCGGGGGCATGCACGGCGTCCGAGAGAGCAGCTACCTACAGCGTCACGGGCCGCCTCGGCCTGTACAGAGCAGGGAATTCGGTGGTGCACCGGATCAGGTGCCTCTGCCGTCCAGCAGTTCCCGCGCCTTGCCGGCCACGGCATCGATGGAAGCGGGTTTCTGCAGGAAGGGAGCTCCCTCATCCAGAAGGCCATGGGCCACAACCGCATCGGGCGCGTATCCCGACATGTAGAGGCACGTGAGCCCGGGGTATTGCGCTTTCAGTCGCTCGGCCAGCTTCGGCCCGCTCAGGTCGGGCAAGACCACATCGGTGACCAACAAGTCAATCCTCCCCGCATTCTCGGCAACCAACGCCAGAGCTGCCTCCGAGGAATCAGCGGCGAGAACGGTGTAGCCGAGGTCTTCGAGTGAGAATTGCAGCGTTATGCGGATGGACCGCTCATCTTCGACGAGGAGCAATACCTCATTTCCTCCGACGCGTTGTTGCGTTTCCGGCACGTCTTCTTTCGGTTTGGGGAGCGCCGACTCCAATCGTGGGATATGGACCTCGATCGTCGAGCCTTCGCCCGGCTCGCTTCGAGCCCGCACGGAGCCCTTATTCTGCTCCACAATTCCGTATACTGTGGCCAATCCCAGCCCGATGCCTTCGCCCGTTGACTTTGTGGTGAAAAACGGCTCAAAAATGTGCTGGAGTGTGCTCGAAGACATGCCATTTCCATCATCAGTCACCGCCAGCAGTACGTACGCGCCCGGGCTGTCCCCCGCATCCTCGGAACAGTCTGATTCACATAGCGTTACGTTTGCAGTCCTGATCTCGATGCTTCCTGTTCCCTCGATGGCGTCTCGGGCATTCACCACGAGATTGGCCAGGATCTGGTCAATTTGTCCGGGGTCCATTCTCACCATGCATGGCTTGGGTGCCGGGACCCAGGAGAAGTGGATGTTCTCCCGGATCAAGCGTTGCAGCATGTTGACCATTCCTGAGACGGCGTCGTTCAGGTTGAGCACTTCCGGGACGATGTTCTGCCTGCGTGCAAATCCTAGGAGCTGTCGAACGATTTCAGCCGAGCGCTTGGCGTCGTGGCTGACCTCGTCGAGCCAGCCACGCACAGGATGATCCGGTCCGAGTTGGGCCTGACACAGCTCGACATAGTTCATGATGCCCATGAGGAGGTTGTTGAAGTCATGTGCCACGCCACCGGCCAGACGTCCCACCGCCTCCATTTTCTGCCGTTGACGCAACTGCTCTTCCCTCTCCAGATCCCGAGTAATATCGCGTTTCACAGCTACGTAGTTGATCGTTTCGCCTGTCCCATCTCGTACCGGGGAGATGACGGCTTCCTCGGTGTAGAGTGTGCCGTCCTTTCTCTTGTTGACGAAGCGTCCCGTCCAGATGTCTCCTGCCTTCAACGTATTCCACAGTTCTTGGTAGAAGGCGTCTTCATGCTCCCCGCTCTTGAGGATGGCCGGGGTTTGCCCGACGGCTTCCGAACGGCTGTAGCCTGTGATGCTCTCGAACGCGGGATTGATGTAACTGATTGTCCCCACCTCGTCCGTGATCATAACGACCTCGGCGGCTTGTTCTATGGCCAGCGTCAGTCGCGCACGCTCCTCTTCGGCTCTCTTCCTGTCTGTTATGTCGATAAATGTGCGCAGGATTTGGCACACAGTGCCGTCATGATCACGTCCAAAGGGGATATCCCACGCAAGGCACCAGATCCATTCCCCATCCTCTCGGCATAACCGGAACTCGATGGGTAGGGCCGAAGCATCTTCGGCCAACTCGCAGACCTGCCCAGCGTGCTCAGCGAGGCGGGATAGATCGTCCGGATGGTACGAAGCTCCGTCTGCATCGGGGGCCGCCGCCGCGTTGAGATCCATGAGCGCGCGTCCGGTGAGTTCGGTGTAGCGCCGGTTGACAAACACATACGTGCTGGTCGTGAGATCGAAGATGGACAGCGCGTTGAATGAGAGGTCGAAAATGCGTCTCATGAACTGGTCGCGCTCGGCCAGCGCTTCCTCGGCTCGCCGCCGAACGATCGTCTCCCAGGCGAGATCAGCCAGTTGAGCGACTGTCTTTACGTCGGTGTCATGGTAATCCGTCTTCTTGTTTCCCACGCCAAGGACGGCCACGATTCTGCCAGCCCGGAGAATGGGCACCAACAGCTCCCGGACGATGGGGACATGTCCTTCAGGCAGCCCTCGCTTGTGTGCGAGGGCGGCGTAGTCGTTGTGGATTACTGGTTTGCGTTCGTGGATACAGTCCACCCAGACGCCTGCCTGATGAACGGCGCAGTGCCGTGGCCTATCCTCGACTTCGCACATGGTTTCAACGGTGTTGGTCGACCACATTTGGAGCAGGACTGTCTCCTCGTCGGGCTCGAGGAAGTGGAAGAAGCCAATTTCACTCATCGTGATGTCTTCGACTTCATCCAGGAACCTCTGAAGCAACTGTCTGACGGTGTGCCCTCCGGCGTAGTCGAGAAGGCGCAGGAGCGCGGCCGTGGCTCGTTCCTGGCGGTCCCTTTCCGTGATGTCCGTGGACACCCCGATCATGCCGACCGGCTCACCCCCGCTGTCCCTAACGACCCGTGTCCGGCAGTCGAGCACGACTCCGTTGCCGTTGACATCAGTGTTCACGACCTTTCCTCGCCAATGCCCCTCCGCGGTTGTCCGTTCGAGGATCTCCTTCTGTGTCGAGCCCTGTTTGGCATCCTCTCCAAGGTGTTCCACCAGCGTGCCGACGAGGTCATCAGCTCTCTTCCCCAGCAGCTCGCAGTTGGCTTGGTTCACAAATGTGATCCGCCCTTCCATGTCGGTAGCTGTCACCACATCCTGAATCTGGTCCAGCAGCGTGGCCTGGAAACGGATCTGCTCATCCTGTTGCTTGCGTGCGATGATGCTTCCCAAGGTGGAACAGAAAACGGCAACGACTTCCTGCTTCATGGGATCCAGTGGCTGGTGAGTGATTGCCGAGTCGTTGTACATAACTCCGAGAGGATGGCCCGCCGATTCAGGCCAGACCAGGGTGCTGACAGTCCATCCCTTGCCGACCACATGGCGCGTTTGCTCAACCCACTGGACATGCTCTCCCTGGTCGAGCACTTTCCACCGCTGCCCGTCACTGTTTTCCTGCGCGTGATGGACGAGCCAGGCATCAACGCTGACATGGATCTTGACGTCGTGCTCACTGATTGTCCGGCCTTCCGTGTCGGTCCCGTAGGTGCCCCTCATTTCGCCGTCTTGCAGCAGGTAGATGGAGCAACGCTCCAGTCCCAGCTTCGTCCGGACCGTCTCGACCGCTTCCCGGCAGCAGCTGTCGACATCAGGGCATGCCAACAGATTGTCGGCCATGTTCAGCGCAGTCCGCAGGTCGACAACCATGGCGTCACGGCGCTGCTCCTTCTGTACACGTTCAGTGACGTCACGGTTGATGCCAATCGAGTACGTCTTGCCGCGGATTCGGAGGGGCACAGCTGTCCATTCCCGGAAATTGGGCTTGCCGTCCGGGCGTCGCCACGACGAGACCCCGCGCTGGGCTTCGTCACGCGGAAATGCCTCTGCCACCTTCACGCCGTCCGGGAAACTGTGGTGTTTGACGCTCAGATGGTCCCAGTTCTCGGTGGCCAGGAGTTCCTCCCGGGTGAACCCGGACATCTGGACGAAGCGGTCGTTCATGAACAGGACATTGGTGCGCCGGTAGTCCGGAGCAGTGCGTTCACAGATCACAATGCCGTCGGACGTGTTCTCGAGCAGCAACCGCAGCCGCTGGTCGCTTTCACTCAGAGCCTCAATCGCTGCCGTCTGCTCCGTTAACAGGCGTTGGTTTTCATACCACAGCTCGGCGACCGGGGTGAGTTCCTTCCCCAGGACCAGTGCGGACACCAGACCGTCGCCGAATCGGTTGATTCCGTCATCCCAGATTCCCGCTTCCCCTGCGGTGAGGAATCCCGTCGAAGGGACACCTTCTGCCCAACGGCTGAGTCCGGCAACATCCGCACTCATCTGATTTCCGAGCATCTGCTCTCGTGAGGAGCTGGCAAACGCGAAAATCATTGCAGGTTCCGTGATCTTCCCGTTCGCCAACGCCCGCAGAACAGCCTGCGCTCCGGTCCCGGCGACGTTGTCGGGGTTGACGCGCATCACCGAGATACTGCTTCCCTCCTCGATCGACCGGGCGAGCCGAACTCCGTGTGACTCAGTCAGGCAACGTGGCAGGGTAATGGTGTAATCCGCCCCGGAGGCCACGACATCGACGGCCGCCTGGGTCGCCGCCCATAGGTCCTTTCCACGAAGATCGTCGACATTTGTTCCGAGTATCTCCGCAAAGACCGCGTCGGCAGGACGTCCGTCAATCTCGAGGATCTCCTGTCCCCGGGTTCGCGTCGCCGTTCTCCGAGGAAGCTCCGGCGTGTAGCTGTGGCAGACGCCGAGCCCGAACGTTAGCTGCGTTTCGAACACGGCCACGAGCAGACTGTCGCTGTGGGAGCGGCCATCGGAAAAAACAAAGCTGGTCTTCCCTGTGCCGCCATCAGAGACACAGCCGCCACAGATCGGGAGGTGGCCCTCCGACCGTGTCCGCAACTCCGAGAAGATCTCGTGTCCGGTGGACTCGGTCTGTGGCGTTTCACCGGGAGACAAAACCAGTGCAAAGGCGGATTTTCCTTGCCGTCTCAACTCGTCTCGATATGCCTGTGTTTCCTGCCCGAAGTGTTGTGTGAGTGCCGGGTTGGCCAACGCTTCATTCACCGCCGTGCGCCAGTTTTTCGAGACGTTGTGCCCAACTGCGCTGCTCACGCTAAGGTATCGTGAGGCCAGTGCGACGACCACCACGCTTCCGTGGTGCACCATCCCCGCGCAGATTTCTCCCGCCGTGGTTCCCCCCAGTATGGGAACATCACCCACGACGCTCCGAACGCCCGCGAACAGCTTTTCCATAGAGTAGCGCGCCGACGGGAAGACGAGGACCGCAGCCAGCTTTTCGCTCAGACCTTCCCCCATCGCCTGGCGGGTCGCTGTCGCGCCCGCGGTCTCGGCGTCATCTGCAGATGACACAGCGTAGCGCACCTCAATGTTCGTTCGGGGGGGGAGAGACATGTCAACAGATCTCCCGATTCCAGGTGTCTAGACCGAAGAAGACGGTGTCACGAAGCCCCTCTTCCTTACGGGAAAGGAGCAGGAGTCCGTTCAGGTAGTTGTTCTCAGGGAGGCCAAGCTCCATTGGGTGACAGGACGGGCCACAACTGAATGTACTTGCCCGGGAGGCGAGTTCCCAGCGCTGTGGACTGTGCCTGCCGACGGGCCCACGAGGCTCGGCGGTCGAGGACCGGCCTACATCACGTGAAGTTGTGGGTCCGCGGCCATGATATGGCTCTGGTCGAGGTCGACGGCCATGGGAAGGTGCGGTAGAGTCTTGCTCATTGGCGTCTGTCTTGGCCCAAATCTGTTGGAGGCGAAGGATGAAGACACACGAATTGGGTTGTATCGCTGTGATGGTTTGCGGGGCTGTGGGCCTTTTTTGCTGTGTTTCCGCCTGGGGTGCGGAGAGAGGGGCGGCGCGTGGGAAGGTTGAGGCTGCTAAGCCGCGGTACGTGAGCAAGGATCATGGTGCCTGGAAGGAGAAGGGACGGATTGTCGGGATTGCCAGGAAAGCCCCGGCTTTCGAGGTGACGATTCTCGATTCGTCAAAGCAGAAGGTCAAGACGGTGGCCGCCGAAGCACTCAAGGATGGTCGCAGGGCCTACGAGGTCTGGCTTGCGCCAGGGACCTACATCCTTTTTATCAAAGCCGAGGGCTATGAGACTGTCGACCTGCACGATCTTGAGGTGAAACGCGGGGCTGATCTGCGAATTGATCTAGAGTTTACCAAAGGCGACTGACCCGGGCTCTGGCGCACGGGATGTCGTGGTAGCGAAGCGATGCTCGTGACGTCGGTACGGCAGGCGGGGACGCCTCTCAGAAGGCAATGCTGAGCCGGAGCCCTTCTCTTCAGCAGGGCAAGCTCGGCGTTCCCAGGGAGGCGGTGGGACGGTCGCCGAACGGGGGTGCCTCCCACGCTGGGAAGGCGGAAGCTGCGTTCCTGGAGGGTCGATGTCCACAGCGACCGTGCCTCCGGTCCGGACGTAGAGACACGGCGGTCGGGGGCCGCCCGTCGAACAAGAATACAGGCGCATTTTCCGTTCGTACGCCGCACGGCCCCCGGGCGGCATCTTCTCTTGGCGTTCGGAGGGCTTGCCCTGCTGGACAGAAGGGCCGCTCGCCGCACAAGCGGCATCGAGGGATGGTGGTCGGGGGCGCCCCTCACGTTGGGGGGAGGAGGACTGCTCCCGGAAGTCGCGGCTCTGTCGGAGAGGATGTCGCCGAACGGAGGCGCCTCTCACGTTGGGGGAGCCCTATCCCAACGCGCTGATCAGCTCTTTCGAGCTCACGGTGTAGCCCAGGAACTGTTCGATATCGGCGATGGTACCGTTGGTGCAGGTAAGATCAGCGACTGTCTCGGCTGTTTCCATGCCGGTGGTGCAGTCCCGGACCAGGATGCCGTGGTAGCCGCGCCGAACCATGGCGGGGAGCCCGTAGTCGCGCATCATGACGCAGGCATTGGTGTTGAAGCCGATGAAGAAGAGATGGAGGATCCCTTCCTGTGCGCAATAACGATGCAGATCTTCGCCATCGAGGAGAACGGGTTCGCCAGCGGTCGGCATACAGGTCGTGTGGAAGTCGCGGGTCGTTGCCCGGTGCTCCTCGCGATCGCGTCGCTGCGGTTCAGCGGGGCGTGCGAACTGCGCATGGGGGCCGCTCTTGCTGCGGAAGTTGGCTGGGGGCCATTGGGGTGAGCTGGGCCAGGCGGCTGCAGCCTTCTCGGATTCCGGACGCATGCGGCGGAAGTTGGCGTGCTTCTCTGCAACGGGATTGGCCGGCATGTGGATCACCGGCATCCCCGCGGCGCGACACGCCGCGAGCAGTGGCGTTATTCGCTCGTTGGAGATGGTCTCGATTCGGTGGAGTGTTTCCTCGGAGAAGTGCCAACTCCAGCAGTCGATACAGATGAGAGCGGTTGTCTTGAGAGGGAGTTCCCACGTCAGGTATGCGTGCTCGTAATTCCGCTCTGCCAACGGAACGCCGGGATCCGTGTAGAGCCGGACGTAGCGCGGACGAATGGGGAACGTGCGCTCGGTCTGTTGTTTCGCTGCCATCGTCTGTTCCTCCATTGTTGGCTCGCCCCAACTGGTTGCGCACTGGGACGTGTGTTGCTTCATCCTGGCCGGTTACTATAGGAGAACCGGCTCCTCCAGACGAACCGGCCGGTTACGGAGAACCGGCTCCTCCAAGGCGTTCCTGAACTCCCACGAGTGTGTCCATATCCACGGGCCAGTTGAACTGCCGGAATAGGTTGGCCAAGTCGTCGTCAAGGGTGGTGCGAATGGTCATTTCGTCTCCCGTGACGGGGTGTTTGCAGGTGAGAGACACCGCGGTCAGCAGGAGGCGATGGAGTCCGAAGTGGGATCGGTAGAAGCGGTTGTGTTCGACATCGCCATGCGTCGTGTCGCCCACGACCGGATGCGAAATGTAGTTGAAGTGGCGGCGGATTTGGTGCCAACGTCCGGTTTTGGGATGGACCCGAACCAGGGAGTACCGGGCCGAGGGGTACGGTCCGACCGGGTGAGGAATCTCGGTCGTGGCGAGGCAACTGTAGTCCGTAAAGGCCTCGCGTTTGGGCCCACCGTCCTTGCCGTTCATCGGGGTGTCCATCGTTCCCGTTTCGTCTGTGTACCCTCTGACGACAGCCAGGTATGTCTTGCGAACGTCATGCTGCTGGAACTGCTCGCAGAGCACCCGGGATGTTCCCGAATCCAGGGCGAAGAGCACGATTCCTGAGGTGGAACGGTCGATGCGGTGGACTGGATTCACATGTTGGCCCAGATCGTCCCGCAACCACTGCACCAGGGCGTCTTCGCGTTGGCCTCGATATTCCCGGTGGACCATGAGTCCCGAAGGTTTGTGGACGGCCACGAAGGACTCTTCGCGGAGGAGGATACGTGGAGTGGGAGGGCGTGGCGCAGGGTTGTGGGCCGGCTCGAATCCGGCCGGTTGCGGAGAACCTGCTCCTACAGGTTCCCCGGAGGAATCGGGAGTGTGGTGTGAGGGGGCTGTGTCCATGATGTCAGAGCAACTCGATTCGGCCGCTCCGGGCGAGCTTGCTGTGCGCGAGGCGGAGTTTGCGGGGGATGTCAATGCCGTAGCGACAAGGAGCCAACTCGAACTCGAGAAGTTGTTCTGCCGATGGCGTGGTCGTCTCGTACGCATCCTGGGCTCGGGCCTTCGTGCCGAACCATCCTTTCAGACGTTCGCGAAGGGCGTATTCCGCAGCGTTGACAGGCCGGCGCGAGTCCATTTGGCGGTCGACCTTTCCCTCGAGTTCGAAGATGCGTTTCAAGGCACTCCCGTTGTTCAGAACCGTACAGTTCCGGCACTGCCGACACACGTAGGTGCCGAGCTCGGGGGCATTTCGCAGGACATCAACGATTTCTTCATCGCTGACTGGGGTCGGGGCGCAGCATGCGGCCAGGTCTTCTTCCAGCATTTCGACCGAGTTGAAACCCGAGACCAGACCGTCAGCGTCCTGGGCCATTGCATAGCGGAATGCCATGCGCGGGGAGCGGTAGAGGAAGCCGTCGGCCAGAGGCTTCATGAAGAGGACGCCGACACCTTTCTCGCGCAGCGCCGGGAGAACGGTGTTCGGGATCTCCGGGAAGTTGCAGAAGTCGAGGTAGTTGCCCCAGATCAGGGCAACGTCGATGGGGAGGCGTTCTGCGGCCTTGACGTACATCATTGGCCAGTGCGAACTGACTCCGATGTGGCGGACCAGTCCCTCGGCCTTCGCCTGTTTGAACGCGGCCAGAGCACCATCGGGTGCGGCTGTGGCCTCGAGGTGTTCATCGTTGCCGATATTGTGGAAGAACCAGACGTCCAGGTGATCCGTCTGAAGTCGTTCGAGTGATTCGTTCAGCTCCTGCCAGGCTGCGTCGCGGGTTCGTCCCTGAGCTTTCGTGGCCAGAATGATCTGGTCCCGACGCCCTGCGAGGGCGCGTCCGAGTTTGGTCTCGCTCGCCCCCCTGCCGTATCCGGTGGCGGTTTCGACGTAGTTTCCGCCCGCGGTCAGGTATCGATCCACGACCGCTTCGATGGTGTCCTGTGTCACCTCGACTTGGTGGAAGCCGCCCAGGCCGAGGAGGGATACGTCCAAGCCGGTCTTGCCAAGGGGACGTTTGGGTAGTGTGAGTGACAAGCGGTTGTTCCTTACATTGCGGTTCAGCGCTACTGGCCTGGGAATATACCACGTGTACTTGAGGGGCGGCGTGGAAATGACTTCTCAAAACGCAAAGGTATTTCCGTGCCGGCCCTAAGGAGGTAAGCTATCGGGCAGTGATGTGTGGGCTCCAGTGAGTCAGAACAGGAGTGGAGTGCGTTTTACCATGGCGAACGATCCCATTGACCGCGACGTTTTCCTTGCGCGCAGCGGAAGACCGCACAACCCGGTTATTACTCACCTGACGGAGACACACGCCCTGACGGGTACTGCGAGCTACCTGTTCAGCGCGATGGTGAAAGGGGAACGGGACCCCGACACGCTGCAGATGCTGAAAGCCACCCGTTCGCACCGTGACGACTCACCCGAGAGCCCGACGTTCGGATGCTATAAATGGTACGCTGAGGATCCCAACGTCTATGACACCAATGCGTCTTTTTTCATTTGCACCTCGTTGACGGGGCTCTGGCTGGCCTTCCGTGACGAGTTGACCGCAGAGGAGAGACGTGAGTTGGTCGGCGCGTTCGCTGACGCGCTTCCGTGGTTCCGGCGGATGTCCGAAAACCCGAGTTTCTACTACCCGAACAAGTGCATCAGCGATGCCGGTATGTTGCTGGCAGCCGGCCACATTCTGGGAGACGAAGAGGTCACTGAGGCGGGGCGTGAATTCGGACTCCGGTACTTCGACTATTACCGCCGTCGTGGAACAGGATGGGGCGAGGACCATTCACCTGTGTACATCAGGGTGATTCTCGAGATGACCCTCCTCATGATGGCATTCGAGAGAGAAGGCGAGCTCTTCAGTGCGGCCAAGCGGCTGACCGATGCCATCGTCGACTGGGCTCTGTTCCACGATGGAACCGATGCTGTGCCGAGCATCCGGGGATACAATTTCGATTGCCGGATCGAGGTCGATTTCAAGGTCGACGGTCTCGTGGTCGGCCACGATGAGACACCCATGCCGGATCTGCTCCGAGTCCTCCGAGACAGCAGTGGCTACCGCTATTCCTCAGAGGCGTTCGGCACTCCTCGCCAGCGGCGTTGGCGGACGTTCGATGAGCATTTCAGCACAAGCTACATCACATCAGCCGCCCGGTTGGGGACGTTGAGCCACTACCCGCTGATGCCTAACACGTACATGCACGACGGCTGGGGCCTGGGCTGGCAGACCAAACCGTGTTCTTTCATTCTCGGTAACACGGAATATGGGGTTCTGGAGTGGATGAGTGTAGATGACGAGGGCGTGGTGCGTCAGCACGAAGCCAAGGGCAGCATTCACGACTGGCCAAGCCGGCATCTGTTCAAACGGGAGAGTTTTCATCCCGATGTGGTCTTTACAGGCCACCAGGAACGCGGCGCTGCGATTGTCTTCCGTGAGATTCGTCAGCTGCACTCAGCGACGGGTGCGATCGTCGATCGGTGGCGGCTGGCCCATGAGACCGGCCGGTTGTTGGTTGGCGGAGCAGAATGGGATGGCCAACCAACCACGGTGCACTGCGGTGAGTGGGTCGTACTCCAATGCGATGGTGCGTGCGTGGCGATCCGGCCTCTCAGTTGTCGTGTCCCTGCGGATGCTTCCGAGGATGAAAATCCCCAACGGCGGACACCGGGGAGCATCGTCGATACCCCGCTGCAGATCGAGAGCAGTGAGCGCGGCACGCTGCTCTCCCTGTCTTTGGTAGCAGGTCGCCGCGGCATGCTCACTGAGCACTTGCTGTTCAGCGGCTGGTGTATTGTCCTGCTGGAAGATCCGGAGGACGTGAGCGCGCTCTCGGTTCGGGAGGAATTCATCGAGGACGGTGAACTGCCCAGAACCTATGGCGAGCTGATCCGGGAAGTGGAACTGCAGACCCCGGATGTAACGCTCACGCTCCGACGGGACATGCTGACGGGAGACGTGTCCCGCCTGGTTGATGGGGATGAACTCCTGAGCGTTGCGGCTTGTCCCGATCAGACGTTCCCGGGCGTTGGTTCAGAGGCGCAGCCTCAGGAAGGAAGCCGATGGCTTTAGTGTGCTGATTGGCAAGCCCTTGCGCACAAATGTTGCTGGTCTCTTGGAGGTGGAAGTGCTCCGGCAGCGAAGCGGGCATACCCGTAGGTCTGTCCCTCCGCTGCCGGAGTGGTTCCGCGCCTAGAGAGCGCAACCGTTTCACGGCGTGGCTCTTCCGACGCTCAGCCGGGCCGCCGATCAACGACGATACTACGGCATCGTCTCTCGATCGGCGGCACACCTGAAGCGGCCGGAATAGCCGACGCATTTTGCCAAGGGATTTGCCAATCAGCACACTCAATGAACCACCATCGCATGCGCATGAAGGCGGGCGTCTCTTCGAACCAGCGGTACTGTTCGTGTCCTTGTCGGTCGCGTTCTCGCTTATCGGGGACCAGGCGCTCTACGCCATCCTTCCTGTGCACTTTGAGACGCTGGGATTGACCAGTTTGCAGGTTGGTGTCTTGCTGTCCATAAACCGGTGGGTTCGGTTGCTCACCAACCACGCACCGGAACGTATGGTCGCCACGTACGGCGCCAGTGGTTTGCTCGTCGTTGCGTTGGGCGTGGGCGCGATGACGACTGGGGCCTGTGCTTTGTTTCCCACATTTCTGGCGTTGCTTGTCGCCCGGGCCTTCTGGGGGTGCTGTTGGTCCTTCATACGCCAGATCGGGGTGATGACCTGCATTGACGTGACCCCCCACGATCGATTGGCAAGGGTAATGGGGGTGTTCAACGGTGTTTTCAGAACTGGCTCCATCCTCGGCTGCCTTGGGGGAGCCTTACTTTTCGATGCCGTTGGGTTTCGCATGACCTTGGGGCTTTTCGCGGGAGTTTCACTTCTCGGTATTCCGTGTGCGCTGCTGGGGCGGGGCCACCACGGCCGTCACATGCGCGCTCGAATGCCGCGAGTCAGTGCCGACGCTACGGGAAGCGTCACGTCTCTGATGGTTCGGGGGTTCGTGGCCGGGTGTGCCGGACCTGGGCTGGTGGCCTCGACGCTTGGCTACCTGTTGCGGGAACGTCTTGGGGAAGGCGGACAGCTCTTGGGGACGGCCGTCAGCGTGACGGCGTTCAGCGGGTTCGTGCTGGCGTGTCGACACGTTATCAATACCATCGGGGCAGGTCCTCTCGGCGTTCTCATCGATCGTTTCGGGAGGCTCAGAGGGGAGCGAGTCGCTTGTGTTTGCGCGGCTGTGAGCCTGGCTTGTGCCGGCGTTCTCCCCGGGGTGTTGTTCCCGGTTCTCGGCGTCTTGGTGTTTTTCACCGCCAGCACGGCAATGCTGGCCGTGCTTCCAGCCGAAGCCGGGGGGCGGGGCGGGAAGGCCTACGCCCGCTATGCCACAGCTCTGGATCTGGGGGCGGCCACGGGGCCGCTTGTGGGATGGACCATGATTCAGACGCTGGACATGCCCTCCGCGTCACTGTTGCTTGCGAGTGTTCTCTACTGTGTGGCGCTCGGCGTCTCTGTGCGACGGACATCGGGGCCAGGCCAGGGCCGTTCCAGTCTCACGTCTGTGGAGAGCGTGAGAGCGTGAGCACGGAGATTCGGAGACGCTATCACGCCATCACGAACGGGTCTGATGTGCGGTCCGGCTACTCCAGCCCGAGTCGGACAATGGTGTTCCCCTGGCCGTTGTCTTCTACGGGGCCATGGGAGCGGATGAGGCAGTTCCGAACGTGCTTGTCCAGAATGAGGCGGGCGGTTGTGTGATTGGTTACGGTTGAATTGACCAGACCGCGCCTGCCGCCGCAGCGCAGCACGTTGGCTTCTTCCGCGACCGGCCGGGTCGTGCCGTCGTGAAGCGTGAACATGCAGGTGTCTCCTGCGATGATGCCGAGACTTGCTCGAGGCGTCGGGCGTGCCCCATCCGGCGGATCGAGGATGGTCATTTCGTAGGATGCCCCCTTGGGGGCCTTGCCACGGGTGAGATTGAACACGGGGTTGTAGGCGATGTCCGCGCGACAGTTACGCATGGTGACTCGCCCTTTGTCCCCCGAACTCAGATCAAAACCGAAGTCTCCGGCTTCGCGGACGGTCACATTGTCCAGCATGACGTCTCCGACGCAGAGCAGCTGGAAGCACCCCCTCATGCGCTCGACCACGGTGTCGACGACGGTGATGTTTCGGACGTTCTCATAGGAGCGAACGCCGTCTTCGGTCAATGGGATCATCTCGTCGTGTGGGATGTGACGTTTGCCGCGATACATGACCTGGAAACCATATTCGCTGGCACGTCCGACGGTTTCTCGGAAAATGTCGTTGGTCGGACGCAGCGTCCCGGTGAAGTGGCAGTCTCTGATGAGTGCTCCGTCTACCGTGTGAAAATGCACACAGTGCCCGAAGGACTGCTGGTACACGCGACAGCCGACGAGGGTGGTGTTGTTGGCGTTCTGGATGGACATGAACGAGTGCTTGTTGAGGCGCCCGAAGTTGGGGCCACCTTTGCCATAGTAGTCGGTGTAGCCGTAGGGGATCGAACCGCGGATCACGAACGTGCAGTCGAGGAAGGTGTTGCCGTCGTTGCAGACCTCAAACTCGTTCTCTGTGACTCGGTAGTCCGGGTACGGCTTGTCGATGACGTTGCGGAAGTACCCACCCTCGAAGGTGTTGCCGGCTCCGTTGATGTGCCACGTGTCGGCGACGTGGGCTCGGCCGGAAAGTGTGCTCTGGACGGAGACCGGTGTCTCGAAGACCGCTCCACGCAGGTCGAAATGGTTGTTCGAGCCATTGACCGCGAAGATGTGTTCCTGATGGTTGAGAGGCACTGTGCCGTCGGCTTTCTCGGGGGCATGCAGGAGCGGGACGGCCATGGGGGGATCTGCCTCCTCTGCTCGGTAGATGCCGGGCTTCATGCGAATCTTCTGACCGTCCCGCTTGATGGCCTCTCGGAAGGTGCCCAACGTACTGACCAGCGTGAAGCCCTCACGGATCTCGAACGTCTCTGCGGGGACCGGTGGTGGCGGCGGCGTGCGCGTGATCACCTGCATTGGTGGATTCGCTGCCAACTGCAGCCCGAGGTCCTTATTGGCCACCCGTGGCCCCGAGCACGCGGCCAAACCGCTGAGGGCCAGGGCGGCGGGAAGAGCGATGGGGGTTCGCATGGCGTCGTGCCTCTGTGTTGGAGGTGACCTACTGGTCTGGCGCGCTTCCCGGGGGGAACGGCTTGCAGTGAAAGTGTGTCTGGAGTATCACTCCATGGCTCGCGTCTACATAGAATACTGGGAGCATCAGCGATGAACAACACGTGATTCTGTCATGCGTGCGGAATGCCGCCTTTCTGCTTTGTACGGCGGGCGGCCCCCGATCGCCATTTCCTGAAGGTGGCACCGTGTATCCCTGCGCGGTGATCTGCTCAATTCAGAATCGGAGGCACGGATGCCTCCGCCCACTCTGGAAGCCAGTACCCCGACAGGCCGCACGGCGTACGGTGAGGCATTGCCGATTCGTGCAGTCGGCGTATCTTCTCGTCGCAGCAATTCACCGACTTCGCAGAGGCATTCCATGCAGCGTGTTCCCCTGCTGGCTCAGGATCACACCGTTCTGTTCGAGTCACCGGACTCGGCCCGGGTCTACTGCTACAGTCCGGGGATCTGTCGGCTTGACTCGGGACGTTTGGTCGCGACGATGGACCTTGGTGGCCCGGGGATGACGGAATGGCCGGATCCGAAAGGCATCCGCTACGGGCGGCCTGTCCAAGGCAAGGTATTCACCAGTGACGACGGCGGCGTGACCTGGCAACACCGTGCAGACTACCCGTTCATGCATCAGCGTCCGTTCGTGGCCGGCAACAGCGTGTATATCCTCGGACAGTGCCATGACCCGATGGTGTTGCGCTCGGATGACGACGGGGATACGTGGTCTGAGCCGAGCGCTTTGACGGACGGGGAGAACTGGCACCAGGCTCCCGCAAATGTGTGGCACGACCACGGCTGTGTCTACGCGGTCATGGAAGTACGCGTGGATCGGGGCGTCAAGGGGTGGGCGGTCGCGAACATCGCACCCGTTCTCATGCGGGGCCGCCTTGACGCTGACCTGACCCAACGGGAGAACTGGACGTTTGCGTCACAGCTTGTCTTTGAGGATCTCTTCGAGATGGATGAGATGGACTGTTTCGGCGTTCCGTTCTATCACACGGAGCGGAAGCGCTCTATCAGCCGCGTTCCGGGGCGGGACTGTGCTCCCATTGGTTGGCTGGAGACGCATGTCGTGCGGATTACCGATTCGGACCACGTTTGGCATGACCCCAGTGGGCGCACATTTCACCTGGTTTCCCGGGCTCACACGGGCGGCACGGGCTACGCGTGCCTGTCCAAGGTTGTGGAGCAGGGGGCCGTGGCAGGCACCGGAGAGATGGTCACCCAACTTGAGACCGTTCCATCCGGGAAGCGCTGCCTCTACCTGCCCATGCCCGGCGGCCAGATGAAGTTCCACGTCGTCTATGACGCTGAGATGGCGCTCTACTGGCTTCTGAGTACACAGGCGACGGACTCGATGCGGAAGCTGGAGACGTTGCCGCCTGACCGATTCAACCTGGCCAACAACGAGCGTCGCCGCCTGCAACTGCACTTCTCGCGGAACATGGTCGACTGGTGCTTCGCGGGGATGGTCGCGATCGGCGAGGTCGAGAAGGCGTCCCGTCACTATGCGTCCCTGTGCATCGATGGCGATGACTTGGTTGTACTCAGCCGTTCCGGTGACGGTCGGGCAAAGAGCCCGCACGACGGCAATCTCATCACGTTCCACCGCATCAGCGGCTTCCGCGGGTTGGTCTATTGAGGACCGGGTTCCGGGGACAACGGACCGGGTGAGCAATCCTCCTCCGCAAGTCATCTTGACTCTACCAGATCGTCTGCACGTGAGGGTAGTCGAGGATCTTGCGGTCGGCGGTCAGTAGGGGGCACCGGAGGAGCCGGGCTGTCGCTACCAGGATGCGGTCGGCGGGGTCTCGGTGGAACTCGCCGGGCAGCGAGTACGCCTCCTGGATTACTGGTAAGTCAATGGTGGCTACTTGCCAGCCATTGGTCTCCATGTTGTCGTTGAACCACGGCTTCCAGTGCCGCGTCAAGGTGAGTCGGCCACGATCCACCAGGCAGGCCACCTCGGCACAGGAAATGGGGGACACCATGACGTCGTTCTCCCTGGCGCACAGGGCGTCTGCTGCTGAACTGCTGATCTGCGCAGGATCAGAGATGGCCCAGATGGCACAGCATGTGTCCAAGAGGATCCGCATGTCTCAGGTCTCCCCCAGCATGTTCCAATCAGAGGCGGGCATGGCCGGCTCCGTAAGATCTCCCGTGACCGTTGCGCTTCCCGGCTCAGAACCCAGCACGGTCCTGTTCGCCGTTTTCCGCGGCAGGCGAGTGATCTTGGCCACAGGTACGTTTCGCTTGCACACGGCCACCTCATCGCCTTGCTCGACGCGCAAGAGGAACTGGCTGAGGTGGTTCTTCAGATCACCGATATTCACGTTTGTCATGGCAGTTATCCACCAAATTTGACACAAGGCCCTCTTGTATGTCCAAAAACTAGGCCAAGAAGATAGCTATGTCAAGGTGATTACGAGAGAGGAAGGCTGGCGACTTTTGCGCTTCGGGGTGTACGTTCTTCTCGGTGCTTGTGGCGCGGCTGTCCGTACTTTTCGTGCGTGCGCCGTGCGTTGTCTGACCTGTGGCCCGGAGGAGATAAATGGCAGTTTCAGCCCCCTCTACAGCTCGTGACCGACGCCTCCTCCGTGAGCTGGCCAAGCGCCGGCTTGAGATTGCCCACGATCCGGTGAATCTGGAACGTCGACAGGCGTGGCTGGACCTGCATTCCGGGGCCCCCTCTCGTCCGATGGTCCTGGCCGAGTGGGGGGGGATTCGCGAGGCGTCACCGCCTTTCGACCCGGAACTCCGCTGTGTCGACGGCTGGGCGCAAGGTCTTGAGCGTGCTCTGCGGCAGGACATCTGGGTTTTCGAAGAACTGCGCGATGACCATGCGTTTGAGCCTTTCCTCGATCGGCGGTGGCATGTCAGCACCACCGGGTACGGCGTTGAGCCGGTCGAACATCGGGTTGACAGTGACTACCTGACGGCCAGATCCTGGGACGCACCTATCACCGACATAGACGCCCAGTTTGACCTGCTCCAGGCGCGGACATTCAGCGTCGACCGCGACGGGACGCTGGCCGCGAAGTCCCGGCTTGAGGATGCTCTGGGCGACATCTTACCGGTACGTATGCGAGGCGGATTCTGGTGGACCATGGGGATGACCATTCAAGCCATTCGCCTGATTGGCCTGGAGGGCCTCATGCTGACCATGTACGACGACCCGGATGGCCTGCACCGGATCATGCGTTTCTTGTGCGATGATCACCTTGTGTTTGCCCAGTGGCTTGAGGACGAAGGCCTGTTGTCCCTTAACAACGAAGCGGACTATGTGGGGTCGGGGAGCTGTGGGTACACACACGATCTACCACGCGCGGCCGAGAGCAGCTCCGATCCAGTTGCCATGGCTGACCTGTGGGTGTTGCTTGAGAGCCAGGAAACCGTAGGTGTGGGCCCGACGCAGTTCGAGGAGTTCATCTTTCCCTACCAGGCTGAGATCGCCGAACGCTTTGGCCTCGTTTACTACGGTTGCTGCGAGCCGGTGCACACGCGTTGGGATGTCGTTCGACGCTTTCCCGGACTCCGTTCCGTATCGATTGCTCCTCTCTGCAATGAAGCCATCATGGCCGAGGCCATGGGCTCGGACTATGTCTATTCCCGCAAACCAAACCCGACCTTGATCAGTACACCGCGCTTCGACGAAGCCCTGATCAGGAAAGACCTCCGCACCACGCTGGAACTCACCGCCGCCAATGGTTGCCCCGTGGAGATCGCTATGAAGGATGTCCACACGCTAGAGAACGAGCCAAGGCGTCTGAGCCGATGGGTTGAGTTGGCGCGCGAGGAAATCGCGAGGACGAGTTGAGTCGTCGCGGTGCTCTGTCAGAGCCCTGACCAACGGGAGGGGGGAGGGCAGGAAGGCAGACAGGGAAGACCGCTCCTGGTAGTCGCGGCTCTGACGGGCAGGGAAGGCCGCTCTCGGTAGTCGCGGCTAGGCCAAGCCGGAGTGGGACGGTACCTTTCACACTGACTGGAAGATGACAGGAGTCTGTAGATGATGCATACGGCACTGAGCCATAGCTTTGTAGTGGCCTTCCTCGTGGTTGTGGCTTCCGGCGCGGCAGAGCCGCCCCACACCGAGACGATCAAGCTGGCGGATTTCCAGGGGTTTGCCACCGGGGGCATTTGGGGCCTTCGGGGAGCGCCCTTTGCGCTGGCAAATCTCGACCGTGACCCGGAGCCTGAGATCGTGGTCAAGGAGTGGCGAGCGTGGAGTTACCGGAATCGCGGTTCCTCCACGCGCCGTAACACCCATCCTGCCAAGGTCTATGCGTTCGATCACGACGGCAAGGCCCTATGGACCTTCGACCAAGGTCCCGGTGTCAATGTGGGCGTCAACTTCGGGCCAATCATCCCCTTTGATATGGATGGCGACGGCGTTGCAGAGGTCTACTGCCGGGCTGCGGACGACCCCGAAGGTGAGTGGCCCGGGTTTGTCGCGAAGCAGGGCGACAAAGATTGGCTGGTCAAGCTCGATCCCGCCTCAGGGCGTATTCTAGCCAAGGCGCCATGGCCGCCCCATCACCGATTCCCTGATGACCAGCAGCTCTTCATCGGTTATCTCGACGGCATCAAGCCTTTCCTGGTTGCGAAGGGGGGGCACTACGGTAGCCGGCAGACTCTTCGGGCATACGATGGTGACCTGAACGTCCTCTGGACTGCTGACGTCGATGGTCACGGGGCGCACGTGCCCTGCTGCGCGGATGTGGATGGCGACGGCAAGGATGAGGTTGTTGTAGGCAGCACCGTTCTGGATGATGATGGAAGCCTGCTGTGGACGGTGGATATCGGGCATGTCGACCTGGCCGTGGCCGCAGACATTGTCCCCGATCGTCCCGGCCTTGAAGTACTGTTCGGGAGCCAGTCAGCCGCGTTTACCGGCGTTGTGTCCGGTCAGGATGGCGCGGTGATCTGGGGAAAGGAACGGAAGACACACAGCCAGGAGGGATGCGGCGAGTTCGACCTGCGCCGCCCGGGCCTGGAGTGTTTCGGCTGGCAGGCCAAGAAGGACGGTTACGCCGAGACGCGAATCAACATGTGGGATGCGGCAGGCAGTGTTCTGAGTGCTGCAGACTACTTCAGCCCAATGCCACGGGGCAAGGGCGGAACGATCTACGGTTGGTGGGAAGGCGCTGCAATGAAGGTCATCCGGGATCCCAATCGCGCGCTCCCCAATCCTGGCTTCTTCCACATGATTGGGGACATCGGCGGTGACGCTCGAGAGGAGGTCGTGTGGCTGGTGGATGATGAGATCATTATCTGGCATCCCGGGACTGTGTCTGGTGCGAAAGGCATCCCTGAGTTGCGGAAAGACAGGAAGTACATGATGGAGCTGGCACGAGGCTCGCAGTACATGGGGCAGACCCATTACTCGCGTCCCTTGCCGGCTGCGCTTCCTGCCGCCACCGGGGCGCCAGAGACCGTGGAGGATTGAGATGACCGTGAAGCCTGATCGTGCTTGTTGGTGGATGGCTGTGGTTCTCGTGGCGAGCTGTTTTCTCCCAAACGTCCGCGTGTCGGGATTGGAGATTGTCAGTGACGGGAAGGCGATGGCGACCATCGTGGTGCCCGACGATGCCGGGGATGTCGCGACCCGTGCGGCGGAGTGGATTCGTGCCTACGTTCAGAAGGTGTCTGGTGCGGAGTTGCCCGTCTTGCCGGAAGGGCGGTGCCCCGCTGGGAACCTGATTTCTGTCGGCCACACGACGTTGGCCGCGGCGGCCGGGGTCGACGCGGCCGACCTGCAGTACGACGGCTGCAGGCTGGTCGCGAAGGGCAACGTCCTGTATCTGCTTGGTCGTGACACTCTGACAACGCTGCAGCGTGAACGCTGGCAGGACGGGGAGAGACGCGCGTCCAAGGTTCAGTGCGGGGCTCAAGGAACCTGCAAGGCTGCAACCACGTTTCTGGAGCGTTTCTGCGGCGTGCGCTGGTTCTTGCCGGCTCCGGACGGGGAATTCGTCCCGCCGTCTGCTGACGTCGCGGTGCCGGACGACACGGACATTGTGTACACGCCGCCATTCGCGTTCCTGCATGGTCGTTACGTGTACGGTTCGCAGCTCGGGCCGGCCGCCATCGCCAACAACAACCGGACCGCGATCAAGCTATGCACCTTCGGCGGCCATTCTTGGCCCACTTGGGTTCCCCCGGCCATCTACTACAAGGATCATCCCGAGTACTTCGCGCTCATCGACGGCAAACGGACCGACAGTAAGAGCGGACATCTTTGCACCTCGAATCCGGAGGTCCGACAGATCCTGCTGAAGGAAACGCGTACCCTCTTTGACGCCGGCTTTGAGTGGGTGCAGCTCGGTCAGTCCGATGGCTATCTGCGTTGCCAGTGTGCGGCCTGCGAGAAGCTGGACACCTACCGTGGGCGTGCCAATAAGCTCGGACTCACCACGGATGAGTGGCTGTACACGTATCTCAAGGACAACCCGTGCGAACGCATTCACGATGTGCACAAGTGGATCGCGGACGAATGCATGGTGTCGCATCCGGACAAGACGGTGCACTTGCTGGTCTATTCCACGAGCGTCACACCGTCCAAGGCGTTCGACGCGTGGCCGACCAACACCGTTGGGGAGGTCTGTGATGTCGATCCACGGATCATCGGGGGCTGGGAAGGTAAGCTAAGGGCCAAGACGACCTACATGTGCTGGTACCTCATTGCCTGGCGAGGAGTGGGCTTCGGTGTGATGGTGACGCCACGTCAGATCGCCGAACGGATCGGTTATCTTCGGAAGCACAATTTCATCGGGATCTACCTCTGCGGCGGCGGGGCCAACTGGGGACTCCAAGGGCCGACCTACTATACCATGGGCAAGATGTGCGAGGACTCGACACTCAGCTACAAGGACCTGACGGCGGAATACTGCCGTGGTATCTACGGCGCGGCCGCGGAAGAGATGATCGACTTCTTCAGGCAGCTCTACGTGCCCGAGTCGGACATCCTCATGTACAACTACTTCAACCGGGACAAAGCCGTAGCCGGTGACCGCTTGACGTCCATGTACCCACCCGAACTGCTGAATACGCTCGACGGCATCCTCTGCGCGGCCGAAGCGAAGGTCGACACTGATCGCGCTCGCAACTGGGTACGTCTCACGCGCGACCACTTCGACTTCGTGAAGCTCTGCTGCAACGTCATGGCCGCTTACGGTGAATGTCAGGTCCGGTCGACACATGAGAACGTACTGAAGATCGAGCATCATCTCGACGCATTCGAGGCATACCGAGAGAAGATCGTCTCTTACAGTGAGGAACACACGGATCGTTGGTTCCCCGCCTATATGAAACTCTACAACTTCCTCACCGCGGAAGGCTCCTACGACACAGCACGGCGCCGCAGACAACGACACGCTCCGGAACGGATTGAGGAGGGATTTCGCGGGACACCGGTCGGGTACCGACAGTTCCTCATCCGCGAACCGTTTACGTGGGACCTCAGGATGATCAAGGATCGCCCGTTTTTGCGCCAGGTCGCGACGCCCGACGGCGATGACTACCGACGTCAGCTTAAGAGTGCCACGGCGGTCGCGGAGCAACTTGCATCAAACCCGTCGTTCGAGGACGCAGGAGAGGGAAGCACGCCGACCGGCTGGGTATTCTGGGTCAAGCATGGGGTTGGGACCATGGCACTAGTGCAGGGGGAGGGGCGCACAGGGACGGCCTCTGTGCTCTACGAAGGCATGAGGCGGGGGGGCGTGAACCGGAAGCTCGTGGTGCCACCGGGGCGATATGTGGCCGTTGCGTTTGTGCGGACACCGCAGCCCTTGAACTCCCGAGCCAAGGTCACCATCAGCGTTTCCCCCCGTGCTGAAGACGGCGCGGTCTTACGGGGTGCCGTCCTCGAGCGGAGCACCCAGGGCTTGCCGGCGGGCGGTTGGGTTGCCTTGAGTGCGTACGGTGACATTCCGGCCAAGGCCGACGGGAAGGATGTTGCCAAGGTGTTGATCATCGTCACAGTGGACAACATGGCCCCGGGTGAGAGACTTTACGTCGATGACTTCCAACTCCTTCGCTTGAATGACTAGTGGGTGAGGGTGTCGGCTGACATGCCTTGCCCTGTGGGTTGGTGCATAATAGGAGATGGCTATGCAAGGCGGTCTGGCAGGAATCAGAACGTTGGCATTTGGGATCCCGGCCATGTTGGTGGCGACCGGCGCGGCTGCGCCCCCCGGGAGGGACGAGATGGTGGCTGCCAGCCGGGGTGGGCCGGTTGTTCCTGAGCATCTGTCGAGTTTTGTGGGCTACACGGCCCCGGACTTTCGCAAGGATCTGACGCCTGAGGAACGGGACGAGATGCGTCGCTCCGGGGTTGAGATGGAGAAGCGTTCCCTGGCTGTGTTGCGCCAGTACATTCCGCCGCTCAGCTATCCGCGAGGCGACCGTTGGCCGATCCTCGTCTGGGCCGGAGCCGGGGACACGCCTGAGCAGTGGCAGGCGTGGATTGATCGCGGCATCAGCCCGTTGTTCCAGGATGTCAGCAGCCTGGAGCAGGCGGAGGCAGCACTTCCCAAACTTCGGTATTTCCGCGATCGTGGCGTGCCACTGGTCATCCTGCCGCAAGGTTGGGTCCAACGTGCTCACCGCCAGCCCCCCAGCGGGACTGGGTGCGATCATCTGCCCCCGGCTCGTCCTTCCCACGCAACCGTGGACGAGATGGAGCCCAATCGTGACTTTACCTGTCCTTCGTGGATGCACGTAAACCCCGCTCTACCCGTGCACGCGGAGAATACCAAGCGGGTATGCGCTTTCCTCAAGGAGCACGGGATTGAGCCTGCGAGCATGTGGCTCGATGCCGAGTCCGGGACTTATCTGAGGAATGGGGCAGAGAATGAGGATCGGCTCAATGCCGCGCTTGCGGAGGCGCGCAAGTGTTCTCGCTGTGTTGGGCGCTACGGGGTCGACGGGCTGCAGAGCGTGGAGCAATACAGCGCGATTGCCGACACGGCGCTGGGGCGGGCGTATCGCGTTGGGTTTGTTGAGCCTGCCCGTTCCGTGTTCCCCGGTGTACCGGTCGGCAACTTCTTTGCTCACCCTGTCCGCCGCGAGCCTGCCGTTCCGGGGAAGTCTCCCGCGTACGGATGGTCCGGCAGCGGCTTCAACGTGGCCCAGCCACGCTGCTACTACATCCCGGGATGGCGTGGAGCCGGTCGGGATCAAGACACAATGGACTGGAACGTGTTCTACTACTGCGTCGAACACTTCTCAAGTTGTGCCCGGGTGCTCGAGCCGGGCGAGATCCTGGTGCCCTGGGTCTGCTACATCTGGAGCAACCGCAACGCCCCTCGTCAGGCAAAGAAGGGACTCAAGATCGCGTCAGCTCGCGGGTACAAAGAGATGGCGATCCACACGCTGTTGCGTGGTGCCGAGACCATCGCGATTTTCTCGCCACGTCCTCCCGGAGAGCAGTTGCCCGAGGATTTCAGTTCCATGGATCGGGCGGAGATGGGGGGATTTGCTCTGAATGTGCTCGACATCCAGCGTGGCTATGACGAGGTGTTGCCGTTCCACGACCACCTTCGGCGCGGCAAGGTCCTCAACTACGACATCGATGGCGAGTACCGCGTCCTGGACGAGAGGACGGCCGTCTGGAGCGGGGTTGCCACGACAGAACGGGCGCTCGTGCGCACGGTCACGTTTGGGCCCGAGCTGTCCAAAACCATTCGGGTGTTCAGCCGCGACGTCGAGCTGACCTTCCAGCGTCAGGGGCGCTTTTTCTGGATCGCTCGCGATGGGACAGTCACGGCAGTGGAGTGAGGCTGGTTTCGCCGTTTGTGAGACCACCGTGAAGTGATCATGTTTTCCGTGAGCTGTGGGAGAAAAACGAATGACCGAACGCAACTACGAGTTTCGTCAACGCCTTGATCAAGTCCATCGGCCCAACCGGCTTGATCCTGAACTGCGCCCCGAGCCTGGGGAGGCCGTGATCGGGAACGGCTGGCGGATCGCTGTTTCTGCGGAGGCATCTTCCTATGTGATCGGCGTGGCTCAGGATCTGCAAGACTACTTGCTGACCAGCATGAACGTCTCCGTGCTGCTGGTCCGTGATCCCGATTTGCCGACAGCGGCCCGAGCCGCAGAACAGACCATCGTTCTGGGCACCGCTGACCAGCTTGCGGGGGTGGGAGGTGAGTTGTCCGTTCCTCGCAGCTACCGGATTCTGCGGACCCCGAGCCGGTTGGTGGTGTGCGGCTGTGATGAGCGTGGTATCGGGCAGGCGTGCTATTACCTCGAGGACCTGATGAACCTGCGGGAAGCACCCTATCTGACCCCGGCGGACGAAACGCGCGAGCCGGTGTTTTCCCCGCGGATGGTCCATTCGGGCTGGGGACTTGACCAGTTTCCGGACGCTCATCTCAACGCGATCGCCCATACCGGGATGGATGCCGTTCTGGTCTTTGCCAAAGGCGTGGATCGGACGACCGTGGGCTACCTGGATATCAACGACTTGATTGCCAGGACGGCACATTTCGGCCTGGACGTCTACCTCTACAGCTATCTGCTCAGTGAGAAACACCCGGACGATCCCGATGCCGAAGCCTTCTATGAATCCACCTATGGGGAGCTGATGAAGGCCCACTCGGGGGCGAAGGGCATCATTTTCGTCGGTGAGTCCTGCGAATTTCCCAGTCGGGATCCGAACACGACCGGCAGACTGCGGAAACAGCGCCTCCCGACCGACACCAAACCCAACCCGGGCTGGTGGCCCTGCTTCGACTACCCCGATTGGCTCAACCTGGTGAAGCGGGTCATCCGAAAGTACAACCCCGAGGCGGACGTCGTGTTCTGGACCTACAACTGGGGGTGGGCGCCTGAAGCCGAACGTCTCGCCCTCATCCAGTCCTTGCCGGACGATGTATCTCTCGAGGTCACATTTGAGATGTTCGAGAACGTTGAGCGTCGCGGCGTTCCGACCCGTTGTGTCGATTACACCGCGTCGTTTGTTGGTCCCGGAACGTACTTCTCGAGTGAGGCCGAGGCAGCGCATGCTCGCGGTCTCCCCCTCTACGCGATGAGCAACACGGGGGGGCTGAGCTGGGACTTCGGGGTCGTGCCCTACGAGCCGATTCCTTTCCAGTGGGGGCGCCGCCACGATGCCTTGCTGGAGGCGCACCGCAAATGGGGGCTGTGCGGCCTGATGGAATCGCACCATTTCGCCTGGTGGCCATCCGTTGTCAACGACATGGCCAAGTGGGCCTATTGGGCCCCGCGTGTCCCGACCGAGACGGTGACCGAGCGACTTGCTGTCCGTGAGTTCGGGAAGCAGGGCGCTCCGTTGGCGCTGGAAGCCTGGCGTTGCTGGAGCGAGGCCATCCTCGACTACGTTCCGACCAACGAGGATCAGTATGGGCCATTCCGTGTCGGTCCGGCCTACCCGCTGGAGTTTGCCGAGGAGGCAGTTGAGTTCCCCAGTGCGGACTACGCACACTTCGGGAGCCGGATCATGAGGACGGCCTACCGGCCGCACGATCCCTCCATCGTCGACGGTGAGATTGCCTGTCTGACAGCGATGGCGGAACAGTGGGCTGATGGGGTTGTCGCGATGGAAAAAGCCGTAGCGCTTGCTCCGCAACGCAAGCTCACAGAGTGTCGCCGAGCGCAGGGCTTGGGGGCCTTCATTCTCTGCTGTGTGAGGACGACGATCAATGTGAAGCGGTGGTGGCAACTGCATCAGGAATTGGCCACCGTGACCGATGCGGCGGAACGGGCGAAGGTCCTTGGGCGCCTGGCTGCGTTAGCCGAGGCCGAGATAGAGAACACACGTGAAGCCATCCCGCTGGTGGAGTTCGACTCGCGCCTGGGGTGGGAACCCAGCATGGAGTACATGGCTGATCCCGCTCATCTCAACTGGAAGATCACTCAAGTTCGCCACGTCATCGATGTCCAGATCCCGGCCTACCGGAACTGATGTTCGCCCCACGCCTAACTCAGGAGCCCGGGTATCTTGGCCCGCTGGTTGGCGCGCTGGTGTTGGTGCCGGTATTGGTGGGGCTGGCCGTCGAGCCCCATGGTCAGGAGGCCTTAATGTCTGCCACGTCGTGTGCCGTTGCTGTTTCGGAGGGGCGTGTGGCTCTGACTTCGCCTACGTTCTCCCTGGTGCTGGACACGAGCGAGGGGTTGCGTGCTGTTTCCTGGGAGAATCGTCAGACGGGGCGGACGGTGCTGCTGGGAGACGGCCCTGAGGCGGCGTTTGACTTGGGCCTACCGGCTGGTCCGTTGACGACACCGGCTCTGCGCCTGGTCAGCGCCCCCCTCGAGGCAACGGGTCCGGACCTGGAGGCTGTGTTTGGGTTAGCGTCCGAGGGATCTGAGGCGGTGGTCACAGTGACGTACCGGTGGGGGAGTTCAGAACCGGTCCTGCACAAGTTCGTGTCTATCCGGAATACTGGTGATGAGGCATGGAACCGACTTCTGAATGTGCGCTTGGGGGACTATCCTGTTTCGGGACGTCTGTCGACGGCGGTCGGCATGAAGCGGGGCTTCCCTGCCTACATCGACGATGAGTTCTTTGTGTCCCTGGCGCATCCGGGCGGGGCGGCTTCTGTGGATGGCACCCGGCTCACTCTCCGCCAGTATCCGGGCGCGCGTCTCGCGGCGGACGATTCTTTTCACAGCATGGAAGCGGTCTACGGAACAGCACTGGTGGGGCAGGCACGAGCCGCCTTCCTTACCCATGTCACGAGCCGCATGCGGCGCACGATACGGGGGCATGATCGGCCCTATGCCATCTTCGAGCCTTTTGGCGCCCGGCCCAACGGCAGTTTCGATGAAACCGAGGAGTTCGTTCTCGACAGCATTGCCAAGGTCGCCGAAGGGCAACGCCAGACAGGCTTGCGGTTCGACTTGTATTCGGTCGACTTCTGGGTGGACTACGAGGGAACGCTGAAGGAGTGTGACCCGGTCCGCTTCCCCAACGGCTTTGACCGGATCAAGGCAGAGCTCGGGAAGCTGGGCACGGCACTCGGGCTCTGGATCGACAGCTCCGGCGAGGCGTGGTCCATTGGCGGCAACGTGGACGTTCAGGATTGCCTGAACATTGACCCGGATCGTCCCGAGAGCCAGAAGGAGGTCCCTTGGGGCCGGAAGTGCTTCTGTCGTGCCACGGAGCCGATTCGGTCCATGTATGTCGATGCGTTCCTGGATCACGTTCGGGATAACGGTGTACGGCTACTCAAGTTCGACAACCTGGCAACGACGTGTCTCAATCCCGGCCACGATCACCTTCCGGGGATCTACTCGAGTGAACCGATCATGGACGCCGTGATCGAGTTCCTTCACACGCTTGACGACGAGTGTCCTGACCTTTTCCTCATGCTCTACTGGGGGTATCGGTCCCCATGGTGGTTGCTGCATGGCGACACCCTGTTCGATTCAGGACTGGGCATCGAAGCGGCGAGCCCGAGTACGCTACCGGCACCGCATGCCCGTGACAGCGTCACCCACAAGCTTGACCAGGCACAGTGGCACGCCTCTGACGTGCCAGCGCTCGGGAAGGACTCGCTTGGAGTCTGGTTCTCCGACTGGTGGTGGAACAGCAGCATCGGCAAGGAACGCTGGCAGGAAGGCTTCCTGATGGACCTTTGCCGGGGCTCAATGCTGGCCCAGCCGTGGAGTGACACCGCGTGGCTTTCGCCACCGGAACGCAAACAGATAGCTGAGTTCATTGCTTTGCTCAGGGCCCGGCCGGACTGCTTCCGTAACTCGCGTTTCGTGGTTGGCAATCCACAGCGAGACGAGCCCTATGGCTACTGTTGTTCTGACGGTACGCGTGCGCTGATCGCGCTCCACAACACCTCGTGGGAAGATACCGCGGTCACGCTACGCCTAAACCCCGATTGGGGCCTCCCGCCAGGCCGTGAATGGGACCTCCATCGTTGGTACCCCGAGCCTGCCCGACTGCTCCCTCCAAGCGAGCCCTTTCGTGAAACCGCGGTGATCTGTCTACGTCCCTTCCAAGTCGTGCTGGTGGAAGTCGTGCCGGCGGGGGAGAGGAACGCGTTGGACCATGCGTTGCCGGAATGCCCGATCCCGGGTGCTTTCGCGACGGCCAGTCGAGAGGTCCCTGTCACCGCTCGGTACGTCGGGAGTGCGGACCCCGCATTGGTGGATCAATCGCCCTGGGCCGCACTGTCCCCTACTCAAGCGGTTTCCGCCGCTGGCTCAACCCTCACTGTTCAGAGGGACGGCTCGATCCTGGCGACGGGCGTCGTGGCGTCTCCCGATACGTACACTGTTCATGCCGACACGACCTTGCAGGGCCTGACTGCGCTGAGGATCGAGGCCTTGCCGGATGACACATTGCCCGGACGCGGTCCCGGGCGTGCGATCAACGGCAACTATTGCCTGACTGAGCTCTGCGTCCGTGTCCATCCTCGCGGGAGCCTTGAGAAGGCCGTGACTGTACCTTTGCGGAATCCGCGGGCGGATTTCTTCCAGGAGAGCTATGGTGGGTGGCCGGTTACGGCTGTCTTGGACGGCGATCCTGAAACCGGGTGGTCGATCGATCCGCAGGAGGGACGTCTACACGAGGCCATCTTCGAGTTTGAGAAGCCGGTTGGTTTTGAGGTCGGGACAGTCTTCCGAATTGACTTGGCCCAAGGCACGCGCGAGCACAGCCTTGGGCGGTTCCGGCTCTCGGTCGCTGCGGTCGCCCCTGTGCCTCCCCCGCGGCGTCATGACCCGGACCGTTTCCGGGTGTCCGGGCGGGTGCCGGTATTACCCGTCAGCGGGTTGCTGGTCGTCACGGTCGAGATGAGTACGCGTGACGGTCGGGCGCACGAGATTCGGGACGTCGGCCAGGTGTTCGAGGCCACCGGTACACTTGTCGGGCAGCCGGCTGACTGGCAACCCGTGCTGGGACGCAAGACCTACCCTTCGGCCTGGCAGGCCTGGCGCCTCTCCCTGCCACCGGGTGCGGTGGAACAGCCCTTTGAACTCACGATCGCGCCACGTTTGGGCTCCAATATTGTCCTCAAGTGGCAGGGGCATTGGGTAGCGGATTGACCCGTTCAAGCAGCTCATCGAGCCAGACATCCTCGCCTATGTGTTGGCCGAGGGCGTTCTGCGGGGCGATGCCGTAGGGGTTGTCGGCGGGGTCGGCATGGCAATCGGATCCCGCGCTTGAGAGCAACCCGTGTTCTTCACAGTAGGCTCGGTAGACAGGAGTGAGGTCGTGGGGGATTGAGGTGTGGGCACACTCGATTCCGTCGAAACCAAGTTCTTCCCGCAATGCATCCATCCGTCGTCGGTCATTTCGGGCAAAGTAGCCGGTTGGGTGGGCAATGATCGCCAATCCTCCGGCGTTTTGGACGGCGGGAATGACGCGCGCGGCAGCCGGGTAGGGCGGCTGGGGAACGTGTTCCGCGGCTCGGCGCAGCAACGGGCCGTAGCCGTCCTCGCTCTCCATGAATCCCTCGGCCACGAAGTACTTCCGCTGTATCCCATTTTGAACATGTGTGATGCCTTGCACATCGATCGTCTTCCGGGGGCGGTAGGTTTCCAGTAACTCGAGTCGGCGTTTGTCGCTGTAGTCGTACCCCAGCGCTTGCAGACCGGCGGAGACCGACGCTCCATAGTCGCACTGCCATTGGTGATACAGATCAAGCACGGTTCTGAGTTCGCCGACAGGTGTGACGGGCAGCCCCAGACAGACCATGTCAATGGCTGCGCCGCCCGAGGTCGTGACGCTTAGCTCTGCGCTTGGAATGACGGCCACCTCCGGTTTTTTTGGGGCCAGCTCAAGGACTTCGGGCAGTGAGTCGACCGTGTGGTGTTCGGTGATGGCGATGCAACGCAGATTGAGTCGCTGGGCGCAACGGAAGTAGTACGCGACCGATGCGGTCGCATCATAGCTCCAGTGTGTGTGCAGATGCAGGTCGTAGGTGGCGTTTGGCATGGTCTGGTGTTCTGTCTGCCGAGAAGAGCTGAGCTCAGCGGGATGGGATGCGTGCCGAATCTGGTGCCAGCACGTGTGGTCCGATATCGCCCAAGGTCGGACAGCCGGTCATGAGCATGGCCTTGCACAGATCTTTGCGGAGGCACTCCATCTGGATGCGCACGCCTTCACTCCCAGCCCCGACGGCAGCTCGCACGATGTCGCGCCCGACGAGCACAGCATCCGCGCCCAGGGCCAGCATCTTCAGGACGTCGTATCCGGTCCTGATTCCGCCGTCCGCGAGAACCATCACATCGTGGCCATTGAGGGCTGCGGTGATATCCGGCAGCACATCCGCTGAACCGGGCGTATGATCGAGGACACGTCCTCCGTGGTTGGAGACGACGATCCCCGCGGCTCCGGCTTCGGCTGCGGCTATGGCGTCCTCGGCACACATCACACCTTTGACGATCATCGGCAGGGAGGTGGCTTCGACCAGTTCGCGCAGTTCCGCGGGTGTCTTGCGGAAGACCGGCTGGTTGTGGGAGTTCATCATGTAGGAACCGCAGCCATCCACATCAACGCCAACGGCGGTCGCACCGCACTGCTCTGCTTTGTGAAAAAACGCGATGATGTCCTTCTGCGCTCTGGGTTTGACGATTTTCACCCCACCTGCGCGCCCCGCTGCGATCGCACCCAGCCCGTAGGGTGTGTCGAGCGAATACGTGTAGGTGTCGCCGCGCCAACCAAGCGTGCCGGTCGCATTGCAGCCGTCGACCACTGCACGGTTGAACTCGGCTTCGGAGATGACGTTCTCGCCTCCGAACGAGTTTACTCCGGTTACGGGGGCCGCCATCACCGGCATAGTGAGCTGTCGGCCGAAGAATGTGAACGACGCATCCGGCTCGAAGGAATCGCCGATGAGTCTCATACGGAGCTCGATCTTGTTCAGGGCGAGCCAGTTGTTGTGGAAGGACGCCCCGCTGCCGATTCCGCCGAGGCCCAGGGCTCGGCCATAGTGCTGCCCCTGGCAGAAGTTGGAGGGGCTGCCGTCGCAATCCTTGTAGACAACGCAGATGCCCTTGAGCTTCTTCTTCGCTTCCGCCCGAACGTCCTCAAGTGTCAGTGTTTCGGGATCCATTGTATTTCCTGATGCGTGTTGGTTACCGGATGCCTCAAGTTGACGCGACGACCAACGGGAGTCAAGTCCGGACGAACTGACCGTGCAGTGCCTCGGCCATGCGGGTGGGAGCTGCACGTCGGTGCGCTTACACCCGGAGCGAATCGATGCTAAGGTGATCGATGGTTCAGGGCTGCCGCTGATACGGTTGCAGATGCGCTACCGGGAAGGTTGAGACGATGGCACACTACACGCTGACCCGCGAGATACCGAAGACGTCTGCCTATGACATCGTGATCGCGGGCGGAGGGCCAGCCGGAACGGCCGCAGCCATTGTGGCGGGACGTCTTGGAGCCAAGGTGCTCCTGATCGAGGCCACCGGCTGTCTTGGCGGGATGGGCACGTCGGGCTTGGTCACGGCCTTCGACCCTATGGCCAACGGTGAACAGAACCTGGTCGGCGGCATCATGCTGGAGATTGTGGAGACCATGTATGAGCGGGGGCAGCTTCCTCCGCACGTGACACCGGAGTTCTGGCGGAGGAAGTATCACTGCTGGACTCAGTTCCGGGCCGAGGGATTGAAGCAGTTGCTTGACGACATGACCCAGGATGCGGGGGTCGAGGTCCTGCTGTTCACAACGCTGGTCGATGTCGATGCGGATGAACAGAGCGTCAACGGCGCGATCATCAACAACATCGAGGGTTTCCACTACGTCCCCTCGAAGACCTTCATTGACTGCACGGGTGATGCGGTCTTGGCGCACCTGGCCGGTGTTCCCTGCCGGACCAACCCACACTTTATGCCAGGCACGCTCTGCTCGCTGCATGCCGGTGTAGACTGGGACAGGGCGGCGAAACACTCGCAGCAGGCCCTTCTTGAGCAGGCCATCGGCGCCGGCCATTTCACCCAGCCTGACCGTCATCTCCCCGGTCTCACCCGGGCGGGAGGACAGCTCGGATACCTGAACGGAGGGCACCTTTTCGGGAAGAACGCCCTCAACGCCCGGGAGCGCACCGAAGGCATGATTCTCGGCCGCAAACTTGTCCGTGAGTACGTGGACTTCTACCGCAAGTACATGCCGGGCTGTGAGAACATGGAGCTGGTCTGCACGGCAGCTCTGATGGGGGTTCGGGAAACGCGCCGGATTGTGGGCGAGTACGAGCTTTGTTTTGCTGACTACCAGGCACGACGTCAGTTTCCCGACCAGATCGGCGTGTTCAACAAGTTCGTCGACATTCATGTGCGCGACTGCAGCGACGAAGAATATGCCCGATTCCAGCACGAAATGAGCGACATCGGTCGCCTCAAACAGGGCGAGTGTTTCGGTATCCCCTACGGGATTCTGGTGCCGAAGGGTTGGCAGAATCTCTGGGTCGCGGGGCGCTGCAATTCATCTGATGTGATGGTGCACGGCTCCATCCGCGTGATGCCGGCCGCCGCCATGATGGGCCAAGCCGCGGGAACGGCTGCTGTCCAGGCAATCCAGACCGGCCAGACCGCGTGCGCGCTGGACACGGAACGCCTGGTGTTCTCTCTGCGGGACCAGGGGGCCTACCTCCCGCAAGGAACGCTGTGCCGAGAGATGACGCGACGGGACGTGTCCCAAGATAGAGGAGTGAACAATGAGGTGTGAAGCTGTTTGTCGGTACTTGGTTACCGTTTTTTTGGGGGCGTGGATTGGGCTTGGTGCGGCGACGGCCGGACCGGTTGTGGAGTGGGCATTCGAGGGGGATGTTTCTGACCGGTCGGGGCGTGGGAACGATGTCCTCACTGAGTTTCCCGAGTTCGGAGCAGGGAAGAGCGGTCAAGGCCTGCTGTGTCGGGATCGTGTGATGCCCGTTCCGGACAACCCGGACTTGAGGCTGGCACCCGGGTTCCGGATCGACTGCTGGGTGAAGCTGGAGGCCATCGGGCGGAGTTGGCAGCCCATCCTGATCAAAGAGGGTGAGTACCAGCTGCGGATCGACCCCAAGAGTGAGGGTGGACAATTCTCGTTCTTTGCCCACCTTGACGGTTGGGAGCCCCGGGTCACTTCGAGCACGGTGCCGGACACAGGTGTTTGGTATCATCTGAGATCCGGCTGGGATGGTAAGGACGCCTGGATTGACGTGGATGGCGAGGTGTCGCGTTCGCCGCGGACCGGGACGCCCACCGCTACCGACGCGCCGCTCGAACTGGGGACGTTCACGGGGACGTTGGACGAGGTGCGCATCGAGAACCCGAAGGCCCGTGATGATAGCGTTGCGCGCTGGCTGTTCGAGGGGGACCTCCAGGACATATCAGGCAACGGGCATCACCTGACCGGGGAGAACGCCGCGTTCGTACCTGTGGTCGGCCGTCAGGCCGTGCGCACGGGAGCTCAGCCATTGGGTCTGCCGGATACGCGCGACCTGCAATTGGCCCCGGGGTTGCGCTTTGATGTTTCCGTTCGCTTCGAGGCAGCGCCGACCGAGACCCGGGTCATCCTGATCAAAGACGATGAGTACCAACTGCGGGTGAATCCGCCGCACGAGGGAGGCGACCTCGGGTTTTTCGTCCAGGTCGACGGTTGGGAGCCCAGGGCGCGTTCTGACAAGAAGGTCGAGCCCGGCGTGTGGTACCGCATCATGGCCCAGTGGGATGGTGAGACGGTGACGTTGGACGTCAACGGTAAACGTAGCGAGGCCGGGCATCGGGGGATTCCGAAGCCTACTGAGAACGCGCTGCACGTTGGGGGGAGCGGGATGTTGATCGATCACTTGCGTGTTGTCAACCCACGCGTGCCGGTCTTGCGACTGTGCGACGTGCGCCAGGAGCGGGCGCTGCTGCGGGCTGGGCGGCCGGAGGCGCTCACGGTAACGATCAGGAATGTTGGCGTGGCTGCCGGCCCGGGGTCAGCGCATCTTGAGCTTCCTGAGGGTATTCGTTGCCTGGGAGACTCCCGCCGAGACACCAAAGCGTTGCCCATGGGATCGGAAGAGACCGTGACGTGGACCGTGCAGGCAGACAGCGACACGAGGGGCGTAGCGAAGATTCGGTTGGGTGCTGAGGGCTGCAGCCCTGTGGTCGCGCAGCACGAGCTGACCTTCCTCCCGTCCGAGGGAGACCCCGTTCCTCCGCTGCCACGGTTCGCCGCTGGTGGGACCACTTACTACATCGACGCCGTGTCCGGCAGCAATGTGAACGCGGGGACCGAACCCGGATCGGCCTGGCAGGATTTCGCGAACATCAACGGGAAGACGCTTGGTCCCGGTGAGAAGCTTCTGATCCGGCGTGGGAGCGTTATCAACCAGGAGCTGACGGTGTCGGCCGCTGGGACGGCCGAGAACTGGGCGGAAATCGGGGCCTACGGCGACGGACCACGCCCGATCATTCGTCGGGACTGGGACATTGCGGATCGCTGCGTGCTCGTGCGCAATCCGGACTATCTGCTAGTCCGCGGCCTGGTGGTCTGCTATGCGGCAAAAGGCCTAGTAGTGACCTACACTCGTGGCGGACACCAGGGCCTGTTGATTGAGGACTGCATCGCCCACCATATCGAAGGGCTCTACCGGCCCAACGCGCACGGCATTCCCGAGTGGCGTCACCGCGAGGGCGCCGCCGGCGATGGCCTCGGGTCGTCTGCCGGGATTGCCATTGTCGGAGCCGGGGGTAAGGGCCTGATGATGCGTGACTGTGAAGTGTTCCAGAACTCGTGGGGCTTTTTTGTGAAGGGCACTGACGTGGTCATCGACCGAGTCTACTGCCACGATTGCACCGTGCGCAACACCTCTCCGCATCCAGCGGTGGTCAGAGTCCGTCGTTGCGTGATGAAGAACAGTGTCCTGGACGCTTCCGGTTGGCACGCCAGTGCCGGCACAATGGGGATTATGCTGGTGGATATCCACGGCATGATCATCCGGAACTGCACCTTCCGGAACATGCCGGATGTCGGCAACCACGACCAGGGAGGGATCGACTTCGAGGCCCTGGGCAACGGCTGCCTGGTCGAGCAATGCACCTTCGAAAACAACGCCGGCGCCGCCATCGAGGTACTCGGGCTGAAGGCCCCGCAAGTCACCAACCTTGAGATCAGGAACAACCGCTTCATCAAGAACAACTGGGCTCTCAGGCTGGGCCCGGCCGAGGTCTTTATCTGGGGCCGCCGACCCGATCCCAGTGTCTGTTGCAGCACGGGCTGGATTCATGACAATGGCTACATCACGCTCCCGGGCGTTGAGTTCTATGTGAATGAAGCCCCGGCCCTGACCAGCTGGGTCCTGGCCAACAACTCCGGCTACGTGACGGTCAAGGAGCTGGAACAGGCCATGCCGTTCAATCGTCCGCCGGCCGTAGACGCGGGACAGGACCTCCGGACCGATCTCCGGACGCTCCGCCTGGAGGGCCGTGTCGGCGACGACGGGCGGCCGAACCGTGAGCCGCTCCGCATCAAATGGGAGGTCATCGAAGGGACCGGTCAGGTCACATTTGACGACGAGGCATCACCGGAGACCAACGCCACCTTCGCGATGCCCGGTGACTACCTGTTGCGCCTGGTGGCCGATGACGGCGAGCTCTGGCTCAGTGACATGGTCGCGATCCACATTCTGCCCCCTGGTACGTCAAGTGTCGCCGCCTGGGAGTTCAACCGTTCTCTGGATAAAGAAGGTTGGGCCGAGGTCAATCCGGGCACGCGTCTGCAGGAATGGAAGAACGAGATCTGGCCGACGCGGGCACACCCGGTCAAGTATGTCGCCGGTGGCTATTTCGTCCTGGCAATCGAGGAGAGCTCAGATGCTCACCTGCTTTCGCCTGCTCCTCTCGGCATCGACCTTCCTGGCGGGGAAGCGATCACGCTCCGATTCCAGAACCACACCCCGGCCACCACCATGCGTCTGGCCTTCACCACCGAGATGGATGCCGCCTGGGACGTTGCCAAGACCACCACCTTCCCAGTTGTTCCCAACGACAACGGCCCGCGGACCTACACCGTGAACATGACTGGTGTGTCCGGCTGGACCGGGCGCCTTCACCAGCTACGTGTTGACGTGGCGACCGGCAAGCCACTCACCGGGACCTGTCGCTTTGATTACATCCGGGTCGAGCGGTCAGCAGCCAATGCGAAACGCCCGACACCGGGGCGAGTTGAACGGTGACCTCCTCGGTTGAGCGTCAACGGCAAGACAGGTTCCTGTAAGAAGTCGGAGGACTGAATGAAGGCCACTCTTGCGATCAACGGCGGGACACCGGTCCGGACCGAGCCCTTTCCTGCGCGGTTCTGGGGGGCCAGTGTCGTGGGTGATGAGGAGCTGGCCCTGGTCACTGAAGTCGTTCGCAGTCGCTGCCTTTTCCGGTCCTACGGCGAGGGCACTCCGCACATGGTCGACGACCTTGAGCGCGAGGCACGTGAGTTCTTTGGTGTGCGCCATGCTTTGGGGGTGACCAGCGGCTCGGCGGCCCTGTTCTGCGCTCTGGCCGGCCTGGGGATTGGCCCGGGAGATGAGGTCATTGTGCCATCGCTGATGTGGCTGAGTGATTTCAACGCCCCTCTACTCCACGGGGCAACGCCCGTGGTGGCTGACATTGACCGCACGCTCTGCGTGGATCCGGACGACCTCGAACGCAAGATCACGCCTCGGGCCAAGGCGGTTGTCGTTGTCTATTTCATGGGTGGCGTCGGACACATCGACCGCATTGTGGAAATAGGGAAGAAACGTGCCGTTGCGGTGGTTGAGGATTGTGCCCAGTCGTGTGGAGCGACGTTCCGTGGACAGCGCATTGGGTCACTCGGTGATGTCGGTTGCTACAGTTTCCAGCACAACAAGATCATGACCAGTGGCGAGGGCGGCATGGTGGTCACCAATGATCCACTGACCTTCGAGCGCGCTGCGCGCTATCATGACCTGGGTGGTCTGCGTCCGGCCCTGGCCGCCCAACTCGAGGGAGAGCCGCAGCTCGAACCGTTTGCCGGGGCGCAGTTCCGCATGAACGAACTGACTGGCGCGGTGGCCCTGGCCCAGCTGCGCAAGCTGGATTCGGCTGTCCTGGCCGTGACACAGAGCCATTTTGGGCGGTTGACTCGGGAACTGAGTGAGGCGTGCCCCGGCATTCGCTTCCGCGACACCGGTGATCACGGCGGCGACGCAGGCATCGCCCTGTATATTGATCGACAAACGCCGGACAAGGGCGCATGGTTTGGCAAAGCGCTTGCTGCGGAAGGGATTCCCGTAGGTGCAACGACACGGGTCTGCAATCTCCTGCACAGCGAGTATGTGCAGGCCAGGCGGCAGACCCATCCCAACATGCCGCCGTTCGGCCCGGTCGGCTCCGGCGACGCCTGTACATACAGCCCTGCATGCTGCCCGAACACAGATGCGATCATTGGCAGCATGGTCTCAACCATGATCACGCCACGCATGACCGACAGCGATATTGACGACATTCGCGACGCCGTCACCAAAGTCTGGCGCGCCCAGGAGGTCTCCCGATGACACCCACTCTGTTTTCCGTCAGCTATGCAGGATTCTGGGGGCAGGCGAGCCTGGACCTGAAGGGGTTCATCAGTCACGCGGCTGAGCTTGGTTACCCCGCGGTGATGCTCATGGCCAAGCGCCCGCACCTGAGCGTGCTGGACTATGGTCCGGAGGAGATTGCGGACCTCGCAGGACACTGCCGGGCTTGTGGGGTGGATGTGGCCTGTGTTGCGGGTTACACGAACTTTGCCGGCGGCGTGGAGAGCGGTGAAGTCCCGTTCATCGAGATGCAGGTTTCGTACACCCGCACGCTTGCGCAGTTCGCCCAGGGCCTGGACTGCAATTTGGTGCGCGTGTTCACCTCCTACGAGCGCGATGATCTGCCCCTGGCCGAGAATTGGACCCGCACGGTCAACGCCATCCGGGAGTGTTGTGACGTGGCCGCGGATCTCGGAGTTACCGTCGGCATCCAGAATCACCACGACGTCGCCGTCCACAGTAAAGCACTGCTGGAACTATTGGCCGACATTGATCGACCAAACTGCAAGCTCATGTTCGATGCCTGGTCGCCATGTCTGCGGGGGGAATCCGCGTACGAAACCGCAAGAGCCATGGCGCCGCACGCGGTTCACACGACTTTTGCCGACTACGTGCGCCTGCCTCGTTTTACTTATGACCCGGCGCTGATCAACTACCGGGCGGCCGGACCCGATCTTGTGCGCGCTGTGCCTATGGGGGATGGTGACCTGGCCAATGCCGATTTCCTGCGTGGACTCCGTGATGGAGGCTTCGACGGGACCGCTGCCTACGAGATGTGTTCCCCACTCCGTGGCGGGGGCGCCATCGAGAATCTGGATGCTTGCGCTCAGCGCTTTCTTGAGTGGCTCAGTGAGGGTTGATCGCATGGTATCACCCATTGATGCGGAACGGATCCACGAGACGTCGTTGCGGCTGCTGGCTGATCCGGGTGTGCGGCTGGAGCACGACGGTATCTTGGAGCTGTTAGTCAAGGCTGGGGGCGAACCGGGACTCGATGCCCAGACGGTGCGGTTTCCCGAGGCACTCGTCCGGGATGCGCTGGATCGGGCTCCCTCCGACGTCTTCCTCGCCGATCGTCGCGACGGCGGCCACACTGTTGCGCCCGAAGGCACACCCCCACGGGTGTGGTCCACTCCCGGAATGAATCTGCATCGTCGTGGCGAGGTCCGTCGATTCACCCAGGATGACATGGCGGACTATGCGCGCCTTTTGGATCGACTGCCCTCCGTCGATGGGGTGTTCGGGATGTCGTTGGCGGATGTTCCTCCCGGTGCAGCGGACGTGATTGGGCTGGCAACCATGGCGGCCAACACGACGAAACACATCCGCGTGCTCTGCGCGAGCCCCGAGAGTGCGGACATCATGTGCCGGATGCGGTCGGTCTTGGGAGACATGCCCTGGTTCAGCGTTGGGTTCACTGCTCACGGCCCGTTACGCTGGACACGCCTTGCTCTGGAGATTTTCAGTCGCACGGCAGGTCACGGGATCCCGACCACGATCAACGGCGAACCCATGGCTGGAGCATCCGGGCCGGTGACATTGGCCGGCGCGGCCGCGGTGGGCAACGCCGAGATTCTGGCCGGTCTCGTGGTGAATCAACTCCTGGAGCCAGGCCGCCCCTGTATCTACAACCTCGGCCTGGCTCACGTGATGGACATGAAGGTTGGTGAGGCCGTCACAGGCGGGCCGGAAAACCACCTTCTGGCGGAAGTGAGCGGGGCGATGGGGCGTTTCTACCGGCTTCCTTCGTGTTCATGGGTGTCGACGGAGGCGATGCAGCCGGATGCGCAGGCGGCACTGGAAAAGTCTCTCGGATGGAAGACGCACCTGGATGCCGGAGTGAGCCTGGTCTGGGGGCTGGGGCAGCTGGAGTCGGAACTTACGGTGTCGCCGGCCATGGCACTGATCGACCACGAGATTCTCGGCTACGTGGGGCGTCTCAGGCGAGGTGTCGAGGTGACCGACGAAACGCTTGCTGAGGACGTGGTACGTGAAGTCGGCATCGCCGGTGAGTATCTCAGCCATCAACACACGTTCGACCATTTTCGTGAGGAGCTTTTCGAGCCGCGGCTCCTGTGGCGTGGCAAGCGGGAAAACTGGGAGGCCGGTGGCCGGTCTGACCTTGCGACGCGAGCTGAGGCACTCGTTGATGAATTGATGATGCCTGCGACTGAGCCCTGTGTGACGGGGGAGCAACGCGACGAATTGGCCCGATTGCTGCCGCAGATCACATGAGGGGGGGGGCGTCGGTCTAGACCGCCAGGATCTTTGCCAGCGCGGGGAATGGCAGAACGCGGGATTTAGCCTGGGTGAATTCGTAGGCCCAAAGGGCCGACTCCATCGTAGCCCAGGCCAACGGCCTGGGTGGTAGTGTGTGGGAGTCCGTGCCCTAAAGGGGCACATCAGCTGAACACACAGGATCGCGAGATATGCCACAGTCATTCTGCCAAATCTATGTGCACATCATCTTCTCAACGAAGGGCCATCAACGGTGGTTGGACGACGGAATTCGCTCACGCGTCCATGCCTACCTGGCCACGTTGGCACGGAACTGTGGGTGTCCCTATGTCGTCGTGGGCGGCCCCGATGACCATGTACACATGCTTGTGGACATCGGCAAGAAAGTGTTGCCGGTTGACCTGATCGGCAAAGTGAAACAGGAATCGTCGAGATTCATCAAGACGCTAGCGGTAGTTTACTGTAGATTGGGTCCGTAGTACACCTTTCCGCCCCGAGCGCGCGCGCCAAACTCCTGTCCCCCATAGCCTTCCGCGATTGTCCTTTTCTATTGCTATCGTATTACCCTATTGGAATACACCCCCAT
>JABHEG010000166.1 GCA_018676675.1 Lentisphaerota bacterium
AGGAACGGACTAACGCCGAAATCACTTCAGCAAGACCAATCAGACTGGAGTTGATCTCCGGTCCCCTCGACGTATGAAGCTAACCGCGAAACATGGCGTTCAACTTTACAGAACCCCAAGCTCAAAACACTGAGCTCTGGGTCACAGCTTTGATTTGAGACCCCAGGGAATCGAACGGGTTGACGTGCGGAAGATCGTGATGAGTTTCTTTGACCGGCATCTACGCAAGCTTGATCGTGAAGGTGCAGATGCACGTTACGCAGCGCTGCTCGCGTACGAGAAAGAGCATCCGGTGCGTACCAAAGCAAGAGAATGGCGGCTCTGGTGGGTCAAGAGAGAAAAGGCAAAAAAGATCGCGTCTGACGGAACTTCATTTGTGATGACCCATGGCAAAACAGACCTGAAAATTACTATCGATCCCACATGTACCTATGTCCTTGAACATCCAGGCACCGTTGAGGAAGTCAAACTCGGGTCACTTGTACGGTTGCGCGGCAGCAAACCGGAGGGCGCTGAACCTTTCCGGGTGACGTCCATTCAAAGCTATCCATCCGATCACAGGGGAGGGCAGTTTGCACATGATAAACGCATCGATGGTCGCTGGTATGGCAAAGGTGACCCGATGCAGGTGGGCGTCGCGGGCAAGAAACAGCCAATTGTTCTTGATGCAGACGTTAGAGTTGGCATTCGTAAACTGGCCGGCCCCGACGCACTCAAGGCCGGGCTTGAGATTGTAGAAATTTGGGGAAAGAAGATTGGTTCAGACCACTACGCGTCACGTATAGCTATTGGAGCTGGACAGTAGCTTCCCCGTACATCTTTCGGTCATTGGCCCACAGGCATTTGCATTCTTGCACAAAACGCCCTGGACCTCAATGGCAGCTTGGGGTCAGCGTCAATGGGTTGGTCCTTGGCACGATATGTCCCAGATCGGTGAGTTATCAGGTCTTAGATTGCTGTTTCCTGGGCCGTTCCCGATGGTATAGGCCCCGGGCGTTACGGCTCCAGAATCACGGCAACCTGGTTATCGGTGAGTCGGAGGTCGATCGCCGTGTGGCCTTTGGGAGTGCGGCGTGCCTTGTCCAGTGTCTGCTCGAGCAGACCTTCAGGGGCGCCGTAGACATAGGCGCGCAGCGGCTTGGCGTGGCCGAGGCTGAAACTGCCGCTGGCGCAGGTGACGATGCGATCGTCACCCATAACGACGCCGGGGCGAATCTCGCGCACCGTGATCGGGAAGCAGCGCTTGAGTACGTGATCGCCATGCAGATAGTACCAGCAGTAGCAGGTGAGCACGCCGCGCTTGAGCAATTCATGCACAGTCTCGAACAAGTTGCAGCGAGGCTTGAGGTGCAGGCTCAACGGGGAGCGGCTGAACAGTGCGGCGTCGACCAGGTAGCTGTCGTGGGCCACGGGCTCGGCGAAGTGCACGATGGGCAACTGCGCGGCGGCCAGGGTGTCGTCGAACTGGTTGGCGAATATCACGGCGTTGCGCTTCACCAGCTCGCTCGTGAAGGCGAGGTGGAATTCCTTGGCGAGGATGGGCACGAACCCGACCTTGCGCACGATCTGACCTTGCGCATCCAGTAACGCGGAGACACCGTCGCTGTGTCCATAGGAAACACGCGCCCGCGAGTGGTCCCACTCGTCCAGGTAGATACCGTCAAATTGCAGCTCGTCCATGTAGAGTTTGAGGAGTTGCATCAGGTGTTTGCCGACGGGGTTTCCGAGCTGCGGGAGCACGCAGTAGAGCCAGCCGGTCCGGTACGGAATCGGTTCACTCCACGCGTTGAGGGGCAGTGCTTCCGGGAAGCGTTCGCGCAGTTCCTCGAGCGTCTCACCGTCCGTTAGTCGGCAGATGTGAACGTCCATGTAAGGAAGGACTTGCACATCGACGCCCTGGTCTCTGACCGTGTTGCGCCACTCCAGGACCTGGGCTGACGCGCGGCGGTGGGTGTCGACCGGTTCGCCGCCGTACAGGACGCGTTTCTGGTTCTCCGTGCCGGGGTAGCGGAAGCAGGCGCTGGCGATCTGGATGCCGGTGTCCTTGACGAAATGCGCGCGCGTCTCGGGAGTCTTGTAGCGCGCGTCTTCGTACATCCGCTGCTCGGTGGCCGGATGCACGAAACCGAACAGCCCGGGAATCCGTTGGTACAGGTTCCATTCGCGCCGGACGGCATTGACCAGGTCATAGTAGTCCGGGCGGTCGAGCGGGAAGAGCTTCCAGACGACGGTGTAGGAGGATTTCGGCGCCAGGTAGAAGAGATCGTCACCCGCGGCGAGGACCGCGTCCCACGTCATCCAGGTGGCCTGGTTGCGGTAGGCGTCGTCTTGCAACACCAGGCCCACCGCCGAGTTCCGCCGCGCGACGTAAGCCACGGGTGTGGCGCCGGTCTGGCGGCCGTCCATTGGCGAGGTGCAGGCGTAGAAGTGCCGCTGCGCGCGGCCGGCAAGGCGGAAATGCGTGATGTCCTCGACGGTGCCGAGGTCTACCATGTTGACGAATGTGACAGGCTGGTCCCGGTCAGTGCGGTTCACGAAGGTGTCTCGGACCTCCAGGTGAGAGTCCTCACGGGCCACGCGCCGGCGCCACGCGACCTCACTCGTCTGCGCGTCGAACCCGTTCTCGTCCATGCCGAAGCGCTCCCACTGCCCGGGACTATCGCCGTGGCCGATGTCTCGCCACGCCTCGCCGCAGAAGCGGATGGAAGAGAAGAGGCTGTACGTATCGCCCTCTACGGTGACGGTCATGCGGCCGGACGGCACCAACTCGAAGCTGAAGTCGCATCGGGTGGCACGCGACGGCGCGACGTCACCAACTTCCGGGCGGAACGGCAACTCGGTGCTCAACGTGGTCAACGCACCGGCGTGCCGGCCCCGGGCACGCTTGCGGAACGCGGCCAACCCGCGGCTCTCCCGAGGCGGTGGCGTGTTGGCGAGATTCGGGCTCCGGGGGAAGCTGTCGTTGAAGAGCAGTTTGATCTTGCGGAACTCGAGCGGCTTGTCGTTGGCGCCGTAGAGATAGACACTCGTGAAGGTGACCACGTTGTCTGCGGACTGCATGAGGTCGGTGACGTCGAGTACGAAACGGTTCACGTGGCCACCGGCCTTGGTCGTGTTGTCCCACGGGTAATAGGACAGCACCCACGCGGCACGTGAGGGGTCATGCCAGAACACGCGGTGTTCGTGGGTGTACAGGTAGTAGGGCGCCTTGTTGCGCAGACGTTCGAGTGACGTGGGGATTCCGTTGACGGTCACGGCGCATGCGGCCGCGGAGCCCGAGCGGAAGCGGCCTGCCTCGATACGTGCTTCGAAGCTCAGGTATGCAGTGTGCCCGGGAGCAGGCGGAGGCGGTACCTCGACGCGCAGCGTTTCGTTGAAGAGGATCTGCTGAACCCCCGCCCCGGCGGGCCGCCCCGGCCCCGGTGCCTGGGCGAGCGCGGGAAGCGACAGGAGTACTGGCGCCCATAACCAGGCGCACATCAACCCTCTAACGGGCGTGGTGTGTGTCAAGATGTCCTCCCTCCCAAAGTAATAGGGATTTGCTTTCTGGGCGTCGGGAGGAAGATAGCCGTGAGGGGTGTGGGTGCAAGGATCTGGGTGGAGTTGGGGGCTGGCATGTCCGCTGTGCCCGCATCTTGTTGGAATACCACCTGAGTGTCAGGGAACACGAATACCACGCCGCGTCGAAGCCGCCGGCATCATCACTGGGCCAGGTGGGCGGCCAAGGGCTGTCGGGGTCTTTGGGGATGGCTTTGCCCTCCTAGCGACCGCGCTCCTTCAGGAAGTTATGGCAGACCTGCTGGTTCCGGGCGAAGCGGCGTACCGTCGAACGTCTGCGCGATTTCTCGCACAACGGCGAGTTCCTGCTCCGTTCCCGCGGCGTCAGATTCAGGCATGGCACCAGCCTACAGAACAGGACGAACGGAGGCAAGCGTGACCGACTAGGAGCTGTTGACCCACAGCCGGCCGGCCATTTACGGGGCCGCTCTCTTCAACCCCAGTCGCTCCAGGTGGCATGGAGGCGCATCGTATCGCTGCAGCAGCTCGGTCAGTTTGGCGGCGAGACGCTCCTCCAGGGCAGGATCGGTGAGTCTGTGCTGTTGCTGCGGATCGGCCAGAACATCGTGGATGATATGTCCTTCGGGCGCGTCCAGATGCCGACGACTTTTGTGTGTGAAGCGCAACTGGGGAATGCCGTCGCTGCTCTTGAGAAAGCAGCCGACCTCCGCCGCCTTCAATCTTCCCGACCCGACAAAGTCACCATACCCGCGCGGCATGAGGCTGTAGTGATGAACCGGGGCACCCCGCTCCGGCTGGCGGCAATAGGTATGACGCCCGTCGGCAAGATTCACATCCTTGCCGAAATACCCGAAAAGCAGCGCGTCGTGGTGTTCGCCATCTTCCTGCAACAGATGACACATCGATTTGCCCTGCACGTGCGGCGGCAGTTCGGCATCGTGCAGTTCCATCAGCGTCGGCATGAGATCGAAGAGCCCAGTCAGCGCTTGTCGGCGGCCGGGTCGACAACCGGGTGCACTGATAAGGAGCGGGATATGTGTCTCGATCTCACTGTCGAAGAACATCGACTTGCCGAAGACGCCGCGCTCGCCCAGGTTATGCCCGTGGTCGGTCGAGAGAATCAGGGCCGTGTCATCCCACATACCGTACTCGTCCATGACGTCGAAGAGTTGGCCCAGGTACTGGTCAAGCATGGTCAGGTTGGCCGCGTAACTCCGCTGAATATGAGTCACGGCTTCCGCGTCATCGAACTCTGGATCCAGCTTGCCGTATTCGGGTGAGGTGAAGAAGTACTTGTCCCACGTGTCATCGTACATGTCGTGGAAGCGTTGTGGTGACTCGAACGGTTCGTGGGGATCGAAGAGTTCCAGGTGCAGATGCCAGTTGTCGGCCGCGCGGTTGCGCTTCAAGAACTCCGCCGCGCTGCTAATGCATTTGGTGAAGGGGTAATCCTCGTCTCGCTCCAGATCGCGGTACTCGAAATTGGCCAGGTAGGCCTGGCGATTGACGTTCTTGCCTCTGCCCTCGAGAGGCGTCGTCTCGACCACCCCCCGCCACTTGTCGCCCTCCTGACCTCGCTCGAACTCGAAGGAGTCAAAGAGCGTATTGTACACTTCACCGCCTGAATGAAAGTAGTGATAGTGGTCCGTGATCATGTGGGAGTAGACGTTCTTCTGCTTGCGCAGCAGCGTGGGTGCGCAGTGGTCCCATGGCTCCAGGGGCCCCCAGGGCGCTTCCAGGAAGCTGAGTCGGCCGGTCATCAGGTCACGCCGGGCGGGCATACAAGGCATCGACGAGGTGTAGTGACGATCGAACACAACACTGCGCGCAGCCAACCGGGTGAGGTTGGGTGTCTTGACCCAGTCATTGCCATAGGCCGCAAGGTAGTCCCGGTTCAAGGAATCCAGAAGTACCAGTATAGTGCGCATCGCGTTCCTCCAAAGATCTTATATCAACGCCCTCGCGTTTCACTCGCCAGCGCATTTCCCTCAGAGATGCGGCCGACGCTGGAGCCGGTTGACCTCGGGGAAGCAACCCCCATTCCAGGCCCGGTAGCCGTCGTCGAGGACCACGCCGACGTGGATGACCGCCTGGCCGCCATCACGAATAGGGATTCATTTTCCGGCGACGGAGAGACGATAGCGGGGGTGTGGTCTGTGGGCAAGGATGAATGGCAGGATTTCCGGTGTTCGAGGCCCGTAGTGGTGCCGGACCCGGCCTGCTCCAGCAGGTTGGGGTCAGCGTAAGTGAGCTGATCCAGCAGGTTGGGGTCAGCGTAAGTGAGCTGATTGGGCTACAACCGATAATGACTCATTCGTGCGGATCCCCAAGCCCAAAGTGACTCAAGAATCGTGCTATTCTTGAATTAGCCTCAGTCGAAGCTGTTCAGGAACTTCTCACGCCGCGGCTTGCTCAACCCCATCGTCGGATCTCCGTAGCGTCCCGAAGGCGATTCCGCCAGAAACGGATTCAAGAATAGGGCCAAAACTGACGGCGGCCAGGCAGGTCGAGATGGTCCAATAAGTCGGAACAATCTGGGCCAGAGACGATGTGCCTACGCTGACCCCTGATTCCGCTGACCCCTGATTCCGCGAATCTTAGCCGAATCTTACATCACAAGGCTCACGGGTTGGCGCCGTCGGTCGCGGTCGGCGAGTAGAACCGCACCTGTCCAAGCCCGGCATAGGTGTCGTTCTCAGCCGGTGTTGCCCAGTTGCCTTTGCCCACTCCGCCGACCGCGGTGATGCGCACGAAGCGGAGCGCTTTGTCCGCCAACGGGACTACCACACTGACCGGCGACGGTCCAGTGTCGGTGGCCTCGGGAATGGTGAACGTACCCAGCGACTCCCAGTTGGCGAGATCCTCTGTGACCGAGCACTCGATCTTCACGTCGCGCATGCCGCGTCGGGTCAGTCCGTGCCCGCGGTTCTGTTTGTAGTTCCAGATGCGGAATTCGCGCACCTTTCGGGACTCGCCCAAGTCGAACTGGATCCACACGCCGTCCGGGCCCGTAGCAATCCAGTGGCGATCGTGGTCCGCGTCCTGCGCGACCAGCTTCGCCTCCCGTGTTCCGAGTACGCCTTTGCGGGATTCGTTCATCTGGTGGCCGTTGACCACGGTGTAGGCGGGGCGGTCGGGCTCGGCACTGGCCCGCACGCGCACATCCCGGACGTAGCCTTCGGCCACGGCGGAGTGCGGTGGCGGAGTGCGAATCAGGCCGATGCGCGCCTCATACTTCCGCTTGCCATCGACCATGTATTGCCACACGCCCCGATCCCACGTCGCGACACGCTCCTTCTCCCGTTCCGTGCCGGCCAGCGCCTTCGCCCTCTCCATGTAGCCGCCGAGCTCGGTCATCCGTTCTTCCGTGCCCAAGTGGCTCCACGCGATCTCTTCGGTCTGGTGGTATTGCACGTCCTGTGTGCGTACCGCGGCCGGGTAGTTCGCCGGATCGGTGAAGGTTGCCTCGATGCGGTCGTGGAAACGCTTCATCGGCTCGGCCGCAGCCCCGAAATAGCACGTGAAGAACTCGTCGAGCAGGGATTCGGGATCGAGAGTCGGATCGTCATACATCTTCATGGTCAGGTAAAAGTCAACCTGTTCGCCGATGCCGCAGAGGAACACGCCCCGCACCCCGTCGGCGTGGTACTGCTTGATCAGCTCGCCTAGAGGCCGAGCGCTGAAGCCCGGGAAACAGTGCCAGCCGCGCATGACCGCGGGCTCAATGGGGAAGCAGTAGTAGTTCCACAAGTAGATGGGCCGGTCCCGAGGCTGCACCCACTTCCGGTAGAACTGCTTCTCGTGCTCGCGGATCCGCGGGGCCCAGTAGTTGCGCACCTGCAGGCAGGGGGCTATGGCCACGTTGGGCTCCAGCTCGAACTCCGTGGGTTTGAAGGCGTACACGTGGTAGGCCAGGGCCGAGATGTACTTGTCCGGATGCGTCTTACGTACCTCCCGAGCCACGGCGTTGATGAAACCGAAGATGTAGTGGGTACCCGTGCCACTGTTGAAGTGTCCCGCGTTACGGTTCTCTCTGTCCCTGGCGATCACCTCCTGGCAGCGTTGACACTGGCACCAGGCGGCGTTGTCCAAGGGCACCACGGCGAAGTAGTCGCCCATGGCGAGCTGGTAGCCTTTGATGCCCTTGCCGCCAAAGTAGTCGCGCGCGTCCTGAGCTACCTGTCTGATCAAGGCGGGATTCGTCAGACAGAGCTGACGCGAACCCGGGCCGCCGCTCCGGCCCTGCGCGAAGAACTCCGGACGTTCGCCCTCGAAGAGCTCCGGGCGTTCGGGGTTCTTCTTGAGGAAACGGTCCTGAAAACTCATGAACGAGTGGTTCCCCGCCCACTTCTCCCCACCCACCCGCAACCGGCGCCAATAGAGGTTGAGCTGGTCGCCGGTCGGGTTGTTCCACTGCGCTTTGACCAAGGGCCGGCCGCCGCCGAAGCCTTCCCGGTATCTCAGCGCCGGCGAACGGCGGACCTCGCCCCCTTTCACGATCAACGTGCTTTGCCGGGGGTGCACCACGTTCAGCGGCGTGGGCCCGTACCAGCGCACACCGCAGTAGCGTTCCAGGAAATCGTAGGCCGCGTAGCAAGTGCCCTGGTCGTCGAAGATGCCCGGCAGCTCGATCTTGGCGCCATCGGGCTTGTCGCCAACGGCTGCGCCGTAGTCTATCCGGTGCCGCCAGTCGGCCAGGACTCTTTGCCAGTTGGTGCCCCGGCCCTCCTCGGAGCGGTTGGCCGGTGTGTCGTGCCAATCACGACCCAGGATCACGACCGCGTCGGGGGCGAAGCAGACCAGATACTCCTGCGGCTCGAAGTCCATGCCTATGAGCCCCATTTCACGAGTGGCTCTGCTTTCGCCCACCAGCAGGCGCGCGCCAGCCACCGCGTCGGCGTCCGTGCGGACCGCGAGCGCGACCCCGGTGATTTGGTGCACGTGGTGCCGCACCTCGAGAGCGGCCAGCCGGGCGGCCGGGGTCGGCGTCGTCGCGGTCACGATCGTGGCCGTTGGCGTCCCGTCGCGGACCAGCGTCACCGACGTTCCTTGTGCAGATGAGACTTGGCTCATGGCGACAAAACTCCCCACTGCGGTCAGGACCAGACCTGGTTTGTGCATAGCTCTCGTGCTCCGTGGTAACTGCTCTGGAGTCGGGCCACGCTCGGCCGTCTCGACGCCCCGTGCCGCCTGCGTGGGCTGGGCTTCGGGTCGGACCAGCGCAATATGTTGGTTCCTAGTATGATATGTCCCAAATCAGTGGGTTTTCAAATCTTAGAGCAGCGAGCAGCGTTTTCGAGGTGATTTCCCGTAGTGTAAGGTCCGGGATTCTCGCGCAACACGGATGTCCCGTCTTGCAGTTTGGGGTCAGTTTGGGGGCAGCGTGAGTGAGCTGATTGGGCTACAACCGATAATGACTCATTCGTACGGATCCCCAAGCCCAAAGTGACTTGAGAATCATGCTATTCTTGGGGCATGGGGTCAGCCCTTGTTATTGCCGTTAACGGCCTTCAGCCGAAGCTCGATATCAGACGCGCGAGCTCGCAGTGCTTCCGACGCATTGGTTCGGTCCGCCATCAGACTGCGGGCATGGCTCAATGCCCCGACAGTGATCGGGGTAAGCGCCAGTGGTCTGAGTCATCAATCCGCGCGCAAAATGTTGCAGCTACTTTGGCTGCAGAGGCGCCCCGGCAGTATTATGGGGTAGCCCCTCACCAGGAGTCACGGATCTCGGTGATCCGCGGCCAGGCCAGTTCTGGGTAGAAGTCGTGGCCCCCGTCGCCCACGAGGAGTTCTGTGTGGTCGGGAACGTCGAGGGCAGTGAACGCGGCCTGGGTCTGGGCGAAAGCCGACTCCACACCGGACAACGTCGCGATGCTGTCGTGGCGTCCGGCCACGATGACAAGGTGCCTCGGAGCCACCAGTCCCCCCAGGTCACCCATGTCTGCAACCTGCAGGATTCCGGGCAGGTAGCCGCAGGCGCAGTGCTTGTGCTTCAGCCAGGATTCGGCGTAGGCACAGTACGAGCACGACACGACTGCGAGCCGGATACGTTCATCCAGACAGGCCGCGTAGAAGGTGACCGTACCGCCTGTCGAGTTCCCCATGCATCCGATACGGTCGCTGTCCAATTCAGGTCGGGTCGCAATGAAGTCGATAGCGCGCATGATGTCGAAGACACGTTCGCCGGTCAAGGTCCGGCCGAGCATCAGGGCATGCAGCGCCTCGCGTGTGCAGTCGCCCGCCCGTTCCCCGAAACAGCGCTGCTCGACCGCCAGTGCCGCCCAGCCGTTTCGGACCGCCGCCAAGGCAAAATCACGTCCGCCGCGCGCCCCGGGTGTCAAGGACAGTTCCATTCCCGCCTGAGCGTGTCCCTGCAGACATATCATCACGGGAAATGGCGCCTTTCCCTCTCGCGGAGTCAGTAGATAGGCTGGGACATCCGCACCTGGCTCGGCCTGAAAGACGATCCGCTGGCGTCTGAACCCGTCCTCCTCAGACGCTGGTTCTGTCGTTACGGTCATGTCCCGGGGCCCGATCTCCGGTACAGCCAGGATCTCACGGAGCTTGCCGCGCAACTCGGCCTGCCACGCCACGGCGTCCTTCTCCGGATCGAAGGCCAGGCTTGGATCCGTTACCCCCGCAAGGTCGCGGTGATAGGCAAGTGGGTCGGTTGCGGTATGGGCCTTCCGGGGCCTCGCTTCTTCTGATTTCTGTGCCATTTGTGCGCCTGTCGTGCGATTGCTGATTCACTCGGCCAGGTAGAAATCTGGGTATTCGCCGGGGCGCTTGCCTTCGACGATGCCTGGGCTGAGCCCCATCCAGTAGTTCACGCCTGCTCCGTCATTGTCACAGGCGACCGGATTGAGGGAAAAGACCATTCCTGCTGCCGGCGTGCGACCGAGTCCTGCCCATGGGAACGCGAACTCGTAACGCGTCTCGTGTTGATCCTCGATCCGCATTCCTGCAGCACGGAACGGAGGCTTCCCCACGGGGTGTGTCTGGTAGATGCGAGTGCCGGTGTTGTCCACCAGAGCGCCGTACTCACGGTCGTTGGCATCATAGCTCGGGACGCCGGTCGCATCGTTCATCACGTCAATGCCGAGCTGAATGGCGTCGCTCTTCCAGAATCCCACGACCTTGGGTGTCGCGTGGACATCGTCGGTCACACGCAGGAGGATGTACAAGTTCTCCTCATCCCAGGCGGCGCTCACTCGCATGCTCAGATCTTCGGGGCCGAGCCACCCGGCCTTGTCAGGCGGAAGCACGTCATGGCGGGCATTCACAACGATTTGGGGGACGCCCTCCCAGTCCCCGATCTTGCCATCAACTGCGATTCGGGTGCTCCGTGTCACCGGCAGCACTTTTGTTGGGATGGTGACTTGAACGGACTTGCCCTTGCGCGGAGTGAGGGTGACGGGAAGCGGCTTGCCGTTGTGCGCGGTCACGGGACGCGACAGCGGAATCTCGAGTGGAACGGGGTCTCTGCCTCCCGGCGGCAACGTCAACTCTCCGGCTGCGCCGTCTGCCGAACCGGTCAACTGCAAGACATCTGAGGTGTTGTTGAGCAGGCCGAGACTCACGGTGCGGACATCGCTGAGCCGGGCACTGGCAACCGTAACGGGCTCAGCGGCCGACACCTTGGCGGCACGCAGACTAGCCGCCAGGGCAGCGCCTTGCGCAGCAGATGTCTGAACGAATAAGGGGGTTTCGCTCAACCGGAGTCCCTCTTTGCTGGCGATGGGACGGCCGTAGAGGTCGAACACTCGTGCGTTTGCCGGCAAGTCAGCAGCCAGAACGAACGATGCGGTCACACACCAGAGCGCGGCAAGAGCCGTGTCGGTTGTTTCACGTTTGAAGACGCAGGCCCGAATCCGATCGCCAGCCAACTGGAACGAGTCAATGGGAACTGCGTGATCAAGGTGATAGGCAACCGTGGCGTACGCGACTGCGCCCGGCATAGGTTGTAAGGGAGCCCCGCGAAACAGGGCGTATTTCCCGCCCTTCCGGTACTCCTGGGCAAGGACAAACCAGAAGTACTTCTCCACCCCCGGCACGGACTTCGCGATGATCAGAGATCGTGCCGCGCAATCAGCGAACGCCAGAGCTATCTGCTCCGCCAACGGTTCCTCATCGCGAATTTCCCAGCCCTTCTCGCCGATCCAGTACCGATGGCCCTTGCCGGTCTCCCGGATGAGTTTCAGGGTCTCCTGGTGTTTTGCGGTCTCCCGGTTGCCTTCCGGGAACAGCGGCACAAGTCCCGGGCCGAAGGTGCGCGGACTCGCGTACGGGTGCGGGGCCCAGACATCGAACAGATCTCCCACTTGATCGATGACAGCACGGCAGAATGGGTACCCGCGCTTTTGGTCCTGCCCGCTGACATTGGCCCCCACAATCGGGATGCCGGGGGCTTCCGCACGAATGATCGGCGCGATCAGCTTCACCATGCGCGCGTAGAACTCAACCCCTGCATCCAGCTCCAGGTTTCGGTGAGCCATCAGTTCCAGGTCCGGTTCGTTCTGGATCTCGAAGGCTGCGACGCCCTGGTGCTTGCGCACCATCTCACGAGCGAAGTCCGCGTAGCACTCCCACGCCTCTTCAGTGGGCAAACCGTCCGGGCCTATTGCTATCGACTTCAGCCACCCCGGCTCGCGGTATTCGAGGCACATCATTGTGTCGATTCCCGCATCCCGGCACTGCTGCAGTTTCTCGATCGCATCGGTGCGCTTCCCTTTCTGCCGTTCACGCCACCGCCAGAAGTGGTAATAGCGAAACCAGTGAACCCCGATTCTTGCGGCAACGTCTGGAATTACACTGTGCATGCCGAAGAACGACTCCGGGTCACGCTGCAGGTAACGAAGTGGCTCGTTGACCACACCGAACGCGCCCTCACCGTGCTCTACCGTGTCGTGGGCGACCTGGACCTGCACATGGAAGTAGCCAGGCCCGGGATTCGCTACAGTGAATTCCAGGGCTTCGGGAGCCCATGGACCGAAGCTCAACTTCTTCGTGGTTGAGGCCACGACCTCGCCGTTCAGATCCACAACCTTTGCTGTCACAGGAGCCGTGCGCTTCTCGCGCAGTCGGTTCTGTATCCGGACGGAGACTGGGATCGACGATTCCTCACGAAAATGGATGTGCCCGGGTTGGTTGGTGGTGACAGCGATCTCCCATGTGCTCTTGGGAGCCGCGCGGCGTACTCCGAGATTGCGCAGAAGGAACTCGCCCTTGGCTCCGTTGGTTGAGATAACTGCGACCAACAACCGACGAAGGGGGAAATGGATCGTGCCGTCCTTCGCCCCGCCCCAGTGCTTGTTGAACGTCTTCTTGTCCAGAGGGAGGGCGATCGTTTGCCAGTCACCGGGTTTCACGCTGAACGACCCGGCATGCACCTGTCCCGTAGCGTCGTGAATCCGGGCCCGGAACGTGGTCACCTGCGAACTCCGTATGTCAAAGAGGATGTTCTCAGCTTTCTCTATCGTGGCATGGCATTCCGCTCCGGCATAGCGCCCACCTTCGCTAAGATCCACGACAGCCTTGATCACATCACGGCCGCCACTGGGGACCATACTTAGTTCGCCCTTCGCGCCCGGGAACTCCCTCCCGAGTTGCATGCTCCAGCCCCGCAGGGTGTCACAGAGCGTTACTAGAACATCGACCAAGCCCGGCTGGACGGGCGCATCGCCCTGGGCCTGGCAGCGAGGATTGCCGAAGACAGCGACTATGGCGCCAAGCAGAAGCGCAGCTCCGGCTCGGCACGACGCCTGCAGCACACGGCTCAATTGGTGATGCTTGCCCTGGCTCAGATCACTGATCATGGTCGGTATACCTCTTTCGCTGAATGTCATTGCCTTTATCGCCGCGATCCTACAGGATGGCCAGTCCAAGCATCCCAGCATCCGGGAATGTCGGTCTCGGAGATCCCGACCCACATCCCAGCATCTGTGGAACGACAGTGTGTTGTTACCGTGTCTTCGGGTAGTCTTCGCCCTCGAACAGTCTGTCGATAGCTGCCACGGTATTCTCCACGAGCACCTGACCGCCTTCCGGACCGACCCAGCACGACTTGACCAGAGCGCTGTAATGGCCGTGGTCTACGGCGCGTTGTGTGGGCAGATAGAACCCGCACGCGTCCGCGATTTGCACCAGGAATGTCTGCAATGCCTTGCTTCGCGAACGTATGCGCATGGCGTAATCCACGTACAACTCGAATGCGTTGGTAGCGAAGACGACGTCGCCCAGCCTGATGACATGGCTCTCCATGTCCAGCATTGACTTCTCTTCTTGGTTTTCGTAACGACTGATCAACTCGCAGACATCACTAAACGGCCAGACTCTCTGGAACCCGTAAGGCTGTTTGGCGAGCTCTTCCTCACTCATGCTGTAGATGCGTTTCTCAAGCTTGTACTCTTCTTTTGTCACCATCATGCGCGGCAGTTGCCAGGTAGCGACTTCGTGTGCAAACGTCACGGTGTCTTCTGGTGGCGATGCGGTGGCAAGAGCTTCATCGACCGCTGCCATGATCCGACGCGTGATGATGCCGCACTTGTCGAGGCCGAGACGATTGCGCAGATCGGCTTCTTCGGTTTTGTCGTAGAGAAGGTGCGGGGACATATCGCCGGCTGGGGCGCATTGGGGTAGGAGATGAACTCCGGCACCGTGACGCTCGGCAATGGCTTCGCGGACACAATGCCAGTAATCAGCGGAAAACGCGCTCATGTGTTCCTGACACTGTGACGGGCAGGCCAGGTTGACCAGCATTCCGGTGAGTTCGCCAGCGGGATCGCGGGTGAACAGCATGTTAACCGAATGATCCTCGCAGGATTCGAACCCGAGGATGTCAGATCTGTCGGTCCCGCCGTACATGAGGCCGGTGCCGTCTGCATACGTAGCGCGTCGGCAACGGGCTACCGTAGCGTACCCGAATCCGCGCGAAAGACTCCCGGGTGCACGCTTGGCCCAGGCGGCCTCGACCAAGTCGGCCAGTTGTGCAACCAGCCACTGACGGTACTCATCCGGGCACATGAACTCGGGATCGTCTTCCGGTTCATCGTAGAAACCGGAGTCCACCGCGGGCCCGGTGTGCGTGTGCGTACAGCTCACAGTGATTTTCTGCGCGTCCAGGTCCTGACACCGGCCCTCCAACGCTTGGTGGAGGTCGTGCTTGAACGTGCATAGGGCAAGATCGCAGGAGACAATCACGGCCTGTTCGGTACCGCCATTCTCGTCGCGCACCTCAAGCGCCAAAGCCGTGGCTGTCAGCGGGTTGAGTACTTCGTCCGATATGCGTGTCTGAAATTGTCCCAGGACGAGCGTCTTCCGACGTGGTGTGATGTCGGTCCGAGCCCAACCGATGTGCAATTTGCCATGTGTCATCTTGTCGAGTCACTTTCCCTTGATCTGTTACGGCTGTGGAGGCGGAGACAGTTGGCGGACGGAGCGATGCGTATAGTGGCAAATGAGCCGCGTTCGGAGCAGAGCCGACCCCCTGACGCGTGCTGATACGATAGTGTTCCAGGTCTTCCTGGCAAGCCTCTTGTCTGCCCATAGGAATTGCGCGTTAGCCGTAGCAGGGCAGGACAGGGCAGGCCCTGCGATCTGCATTTCAGGCTCCCGCATTACAGGGTGCAGAACTCCGCCCGCCCCCCGACCTCTCGCTTCCTCCTGAGCATCTCTTTCGGAAAGGGCTTGCCCCGCAGATGTCACGAGCCATAGTATCGTTGTTCACAATCTGAAATAACGGAACAGGGTGTAAATCCCTGGCGGGTCCGCCGCTGTAACCGGGGACGAAAGCTCCATCATGTCACTGCTTGCATAGCAAGTGGGAAGACGGAGCCGGTAGGATGAACCGGAAGCCAGAAGACGATTTCAGAAGCAAGACACGCTGTGGGCGTGGAAGGACGGTACTCCTTCTGCGGTCTATCCTCATCTTGTGTCTTCCCTTCTGATCGCCACTTGGGCTCGTGCGTTCCATGGCCAACCGGCCCGGAAACGCTCCCCTGGAGCCCAATACAGTGTATACCCACGGTGGCGACATCACTCGACTGGCCAAGGCGGCAGAATGCGCGCCAGAAGAGATTCTCGACCTGAGCGCGAACATCAACCCGCTCGGCCCCCCTGCCTGGCTTCGTGCTGTGGTCAATCGCCATCTGGCGGGAGTCGCGCATTACCCTTCCCCACGTGCTGAAGAGCTGCTTGCCGCAATTGCACGGGCATTCCAGGTTTCCAGCCCCAATGTCGTGGCGGGGAACGGCTCGACGGAAGTACTCTATGCGTTTTTCCGGGCGCTCAAACCGAGACGCGTGATCATCCCTTCACCAGCCTACGGCGATTACACACAGGCAGCTGAGCTGGCAGACACGAGTGTCCTGCCCACGACACTCTCGCCGGACACGAATTTCGCTCTCGACATCCCTGCTTTGGTGGCTATCGCCCGCGAGGGGGATGCGATAGCCCTCGGACGCCCCGCGAACCCAGCAGGCACACTTCCCTCTGTCGCTGAGATCAGAGACTTGGCAGAGCAACTTCCCGACACCGTATTGCTGGTGGACGAAGCTTTCGGTGACTTTCTTGAGGCGGGCGACACCATCCTCAGGGAGCAGCCTCCGAACGTCGTCGTGTTGCGGTCACTGACGAAGTTCTACGCCATCCCCGGTATCCGTCTGGGGTTCGCCGTAGCATCCGAGGCACTGGCGGAAGACCTCCGGAGGCAGATTCCTCCCTGGTCGGTCAACACGTTGGCCCAACAGGTGGGAATCGCTGCTCTGGAGGACGCGGAGTACGCAGCCGAGACACGGAGAATTACGTCTGATTTCAGGAGTCTCCTGCATACCATGCTGGGGGAGATTCCTGCCCTCCGACTCTTCCCTTCTCACGCCAACTACGTGTTGGTGCAACGCCGGGATGGCGGCACTGCACGTGATCTGGCGGACAAGCTCCTGCGCCGACACCGCATCGCGATTCGTGTGTGTGACAACTACGTGGGACTCGACCAGACCTACTTCCGCGCGGCGGTGGGCACCCCGGAAGAAAGTGGACTCCTAGTCGAGGGGGTAGCCGACTGCCTGGAACAGAAGCCGAGAGCCTTGCGGTGCCCCCGACGTCGTCCCACGCCGGCACTGATGATCCAAGGGACAACATCCAATGCGGGGAAAAGCGTCATCGCCGCTGCTTTCTGCCGGATTCTGGCCCAGGATGGGGTCCATGTGGCTCCGTTCAAAGCACAGAACATGTCGCTGAACTCTTTCGTGACGAGAGACGGATGCGAGATGGGACGCGCACAAGTCGTGCAAGCGCAGGCGTGCCGACTCGACCCCGACGTCCGCATGAACCCCATTCTGCTCAAGCCCAACAGCGACACGGGCAGTCAGATCATCTGCATGGGCAAGCCCATCGGGAACATGGACGTCATGACCTACACCGAGCGCAAGGCCAACCTGCGGAAGACGGTACATGCCACCTACGATTCTCTCTCAGCTGACTATGAAGCCATCATCCTGGAGGGCGCTGGGAGTCCGGCCGAGGTCAACCTGAAGCGCCATGACCTGGTCAACATGCAGATGGCTCGCCATGCGAGGGCGCCTGTTCTGCTCGTTGGCGACATCGATCGCGGAGGAGTCTATGCAGCGTTCGTGGGTACATTGGCAGTCATGGAGGAGTGGGAGCGACGCTTGATCACTGGCTTCCTGGTCAACCGATTCCGTGGGGACGCCTCCCTGCTGCAGGAAGCGCATGACTACATCCTCGACTACACAGGCAAACCAGTTCTGGGGGTTGTGCCCTACCTGAGGGATCTGGGGTTGCCCGAGGAGGACTCGGTGGAGTTCAAGAACGGGGCCGGGGCTTCCGCGGCGTCCCGCCCGGACGCCGTCGAGGTCGCGGCTATCGACTTGCCGCATATCTCAAACTTCACCGACCTGGATGCTCTGGGCATCGAGCCGGATGTCTCCCTACGCATCGTGCGTCGTCCGAGTGAACTGGGCCACCCGGACGCCGTCATCTTGCCCGGCAGCAAGAACGTGCCCGGTGACCTGGCCGTCCTACAGGAGAGCGGCATGGCCGACATGGTGTCACAGCTGGCCCAGAATGGTCGGACAGTGGTTGTCGGACTGTGTGGCGGCTTCCAGATGCTGGGTGTGCGTGTCGCGGATCCGCACGGTCTGGAGGGCGGTAGTGCGTCGCACATGCCCGGGTTGAGTGCACTCCCCATCGAGACTGAGCTGGCCCAGACCAAGACACTCACCCGCAGCGAAGGGCGTCATGCCACAAGCGGAGCCGAAGTCTCGGGGTACGAGATCCACCATGGCGTGACCGAGGTCGGCTCCTGTGACCCCATGTTCCTGGACAGCGATGGACGAAATCTCGGTGTGTGTTCTCCCGACGGCCGCGTCTGGGGCACATACCTTCACGGCATCTTCGATCCAGATCGATTCCGTCGCGTCTTCATCGACGATCTTCGCGTGCGCAAGGGGCTAAATCCCTTGGGCAGTGTGCAGGCGCACTACGGGATCGAGACTGCGCTGGACGCGCTGGCCGATGTGGTGCGCAACGCTGTGGACATGCGGGACATTTACAGCATGATGGGACTGTAAGAGCGTGAGATTGGAGTACCAACTCATTGCCGCGTTGGCGCTGGATCTGCTGATCGGGGACCCGCCATGGCTGCCGCATCCCGTGCGGTGGATGGGTAACGGGGCGCTGTGGTTGGAACCACGCATGCGCCGGTTTGTGCGCAACGAACGTGTGGCAGGTGTGTGCACCGGAATACTGGTGGTCGCGCTGTCCGGTGCCGCGACCTCCCTGCTCGTCGTCGGTTGCATGCGCATTCACCCGATCCCCGGGAGCGTTGTGAGCGTGTGGTTGTTGTATACGACGATCGCCGCACGGGACCTGGCGCGGCACGCCGAACGCGTACGCAGCGCCCTGGCCGCCGACGGATTGGGGGCGGCGCGTAAGCAAGTGGGCATGATCGTGGGCAGAGACACGGCGGAGCTCGACGAGCAAGGCGTCGTGCGAGCCGCGGTCGAGAGTGTCGCAGAGAGTACGGTTGACGGTGCTACGGCACCAATCCTGTTTGCCGTGCTCTTCGGCCCGATTGGCGCCATCATGTATCGCGCAGTCAACACGCTTGATTCCACATTCGGCTACAAGAACGAACGCTACGCACAGTTCGGTTGGTTTTCAGCCCGACTCGACGATCTGGCGAACCTCGTTCCTGCCCGACTAACGGCATTTGTGGCAGTCCCGGTTGCAGGGCTACTGGGACACAGTCCTATGCGTACGGCACGTGTCACCCTACGCGACGCCCGGAACCACGCCAGTCCGAACTCAGGTTTCATGGAAGCTGCTGTCGCTGGAGCCTTAGGTGTGCAGCTCGGGGGGAAAAACAGCTACTTCGGCGTCGAGGTAGCGAAGCCGACCATCGGCGATGCTGATGTCCGCCTGCAGACCCGACACATTCGACAGGCGACCCGACTGATGTACCTGACGACCGCATCATTCGCCGCGCTGATGCTCCTTGCGCGATGGGCGATCACGCATGGGGGATTGTAACCGATGGCACAGATAGGATCACGGTCATCGCGAGTCCTGGTGTTCACGGGCGAGGGCAAAGGCAAGACCACGGCGGCTCTGGGCATGGTACTGCGCGCGGTTGCACATGGAATGTGCGTCCGAGTGCAGCAGTTCATCAAGCGTCCTGGGGCATCTGGTGAGAGCTCTGCGCTGCAAGCGTTCCCCAATGTTCGCATCACACAGTGCGGATGCGGCTTCGTGCCCTCACCCGACCATCCGGAATTCCCAGATCATCGGGAAGCGGCATCGGTCGGCTTCAGGGCCATGGCCGAGGCAGTCTCGGGAGGCGAGTGGGACCTCATTGTGTTGGACGAGATCTGCGTTGCGATCCACAGGGGATTGGTGCCGGAAGAAGCTGTCCTGGACCTAATCGCGTCCCTGCCTGAAGGGCGGCTTCTGGTACTGACAGGTCGAGGCGCGACTCCGGCGTTGATTGACGCGGCAGACACCGTCAGCCGCATGACTTGTGTCAAGCATGCCCTTGCCTCTGGAACACCGGCACAGCGGGGGGTGGAGCTTTGAATAGGTCTCCTGCCACGATCGTGATTGCCGGCACAGCCAGCGGAGTGGGGAAGACATCCGTTACGCTGGGGCTGGCCCGGGCATTCAAACGCCGGGGTTTGAGAGTCCAGCCGCTCAAGGTTGGTCCAGACTACCTGGATCCCACACACCTGACCATGGCCGCCGGCACACAGTGTTACAACGTCGACAGCTGGATGACGAGCCCTGACTATGTGCGTGCGCTGGTCGCCAAGCTCGGGCAACAGAGCGACCTGTGCCTGATCGAGGGTGTGATGGGCCTGTACGACGGAGCCACACCCGATGGTCTAGCTGGAAGCACTGCGGAGATCTCCATGCTCCTAGATGCACCCGTGCTGCTGGTCTGCAATGCGCACGGCGCGGCCCGCAGTCTTGCGGCGATGGTCAAGGGCTACTCGGAATTCGAGCCGGGCATCCATGTCGCCGGAGTACTGGCGAACCGCGTCGGTTCCGAACGTCATGTCCGCTGGCTGCGGACGTGTCTGCAAAGCGCTGGTCAGCCGCCTTTGATCGGCGCCATCGAACGGGATGCATTCCCGCACATCCAGAGTCGTCATCTCGGCTTGGTCTCCGCTGATCAGAAGACGACAGACGACGGCGTTTTTGAGGAACTTGCCGATGTCATGGAGCGGCAGATTGACCTTGATTCTCTGCTGGACACGGCCGCTGAAGCCGCACCGCTGAAGTCGTCCCGTACGCTGTCCATCTCCCCGGTTGCACACACACGCATCGGCGTCGCGCGGGACGAGGCTTTCCACTTCTACTACCCGGACAACCTGGAGATGCTGCGCGATGCCGGCGCCGAAGTGGTGTTTTTCTCTCCGCTTTTCGACAAGGCGCTTCCCCCTGATCTCGACGGCCTGATCATTGGAGGCGGCTACCCCGAGGAGTTCGGTCCAAGCCTGGCCGCCAACACATCCCTGCGTTGCGCGATAGGTGGCTTCGCGGCAAAGGGAAACCCCATCTACGGCGAGTGCGGCGGCCTCATGTACCTGGGACAGGAACTGACCGACCGTGCCGGCCATTCCCATGCCATGTGTGGGGCATTGCCGCTCTCCACGCGGATGCTCCCGAAGCGCAAGGCGTTGGGCTATGTCGAAGCAACCCTTGCCTATGGCTGCTGTCTGGGGCCCGCAGGCACGCGAATGCGGGGACACGAGTTTCACTATTCCGAGGTCAGCCAAGCCGATCGGGGTCAGCTGGCGCCCTTCCTGAGCGGGAAACGGAGTGCTGGACAAGCGGCGCCATGCGGGTTCGCCCAGAGCAACGTGATTGCCTCGTACATACACGTCCATTTCGCCTCATGTCCCGAAGTACCCGAACACTTCGTTCGGACATGTGTTGAGTCTCAGTAGAAGCAGAGGAACAGAAGCATGGTGGAGCACCGGACGATCGACGCCGTAGGTACTGCAAAGCTGGGGCTGGCAGTGGGCTTGGCACTCACTCTTTCCACATACGCTCAGGAGACACCAGATCCGACAAAAGAGGACACTTACGTTCTCGATTCGATGGTGGTGACGGCGTCACGCAGGGTGAGGGCGCTCGACTCGCCCAACAGTATCTCGATCATCACGGCCGAAGAGCTTAGGGAACTCTCCGCAAAGACCGTGGCGGAAGCTCTGGCGAGGCTCCCGGGTGTGACCGACAGGTCCTCGAGCCAGGACGCGATCTCGATCCGCGGGGCCGAGAGCGCTATGGCCGGCTCGCCGTTGATCTTGATCGACGGCGTCCCGCACAAGACGGGGAGCCACGAGTACGACTCGTTGAGTTTCATCCCGGTATCCCAAATCGAGAGGATCGAAGTGATCAAGTCCGGCGGACTGGCTGCGGGCTCGGGCGCCGGTCGCGGCGTCGTCAATATCGTCACCAAACGGGCAACGGGCGACAAGGAGATGAACGGGGGGCTGCGGCTTTCGTACGGGAGTTGGGAAACGCACAGCGAGGAGCTGAGCATCTGGGGTGCACGGAACCAGTTCGACTATCTCGTCGGGGTGTCGAACTTCCAGACGGCCGGATACGAGGACGAGGACGAAGAAACGCCCGCTGTGATGCTCAAGCTCGGTCTGCTGGTTACGGAGACGACCCGAGTCGGCTGGATGACGAACTACGTCGAGCACGAGCAGGAGAACGCCTACGACCTCAACAAAAAGGAGTGGCACGTCGACAACGGCTACGGCAACAGCCTGCACTTCCCCAAGAGCGCGACCGACCCCAGGTCATACTGGCACCAGGAGACCGAGAACTCGTACTTGGTGAACGCTTTGACCTTGGACCACAAAGGCGAGGACTTTTTCCTGAAAGGGTCCCTGAGTCAGGTGGAATTCGAGGATGAGCTCCGCGCCTTGAAGGACCTGGTGATCGCTCCGAACAGAATCTACACCGCATACGGGGACCAGGTCACCCACGACGTCCGTCTGAACGGCGGGACGACTCTCGAACTCGGTAACGGAATTCTCTACACCCCCTCGTTTGGTGTAGCCTGCACGACTAAGACATTCGAGGGGGAGCGCGAGTACCCGAACGACCCCGGCAAGAATGTGTCCGGCTACGACATGGATGTGGAGCAGACGATCAGAGGGGCGCTGTGGGAAAACAACATCATCTTCGGCAAGCTCGAGCTCGACCTCGGCGTCCGCGCCGACAAGGTCCAAGTTGATTACGAAGACGCCGGCGGGGGTGCAGTCGAGCAGGACGAGACGTTGATCGGCTGGTCGGTCGCTCCCTCGTACCGGTTGGGCGACAAGTCGCGCGTCTACCTTCTGGCCTCCCGCACGCATTGGTTCCCTACGCCTCAGTACTACGCATGGGCGTCTTCGAGAGGCGGGAGCTTCAACCGACCAGAGGACCTGCAAGCGGAGGTCAACACGACTTTCGAACTCGGCTGCAAGACACGCCGCAGTCGCCGGTTGCGCATGGCCGCCTCGGTGTACTGCACCTTGACGACCGAGAAGTACCTGAGCGTGTACGAGGGCAACAGTTGGCGCGGAGTCAAGAATGTCGGCGATGCGGAGACGCTCGGTGTCGAACTCCAGGCGGACGGACGGCTCAAGGAGTGGTTCGGCTACCGAATCTCGGCGTCGTACCTGGACGCGGAGTGGACCGGGGGTACCGAGGGAATGCTGAAGGGCGGCGGCAGCGTCGACGGCAAGAAGATCCACGGGGTCCCACAGTGGGAAGGCCTGCTCGGGCTCGACTTCTACCCCGTCCAGGGCCTCAAGATCAGCGCCGACATGAAGTACGACGGCGACTACTACGTCGCCATGGACAACGTCGATAGTTACGGCGCCAAGACCACCGTGGACATGCGCGTCGGCTACGAGCGGGGCAACTGGGAAGCCTGGGCGAAAGCAAAGAACGTCTTTGACGAGGAAGTCTACCGGGTCGGGGGAACCACTTCCGGCAACTACCACTACCCCAGGAACGGGCGCTATGTGGAGATCGGGACGGGGGTCACGTTTTGACGAGGCAGGGCATGGGACACGGGCGTGACCGTAGCGGCTTCGCGCTACTGAACGAGATTCTCGGTCTGGCGTCGTGTCTGCTGTTTCTGACGCTCCTTGTCCTCACCGGCTGCAGCCCCAAAAAACGTCCAGAGTCAACCCCAACTGCCGAAGCGGACGAGCGGCAGGAGGCGACGGAGGCCAGAGCGAACGTCGAAACACTCGTGCTTGAGGAGACCACCGGCAGCATTCTCGTTGGTGGACCGGCAATGCCTCAGCCTAGATGGTTCACGAAGCGTCCGAAACGCGTGGTGATCCTGCTCGGCTCATTCCTCGAGCTCTGGTACGACTGTGGCGGGCAAGCCATTGCCCGGACCAAGAATGTGGGCCAAATGCCTGAGGGCGCCGGGGACTTGCCGGTACTGGGCACGATCTCCCACATCAACGCAGAACTCCTGGTCGAGTTGCAGCCGGACTTGGTTATCGCGCCGGAGATCGGCTCCCTGCGGAAGTACCGGACCATCATGGAGAGCAACGGCTTCCCGGTTTTGACCTTGCGGTACCGTCATTACGCCGACTTCGTGGAGATCTACAGCCTGTTCTGCCTAATGAACGGGCGGGAAGATTTGCTTGCAGGACGACTCGGACGCATCGAGAACGACGTCGCGGCGATCGTCGAACGCTGCCCTAAGGACGTGTCCCCCACAATCGTCGTGGTCCTCTGCACTCCCAACTCGGTAAGCTGTGAGCTTCGCGGTAGTTCGGCAGGCGCCATGCTCGAGAGACTCGGGGCGAAGAACCTGGCGACGGACCGCGTCGGGAACACCCAGATGCGGACGGAACTCAGCTTCGAACGGATCATCGCGGACGACCCGGACGTCGTCTTCTTCACAACGATGGGGGACACTGACAAGGGCCGAGAAATTGCCAAGAAGACGCTGATGACGAACCCCGCGTGGAAGAGCCTTTCGGCGTCTCGGAACGGGCGGGTCCATTTCCTCGACAAGAAACTGTTCACATACAAACCCAACTGCCGGTACCCGGCGGCCTTTCGCATCTTGGCCGGCTTGCTGTATCCCGGTGTTTTCTTGGAGGGTGGCGACTGATGAGCAGAGAGCGGAGACAGGTCAGAAACGCGTGGGCGCGTCATGTCGCGGTTGTCGCCGGTCTCGCAGTCCTGTGTGTGCTGGTATTCCTAGTGAGTTTGCGGTTCGGCTCTTACCGGGCGTCTTGGTCTGAAATCCTGTCCGTCCTTTCCAGCGGCGGCGATGGGGCCGGGTACCAAATCATCTGGAACATCCGCTTGCCGCGCACGGTCACAGCCATGCTTGTCGGCCTCTGCCTTGCTCTTTCGGGAGTATGCCTGCAAGGCGTGATGCGGAACCCGTTGGCGTCACCGAGCATCATTGGGATCTCGGCTGGCGCGGGACTCTCAGGCGTGGCCATACTCATTCTGTTCCCTGATGCGCACCACCTCCTGACTCCCGTAGCTTTTCTCGGTGCTTTCAGCACAAGTCTGGTCATCTACCTCATGGCCTGGCAGCAGGGGTTCCAGCCGACGCGACTGATTCTCTCAGGCGTAGCAGTCTCGTCTTTCCTCGGGGCCGGCATCAGCGCGCTCATGGTTTTTTACCCAGATCGAGTCCACAGCGTGCTGGGATTCATGGTCGGCGGGCTGTCGGCGCGAGCATGGAAGGATGTCGGAATCATCCTACCTTATGCGATTGCCGGCTCTGTCTTGCTCGGAGTGCTGGCAAAGCGGCTGAACCTGCTCATGCTCGGGGACGAGATGGCTGTGTCGTTGGGCGTGCCACTGGAGTCCACGCGTCTTTCTCTTCTCCTCCTGGCATCACTCATGGCCGCCGCGGCAGTGAGCGTGGCAGGTCTGCTCGGGTTTGTGGGGCTTCTCGTCCCACACATGGCCCGAATCATGGTGGGGTCAGATCACCGTTTGCTCTTTCCTACAAGTGCACTGCTGGGGGCGGCGCTGCTGGCCGCCTGCGACACCGTGGCCAGGGTAGTGATGGATCCGGTCGAGATTCCCGTAGGCATCATTATGGCGCTTCTGGGCGCCCCCTTCTTTCTGTACCTACTCCACACCGGCTTCAAACAACACCGGAGCTGACGCCGCCCATGCCGCTCAAGGCCGAACATCTAGTGGTTAGCTACCCACGAAGCAGCGATGTCCTTCACGACGTGGACTTCGAGCTGCGGGACGGGGAACTGGCGACCTTGATCGGCCCGAATGGCTGCGGCAAGTCTACGCTACTGAAAGCCCTCGCCCGAACCTTGCCGTGTAAGCAAGGACGAGTGTGTTTCGAAGGACGCCCGCTTGCGTCATTCAAGACACAGGAACTCGCACGGCGGCTCGCCTTTCTCCCCCAGTCGCTCGACGCCCCACATGGTCTGCAGGTTCGGGACTTGGTCAGCTACGGGCGACACCCGCACTTGTCTTGGACAAGCCGCATGACGAGCGAGGACTGGAACATCGTCGACTGGGCCCTGGCGCAGACCGCACTGGAGGACATGCAGCATCGGGACGTGGATACACTGTCTGGAGGCGAGCGGCAGCGGGTCTGGATCGCCATGTCTCTGGCTCAGAGACCCCGGGTGTTGCTGCTCGACGAGCCGACCACCTTCCTCGACATCTGCCACCAAGTGGATGTGCTCGATCTTGTTGTGCGTCTAAACCGTGAGCTCGGGATCACGATTCTCATGGTGCTGCATGACCTGAACCAAGCCGTGCGCTATTCGCAGCGGATCCTGGCCATGGCCCACGGCCGAATCGTGGGCGACGGGTCTCCCAGGGAGGTCGTCAACCCCGCCTTGTTGCGCGAGCTGTTCCAAGTTGAGGCCAGGTTGCTGGACGACCCCTACCACGGCTGCCAGGTTGTCGTCCCGGTGAGAAGCCTGCACGCGCGCCACATTCGCAGGGAGCGCGAGGTCGCCACAACCGGTCCCGCCAAGGAGGCGCAATGAGCACCGCCCCTCTACGCATCGGCACGACCTCTTTCATCCTCCCGGACCACATCCTGCCCAACGTAGAGTTTCTGCGAGGTAAAGTAGCGGACGTTGAACTTCTCATGTTCGAGTCTGCGGTCTCGTCTCTGCCCACGCCGAAGCAGATAGCCCGCCTTGCGTGCATCGCGAACGAATCCGGCATCACCTACACGCCTCACCTGCCGATTGACGTGGATTGCGCTGCGGCAACCCCCGAAGTCCGTGCGCATGCCGTGGCCACGATCCGTTCGATCCTGGCGCTCACGGCGCCACTTCCGGTGTGGGCGTACGTACTCCACATGCCTGCTCACATCGCGTGCGAGAGTGAGAACTGCCCGAGGGAACGAGCGCTATGGCAAGCCAGGAGCACAGGGGCGTTGAAGAGCATCTTGGCCACGGGTCTCTCAAGCCGCCGCCTCTGCATCGAGAACCTGGAGGACTACCGGTTCGAGGTCATCGCTTCGGTTGTCGAGGATCTCGACCTCAGCGTCTGTCTCGATATAGGCCACCTGTTGCTGCAGGGATGCGACCCGATGGCCTTCCTGGAGCGCTGGCGCGATCGGGTCAGGGTCGTTCACCTGCACGGGGTCCACGACGGCCGGGACCATCGCGGCCTAAACAGTCTGGATCCACGCTTCTTGCGCGAGTTCCTGTCAGACCTGGCCTCTGACAGTGTGGAACGCGTTGTGACAATCGAGGTGTTCAGTCTCGACAAGTTCCAGGAATCAATGGTAGTACTTGAGGACATCCTATGAATGGCGAGATCACATTGGTCACAGGGGGATGCCGAAGTGGCAAGAGCGACTACGCGTTGAAAGTCGCCATGGAGTACGACCACCGGGTCTTTGTGGCCACTGCAGAAGCCTGTGACGAGGAGATGGATCGACGCATCCAGAGGCACAGGCAAGAACGCGGCGACCTCTTCCAGACCATGGAAGAGCCCCTCGATCTGGGCAGGTGCTTTGCGGCGGCAACGGAACAGACCCAAGTTGTCCTTATCGACTGTCTGCCCGTCTGGCTTGGCAATCTGACATTCCGTGAGCGGTTCAGTGGGCCCGAGGAGAGCTGTCCCGAGATCAGTGCGTTCCTTGGCGCTCTGACAGCCCCCCCGTGTGATGTCGTGATTGTCACCGGTGAGATCGGCCTGGGCATCGTCCCTGCCGATCCGGGAACCCGACTGTACCGGGACCGACTCGGGAGACTGAATCAGAGAGTCGCAGAACTGGCCACACACGTCTACTTCGTAGTGTCAGGACTGCCGATGCAGATCAAACCTGGTCGGTGACAGGCGTGACGTCCGTCCTCCCCTGGAAGCGCAACAGGTCCTTGAGCTTGGCCAACGCTCTGCCTTCGGCGAGTGCGGACGTTGCGGCCTGCATGCCATCCCGGTAGCTCTCGGCGTGACCTGCGCAGTAGAGTGCGGCAGCGGCGTTCATGCAGAAGAAGTCAGCCAAGGAACCGTGGTCTTTCCCGCGCAAGACATCCAGCACAGCCGCCGCGTTCGAGGCGCAGTCTTCCCGGCTGGCAATGGTATCGAATGCGACTTGCTTTATCCCGAAGTCTGCCGGCGTCACGGTGTAGGTCGTGAGCTCACCATCACGCAGTTCCGCCACCCGGGTAGGGCCGCAGGGCGAGAACTCGTCCATGCCCTCATCGGGCCCCAGGCCCTCGACCATGCCGTAGGGGGCCAGCGCGCCGCGGAAGCCAATCTCCAGCAGGATGGATATTAGCTGTTTGCAGACGCCAGGCGCGTAAGCGCCGATGACGATCGTGTCCGTTGCCCCGCAAGGCATAGTCAACGGGCCGATGATGTTGAAGGCCGAGGTGAACCGCATGTTCTGGATCAGACGCGCCCAGCCAGACTTCAGGAACGCCTCGCCGGGCAGGTAGCAGATGCCGGCCTCGCGCAAGCTGATCTCCGCGCGCTCCAGAGGAGCCCCCAAATCGACTCCCCACGCCTCGAATATGTCAGAGGCCCCGGACACGCCAGTGACTAGGCGTGCGCCCTTCTTGGCAATCGGCAGACCGCATCCGGCGGCGATCAGCGAAGCCGGACTGGAACAGTTGACCGTCTTCAGCTGGTCGGAACCCGTCCCGACGATGTCGCAGCTTCTTCGCGTTCCTTCTGTGGCCATCTTGGCCGTGTCGTACCGGTCGAGAGCGTCCCACGCCCCCGCGAGTTCCTCGGTAGTCGGGCCTCGGGCGATGTGCGCCATGAGGAAGGCCCCCTGCTGCAGCTCGGGCTGGCGGTTCTGGATTACCTGACGGTACGCGTCACACGCTTGCTCCCGAGTCATGGTCTTGCCGTCGGCGATCGCGCAGATCAGCCGACCGAATGTGCGAAGATCAGATTCCGTTGCCATTGCCAAACTACTCCCTGGGTATGATGACACATTTCATGCGAGCACCAGCCAGGATCTCCGGCAGCAGGCCGGGAACATCCTCCAGGCCGAACTGTCCGTCGATCAGCCGGGCCGCGATACAACCGTGTTCCGCGAGAAGCGCCAGTGCACGCGCCATCTGATCGCGGGTGCAGCCGTATGCTCCAGTCACGGTCAGCTGGCGGTAGTGGATAGGGTTCAGGTCTTGTGCTGGCACATGCTTTCCACCCGGCAACCCGCTGAAGAAGCAGAACCGCCCGCCCGGACGCAGAGCGGACAGGGCCGCCGTGAAAGCACCCGTTCCGGGACAGGCCGCCACAGCCGCATCACAAGCGTCCCCAACTGCGCTTCCGGTTGCCGGGCCGATCCCGAGGCACTCAAGGAACGCGCGGCTTCGCTCGCGGCGCGTCTCTTCTCGTTCGCAAAGCCTGGCGTGTCCCCCAGCCTCAACGGCTGCGAGAGCCATGAGCAGTCCTACTGGGCCGCCTCCAATGACCTGTAGGGATTCGCCGGGCTGGAATCTGAGCGCGTCCAGCGCATTCAGACAGCACCCCAGAGGCTCTGCGAGGGTCGCAAGATGCGGATCAAGTCCGACCGGCAACGGGATCAGCGCACTGCGGTCGACCAAGACCTTTGTCGCAAGTCCGCCGTCCACGTGGAAGCCGAGAATGCGCATGCTGGGGCACAAGTTCTCACAGCCGCCGCAACACGCAGAACACGCGCCGCACGCCTGCCCCGGCCAGACGACCCAGCGCCCGCCGGTCTCTGGGTCCTCCGCACAAATCTCATGTCCGAGCGTCCGCGGTAGCACAAGGTCACGGTGTCCGCAGTCCCACATTTTCGCATCCGTACGGCACAAAGCACACGCGCAGACATCCAGGCACAGCGCGTTGCCGCAGGGCTCCGGGCTGGCGACCGCCAAGACACTCGCATGCCCAGTGGAATGGAGTCGGAACGCTCTCATGGTCAGTCCTGTGCGTCTGCAATCGCCACTTCCGCGAAGGTCTTGATGTTCGCCAGTACGCGCGTGGCCGCATCCATCAGATGGAAGGCTACCGCTGCACCGGTGCCTTCGCCGAGTCGGAACCGCAGGTCAAGGAGGGGTTCAACACCCAGGCGTTGATGCATGAACCGGTGCCCGACCTCCACGGATCTGTGGCTGGCAAACAGATAGTGGCTGACCGCGGGTGCGAGCTCATACGCGATCAAGGCACCCGCAGTTGAGATGAGTCCGTCACAGACAACGGGGACACCGTGCGCCGCGGCGCCGATCACTAGGCCTGCGAGCCCGCCGATCTCGCACCCGCCCACCTTGGCCAGCACGTCGATGGGATCCTTCGGGTTGGGAGCACGTTCGCGCAACGCAGCGTCAATGACGTCTATCTTGTGCTGGAGCGCCTCGTCGCCGAGCCCGGTACCCCGGCCGGTCAGTTCTGCTACGGGAAGACCGGAGAACGCAGCGATGATCGCCGTGGACGGGGACGTATTGCCGATGCCCATGTCGCCAGTTCCGAGAAGGTCCAGACCGCCATCGGCGACGAGTTCGTCCACAATCTCGATGCCGGCCTCCACAGACGTGACAGCTTGTTCGCGAGTCATAGCCGGCTCGCGGCGGAAGTTCGCCGTGCCTCTGCGCACTTTCTTGTGACAGATTGGGAGCGCGGGATCAAAGTCATGGTTCACGCCGAGATCGGCCACGATAACTCGGGCGCCGGCGTGCTTGGCCAGGACGTTGATGGACGCCCCCCCGTTCACGAAATTCGCAACCATCTGCCATGTGACGTCCTGGGGGAACAGGCTGACACCCTCCGCAACGATGCCGTGGTCACCTGCGCACGTGACCACGACTTTCCTCTGCAGGCACACATCCAGGGTTCCGCTGACGGCCGCCAGTTTGGCGCCAACGTCCTCCAGCACTCCCAGACTGCCCGTCGGCCGGGCCTGGTTCCGCAGTCTGTCCAGCGCTCTTTCACGGACCCCCTCATCGGGCAAGGGGATGGAGCCAATGGCCTCTTTCAGTCGTGACATTTGCCGTTCTCCCTTTGATGGGGGCGTTCCGTTCAGACGGTGTTCATCTGTAGTGCTACCGTGACGTAGCCCACGGTTTCACAAAGCTCACAGTTAGCACCCAAGATGTCGCCGGTGATGCCGCCGAGGGCCCGGTCGGCCTTGAGTTTGAGAAGGATCGTCGTTCCGAACATGGCGGCCGCACACAGGGGGATGCCTGGCAGGAAACAGACGGGTGCTGACAGGACGGCTGCCAGCGCCAGAGCTGCGGGAGCCACGTTCCCGACCGTGCGGGCTGCGGTTCCGGTCTTCCGGGCATACGTCCCGATTCCGGTGAGAAGTGCTAGGAAGAAACGGGCCAGAACAACAACAGCGACGCACGGCCAGACCATCGCTTCTCCCAGAAGCACACCCAACGCGGCAGTCTTGACTGCCAGCAGGAGAATCAGTCCAAGTGCTCCAAAACTCCCGACGGTTGGATCCTTCATGATCGCCAGGCGTCGTTCGCAGTCAAATCCCCCGCCGAGCCCGTCGCACATATCCGCCATCCCGTCCAGATGCAGTCCGCGGGTCAAGTAGGCGAGGACGCTGACGCAGATACAGGCGACCAGGAGGACGTAGAGTGGGGCGCACCCGGCGGGTCGAAACCCATATGCTGGAACGGCGATGGCCGCGACTCCTAGCAGGTAGCCACACAGTGGGAAGCCCGCCACCATCCAACGCCAGTCCTGGTCAGAAAGGGTCGCCATTCGCCCCACGGGAATCCTCGTTAGGAAACTCAGGGCGAGCCGACATGCTCTGAAGAAGATCATCCATCTGCCTCCTGCGTCTCACGCGCATTTGACCGAAAAAGAAAACGGGCCCCGACGGGATGTACTGATCCCGTCGGAACCCGTTGCCATTGGATTCCGTCTATTCCCTGTTCAGCTCGTCTTCTGGCTTCGGATCATCCGCTTCTGAGAGTCTTCCCGATTCCTTGCCGGAACCAGTGACTGGCATTCAGCCGTCTCAGAAACGTCCCCGTTTACAGCGGCGGGACCGCCACGGATTCACACCGTGTTCCGTTAGCTGAGCAGGTCCAAGTTTTTGGTACGCCGCTACTATCGTGGCATCAGCCCGGGAGTCAAGGCAGATCTCCGCGCTGGCTCTCGGTCATCGGGGGCGGGAGCCAGAGCATTCAAGGCGTTCGGCTGTTAGGCATCATCTCATGAACATCCAGGCATGTCAGGATGGGGTCCAACCGAGTACCCAAGCCCTCACCTGAGCGCCACCCGTAGCGACCAGCGCTTGTCTCCGGAACGGTGCACTCGGTTTGTCGTGCGGCACACGCGTGAGGGCGCCCTGTCGCTTGACGGTGAAGTGCCGGAGTTCCTCGGGCGTCTGGTCCTGTTCCAGAAGGCTGATGACTCCGTCGGGCAGCCGCAGGCGTCGCAGGTGTCGAGATACGACCGAGCAGTTCTCCCCCGATTTCCTGGCGAACTCGCGGATGCTTCTCGCGCTCGCCTCTTCCATCTGGATGCGATGTCGACGCGCTTTCTGCATCGGCGATCGCTTTTGCCGCTCGTGGAACACTTCCAGATTGCGTTACGCCATCATCTTCCGCGGCTCGTTCAGAGTAGAGAAGGGGACTCTCTCGCGACGTGACCCATGGCTGCAGGCCAGAGGACTGCCCCGCTCTCCGCGCCTCTCCTCCTGCATCCCGTTATTGCAGGGCGGGGGTAGGCCTTGCGATCTGGATTTGAGGGCCCGCATTGCAGGGCCGCAAAGCTTGCCCCTCAGGCCCTTCCTGCGCGATTGCAGCTCCATGTCCGCGCACTAGACTAACGCCGTGAGCATGACTGGCGTCCCCCTCCAAATGGGGCTGTTCGGCAGATGAGGAGACGATGACGTGAAGAAGACACACATTTGGGCAGTGGTGCTGTCCCTTTTCACTGCCGCATTCCCCACACACAGCGAGGACCACGGGGAGGCGACACGGGGGGGCGCTCCCACAACCCACACTGTCGCCATCAAGCATCCCGCGTTCGCCAAACCGAAGCCGATGCAATTCGTGGTTGTCAAAGACGAAAACGGTGAGCCGACGGATTGCTACATGGACGCCGATCTGGGGAGTCGCGGGAACGGTCTGCGCAGCGTTGGCACGGTTCGTATCTACTGGGATGCGCTGGGCAACTACAGACGGTACGGCTTGCCCAGCGGCGGGCAGCTCATGAAAAAGGGCAACAAGCCGTTCACGCGGGCCGACACCAGGAAGCTCAACTCTTTACTCGCGGATGCGCGTTCCCCCCTGAAGACTCTCATCAAGGGACACGTCTCTGCCCCCGGCAAGTCCGGTATCAAGGTGGACGCGACGACAGGGGCGACGCCGGCCGCCATCCGCAAGGTGATCGTCCCCGGAGCGGCTTACACCTGCTATATGCTTTGGCATTGGGTGAACGGCGACGCCAGGGCCAAAGCGCGGGAGGTCGCCGGCAAGACGTGCAGCGTGCCCTGGCTTTCCCGTTGCCTGGACACCGGGACGGAAGCCTCTGCAGTCTTCGCCATGGAGCAGTTCGCCAGACGGGGCATCCACGACAAAGCGACCGTTGAGGCGATTCTCCGAAGAGCACAGGAAGGCAGCGGCAGAGCCGTGAAGGGCTGTTTGCGCTATCTGGAGGACGTGTCCGCGGAGGCTGGCAGCGACATCTACTTCGCTGCCATGGAACGCCTCGTCGCATCCGCTGGCAAGTACACGCTCATTCTTTACATCGACTCTCTGTCGGAGATCACGGCGGAGCCGCCCAAAGGCTGCTGGGATCGCCTCAGTGCCTGGCTTCCACGCCAGGACACCTACTACCCCATGCACCGCCTGCTGAAGTTGATGGAAGAGCGCAATCCCGGGTCCGCCGAAGTCGCCAGGCAAGCTACTCTCGTCCTCGACAACGAGAACTTTGTCATCGCTCGCAGAGCCTTCTGGTTCTTGGAGAAGCAGGCGTTGACAACGGAGCAGAAGACCAAGGTCAACGCGTTTCGCGAGACGTACAAAGACAGGTTGTGAGCAGGGCTATGAGCAACGTAGCGGAGGGATGTTGCGTTGTCTCTCTTGGGACCGACATACGGAGTGTGCCATGGGACCGAGAAACCGGACCACAATAGCTGTTGCGTGTGCTGTGTTGCACCTGGCAACGTTCCACGCCCTCGCCGGTGGCTGGCGCATGTATCGGGGTGGCCTTGGCCGGACCAGCGTGACGGCGGAGAAGCTCACCTTTCCGCTGGCGGCAACGTGGGTGTACGAGCCGCGCCATTCGCCGAGCCCCGCCTGGCCCGAACCCGGCAAAGAACTGCACCGTATGGATTTCGACTATGCGTTCCACCCGGTCTCCGCTGACGGGTTCGTCTATTTTGGGTCGTCCTCCGACGACACTGTTCGAGCGCTCGAGGCCGACACCGGCAAAGAGGTCTGGCGCTTCACAACCGGCGGGCCCGTCCGGTTTGCGCCTGCTCTGGCGAACGGCAAGGTCTACGTGGCTTCCGACGATGGGCACGTCACCTGTCTTGATGCGAGAACGGGCGCGCTGGGATGGCGATTCAGGGCGGCACCAAGGGACGGCCTGATTCTCGGAAACGGTCGGATGATATCGCGCTGGCCTCTGCGCAGCGGGGTACTCGTCGAGGATGGTGTTGTGTACGTGACAGCGGGCATGTGGCCGACACGCGGCATCTTTGTGTACGCGCTCGAGGCTGAAACAGGGAAACAGCTGTGGTCCAATGACGGGACCGGCGGCACGTACATCAACCTGCCGCACGTGGTTTCTTCCGGGTTCAGTGGGGTGGCGCCGCAAGGTTACCTGGCGCTCTCGGGAGACGTGTTGCTCGTGCCCACCGGAAGGAGCGTACCAGCCGCGTTCGACCGTCACACAGGACGTCTGCTCCACTACACCCCCTATACCCATGGCCACACCAAACACGGGGCGGCTTCGATCACTGCGGTCGGCGACCTCTACTTCCACAGGGAAGAGAGCTCCCTTAACCTCGTTCCAGAACACGTGGGCGAGGCCCAGCCCTGCAGCAGAAATCACATGACGGCCTACGAGCTTGCCTCAGGGAAGATCAGCATACGCCTACTCGGAGTCTACGACCTTCTCGCCTCGGACGACGTCCTGTACGCTGTTGGGAACAACAAGCTCGTCGCACTTGATCTGGCGTGGTTGCGCAACGCGAACAAGCCGTACTACAAGTGCCTCGACTATCCCGCCGGTCACGAAGCCGTCAGATGGACGACGCCTCAGCCGCGAGTCTATTCCCTGGCTTTGACGGGGCGCGCGTTGGTGATCGGGGGAGCGGATACCATCCGAGCGCTGGGTACTGAAACCGGGCGAGAGCTGTGGAGTGCCACGGTCGAGGGACAGGTGCGGGGGCTTGCGGTTGCAGACGGGCGTCTGATCGCAGCCACGGATAAGGGGACGCTGACGTGTTTCGAGCACGCGGCAGAGCCTTCAGGTCCGGCTTCCAGGAACCGTGAACGGAGCGGCGAACCGTCGGGAATCGCTGAACAGTACACGGCCGCCGCCGCACGGATACTCGAGGCCACAGGGGTTGCCCGAGGATACGCGCTGATCGTGGGGGAGGGCGATACACGGCTCGCCGCCGCGCTTGCCGCACAGACAGATCTCCACGTTGTCGTGGCTTTTTCCCCCGGGGCTGACCCGGCTCGTGAACGTGAGCGCTTGCTGGCTGCCGGCCTACTGGGCGGGCGGGTCGTGGTTCACGCCCTTGACGGCCAGGCAAGTTTGCCCTTTCCTCACTACTTTGCCAACCTGGTGATCGTGACAGGGGGTGTCGAAAACACTCCGGGTGAAGGGATCTACCGGTGCCTGCGGCCCTGCGGCGGCGTGCTGCATTTCTCCGGGAGCGGCAAGGAGAAGGCAAAGCAGCTGGTTGCTGCTGCGCGGATTCCGCAACAGGAGATCAGCGGAGACGGACACACGATTCGGCGCGGCGCGCTGCCGGGCGCAGGCGAATGGCGCTACCAATGGGCCGACGGCGGCCGGACGGGCGTCGGCAAGGAAAGTCGCGTACGTCTGCCGTTCGATATTCTCTGGTTCGGCGGCCCCGGTCCGGACCGCATGATGGATCGACACTACGCCTCCTCGCCGCCGCTGGCTGTGAACGGCCGCGTATTCGTCACAGGGCGACACCACGTGATTGCCATGGACGCCTACAACGGGTGTGAACTGTGGTGCCGGGACCTGCCGGATGCGGGCCGACGCTATGCGCAGTACTTCTCCGGGAATTTCGCCGCGGACGGCGACAGCCTATTTGTGGCAACGGACCGACGCTGCCACCGACTGGATCAGGCCACGGGCAAGACGACTCACGTCTATCAGGTACCGGAATCGCTTGCCCGCGACGTGAGTGCCGAGTCGCCAAACGCTGCGGACGATGCGGCACCCGTTCCGCCTGAGCTGAAAGAGAGGGCGTGGGGGTACACATCGGTTACTGAGAACATGGTGATTGGCAGCTACACCGGGCCGGTCACCAACACCCACAAACCGTGGGTTTCCCAAGGCGAAAGCACTGCGGTGTTCGCACTTGACAAGAACGGTGGATCCCTGCTCTGGATTTACCGCGCTAAACGGAAAATCGGCAACACAAAGATAGCTTTTGGCGAGGGGAAGCTTTTCCTGCTGGATGCCACATCCTACGCGGACATCTATGCCGCCAGACGTCGGAACGAGACATACGCCACTGAACAGACATTGATTGCGCTGGACCTGGCCACAGGCCGCGAACTCTGGAAGCAGCAGGATGTGCCGAGCCTGCAGCCGCCCAGGACGTACGACCCCAACGGTAAGCATGCGCGGTATGATAAGAGTCTGCAGATGCCGTACCGTGGCTGGACGCCCTATGTGGGCCACCTCCAGTACTCGAACGGCCTTGTCGTGGTCAGCGCAAGCGCCGCCTACGAGGCTGCCGGTGGTCGCAAGCTGTGGGAGGCGAAGACCAGCCTTGGCAAGACACCCATTATCCACGGCGACTGGCTCATCGCGGGGGGCCTGGCCACTCACCTGCGAACGCGCCAGCCGCGCCGGATTGTCAATGTGTTAACCGGCGAGAAGTCCAAGTGGCAGTTCAGCCAAGCGTACGGATGCGGCTCCACAGTGGGCTGCGAGAACATCCTCTACTTCCGTTCCGGGGCCGCGGGTTTCTATGATTTTGCAGCCGGCGGCACCACGACCTTTGGCGGGGTCAAGAGCAGTTGCTCGATGAGCATGGTCGCCGCACACGGCCTGATGATCTTGCCCGAAGGCAGCAGCGGTTGCGCGTGCAGCTACAACTTTCAGACGTCACTCGCACTCTTGCCCGTGGCTGACGACCGCGATACCTGGTACGTGTTCCCGAACCTTTACAGCACGGGCGCGTTCAAGCATATCAGAGCGAACCTCGGCGCCCCTGGCGACCGGCGCGATCAAGACGCAAATGGATGGCTCGGTTTCCCGCGCCCAACCATGGATCGTGCGTGTCGGCTGCCTTTGATTGCTGAATCCCAGGACACCTACTACCGGCCGCCATCCAGCGTCGACGTGAAAAGAACGGAACGTCCCTGGCTCTACACGTCGGGCTTGAGAGGAGAGGGCCGAATCGGTGTGGACTTGGGGCCGCGCCGCTATGTCTGTGTCCCGGCGTGTGAGCGTCCACCCGCCGTTGACGGCGTGCTCAACGACGCGTGCTGGCAGGGAGCCGAGCCGATCAGCTTTGCATACGAGGCCCACCTCTTCAGTCCTGACGCAAGGCTGCTCATTCGGCGCGACTCGAAGGCCCTCTACGTCGGGTTTCAGCGCCGGGCCGCCATGCGTGACGGCAAGCCGCTGCCCTTCACCGCCGGGCAGACCGGTGAAGACGCAGAGTGCTGGCAGGACGACGGATTCGACCTGTTCATTGCCAGTGCGGATATGAAGAAAGGTGTGCACCTCGGCGTAAGCTGTGCCGGGGGTAGGTCGGACGGGATCTGCGTTCCGGCCTGGGGGATCGTCAAGCCGAAATGGGATGGAGAGTGGGAACTCGCGGCCCAGCGGACACCCGACGCATGGACCGCCGAGGTCGCCGTGCCGTTCGAGGTCCTGAAAACAGTTGGGATTGAGCCTGACAAACTGCGGTTGAACTGCATTGCTCGAAACCAGTCAGGGCAGGGGGTGGAGGAGATCTTCCTGACCAACCCAGGGTCCGCCCTGAGGCGCTGCAAGGCATTTCTTCCGGTCGTAGACGAACCCGTGTTGGAGAAGGAACGGCTCTTCACCGTTCGGCTGCACTTTTCCGAACCTCGCAATACCAGCGCCGGTCGGAGAGTCTTCGATGTGACGCTCCAGGACGAACGGGTCTTGAAGGACTTCGATATTCTGCGCGAAGCGGGTTCCCCCAATACTGCTGTTGTGAAGGAATTCAGACGCGTTGCGGGAAGCAATAGCATCACGATAGGCTTGAGATCAAAGCCCTCCGCGGTCACCACCGCCGCACCGATCATCAACGGCATCGAAGTGATTGAGGAAACAGAACCCTGAGGAGGGCAGAGGCCAGACGCCAGGAATCGCCTGTCACTCCCGCCTACTGTGTCAGCAGCTCCCTGAGCGCGCGGTTGACGCATCGGCCGAAGATGGCTGCCCCGGGAGCGCCCTGGAGGTGGCAGTCGTCACCAGACCATTTCTCGGTCGAGCACGCCTGTTCCCTATTGTCCTACACAGACATGACCGTATCGGAGGTATCGGATGACACCGGCTTCTTCAGCATCCACAGCTTCTCCCGGGCCTTCGGGCAGGCCATGGGAATGTCGCCGAGGGCGTACCGGGGAAGCGGTTGAGTTCTCAAGAGACCACGGTGCGGAGCGAAGGCAGAACGGGGCAGGGCAGGTGGATTGCTGCCAGACCAGTATGTTGTGTTGTTACAGCCATCCCATGGGATGGTGAACCCGGGCACGGGTACTACCGGAGACAGGCATCGATTGAGCTCAACGGTTGTGAATGTGCAAACTGGGGGGGTGTGGAGTCTGATGTCCATAGCCTCGGGAATGGCGTTCGGGAAGCGGATTTCGGCCGCCTATGGGATGACAGTGTTGTGTTGTGATAGGTGGGGTGTGGCATGAAACAAGCACGAGCACTAATCGCCGGCCTGGGGTTTACGCTGTCGCTATGTCCTGCTTCCTGGGCGCGTGCCGCTGCTGCGCAAGGGACCAGACCCAACATCGTCCTCATCTGTGCCGATGACTTGGGCTACGGCGATCTGAGCTGTTACGGTGCGACCAAGGTGCAGACGCCGAATGTCGATCGGCTGGCGCGTGAAGGGCGGCGGTTTACGGACGCGCATTCCGCCTCGGCGGTCTGCACGCCGTCGCGCTACGCGCTGCTGACCGGCGAATACCCGCACAGGAAGGGACTCTATAGACCGGTCATGCTCAAGAGCGGTCTGGTCGTCGATACCAGTCAGCAGACCGCTGCCAGCATCATGAAGGACGCGGGCTACGCCACCGCCTGCATCGGCAAGTGGCACCTCGGGTTCGGCAAAGGCAAGCCGGACTGGAACGGCGAGCTCAAGCCCGGCCCTCTCGAACTTGGTTTTGACTACTACTTCGGTGTGCCCGTGGTCAACAGCCATCCGCCTTTTGTCTACGTCGAAAATCACAGGGTCGTGGGACTCGTTCCTGATGATCCGTTTGTCTTCGGGAAGAAAGCCAAGACGCGGGAGTTCCCGGAGAAGATGGGGTTGACGCGGATCGGCGGCGCGGATGCGGCCCATGCCTTGTACGACGATGAAATGGTCGGTACCAAACTGACGGAGAGAGCCACGTCCTGGATCAGGGCCCGCGGCAGAGCCCCGTTCTTTCTCTATCTGGCGACCACCAACATCCATCATCCCTTCACCCCGCATCCCCGGTTCAAGGGCACCAGCGAATGCGGGCGCTACGGCGACTATATCCACGAACTCGACTGGATGGTGGGCGAGGTGATGGAGACACTCGAAGAGCAAGGGGTTGCCGACAATACGCTCGTCATTTTCACCAGCGACAACGGCGGCATGTTCAATATCGGCGGTCAGGACGCGTGGGATGCCGGGCACCGGCTTAACGGCGAGTTGCTCGGTTTCAAGTTCGGTGCGTGGGAAGGGGGGCACCGCGTACCGTTCATCGCCCGCTGGCCGGGCAGGATCCAGGCCGGATCGACATCGGATCAGCTGGTCTCGAATATCGACATGATCGCCACCTTTGCCGCACTCACCGGTCGCTCGATCAGGGACGGACAGGGCCAGGACAGCGTGAACATACTCCCAGCCCTGACCGGCAATCCAGCGGAGCCCCTACGCGACCATCTCATCTTAGCCCCCAACAAGTCTACGCACCTGGCTGTCCGCAAGGGGAAGTGGGTATACATCGGAGCACAGGGCAGCGGCGGCTTCACCGGGGCCAAGCGGGGTGGGCATGCCTTCGGTGGCCCGGCGGCCATCACCTACGCAGGTTACACGAACAGCGACATTGAGAGCGGCAGAATCAAGAAGAATGCCCCGCCCGAACAGCTTTACGATCTGGTGGCGGATTTGAAGCAGACCAGGAACTCATACAATGAACACCGGGAAGTGGTTAAGGAACTCCAGGCTCTACTCGAACGTCACGATCCGCCGAAGCGCAGGCCTCCCCGCACAAAGGCGAAGGTAGCCGCGACGGCTGGCGCCGCCCCCAGAATTCCGGCAATGCGGAGCGCGCAGAGCGCATCCTTCGACTTCGAGTCGGGCAAGCTGGAACCGTGGAAGATAGTCGAGGGGAAGTTCGGGCACATCATCGGGAGCCGAGCCGAGCTCTTCCACAACAAGGGGGAATACAACAAGCAGGGGGAGTATTACCTGACGACGCTCGAACCATCGGCAAAGGCGGCAAGAGGCTCGGACAGGCAGACGGGCGTGGTCGTGTCGCCGCTGTTCATTCCCAAGGGCGGCAACATGACCTTCCGGGTCGGCGGCGGAAGCGGTCTGGACACCTATGTCGCCCTGTGCACGGCCGACGGCAGAGAGGTCCAGCAGGCGCGCGGGGTCAATAACCAGCTGATGCAGAAGGCCAGTTGGGATCTCGCTCCGTACGCCGGCCGGAAGATATTCATCAAGATCGCCGACCAGGCGACAGGCGGCTGGGGGCATATCACCGCTGACAACTTCCAGCTCGATGCCGAGATCCTCACGCAGTACCCTGGACAGGCTGGGGAATGAGAATGACGCCTCCGAGGAGATTGGGGTCACCTACGCTTTGCACGTTACGGCACGACGAGCCTTGTTCGTAGGTGTTGGCCCCGCCCCTGTCCTTGTATAGGTGTCAACCTATACCAGGACGAGACAGTCATACTGAACCCTGAACATTGGCACCATCAATCATGCAAACACTATCAGACCTCGCACCGACCTACCGAGACGGATTACTTGACGACGTTCTCCCCTTCTGGATCGAGCACGGCATCGACCGCGAGTGTGGCGGCTACTTGACGAGCGTTGACCGCGACGGAACCGTCATCGACACGGACAAGTGCATCTGGCAGCAGGGCCGTTTCGCCTGGCTTCTCGGTGAACTCTACAACAACGTCGAGCCGCGAGATGAATGGCTCGAGCTTGCCAGGCACGGCCTCGACTTCATTGAGAAGTACGCGTTCGACCGGGAGGGCGACGGGCGGATGCATTTCCACGTCACCCGCGACGGCCGCCCGATCCGCAAACGCCGGTACAATTTCTCCGAGAGCTTTGCGGCGATTGCGTTTGCGGAGTTCGCCAAAGCGACGGGCAGCGCCCGGCACGCTGATCAGGCCGTGAGGCTGTTCGAGGAGTTTGTGCGCTACAACACGACGCCCGGTGCCGTGCCGCCGAAGTTCACCGATGTCAGGCCGATGAAAGCCATGGGCTTCCCCATGATCACCATCGTGACCGCTCAGGAACTGCGAGAGGCCATCGGGTACGAGCGGGCGAACGCGTGCATCGATCGGGCCATCGAGGAGATCCGACGCGACTTCGTGAAACCGGATCTGGAGTGCGTGATGGAATGCGTCGGGCCGAACGGTGAGGTGCACGACCACTTCGACGGGCGCACACTGAATCCCGGGCACGCCATCGAAGGCGCGTGGTTCATTTTGAGGGAGGCAATGCATCGCGACGCCGATCCGGAATTGACCGCGCTCGGGACACAGATGCTCGACTGGATGTGGCAACGCGGCTGGGACACTGAATTCGGCGGCTTGCTGTACTTCCGCGATCTCCGCAACCTGCCGATTCAGGAATACTGGCACGACATGAAATTTTGGTGGCCGCAGTGTGAAGGGCTCATCGCTACGCTGCTGGCCTGGATGCTCACCGGCGAGGACAAGTACGCCTCCTGGCATCGGGAACTCCACGAGTGGGTCCACGCCCGTTTTCCGGACAGGGAGTGTGGCGAGTGGTTCGGCTACCTGCACCGCGATGGGCGCCTGTCGGTGCCCCTGAAAGGCAACATGTGGAAGGGGCCCTTCCACATCCCGCGCATGCAGCTGATCTGCTGGCAAACACTCGAATCGGGGATGGAGCAATCATGAACATGACCGGAAAGAAACTCATTCTCGGGTGTTCTCTGCTGTCCCTGACGGCGTGGGCGGTGGGGCGCCCGAACGTGCTGTTCATTGCCGTGGATGATCTGCGGGCGGAGCTTGGCTGCTACGGGCATCCACACATTCACAGTCCGAACATCGACCGCTTGGCGGCGAGCGGGATGCGGTTTGACCGTGCCTACTGCCAGCAGGCGGTCTGCAATCCGTCACGGGCGAGCCTGATGACCGGACTTCGGCCCGAAGCGATCGGCGTCCTCGGGAATCACGCTCATTTCAGGAATCAGCATCCGGGTGTTGTGACATTACCTCAGCACTTCAAGGAGCACGGTTACCACGCTGCTGCGATCGGCAAGATCTACCACGGCGTGTTCCCTGACGGCGCCAGCAAGACCAAGTGGGACACGATGGGCGATCCGCAGAGCTGGTCGGAGCCGGCAATCCGGTTCGGGCCACGGTACTACTACACCGAGGAAGGTATTGCAGCGGCCAGGAGTGTTTACAGGAGGATCTACAAACCGAGGAACCCGGGACCGGACGACTGGACGACCAAGTTGGTGTTCGGGCCGGCCACGGAATCCCCCGATGTGCCTGACAACGTGCTGTATGACGGAAAGGTGGCAGATGCCGCTGTCCGGAAACTCAAGGAGCTCAAGTCCCGAAAACAACCGTTCTTCCTGGCAGTGGGGTTCATCAAACCGCACTCCCCTTACATCGCGCCAAAGAAGTACTTCGATCTGTACGCAGGCGGTTCGCCGCCTGCGCAGACCGACTTTCCCATCGACGCCCCGACCTTTGCCGGGCACGGGTCCGGGGAGCTCCGCCGTTACACGGACCAGCCTAAGCAGGGCGCTATTCCGGACGACAACCAATGCCGTGTTCGCCACGCCTACTTCGCCTGCATCAGCTTCATCGACGCCCAGATCGGCCGAGTGCTGGGCGAACTGGATCGTCAAGGGCTCAGCGAGAACACGATCGTGGTCCTCTACGGTGACCACGGCTACCACCTTGGCGAGCAGGGCTTGTGGGGGAAGACGACGAATTTCGAGCTCGACACGCGTGTCCCGCTGATCGTGAGAGCGCCCGGGATGAAAGCCGCCGGCGCCTCCAGCCGTTCACTGGTGGAACTGGTGGACCTGTACCCGACTCTGGCTGAACTCGCAGGCCTGCCGGTCAACGGCAGTCTGCAGGGCAGGAGTATGGGGCCGATTCTGCACGATCCGGCCCATGCAACGAAGTCCTCTGCGCTCAGCCAGTACCCTCGCCGCGGGGGGCTGATGGGGTATTCCATGCGGACCGACACACACCGCCTGACGCAGTGGATACATCTGAAGTCGGGTGAGGTCCGGGCCACCGAACTCTACGAGTACGCGGGCGGCCCGGTCGAGGAGAAGAGCCTCGCGGCAGCTGCTCCCGACCTGGTGCGGACGCTTTCGGGCCAGTTGCGCAGAGCATTCTCCCTCCCTGCGCCGAACCGTGACGCGACCGAAGCAGGCCCGCTCGCCAATCAGGTCGTGGTCAGCTTCGAAGACGCGAAGCCGGGACCGTTCGCCAAGCTCAGAACGCCCCTCGGTACCTGGCTTCCGGGAGAAGGGAAGACCATCGTTGACAGCAAGCATGCGAAGACTGGAAAGCACTGCCTGCAATTGACGGGCGGTAAGAAGACGAGCGTCGTTCTGGAGCTAGCCGACGGAGCGGATACGTCAGGCGCGCTGACGTTCTGGGCCGAGCGCTGGACAAGGCGGGATCCGTTCACCTTCCGTATCGAGAAGCAGGCCGGGGGCGAATGGACGGAGATCTTCAGCGGCGATCGCGCGGTCCGAGTCGGCCGCTCTTTTCTGTCTCACGTCAACGTCTCGCTCGGCGACACGCGTATCGAACGACTTCGCTTCACGGTCACCAGCCCGGCGAACACCGGCATCCTGATTGACGACATGAAGTGCGCGCCTGCCCGGCCGCAGCGCATCGTCGCGGTGGAGGTCTTGCCGTTCACCCTACCAGCCTTGATCGGGACGAAGGCAAGCGCCTTGGTGAAGCTCCGGATTGACGTAGAAGGTCAGCTCGAGCCGATCTCAGTGACCGGCTTGCAGCTGACGCTCGACGGCACGACCGATCCCGCGGTGCTGCGGTCTCTGCAGGTCTTTGCGGCCGGTTCGGCCGGTCGTTTCCCGGGTGGGCAGCTCGCATTGCGACAGGAGGCGAATTTGACTGGGGGCGATGTCGTGGCCCTGGCCTGCCCCGCGACGGCCTGCCAGCTCGACGACGGCGAGAACATCATCTGGGTCGCGGCCGAGCTGGGCGCCGACGCGAGTCCAGATGGTCGCATCGGCGGAAGACTGCGGGAAGTGCATCTCAGCAACGGCGGCAAGGTAGAGCTCGACGCACCGCCGTCGGTTCAGCGTCTGGGGGTTGCGCTGCGCAGTGGGGGTGACGACGGCGTACACACCTACCGCATTCCCGGTTTGGCGACAACGAACAAAGGGACACTGATCGGGGTTTACGACGTTCGCCGTCGCAACGGTGGCGATCTACCGGGCGACATCGACGTCGGCATGTCGCGTTCGACCGACGGCGGGCGCACGTGGGAGCCTATGGAGGTCATCATGGACATGGGCGATTCCCCTGAGTGGCAACACGACGGGATTGGCGATCCGGCCGTGCTGGTCGACCGCGGTACAGGCACGGTCTGGGTGGCGGCAACGTGGAGTCACGGGAATCGTTCGTGGCGCGGCTCAGGGCCGGGGTTGACGCCGGAGGAGACCGGCCAGTTCATGCTGGTCCGAAGCGACGATGACGGAGTAACCTGGTCGAAGCCCATCAACATCACCCGCCAGGTCAAGCGTCCAGAGTGGTGTTTCATTCTGCAGGGCCCGGGCAAAGGCATCACGATGCGCGACGGCACCATCGTGTTTCCCGCACAGTACCAGGATCCGCCGGAGAAGAAACGTCGGCCGCACTCAACGATCATCTACTCGCGCGACCACGGCGAAACATGGCAGGCTGGCACGGGTGCGTTCGACGACACGACCGAGTCGCAGGTGGTCGAGGTGGAGCCCGGAGTCTTGATGCTGAACTGCCGCTACAACCGGCAGGGCGTTCGCGTGGTGATGACGACTCGCGACATGGGTAAGACCTGGCAGCGGCATCCGACTACCGAGCAGTCATTGATCGAACCGGGAGCCTGTATGGCAAGCCTGATCGACGTCGATCGCGAGGTGGGAGAAGACGTAGGCGGATGGCTGCTGTTCTGTAATCCCGATAGTACGCGAGGCCGGAACCACATCACGATCAAGGCATCTGCCGACCGTGGGCTCACTTGGCCGAAAGAGCATCGCCTGTTGTTGGACGAGGGAAGTGGCAGAGGATACTCGTGCATGTCGATGATCGACGAGCAGACCGTTGGCATCCTCTACGAAAGTAGCCAGGCGCACATGGCGTTCCAGCGGATACCTTTGCAGGAGTTTCTGAGAGGCCCGGCGGAACAGGCAAGCCGGTCCGGTCAGACAGGCGTTTCCCCCGCGTCGTCAGGGCTGGAACTGCCTCGCGTATTCGGCGACCACATGGTGCTTCAGGCTGACGCAGCAATTCCGGTATGGGGTCACGCCGGATCGGGCGTAGAGGTATCGGTGACGTTCGGCGAAGAGACGCAGTCCACGAAGGCGGATGCGGCCGGCGACTGGCAGGTACGGTTGGCCTCGCGAAAGGCTGGTTCGACACCGACGGCGATGTTGATCCGGGCGGCGGGTAAGCAGGTTGAGTTCAGCGACATTCTGATCGGTGAAGTCTGGGTTTGTGCCGGACAGTCGAATATGGAGTGGATGCTGCGTCAATCGACGAACGGCGAAGCGGAGCTGGCCGCCGCGGCCCATCCCCAGCTTCGGCTCCTTCACTTGCAGGGCGGAGCGCGTGGCAGTTCGGGCAGCTACACGCCGACGCACCTGGCCCGTTTGACTCCTGGAACATACTGCGAAGGTTCGTGGCAGGTGGCCTGCGCCGAGTCGGGCCGTGATTTCTCGGCCGTGGCGTGGTACTTCGGGCGATATTTACAGCAGGAACTGGACATTCCGGTCGGGCTGATCTGCCCCGCCGTTGGCGGCACCCCCACCGAAGCGTGGATTCCCCGTGACGCCCTCGCAGCCAATCCGCAACTGAAGGGATTGGCGGTTGGGAACTGGTTGGGTAACCCACGGATCGGCGAGTTCTGCCGCACGCGTGGTCGACAGAATCTATTGGCGGCCATCCAGAGCGGCGAAGCCGTTCCAGGTGATGACTTTGGTCCGAACCATTCCTTCAAGCCTGGGTTCATGTGGGATGCCGGGATCAAGCCGCTGATTCCGTACGCGATTCGCGGCGCGATCTGGTATCAGGGGGAGTCAAACGCGGAGACACGTGCCAGAGTCCGTGAACACGGGGAACTGTTTCCGTTGCTTATCAACGAGTGGCGGGAGCAGTGGGGACAAGGGGCTTTCCCTTTCCTGTTCGTGCAACTGCCTGCACTGAATCGAGCCGAGTGGCCCTGGTTCCGTGACGGACAGCGTCGGACTCTCGATCGACTCAACAACGTCGGTATGGCTATAGCAATCGACACGGGACACCCATCCAACGTCCATCCCAAGGAGAAGAAGCTCGTCGGCGAACGGCTGGCGAAGTGGGCACTTGGGACAACGTACGGACTCGAGGCCCATTCAGTCCATTCGGGCCCGCTGCTCGATGCCGCTGAACGTGACGGCGATTCGATGGTCATCTCCTTCAGACATGTCGGCGACAGCCTGAAGTCCTCCGATGGGAAGCCGCTTCGATACTTCGAAGCTTGCGGCGAGGACGGCGTGTTCCACCCGGCCAGCGCGAAGATCACTGGCCGCAACACGATCGCCGTGTCCAGTCCCCGCGTTTCCGATCCACGACATGTCCGCTATGCATGGCTGCCCTACCCGACGCCCCCGGTCAACCTGTTCAATAGTGCCGGCCTCCCTGCCTCTCCTTTCTCCACGCAGACCGATAGGGAACTGTTCGCTCAAGGGACACCCGCGGGCGCCGCGAACAAACCCAACATTCTGTTCATCGTCTCGGAGGACAACGGCGACCACTTGGGATGCTACGGCGAGAGGCGCGTTCACACGCCGCATCTGGACCGGCTCGCGGCGGGAGGCGTGCGCTACACCCGGGCCTACGTGCCCTACGCCGTGTGCAGTCCGTCGCGCGCAGCGTTTCTGACCGGGCTTTACACACGGCAGAACGGGCACATCGGCCTGGCCACGCACCGGTTCTCGATGTGCCGCGACTTCAGGACAATGCCGGCCTACTTCCGGAATGCCGGGTATTACACCGGGTTTCTTGGCAAGACGCACGTGAATCCGGCGCGGCTGGTGGAGGATCACATCGACCATCGTGCCATACGGAACTCGAATTTCGGCAAGACCATCAGCATCGAGACGTACGCCAAGGAGGCCCGGACGGTCATGGAGAACGCGACGGCCGCACGGAAGCCGTTTCTACTGATCATCAACTACGCGGATGCACACCGGAAGTTCGTGGGCAAGAGCAAGAACGGCTTCCCCACCGTGACGGTAGAAGAGGAGGTCGAACCGTGGCCCTGGATCGGCTCGGACACGCCGCACCTGCGTGAAGAGCTGCGCAACTACCTGAACTGTATCAACCGGCTGGATGAAGGCATCGGGATGGTCCTCGAGGACATGGCGGAGCTCAATGTCCGAGACAACACGCTGGTCGTCTACATCAGCGACCACGGCGCCGACTTTCCGCGCGGCAAGGGCAGCATCTACGAAAACGGGACGCGGATCCCCATGATCGTCAACCATTCCGGCCGCTTCTCTCCGGGGAAGGTGGAAGATGGTCTGGTATCGACGATCGACATCCTGCCGACTCTGCTGCGCGCGGCGGGACTCTCGATTCCGGGCGAGTTGCCCGGCATCCCCCTCCAGGACACGGACACCGGCAGCGTCCCGCCGCGCCGCTACGTTCACACCTTCACCACGGGCTCAGCACCGAGTCTGCTCTACATGCAGTTCGGCATCCGCGACGACCGGTACAAACTGGTCTACAACCCAGACCGCGCCCTCAATCGGCTTGCCGCGTCTCGCTATCGGAACAGCAAGTTGCCCGAAGATCAGCATGTGCAGAGCTTTCTCCATCCCCCCGAGTACGAGCTGTTTGATCTGCAGGAGGACCCTCATGAATGGAAGAACCTGGCAAACAGCCCGGATCATCAGACGATCAAGGAGCGGCTGCTGAAGGCAATGCGTGAGTTCCAGCATGGAATAGGCGATCCCTTCGCCATCCCCGGCAATATCGCTGCGTTCATCGCCGAGCAGCAAGAATACCAGCAGAAGCCGTACCGCAGGACACCCGGTTTCCGTTGGCCGCACCTTGATCTGTTCGAACAGGCCCGGAAGGCCGACTGATGAACCTGAATTGCGAGGTCACCTATTTCCTGACTCGATGCGTTTCTGCCAATGACCGGACCGAGCCTTTGATCGTGGCGCACAAGTCAGTTTTTTCGGGGGGGCCAGATACTGCTGTCGTGAAGGACTTCAGGCGTGTTGCGGGAAGCAATAGCATCACGGTAAACTTGAGATCAAAGACCCCTGCAACCCATAACGACGACACTGCACCGATTATCAACGGCATCGGAGTGATTGAGGAAACAGAACCCTGAGAAGGGCAGAAGCCGGACGCCGGGGATCGCCTGTCCCTCCCGCCTACTGCGTCAGCAGCTCCCTGAGCGCGCGGTTGACGCACTCGCCGAAGATGGCTGCTCCGGGAGCGCCTTGGAGATGGCAGTCGTCACCAGACCATTTCTTGCTCGAGCACGCGACCTCGATCTTGGCCCCCGCCGGGGGGATGGCTTTGTCAAACACCAGCGTGGCGGGTAGACATCCGCGTGTGGTCAGCCCCCGGGGGCGGCTTGACCAGCGACTGATCTTGAGCTTCTTGGCCGCCAGACCGGGCTTGAACAGGAACGATGTGCCGCCGTCCACCGTGCAGCCTTGTCCGTACCGCTCTTCGCCGTTGACTTTAACGGAGAAGTTCCGGTAGAGACGGCCCCCGCCGAAGACGTCCGTGCCGTTGTCAGTGACGAGTTGGTAGCGGGCGCTGCCGTCGGCCGTCGTGTTTCCTGCGGTGTTCAGAAATCCCTGGCGGTCCTTGGGGCGGGCTGGGTCGAAGGTCCAGCGCTCGACCGCGCCGTAAGTCGGTACGTACTTGCAGCCCATTCGGTGGCTCAGCTCGGCGATTTTCTTCGGATAGCCGAGGAGCAGACGCGTGCGGTAGTTGGAGTAGCCGGTGTCGATCAGGGCGAACACAGCGTCAGGCTTGGCCGCGCGAATGCCTTCGATGCAGGCGGTCATCTGCCCGAGGAAGTGCGGGATCCGTTTGATCTGGACATGGCGCCCGACCAGTTCGCTCAGGTCGGTGGACCCGACGAAGTCCTTCGCTGCCAGTGGCGTGGCGAACGTGGCTTTGAGCAGTGCTTTGTCCCAGCTCTCGATCAGTCGGGTCCGAACCGCGCGGTTGTCGCCATGGTAGGTGCCGATGATCAGGATATCGCCCGGGATGGGGAGCGCGTCAAAACTGACGTTTGCCGGGTCGATCGTGATGTCGCGCGAGGTGATCGCGGCGATGCGGAGCAGGCTGGTGTTGACGTCGAACGTGTCGTTTGCGGCCGGGGTCACGTCTCGGAACCACAGCGTGCCGCTCTTCCGTAGCGTCTCTTCGGATACGCCTGCTTCAGATCGGTACGCGATGTAGGTATTGCCGGCGTTCCAGTCGTCGTTCGTGCCGTACTCGATGGTGACGATGTCCGGATCGAACGCGATGACTTCATTGTAGCTACGCAGGCCCTTGTCGGTGTTGAGCCCGGCCGCGTGCCAACCGCCGATGCCTGCGTTCATGATGTGGTGGTATCGGTTCGTGGCGAAGTTGACGATGAGTGACGGTTTCTTGTTGCCGCCGCCTTTCACGACGAGGCGAACGCGGCGCTTGGCGTGCGAGTCGAAGCGCCAGGTTCGCACGGCGCGGGGATCCGAGTACCTGAAGTCCAGGCCGCGGCTGATGGAACACGGCCGGTCCATTCTGAAGCTCAGGTCGCCGTCGCCGTAGGTGCTCTCTATGGCCGAGTTAATCGCGCTGTCGCGTTCGCCGATCGTGGTCCGCGCGTAGGTGATCGCCTCGCCGTAACTGAAGGCTGCGGTCAGTCTCGATCCGGCGGCCAACGGCTCGGCCAGCCACACCATGTGATGGACTTGGGGCGGCGAGCCCTTGGCATACTTGCGCACGACCATGTAGCCTTCGTCCTTCTTGAACTTCCCGCCGTAGCCCTGGGTGTTGAGCCCGCCTTTCAGCTCCGCACCGTCTCTCAGGACCTTGTGCCCGTAGGTGAACGCCCGGCCCAGGTCGAACACAACGGTCTTGCCATCGCCGGTGAACGTTTTCTCGTCCCGGCCCATGGGCGCTTCGTTCCGGACGGTGAACTCTTCGTGCGGCTTCCCGTCGACAAGCAGCTCCACGATCGTGCCGCTCGCCTGATCGCGCTCGATCGCGAAGCACACGGAGACCTCGTTGCCTTCGAGCTCGAACTCGCACGCGGCCCCGTCGCCGGCCAGCGCCACGGCGGTGCCGCCGTAGAGCTTGGGGTTCTTCACGACGCGGCTGTCGCCGGTTACGATCATGGCGTCGTGACGCACGGTGTCAGCCAGGCCGGTGCGCAGGTAATCATCGACGTACGCGGGATAGCTGGAGTCCAGGTAGCCGTTGCCCCAAGTGATGCTGCTGCCCGCAAGCGCGATGCGCAGAGCCCTATCCGGAACCTTGCCGTTCGGAAACGATAGCCCCAGCTTCCGGACGTAGTGCTCGACCGGCAGCGTGTCCGCGGCGTCGGCGCGGGAACACCCAGCTGAGAAAACTGCCGCCACGGCGGCGACTACTATCACTGAACGGTACCAGTGCTTGAGCATTGCTGTCTCCTTCGTCGATTGTGGGCGGGCTAATGTGGCCGTTAACCGGGGAATCGCAACCGGTGGCACATCCGCCGCGCGCGGACCCTCCTCTCGCGATTACCGAGACCGACCTCCCCACCCAAGTGCTTGGGCTCAATCCTCGACTGACAGCACTGTCGGCGGCATCACGGCAGTGGGGGAGGCGAAGGTCCTATTTGTCTGACACTCGACTTGACAAGCATAACAAGTCAGAGCAATGTAACAGGATATACAGTCAGGCGTGGAGGCGCGTGAGAAGCCATGGAAACTTATCGGGGTGACATTGAGCCCAAACCGAATCGTGTCGCGGTAGCTCGGCAGCTGGCGCAGCGTATGCAGGCCGAGCTTGCCCGGCAGATTCAGCAGGGGATTCTGAAGGCCGGGGACCCGTTGCCCTCCGAGCACACGCTCGCCAAGTCCTACGGGGTGTCGCGTAGTACCGCGCACAACGTTGTGGTCCGGCTGCAGGAGGAGAATCTGGTCTACGCCATCACTGGGGTTGGCGCTTTTGTGGGGTCGCCCGGGATTCGCCACACCTCGGCGGGCATGTACCTGGTGCTGAACGGCAATTGCCCGGGAGATGAGATGCGGCGATTGCAGCGCGGCTTTGAGGCTGAGGCATCGCGTGACGGCCTTGCCACGGTGGGCGTTGCGCACAATCGGCTACAGGCGATGGTCGGCACCCAGGGGATTGGCGACCTACGCGGCATTCTGGTGAACACGGAGCATGGCATTCCGGCGGGATCGGCGTCTGTGCTTACTACCTCTTTGCGCGATGCGCCACTGGTGCAATACTGGGGGGAGGGGGAGCGCCTCCCAGCCACCGACACCGTGACGTTCGACCAAGTGGACGGCGGCCGCCAGGCGGCGCAGCACCTGCTTGAGGCCGGCCATACGCGGATTGCGTTCCTGGCGCTGCATCGTGAGCGGGAGGGCTATGCGTGGTCCCGGCAGCGGGCCGAAGGCTGGCGGGATGCCGTGCTGCGTGCGGGGCTGCCCCACGACGACGAAGCGACCCTCATGCCTGCCAGCTTTCAGCCCGGGTGCTGGGATCAGCAGGTCGAGGAGGGGTACGATGCGGCTGCCGTGTTTGCCGGGACGTGCCCGTTCACCGCCGTAGTCGCAGCGGACGATGCGGCCGCAATGGGCCTGGTCCGGCGGTTGCAGGAGACCGGTCGTTCCCCCGAAGAGTGGCCTGCCATCGTGAGTTTCGACGATACGGACGTGGCGGCAACATACGGGTTCACCTCGCTCCGGCATCCCTGGGAGGATCTGGGAAAAGCCGCCGCGGAGTTGCTGCGCGAGCGCACCAGCGGTCGTCAGGTTGGCCCGCCGGTGACACGAGCCCTGCAGCTGCACCTCATCAGGCGAGCCACCTCCAAATCGTCTCACTATCCGCTGGTCGACGAGTTGGTACGTGGGGCGACGGAATGAAGTCATCAGCATGTAACAGCCACCGGGGTACGCACGGGGCGCTGCCCCGAAGCCCCGCCGGGGAATGCGCAGGCACTCCCCGGACCCCACGGTGTAGCGTCACGGACCGGCTTGGCACGCTGCGCCAAGCCCGGTCCGCGAC
>JABHEG010000039.1 GCA_018676675.1 Lentisphaerota bacterium
AAAAGAGCGAAAAGCTGGAAAAAGCAGAGATCGCACGCAACTATAGTGCGCCAGACGAGCGTGGTATCGACAAGGAGAAGTTCCTATGACCACGCGGCAAGCAGGTTACGGAATCCAACCGAATTCTGCGCTCGAAGATCTGAATATCTCTCTCCTGTCGTTGAATGATCCTGTCCAGACCAGAATACAGATACTGACCCGGAGGGCAGCCTTCAAGGAGGAAGTGCATCCCGCTGTGCCGTGGCAATGTGGAGATTGCCGGGCCTGTGCGTGTGGAACAAGATCCCTTACCGGGTACTGAACCGGTTGCTTGCTCTTTCGCTGCTTCGACGGTACCTTCGCGCTGCGTTCAGCCAACTGGAGGATCCCCATGCAACGACGCGATTTCATCACCAGCAGTCTCGGAGCCGGGGCCGCCGCCCTCACCGCTTTCTCAGGAAGCCATGCGCAGAGCCAGGAAGCAGCTGCCACCGCCGCCGCGGGAAGCACATCGCCAAAGTTCAAGCTCAAGTACGGCCCCCACTTCGGCATGTTCCGCAACCATGCGGGCAAAGACCCCATCGACCAGCTCAAGTTCGCGGCAGACCAGGGCTTCCACGCCTGGGAAGACAACGGGATGATGAGGAAGCCCCCTGAACTGCAGACGAAGATCGGCGAGACGATGCAGCAGCTGGGCATGACCATGGGGGTCTTCGTCAGCATGGGAATCGGGGGACCGGATTTTGTCACGAAGACGGACAAGGGCTACCAGGACAACCTACGGAAGAGCATGGCCAAAGCCGTTGAGACAGCCAAGCGTGTCAACGCCAAGTGGACCACGGTTGTGCCGGGGAAGGTCAACCAGAGGCTCGAGGACGAGTATATGATGGCCAACTGTGTGAAGAACCTGAAGGTGATGTCCGAGGTCTGCGAACCGGCAGGCCTGACCATGGTTCTCGAACCCCTCAACTGGTGGGCCAACCACCCCGGGCTCTACCTCGTCCGCATTCCTCAGGCCTACATGATCTGCAAGGCCGTCGACAGCCCCTCGTGCAAAATCCTCGATGATCTCTATCACCAACAGATCTCGGAAGGAAACCTCATCCCCAACATGGAGAAAGCATGGGATGAGATCGCCTACATCCAGGTCGGGGACAATCCGGGACGGAAAGAACCTACCACCGGCGAGATCAACTACCGGAACATCTTCCAATGGCTCCACAAGAAGGGCTATCAAGGCGTCATCGGGATGGAACACGGCAACTCACAGAAGGGCAAAGAAGGCGAGGAAAAGCTCATCGCCGCCTACCGCCAATGCGATGACTTCTGAGCAGGCGACCTCCCTGCTGAACAGAGCCGCGCACAACGTAAGCGGTCCCCTGTCCGAGCCGAGGAGAAGCCCCCTCCCGCTGGTCAGGGCTCGGAAAGAGGACGCCGCTTCCTGGAGGCGCCGGTTCTCCGTAACCGGCCTGCTTCATCCGAGCCGCGCACAGCGCAAGCGGTCTATCACTACTCCCCGGTCACCACAAGCTTGCGCCTTGCGGTGCGTCCGGACGCCAGGTCCTGGACGTCAATCGTCCAGTCGCCAACCAAATCGTTGGGGGCAAGGGCAATTGTGACGTTGACTCGGCCATCTTTTGCCCCGTAGTGTCCGGACAGGTCGGCAGCAACGCCTTCCGGATCCAGTACGGCAATTCTGACCGGGACTACGGCATCGACCGGCTTGCCATCTTTCCCCAAAACAGCCACATCGATCGTGAGCGTACCTTTGAGTGTGGCCGTGACCGGTGCGGTCACCGAAAGCTCCTCGACGGGCCGTTCGGTAATCATGAAGACCTTACCCGAACCGGGCTCGAACGCCGCGTTGAACGTCAGTTTGTCCCCTGCCCTCTTCACCCGCACTTCCTGATGAGCCAACAGGTCGTAAACGTGGCCGGACGGACGCCGAACGGAGATCTCGGCAGCGTTCGGGAGACCCTTTTCCATCACCTTCCCGTGATGGCCGACATACGTCCCGAAGGTTCGCTTGTCATTCAGAGCGAAAAGGTAGTCAGTGGAGGCGTAGCGCCGGAAACGAATCACTGTATCCTGGTCGGAGGCATCCCCATACCGGGCATAGAAAGCATCGAGGTCAGCCCGCAGTGCGGCAGCCTTGGCCTGGAGAGCCACTTTGGCCTGGTCCGCGGGGTCCTTGCGACGAATCGTCTCAATCATGATGTCGGGTGTGATTCCCGGAGCCAGGTGTTCATCCGAGACGATCAGGCCGCCCCGCTCCTGGAACGCCCGGACCTTCGCAGCCACGGATGCAGTGAGAACATCGCAACTGGGCATGACGAGTACTCGGAACTTATCCAAGCCATCGCGCAAGACCGTCTCGTCAAAGACGATCTCGGGCTGCAGGTGGGCCCACTGCAGGATCAGGTGCATATCGGCTTCCCAGCTCCCGCTCCAACCGCGAGTGCCGCGCGAGGCGTACATCTGTGAAGCAAAGCTGGCCAGCACGGCAACATCACTGGGACGGTCCGGGACCTGCAGCAACGTCGGCCCCAGGGGACGGACGACATCACGGACCAGCTCGGTCAAGACGCCGCGAGTCTCGGGATTGGTGAAGCGATATCCACCGTGGTCCGACTTGACAAGCGAGCCCCAGCCGTGGTACATGATCCCACGAATAGGACGCGAAATCTTGGACCAGAACGCCTCGCGCATGTGGTCCGGTGAGATCGTCACAAACCGTGCGTCGGGGATCTCCTTCTCCCACGGCGCATACTGCGCCTCATCCTCGGGCAACTTCGGGGCCGTGCCCGATCGGTACCAGATGATCTGAGTCATCTTCATCACCTGCTGCCCCGGTTGCCCGGCAGCCATGGCGAACAACTCATCAGTGGCCTGCCCGATCTTGATCGGGTCCGGATAGGAATACGTCCACTGCGAGACAACATCGACCTTCCCCCCGCTGCCCCAGACACTTGGCACACGCACGGCAGGGTCAAAGAACGTGCACAGATCGCTCCGGCCAGTGGACTTGAGCCCACGATGCACATCCGAGTGCAGGCCATTCCACCCGTCCCCCTCACGCCAGAACCACTTGTAGAAGGTCAGCAATCGGTCATCATCGGGCACGATTCGATCCGTGGGAAATGTTGGCAGAACGGAGTAGCGCACTCCGCCTTTGCCGACGGCACGCCGCGGTATGTCGTTGCCTGTTGCTTTCTTGCAGGCCTCCCGGTCATGATCATGGAAGCAGAGACTCGTGCCGTCTCGGATCTCGGAGTGGACCAGGGACATCTGCAGGGCCGGGTGACCGCCAAATGTCCGCGCGATCGACGCCCCAACGTTGTAGGCAAACGTCTTTGCTTCGGGGAAGGTCGCACAGATGTTCTCGTGACCGCAGGATACACCAGCCCGGTCAACCCGCTGGAATTTCTCAAACAGTTCTTTGCGCTTAGCGAGCCAGCGCCCCGGGTAGGTATAGACGCAACCGGCCACACCAGCCGCAAGGTGGGAGTCCAACGTCGCCATCAGTTCCTCAGTACGCCCCGATGACATCGCGTCAGTCACGGTCCCGGCATCCCACACCTTCTGGTAATCGACGAGGTGTATCAGATGGTGCGTGAAGCCAACATCGGCCAACGTGGGTAAGTCGCCCCCGCCCCACATCACCACAGGCATGGTGTTGGGCAACGGGCGCGGGACGATGGTTACCACCTGCTCCTCCTGCACGGACACCTGCTTCCCGCCGAGGGTCCCCTTTACCGTAAGCGCCACCGCATATTTCCCCGGCTTCACTGTCGTGTCGACCGGAACCGAGATTGTGTGGCTCTCACCGGGAGCGACCGGCTCCACAGCAACACTGCGGTCAAGCCCTCCCAGAGAAACCCCCAGCCTCGCTCTGACCAGCGGCGTGGCCGTGTCGTTGACGACGCGCACCTTCAACCGGCAGTCAGGCTCCATGCGGACGAACGCGGCGCGCCCGCCTCCCATACTCACCTCAATTGAGCCGGTGAAGAACGGGACGATCCCACGGCTGATCCGGACCTGATCGATATGGCCGGGGAAGCCGGTATGGACGCTGCCGTACCGATCACCGATCGCAAGACCATAGCTGCCGGCCGTGATCCCCTTCCGCCCCTCGTGTGTCGTCCTGCCGACCAGAGCCCCGTCCAGAAAGAACCGTCCCGTCCCCGCCCCGTCGTAGATGAAGGCCACATGCTGCCACTGATCCGGGACAAACGGCAACTCCTTGGAGGAGTAGGTGGCAGAATCTCTACCAAAGCCGAGGTAGGCAACGATCTTGTACTTTCCCCCTGGGCGTTTGCTGAGGTACAGACAATAATCGCAGTTAGCCTTGGGGAGGTCCTTCGCGTAGTGGTAGTACTTCTTGTCCAGCAGGAAGGAGGTGGGGTGGTCCGCCATCTCCGGGTTGGCTTTGTACCAGGCCTCAAGGGTGAAAGCGCCCCCTGGGCTCAGGTCCGGATGGTTGCGGCATGACGCACCTTGCTTCTTGTCGTTCTTCACGTCCGCCGTGACCGATTCCAGACAGGAGCCAAAGACGCCTCCGGGCACAAACGCGGAATCCCCGTGCAGGGTCAGGTCATGCCCATTGCCGGAGTTGTCAACCGTCTCAAGCCCCGGGCGGAACTGCCAGAGCGCAATCACGTTCTCCCCGTCGCACTCATCACCCGTATAGAGGGTGCGCCAGGGAGGAGTCTCCTCGGGCGCCTCCTGTCCTAATGCGGAGGTTTCCACGACCGACCAGATCCCCAAGGCGAGGAACACCACTATCATTGACGCTGTTGCGCGTTTCATCGCGATCGTCTCCCTTCCGCTATTTGAGGATCTCAAGGGCCACAGGGCGCCAGATGCCACCGGCATGCGCCGTGTTCATCGCCCGGACCGTAATCTGATTCGCTTCCCCCCACTTGACCTCTTTGGTCACGTCCAGGAGAAACGCCTTGTTCCAGCCCGAAGGCCCCAAATCCTGCTGGCCAACATACGCGCCATTGACCCAAACCCAGGCGCACTCGTCAACCCCTTTGAAGTGCAACTCAACAGCAAGATGATCGGGTTTGGCGGGCAGCTCGATGGTCCGCCGATACCAGGCCACGCCGGTGTAGTCGTAGCCCGCCTTCTGCCAAGCTTGCTCGATGCTGATGCCAGCCCATTTGGCGTCATCCAGCCCAAGTTTGAACCAACTCTTTCGGTGTCCATCGCGGTTCGGATCCAGGCAAAACTTCCAGCCGTCTTTGGGCAACGGAATTGCTTGCGCGACGACCACGTCGTGGTCCCAGTCTTTCCGTTCTCGGATCGAGGTCGTTTCCTTGTGGAAGGGCCATGTCGCCCGAGCAGCAATGCGACGCACCTTGTCGTTCGTGTCCTTCGCGGCCTGGTCAAGCAATGCCTGCACGGCCGGGGGACGGGGTCTGACAGCCGCCAGGTGCTGTGCGGCAAGTTGCCGCACCAGAACATGATCATCCGCGATGGCAGCGCCCAAGTACGGAAGTGAGTCCACGGTATCAAGCCCAAGCAGCCCCATCAGGGCCGTACGACGCACAACAACATCAGCGTCCTTGAAGGCCTCTTCGAGCGCCGTCCGAGCCGGACTCCCGAGCTGCGCCACCAGGCGAACGGCGGTCCGTCGCACCACCGCGTTCTCATCCGCCACGCCTTTGGCAAGAACACTCACGGACGGTTTCGCCTTCCGCGCCTCCGCCAGGAGTGCGGCACGCCGCTCTGCCGGCCCACCAGTAACAAACGGCCCCAATAACAGGCCAAGCACAAGAAACCATCGACCGCGCCCTCTCATGGTCCACTCCCGTCTATAGTGTGTCTCACGCGCACAAGCATCGTCCCGAAACCATACCGCCAAACCCGAAGACTGCATCCCGGTTCCGGAAGACAGGACTGGGCCGAAGGGAAGCAATCTCGGGCCGCGCTGACCGGCAAGACGCGACACGGAACTGTTGACCGAGAATCGGAGACCGAAAAACGCTATAGTGTACCAACAGCACACTGCCCTGATGACCACCAGCAAAGAGACGACACGATGCCACAAGAAGCGCAAGACACCGGCACAGCCCGGATCGCCATCGTGGAAGACGAGGCCGACATGGCCCGAGTGCTGGAGTTCAATCTCAAGCAACGAGGCCATGATGCCGTCATTCTCGAAACCTGCAGTGCCGCATTGAACGCCATCCCGACCGCGCCTCCCGACCTTGTCCTTCTCGATGTGCGACTCCCCGACGGCTCGGGACTCGATGTCCTCCAGCAGCTCAGAGGAGACAAGCGGACCGCTGACGTCCCTGTCATCATCGTCAGCGCCATGGGCGACGAAGAAACCGTGGTGGACGGGCTCAATCGGGGAGCCGATGATTACGTAACCAAGCCCTTCCGGGTTCACGAGCTCATGGCCCGGGTCTCCGCAGCACTTCGTCGCCGCACCGGCGTCGCCGTCGAGGCAGCCTCACTTGTATGCGGTGACATTTCCCTCGTTCCGGATCGACGCGAGGTCGTCGCCGGAGGAAGCGACGTGTCCCTGACCCGCTCCGAATTCGATCTCCTCGCCCACTTCGTGGCCAATCCGGACCGTGTCTTCACCCGCCAACAGCTCTGTCACCAAGCCCTGGGAGCCGGCAATGCGGTACAGGAGCGCACCATCGACGCCCACATCCGCACCATCCGCAAGAAGCTGGGAGAGCCGGGAAAGCGTTTGGCGACCGTATGGGGCATCGGCTACAAACTGGTGGAGTCTCCAGCCGACTCCACAGCGGAGTAGAAGATGTCAAAACGGAAACTCTCGACCCAGCTTCTGATGGGCTTTGCCGGCGTCGTCCTGGTCAGCCTCGGCTTGGTTTCAATTGCCCTCGGTATCGTCCTGCGTCGTGACTATGTTGCTCAAGCAGCGGAACGCTTCGGTGAGGATGTTGACCTGCACGCCGAGGAACTCCGCCGGGCCGCAGAACGCGGAGACCGCCCTGAACTGGATCGGCTCTGCGAGGTCCTCAACGGTGACTTCGGCGGGCGAGTCTCGCTGATCGGCCGAGACGGCTCGATCCTGGCCGACTCGATCAGCGCCCGTTGTGCAGCCCGGGCCCGCCCCGACTGTTTACCCATGGTCCGCAAACAGCAGGAACTGCGGCTGCAGACCTACATGCCCCTGAACGAGACCTTCACCATTCGCTGGCCCATCCGACTGGGCCCCCTCGGCCCGGCAACCGCCCGCCTCGCACTTCCCATCGGTCCCGTCCGTCAGCAATTGCGTCACCTCTATGCCCTGCTTCTCGGCACGGGACTGGCCGCGTCGGTGCTCGCAGTCTGGCTGGGAGTCAGACTCTCCCGCCGCCTGGCCCAACCCATTGAAGCAATGACCACCGGGGCCGAACGCATCGCTGCCGGAGATCTCGAACACCCCGTGCAAGCAGAGGGGCAGGATGAGATAGGACGCCTCGGAGAAGCGCTGGAGACCATGCGTTGCGGACTCCGCAGCAACTTGGCAGCCATCACCAAGGAACGGAACCAGGCTCTTGCCATTGTGAAAGACATGTCCGACGGCGTGATATGTCTCTCGGACACTGGAAGCATCATCTTCGCAAACCAGGCAGCGGCGCTGCTTCTTGGCCGCCCGCAAATCCCCTCTTCCCAGGCCTCTTTCGCCGACGTGTCCGTACCTGAAGCCCTCAGCGCAGCCGTTCACCAGACGATGGAGCTCGGCGCTGAAGCAACCACCGAGTTCGGGGACATCAGGACGGGCGAACGCGTCGTGCGTGTCGTCGTCACCCCCGTGGAGGATGCCAGCGTCGGCACCGGGCGAGGTGCTGTTCTGGTCCTGCGCGACATGACCGAAGCTCGACGGGCCGAAGCGATGGGCAAGGAACTGGTGGCGAACGCGTCGCACGAACTGCGAACCCCTCTCGCGATCATCGCGTCCACTGCCGACACGATCCTCACCGCCTCCGATAGCGAACCCGAGGCGGTCAGGGAGTTCGCCGGGATCATCTCACGCCACGCCGTACGCATGGAACGGCTGGTAAAGGAAACACTCCAACTCACACGTCTCGAGGGCGGAAACGCGGACTGGCAATGGGAAAAGCTCTCCGCAGGGGAACTGGTTCAGCAAGCTGTGGACCTGCTCCAACCGGCAGCCCGGGAAGCAGGCAAGACCATCAGCACCGAACACGCTTCTGAGACAGCTCAGCTCAAGGGAGTGGAATCTCTCTTGCTTCAAGCCCTTCAGAACCTACTCGACAACGCCATCAGATACTCCACCGCAAAGTCAGAGATCACCTGCAACGTTGCGGCATCGGACGGCAACGTCGAGATAAGCGTTGAGGACGAAGGCCCGGCCATCCCGCCGGCCGACCGGAAGAGGATCTTCGAGAGGTTCGTCCGCGGAGGAACGGGCTCCCGAGTTGCAGAGGGAACAGGACTGGGACTGGCGATCGTTCAACGGGTGGCCGAAATCCACCAGGGGACCGTCTCCCTTGACAACCCTCACGGCAAAGGCAACCGTTTCACACTACACCTGTCAAATAAGACGTTGACGGGCTGCGTCTCTCCCAAAGAAGACAGACGGACCTGAGCACACAACAGACCAGTAGAACGGAATGGTACCGAGGCAAAGGCAATCGGAGCACAGCGGCTCCTCCCACGTTGCTCCTACGTGACCTCAATGTGGGAGGCGGTGCCATCCGGCGATTAGGAGTCGGAGCACAGCGGCTCCTCCCACACTAAAGCCAGGAAGCAGTCAATGTGGGAGGCGGTGCCATCCGGCGATTAGGAGTCGGAGCACAGCGG
>JABHEG010000067.1 GCA_018676675.1 Lentisphaerota bacterium
AGGGCTTCAACAACAAAGCCCAGACAATGAAACGCCAGGCTTACGGCTACAGAAATATGAAGTTCTACACTCTCAAGCTCAGGACACTACACATCAAGAAGTACGCACTTACCGGATGAGCCGGGAAGATGCCCCTTCACCGCACGGTTTGCGGCCTTGAACCGGTTATCGTTAAGGCCATTGACTCGCTGGGGTCGCTGGCCCGACGTGCAAGCGTCCGTTTCGTGCGCCCGGAGGGGGTCGTGGAAGCCTATTGTGATGCCGATGTAACCCGCAGGATCATCACGAACCTCCTGGGCAACGCGATCAAGTTTACGCCTCCTGAGAAGGAGGTCCGCATCGAGGCCGCCATGGCAGGCGACCGGGTTCGACTCGATGTCCACGATGCGGGGCCTGGTATCCCTGAAGAGTACAAGTCCAAGATTTTCCAGAAGTTTGGCCAGGTGGAATCCCGCAAAGAGGGCCAGAAGTTCTCGACTGGGCTTGGGTTGACCTTCTGCAAGCTGGCAGTGGAAGCGCACGGTGGAGAGATCGAGGTCAGTAGCGTGATCGGGTCTGGCAGCACCTTCACCGTCTACCTTCCGGCCACCGAGCCCCCTGCCCCATAGGGACATGTCATCCTGCCATGATGAGGGTGCGTGTGGCCGCCGGCCGGCATTGAAAACCGTGCCTTCACTTCTATATTTACGGCTCATCTGCAACCACTTGGAGGCCACGTCGGAGCGCCGCCAGCCGGCGCCTTAGCAGAGACGTCCGACGCTTTGTTCACGGTTTCCTGTGGGAGAACGGGTCGCGCTTCCGAAAGGGCGATGGGATCCCTGTGGGGCCCGGCTGCAGACAGTTCAAGCCCGGAGCCGAGCTCAGATGCCGACATACGAGTACAAATGTTTGGACTGCGATGACAGGTTCGAAGTCGTTCAGAGTATGAAGGATGATGCTCTGGCAGAATGCACGAAGTGCCAGGGCCGCCTGAAGCGCCTGATCGGGACAGGCGCGGGGATCATCTTCAAGGGTAGCGGCTTCTACTGCACCGACTATCGCAGCGACTCCTACAAATCTGCTGCGAAGAAGGACAAACCGGCGCCGGCGTCAACCAGCGATTCGTCATCCAGTTCCACTTCCAGCGATACGAAGACCAGCACACCGAAGAAGGACTCCTGAGCATGATCAATTGCCCCAAATGCGGCGCTGAGAACATGATCGGTGCCATCTTCTGCCGAACATGCAGCTCGAAGCTGGACCTTGACGAACTGCGCCCAGAGGACTTTGAGGAGAAGGAGGAGACGTTAGCCAAGAAGGCGGGAGCAGTCGCCCAGAGGATTCTCGTTGTCCTCATCTCGGTTCTCGTTGTCGGTGTCCTTGTGCTTATGATGCTGCCCGTGTCCGGCTTGGTTGACGTTTCGGGGGTGGACCAGCGAGGGGTGAGCAAGAGCGTATCCCGCTTCCGTCGCATGCACACCAACAAGCTTACCTCGAAGTACCGCAGCTTGACGTTCGAGGACGCGGACCTGACTGCTCTGGCGAATTTCGTGTTTGGGCTGCGACCGGGTGCAGATCCGGTTGCTTCCCTGGCACCGGAAGCCGGTTCCTACTCCGGTCAGGGAAGTCTGACGCCCGAATTCCTCAGCGTTGAGATGCTTGATGGGGGGAAAACTCGTCTTATCCTGCGCGCACTACTGTTCGGGAAGCTCCCGGTCTATTGCACGCTGCTTGGGCGTCTGGAGGTCGTCAGTGGAGGTGGAGTCACGTTCACCTCCTATTCCGCGAAATTCGGCAAAATGCCCCTTCCTGGCTCCCTTAAGGGGGTCGTTGTGGACAACATTTCGGCACTTTTCCTGGCTGATGAAAGGGTCGGACGGGCCCAAAAAGTCATAACGGGGTTGGAAATCAGTACTAACACAGCTAAAGTTTCCCTCAAAGTGAGGTGAGATTGTGTAGTCGCCGGTTGTGTTTGGGTTGTTCTCGATGAGGCGCACAGTTTGGGTTTGACGCGCTGAAATCCGAGTTTCGCACCGAGTGACCTTCCTCATTCCTATTTGGTGTTAGCTGCCTGTTAGCGCTGTTGGCGATTCGTTTGGCTGGGTTCGGCGATTCCGTAATCACGTGTGGCTTCCAATAACGAGGAGGTTTTTTAGAAGCCGTGTGAAGCGGGTGGTCGGATGCGAGTTGGCTGTCGTGTTTCCCCCTCGTTCAGTGAGAGAACATGGTGGCCAGTGGAAACAGGAGTCGGAGAGAAGCAGTAGTAGTTCCTAAGGTGTTCCAGAACCGAAACCGAAATTGGATGGCAAGGAGGAGAACAAAGTGAAACGGCTGATGGTTGGGATCCTGACGCTTGTAATGGTGGCAACTGGGCTGGCCCGTGCGGGCTACACCTGGGAGTACGCCGAAGGCAAGAAATGTGCATTGGGCGCTGATCTGCGTCTGCGACTGACCCATTGGGACCGCGATCTGGTCAACCCCGGGCTGGATGCCCCGGATGCGGCGAATCCCCAAGTGACGCCATGGGAAAAAGGCGATGAGGTCGAGTATCTCCGCGTTCGTACTCGGGCCTGGGCCTGTTTTGACATCACCGAGGACATGCAGTTGATGCTGCGGCTGGGCAATCGCATCCATCACTGGAGTACCGCGGGTTGGGATGCCAACAACCGCTACACCGGTTCGGACACGACCGCTTGGGCGGCCGGGGATGAAGTCTTCATCGACAACCTGTACCTCGACATCAAGAACGTCATGGACTCGGACTGGTCCCTGAGACTCGGGCGCCAGAATGTCATGCTGGGCAACGGTATGGTCGTTCTCGAAGGCACACCGTATGACCAGGGCCGGAGCATCTATTTTGACGGTGCTGTCGCGACGTACAAGACCGAGTGCGACACCGTCAAATTGCTGGCTCTCTACAACGAGTACAGAGATACCACCGTTGTTATCAGCGATCAGGACCGTCGACTCCGTCGTGGTGACACGGCTCTGTTGGGCGCATACTGGACGCATCGCATCAATGACAGCATGAATACAGACATGTACTATCTGTTTGCTGACATTACCGACGACATGGGCGACCTGCCTGCCATCCAGCGGATGCATGGGGCGGACGAGAACGTCAACCTCCATATCGTTGGGGCACGCCTCTTCGGTAATCCCAGTGCTGCGATGAGCTACAGCCTCGAGGCCGCTCAGCAGATGGGCCGTGCGGAAATGGCTGACAACGATGCGCATCTGGAAGGTCAGATGCTGGATGCACGTGTAACCATGAAGGCATCCGAGGGCACGAAAATGTCCCCGAAACTGATGCTTCAATACACGTACTTCAGCGGTGACAATCCTGACACGGCGGATGACATCGAGGGCTGGCACCCGGCCTTCGCCGAGTATCCGATGTTCCGTGAGGAACTGACCGCCATCTACACCAATGGCAACTGGACCAACCTCAATCAGGCGCGCGCTCTGCTGACCCTCAAGGTCCGCGACGCAGAAAAGCTCCCGATGACGTTGACCACCGGGTATGCCTACCTGACGGCCGAGAAGGCCGCCGGCACTGGCGAAGGCAAAGAGCTGGGCCATCTGGTCAGCGCTTTCCTGGACATTGGCGTCAGCAAGAACGTCAAGTGTTCCCTGGAAGCTGCCCACTTCGATCCCAGTGGCTACTTTGACAATGGCAGTGCGGCCGAATGGCTTCGCTTCCAAACTGTCTTCACGTTCTAAGCCATCTGGCTAGACGATTCTGAGGTACACGCCGTCCGGTTCGCCCGGGCGGCGTGTCCTTTTTTCGGCCTTCCGCTTGCATCGCTTTCCGAGCCTGGTGTAAGTTAAGGAGCAGTAGCGCCAGGCGGGCCGGTTGGGAATGGGGAACGGATTGGGGCAAGGCCGTGTGGGTACGCTTTCCCAAGAACGCTACGGTCGTTCCTCCCCAGTGGGAGCAGCAAGGGCCGCATTCACCGCCTCCTCGACACGCGGGGGGGTTGGCCAAAGGAAGAAGGATCATCGACATGACTGACCAACTCACACGGCCCCTCCGTTCCATGAAGCTCTATGTGAGCGCCTGTTTGCTGTTGATCCTGGGGGTCTGTTCTGCTCGGGCTGCTGAGGAGAGGGAGAAGCCTTTCACCGAAGACTCAGTTGTCTGCGGGATGGCTGAGAAGGGCGCACACGGCCTAGTGAACATGGTCACTGGATGCTACGAGTTCCCGATGCAGATCTACAAGGGCTACCAGCGTGGCATTGAGCGGATTGACGCGCCAGCGGGAAGCCGCTCCCTTGGAATGCTCCTGGGAGTGCCTCGGGGACTCTCACACGCCGTTGGACGCACAGCCTGGGGATGCATTCAGTTCGCTGGCTTTTGGACCCGTAATCCTACCACCAGTCGGGACTTGCGTCAGCTCTTTGACAGCGAATACAGCTGGGAGATGGGGACGGCAAAGCCGTTGTTTGGGTCCAATTTCGAGGAAGCGAGTGCCGGCGTTGCCGATCGCTTCGCCCGTGGTCTGCACAATCTTCTTGGAGCTCCGCTCGAGATACCGGGACAGATCCGCAAAGCGGATGTGGAGCGCCGTGTCTTTGTCGGCATCCCGAAGGGCTTGTGGTACGGCTCGAGTCGACTGATCTACGGTGTGGCTGACTTTGCCCTGTTCTTCGTCCCCGGTTACGAAGACAGCATGGGCGTACCATTCGACGAAGTTTATGGTTGGGATGCCCTGAACGGGAACTACTACACCAACATACCGGAATGATTGGCTGAGAGGTCCGGCTGCTGCTCACGAACCCGCCGCAGGAGTTGATCCCCTACAGGCGGGTTTGTTCGTGTCTGGCCCCCTCGATCTACTCCGTGCCCTCATCTTGCAGGAATCCCAGCTGGGCCAGTTCGCGAGCCAAGGCGCGGGTGAACACGTCTGCATAGCGCGCATCGAGATGTGAGCCGTCCGGGCAGGGGAGGGAAGACATCTCGGGAACGTCCTGAAAATGCAGCGTGGCGGCCGAGGTGTTGCGGGCCAAGACATCCCAGTACCGGGACCTCGGGAAATAGGTCTTCTCGAGGTCCCAGACCGTCCCCGCCGAGGGGAACCGCACAAATACGACCCGCCCGCCGCGGCTCTGAAGTCGCTCCACCAGTTTGTTGGCGTGTGCCACGAGGCTGAGCCACTCCAGAGGAGAGAGATCGCGGCGCATGGCCTTGAACTCCAATTCGCTCTGCTTGGCTCGCTCTGCCGCGTAAGTGGCCAGGTCGGGGATCTGCTCGTATCGCGCTCTGTGCCAACGGCTGCGGTGGGTTTCGAGGAACTGAGCTGGAACGCCGCGTCCCCGCATGAGCCTCGGGATGACCTGGAGAAGGTTCACGTGGGGATTGACGGCGACTACGCGTTCTTCAACTAGGGACCGCAGATCGCGTGACAGACGGGTCAACGTGTTCCACTGTGTGTGGTAGAAGCGAACGTGCCCCTCCTGCATCCGCCAGAGCTCCGGCAGGAGACACCAAGGCAGAAGGGAAACGACGACAATGCCGTCGAAGTCCGATCGGTGTGCCACGTCCCGAAGTGTGGCGAGGGGGGCGGCACCGTCCACGGCCAGTTGAATCGGCTCCCACCCGTCCGTGGCTTCTCTGAACGTGTCAGGAACCAGGCCCAGTTGCATTCGGGAACTGCCGATGAATACAGCTCGTTTTCGGCCGCTCTGTTCAACACGTTCGCGTTGGGTGGACCAGAGCAGCCGATCGTCCACCAAAGATGGACGGATCCCGGCTCGGCGCCATGCGTACTCCGCGACGGAGACCAGAAACACGCTGAGGACGACGGCGGCGATCCAAGGCTGCCACGGGCTGCCACCCGGGAGCCGTCCAGCGGCAGCTGCACCGCTCCCTTCAGGCTGAGGTGTCTGCCTGGGAGGGCTGGGGGTTGAGTTGTCTCGTCCCTTTTCCACGATCGGTGTCCCCCTAGAACTGGAAGTAGATGAACGCACGATCGCTGCCGGCCAACAGCACGATCGCGGTCAGACAGAGGCCGAGAACGCCGCCTCTCACCCACCACGGAAGTCGGTCTGCTACGTGCTCAAGGGTCGTGTGACGCATAAGCCAGTGATAGTTGAACAGGATCAGGAAGACGGCGAAGGCTGTAACGTCCTGGCGCCAGCTAAGGACGTTTTGGGAGGCCTTCCCCCCGGCTGCCGCCATACCTGTCAAGAACCCGAGAGCGTGTCGCAGCCCGGCCGAGCGGAAGACTGCTGCGGTCGTGCAGAACAGACCACAGGTCGCCGCACACAGGACATACTGCCCTCCGGCATGCCGCCACAGGAAGGTCTTCCCGAACTTCCGCTGCACGACCCGGTCCAACGCGATGAATAGCCCGTGCATGCCGCCAAAAAGCACGAAGTTCCATGACGCCCCGTGCCACAGGCCACAGAGCAGCATGGTGATCATCAGATTCACGAAAGCCCTTCGGCTGCCCCGTCGGTACCCGCCGAGTGGCACGAACAAGTAATCCTGCAACCAGCGCGACAGGGTCATGTGCCAGCGTTGCCAGAATTCCGCACTGCCGACCGAAGCAAAGGGGTAGCGGAAGTTGTCAGGAATCGTGAATCCCAGGCACATGGCTGCCCCGATGGCACAGGTTGAGTAGCCGGCGAAGTCGCAGAAGACCTGGACGGAGAAGGCCAGAGAAGCTCCCCAGGCGTCCAGGAATTGCAGGGGCGCCCCCGCGGCGAAGCCCGTATCACTAATCGGTGCCATCAGACCATCGGCGATGACGATCTTCTCGAAGAGCCCGAAACAGAGGAGTGTCAGCCCCCAGGAGAGCTGCTTTGCCGTGGCGCGCCGTGGCGTCTCACACTGCGGAAGGAACTCCGACGCCCGCACGATCGGTCCCGCCACGAGCTGCGGGAAGAAGGTCACGAAGAGTGCGAAGTCCAGGAATGATCTGCAGGGCTGAGACTTGCCTCGGTAAACATCGATTGTGTAGGAAAGGGTCTGGAACGTGTAGAACGAGATGCCGACGGGGAGGACAATTGACCACTCCGCCGGCTCATACGGCACGCCGAAGGAGTGCAGGACCTGGGCCATATTCTCTAGGACAAAACCACCGTACTTGAAGTATCCCAATAGACCCAGATTGCAGGCCAGAGACAGCCAGAGCAGAGGACGCCGTTGCCGCTTCGTGGTGAACCGGCTCATACGGGCAGCGGAAAACCAGTCGACCAAGGTAGAGAGCCAGATCAACAAGACAAAAGGCGGATTCCAGGCAGCATAGAACAGGTAGCTGGCCACCAGGAGGTTGAGTTTCTTGACGCGCCAGGAAAAGGGCAGTGAGTGCAGGGCGAGTACGACAGTGAAGAAAATCAGGAATGTTACCGAATTGAATAGCATGCACGCCTGTTTTTTCTCAACGCTTCACCGATGCACTCTCAACTTTTGTGTGTGTCTGCCACTCTGTCAAGCGTCCAGACTGGGTTTCCGTCGCTGAGCGTTCCCCGTTCCCCCGTCGTGGCGCTATTCGCCAAGGATGGTTCGGCACATGACTGTTCCCTTCCCGTCTGCCCGGTGCAGCACGGCCCTCGCCGTGGCTTCTATTCCATCGACCCGCATGGAACCTACCTGAAGGCCAACTTGAACGGTGTCCGTGCCCCACGGAGCTTTGACTTCGACGCCAATCGCTCCGGTCACGTCTGGCTGTCCCAGCACGCGTGCCGCTATTCGTGGGGCGGATGCGTCCTCAGTAGGGATGAGAAGCGTGACAAAGGCCTTGGGCAAGCTCCCCGTCTGCCGGAAGACAACGTCCGGACGATCCGCTTTCTCCCCGTACCCCGTCATGATCCAGGAGGAACCCGGGCGGAACTCAACGCCGTGCTGCCAGATGGCCTGGGTGAGGATGTTTGCGGAGTCCGCGACGACTGTTCTGGTGGACATCTGTTCCTGACTTGTCACAACCGGGCTCTCCTGCAGGTGGAAATGGAGGTCCAGGACATGGTCGCCCTCACCCGTCACTCGATCTACCAGAACGACGTAGGGAGCAGATTCTGCCGTCGGACGAATGAAGAGAACTTGTCGACGGTGTGTCACTCCTGCGTAGCCGGTCTGCGAGGCATCGATGATGCCCAAGCGCGAGTCCCCGGTCATCGCGTGCAGGACGCACGGGGATGTGTTCTGGTTGGCTTCGTCGACAGTGAGGGTGGAGTGTGCCGGCGTGCCCTGGAAGACCGGGCGCTGTGGCGAATCGTAGGCGAACGGCCCCGCATCGGGCGTCAGCGTCTTCCCGTAAGCGTAAAGGACGATCCCAAGAGCGTCGTAGTGCTGGTGCCAGCCTCCCCAGTGGTGCGCGGCGTCCAGGAGGAGGTAGATCCCGTTCGGATTGTCTGTCCAGGATGTTCGCATAACGTAGTAGCCCGCAGCCGGCAGGCGTGTATCAAGGAACCCGGGGCGCTCCCCTTCCTTGCCATTGGATGCGACAAAGACCATGTCAGGACGTTCAAACAGCTCTCCTCCTTTACGGATGAAGCTGAGAGGGCGTCCGCCCCAGGAGTCACCCAGCGACGGCTGTGTGCCATCTGGTTTGGTAAGGAGGAGGGAATACTCGTACATCCGTTCCAGGCGATTCCAGTAGGCGGACGGGGGTTCAGTCCCAAGGCGCCGCATCTCCAGCGCCGCTGCCGTGAGGGAATTGGTGACACCGCAATGGTAGCCTGTCGTCAGCTCAACCTGTGCTCCGTCCTCCAGCACCTGAGCAGCCATTTCCCCCTGGAAGCGTTCCCAGGCTGTCTCGCGCCACTTTTGGGCGTTCTTGAACTCGGGCATTGCCGTGCCGACTCGCAGGAGGGCTCTACTCTCAGATGCTCCGAAGTTGTGGCCGGAATGGAAGCGCTCCGGCGGCAGGAGATAGTCGAGGTGTTCCGCCAGTGTGAACAGAACGTCGACATGATCTTGCCGGGTGAAGCCATCGTGGGCCACGAGAAACGGGTAGATCGTTGTCCAGTTCATCGCGCGGAGTGACACCTCCAGCGTCCGCCATGACCAGGGGGCGCCGGGGAGGTTCTTTGGGATCCAGTCCCGCAACAGCTCAACAGCCTTTGCGGTGTAGCGCGGGTCACGGCGCATTGCTCCTGCTTCGACGAGAGTGCGGAGAACGTGATGCCACTGCAGATGGAGGAGCCACTCCTTGTCATCGATGGCATTCCGGTGCCAATCGAAATCTGTCCCCAGGGTGAAGAAGTCACGGCTTCCACAGCTGCGGAAACGGTCTTCTAGGGCCATGTCCGCTTCGTGCAGCGTCCCCCGCTCTATCTTTGTGGGGCGTTCTCGACCAGCAAACCGCTGCCTGAAGTGACGGACCAATTCTCCCGCAGCTTCGCTCAAATTGCCTTCTTCGGCGGCCCGTTTGACCCCCGCGAGTTCCGGCAGTGACAGATCCAGAGCGTTGATCAGACCGCTGAGACGATCCGGTGTTTTCTGTTTCACCAATCGCAACCTCTCGAATTGTGCGCTCTCCGATGTCGTATGCGCGCCCATCCAGCGAAGTCCCAGGACCAGCTCTCGGCCTGCGTGGGACTGGGCATACAGCCCCATCATGCGAGTCCATGAAGCACTCAGTTCGCGCTTGTCCACAACATCATCTTCAGTCATGCGATGGACAGTCAGTGACCAGATTGGTCTCAGGGAGCGGTCCTGCCCCTGGCACACGTCCGTCTCGGCCTCCCTGGGCAGTGCATCCCACGCTTCCGGAGTGAATATACAGATAGCCAGATCACCCGAGCGGTGGCTGAGACCACAGGACGTCCGGTAGTCAAAGGCGAGACCGACAGTCTCACCCCTCCTGATTTTCACGCGTCGGCCGATCATGATCAATCCCCGGGCCCTTCCCGGGTCGCCTGCGATGGTGGCCGAGACTCCCTCTGCGGTCCGCACAATGTCAACGTCCCAGCCGGGATGTCCACCCGCCTTTTCTGCATCGCTGGTCCGCAAGCGCCGGACTTCCCAGGCGTCGGCCGCACCCGGGGCAGATGCCCCAAAGGCTGTTGGCAGGAGAATCCACCCCAGCAGGATAGCCGTCAATGCCGGGAGTCTGCTCAAAGCGGAAGGTTGGCACATCAAGAGTCCCTCTGGTGGTCTATCCGCACCTGGCTCCGTCACAAGGATACCCCAACACCACAAGAGAGCGGAGAGGACTGCACGGCAGCTCGTCCAATGGTCTGTTCCGGAAGAAGCTGGGGATGGGACGGATCTTAGTGGCGATCCCAGCGCATCACGCGTGCGTCTGCCTGGCGCCGGTTGTTCCAGTTCGTGTGACCGTCAGCGAACAGGATGTTCATTCCTCCCGAGTGGCGCCCCCAGGCGATGCGTGGGCACGGCGTCTGATTTCCACACGGAGTGCAGCCCCCGCTGCGGTCGAGGTGCGGATTGACGTAGTGGCAGTTTGAATCCGCGTAGACAGGGATGTTGGAGACGGATTTCAGGCTGAAGATCAGCTGCTGACGCACCTGGCAGTTGTACCCGTAGCTGCCGTGAGCACGACGTTCGCTCCACTGCTTGTCGGCATCGGGGCACCGGTATATCCCTTTGTCGTTGATGTAGGTGCTGATGTATCCGCCGCATATCGGGCAAGCCCAACAACCTGTGACGTTCCAAGGGCCGATAGCAGGTCCACCGTTGTAACGCGTCATCGGCGACATGAAGTTGTCGTTGTCGGATATGTACATTTCGAGGGCGATGCCGTATTGCTTCAGATTGCTCGTGCAGGCGGCCTGGCGGCTCTTTGCCTTGGCCTTACCCAACGCAGGGAGCAGCATACTGGCGAGGATGGCGATGATGGCGATCACCACGAGCAACTCGATGAGCGTGAAACAGGGGTGGGAACTCAGGCGGGGACGTGCGGGCTTGGTCAAGGTCTTCATGTCTAGCACCTCAGTCATTGTGTGGCCGGCTTCCCGGAATCGCGCAGTGCTGAAACGATCCCTAAAGAGAACTCAATTGTAGCACAAGATGCCACGGTCTGGCAAGCATATTTCTGAAGGAAGGGGTGCCTCGTGTCTATTGGTTTTCTTGCCCGTCGTTGGCCGCGTTTTCAGGTATGCTAAGAGCGCATGGCACACCATCATCACCCCTCACTACGGGGCCGTGGCTGAGAGCAGATGGCCAAACTCCACGAATTGACTGGCCACATCGTCAGTGTAGAGTCTTTGTCCCTACGCTGTTACCGAGGAGTGCTCTCGTGTGGAAGCGGCGTCGGCGACTCGGAGAGGAGTGACGATTCCGTGCCAGATATTGAGCTGACGATCCTGGGCAGTGGGACCAGTACAGGCGTACCCATGTTGGCCTGCCAATGCCCAACATGCCTGTCAACGGATCCCCGTGACCACCGAATGAGGTCCAGTGTTCTCTTGAGGTGGAACGAGACGGCGGTGGTGATTGACACAACCCCGGAATTCCGTCTACAGTTGCTGCGTGCTGAGCAGCGCTCGTTGGACGCCGTTCTCCTGACTCACAACCACGCCGACCACATCCATGGCTTCGATGATTTGCGTGCGTTCACATTCGGGAGAGACCGCGGGATTCCGGTCTTCGGTCATCCGGAGACGCTGCGCTGGATGCGTGAGCATTTCCGGTACATATGGGAGGCCAAGCAGATCGGCGGCGGTCTGCCGAAGGTGGAGCTGCGGCCCGTGGAGGCTCCCTTCTCACTCGGAGGCGTCCACGTCGTCCCGATCCTGGTCAAACACGGGATCCTCGATATCTACGGATACCGCATCGGGGACATCGCTTACATCAGTGATGTGTCACATATCCCGGAATCGTCATTCGCTCTACTGAAGGGCGTCCGCACCCTCATCCTCGACGCCGTTCGTCGGCGTCCCCACGCGACGCATTTCCATCTGGACGCGGCCGTCGCAGCCGCTCGTCGCGTACAGGCTGACCAGACCTACCTGACCCATCTCAACCACGATTTCCTGCACGGAGACCTCGCAGCCGAGCTTCCGCCCGGCATAGCGCCGGCCTACGACGGGTTGGTTCTGCATGGAACCAGCGACTGAGCTCTCTGTGGACTTGTGGGGAGTCTGTATCGTGGCGAGCACGAATCGCGCAGCAGAAGGGGACAAAGAAAAAGCCCGGGGCTTTGCGGCCCCGGGCTTCGCTGTCTACTGAGAGGTGGCTGTTAGGCGATGTACTCGGATGCGGCCGTCGTTCCGCCGCGTCCGGTCCAGTTCGTGTGGAAGAACTCGCCGCGTGGCTTGTCAGTGCGCTCATACGTGTGGGCGCCGAAGTAGTCACGCTGGGCCTGCAGAAGGTTCGCCGGCAGGCGTTCGTTCCGGTAGCCGTCATAGTAAGCCAGGGCACTGCTGAACGCCGGAACTGGGATGCCTGACGTCACCGCAGTGGCGATAACCTTGCGCCACGAGGGCTGGCACGTGTCGATCACGTCTTTGAAGTAGGGGGCGAGAAGCAAGTTCTGAAGCTCGGGATTAGCGTCAAATGCTTCCTTGATCTTGCCGAGGAACTGAGCCCGAATGATGCACCCACCACGCCACATGAGGGCGATTTCGCCGTACTTGAGATCCCATTCGTGATCAGCGGCTGCGAGACGGAGCAGCTGGTAGCCTTGCGCGTAGGAGCAAATCTTGCTCGCATAGAGAGCCTTGCGGATGTCCTCGATGAATTCGGCCCTGTCGCCGTCAAATGTGACCTCGGGCCCAGTCAGCACTTTGCTGGCGGCCACACGGTCTTCTTTGATTGCCGACAGACAGCGGGCGAAAACGGCCTCGGCGACAGTTGGCGCGGGAGCTCCCAGGTCGAGGGCGCTTTGGCTGGTCCACTTGCCGGTGCCCTTCTGGCCTGCGGTGTCGAGGATCTTCTCCACCAGCGGCTCGCCGGTCATGTCGTCGGTCGTGCCCAGAATGTCGCGACTGATCTCGATAAGATAACTGTCGAGTTCACCCTCGTTCCACTCCGTGAACACGCTGTGCATTTCCTCAGCACTCATCTTGAGCACGTGCTTCATCAGGAAGTAGGCTTCGCAGATCATCTGCATATCACCGTACTCGATGCCGTTGTGCACCATCTTGACGTAGTGTCCGGCGCCGTTGTTGCCGACCCAGTCACAGCAGGGGCTGCCGTCGTCGACCTTGGCCGCGATCGCCTGGAGGATCGGCTTGACATGCGGCCATGCTTCAGGGGAGCCACCGGGCATGATGCTCGGGCCCAGAAGTGCACCCTCCTCGCCACCGGAAACGCCTGTGCCGATATAGCGGAAGCCCTTTTCCTCGAGGTAGGCTGTCCGGCGGATGGTGTCCGGGAAGTGACTATTCCCACCATCGATCACGATATCGCCTTCATCCAGGTAGGGGAGAAGCTGCTCTATAAACGCATCGACGGCACCGCCCGCTTTGACCATAAGCATGATCTTCCGCGGTGCTGCAAGGGCATCGCAGAGCTCCTCGACGCTGTGGGCGCCGACGATGTTCTTGCCGCTTGCCCGGCCGTTCATGAAGTTATCAACCTTGCTTACCGTTCGGTTGTAGCAGGCCACGGAGAAACCCTTGCTCTCCATGTTCAGGATCAGGTTCTCACCCATTACTGCCAAACCGACCACGCCGATGTCTGCTTTGCCTGACATGTTCTTCGTTTCCTCTTCTGTCAATCCATTCGCACCCGTCCGCCTTGAACTGGCGCCGTTGTCGTATGACCTTCAGCCGTGCGTCGGGCAGATGAGCCGTTCTTGTCTGCCTCCGCCAGTGGCCTCCTGACAAGCAGGGCCAAAGCCTAGAGAATGTACCCAGATCCAGATTGAAAGCAAGCCCCGAAGACGGGGCTCAGAGGGCTGACAGGCCCGCGGGAATGCTGCTTCCGGCGACTCTGTCGAGGAACCTGAGTACGCGGTCCCGGGCCGGTTATACGAAGGAGAAGAACCTGTGAAGATTGGTATCGTGGGAACCGGGAGCGTTGCGCGGGGGAACTACATTCCGTTCCTTTCTCGTCAGGATGACGTCGAGCTTCTCTACATGAACCGCACGGTGGAAAAAGCGGAGGCGTGCGCCGTTGAGTTCGGGGGATGCGCTTTTGCGACGATCCCGGATTTGGTGGCCCAGCAACCTGACGCGGTCCTCGTTCTGACTCGGGAGATGCAGCACCACGAGGCTGGAATGGCCGTGATCGAGCACGCTCCTCCACGGGTCTTTTTCGAGAAGCCGCTCGTGGCCATGGAGGACCAGGCACACGTCTCGGAGGCCGACTTTTTCCACGCCCGAGAGATGCTGCTCAACGCTCGTCAGAACGGGGTTGAGACGGCCATGGTGTTCAACTACCGCTTCTTTGACCAGAGCGTCCGGGCGCAGCAGCTCATTCAGACTCGTGGGCTGGGTGAAGTGATCCAGGTCACCGCTTTAGTCCATTACGCCTGCTGGAGCCATTGTATCGATCTGGTCCACATGTTTGCGGGGCCGCTCGCTGAGCTGAGCGCCGTGTCGCCCCCCAACCAGCATGTAGGGGCGGGGATAGAGGCCGCTGATCTGGCGGCTGCTTTTGTCACTGAGCGGGGGGCCTCCGGCACCATTATCGGCACCTCGGGGACCAACTTCCAGTTCCCTCTCTTTGAGTTGACCTTCAGCTTTACCGGTGGGCGCGTATCGTTCCGAGGTCTCGACGGTGACATGGAACTTCTTGACTACGGTACCAATGCCCACGAGTCGTTCGCCCTGTCACGGCAGACATCGCGGTGGGATCAGTACGGCGCATCGTTCGAGAAGTCACTTGATGCCTATCTGGCGTCCATCCGGGCCTCAGCACCGCCGCCTGTTCCCGGTGTGGCCGGCCTGCGTGAGCTCCAGGTCGAAGCGGCCATGCGTCGTTCGGCGCGGGAAAAGCGTACTGTAGATCTTGCCGCAGAGCTCCCCCTGCAGATCACCGAGTGACAGGCTGGACACGGGCCGTCGCGCCCTGTCCTTTGCGTTCTGAGACAGCGTCAACGGGAAGGTCCTTACACATGACCCGCATTGAGTTTCTTGGCAGCAGTAAACTGCAGTTGATCGACGTTCCGGATCTCGTCCCCGGTTCCGGGGAAGTGGTGGTCCGGACGGCCGCCTCCGCGATCTGTGGGAGTGAGCTCGGCACATTCCGAGGAGTCGGAATGTCGGGGGGGAACCCGGGGCACGAAGCCGTTGGGACCATCGCTGTCCTCGGTGAGGGCGTCGATTGCCTTAAGGTCGGGGATCGTGTCGGGGTCAGTGCCATCGCCGGCTGTGGTTCGTGTGACTACTGCGCTGCAGGGCAATACACGTGGTGCAATGCGTTCCGCTTCTTTCCGAATATGCATGCAGAGCAATTCACCGCCGCCGCGAATGCCTGCCACCCTCTCCCCGATGACCTCGACTGGGATGTCGCGACATTGCTCACTGGTGACGGTCTCGGCGTGCCTTACCACACCTCAGCCAAGATTGCGGACCCAGCGATCAAGACAGTCGCGGTTTTCGGCCTTGGGCCGATCGGCCTGGGCAACGTGCTGCTGCAGAGCTTCCTCGGTCGGCGTGTCCTGGGTGTCGACATCAATCCCACACGACGACGCTTCGCCGAGGAGCTTGGGGCTGAAGCCGTATTTGATGCGGCCGCAGACGACCCAGTGGTTGAGCAGATACGTGAAGCAACTGGAGGGATTGGGGCTGACGTAGCCATCGAGGCCGCTGGTCGCCCGGAAACGGCCAAGCAGTGTTTCCCCGCCGTCCGCAAAGGGGGAACGGTCGTCTTCAATGGGGAACAGCCTGCCGTCGAACTCTCCCCCAGCGATGATTTCATTCGCCGTGACATCACCGCAGTGGGGGCTTGGTTCTACCACTTCTGTGAGTTCCCCGCAATGCTGGAACTCTATCGTTCGGGCTTGCGGGTTGGTGATCTGATCAGCCACCGGTTCGGGATTAGCGAGGCCCAGGAAGCTTACCGAGTGGCGTCAGAAGGTGAGGCTGCCAAAGCGCTCTTCGTTTATTCCGGATGACGAAGCCGTGCGGGTGCTGGTCTCGCCCTGAACTCACTCGACCGTGAGGCTGACGTTGTCCAGGTAGAAGACGCCGTCCGCATCTTCAGCGGCTGAGATCCCGAGCCAACGCAGGTCAGAGAAGGTGTCGTGTCTATAGGGAAGCGTCTGGCGTTTCTCCTGCCCCGCATGCCGCGTGACCAGTGAATACTGTTTCGGCGCATCTTCTGCCAAGTCGAGGGCGATTGCCACGTGACACCACGTGCCTGGACGTGCGGTAAGGATGTCGGCGTCGTTGGCCACAAGCTTGCCGTCTGCGTGGAAATGGAGGGATGGCCCCACATCAGATGTCGATCCCTTTCCTCTGAACTCGACGTAGAACCGCATCGGTGCAGTCTCCGAGTTCATGACATCGAAGGAGAAACGCACCTTCGACGGCCCCACGCTTCTCGGGGCAAGGTGGATGTAGGGGTAGAACGGCTTGCGCAAGCCCGCTCTGTCGATGCACTTGTAGGATTTCGTCCCGGTGCAGGCCGCTTCATCAGTGACCACAAACGTCGCGTCTTCGCCGGAAGTCCCGATCCTGAATGTGGCTGGTTTGTGCCCAACCGGCATGTCTTCGAAATCCATGCTGAACGAGAGGAATCGGCGCATGTCTTCAGCGGTCCAGACGTCGGAGGGGGTGCGGCGTTCGCAGCGTTCGGGCAAACTACGCCACGCTGAGTCGCCGTAGAGTCCGGCCTTCTTGATTTCGCTGTCGAACGGGACGAAGCCGATGGCCTTGATGGCCGCGGCATCGGGACGGAGTGTGAAGTCGCCGTTGGCAGGATCACGGCAACCCGGGTCGGCGATCACCGAGCCGTTGTCCTGACCTTCTGCCTGCCAGTCCGCGAACGGCTTTCCTGCGAAGGTGAGCTCGGCATCCGGGGCCAACGTATGGTACAGGTTGTTGCGCAGAACAGGCGGGCGATCCCCCGGTTGCCAACCGCTTCGCAGGCCGATACTGTCATCTGCGATGTAGATGTTACGGTGTGCCTCCATATGGTTGGCCTGCCAATTCTGGTTGAGGCCACCCCGCCGTATGAAGCCGTCTCTGGCGAACGCGCCGATGTTGTTGCGGAAGACATTGTCCACGCCTTTGTGCTGGAAGTAGGCATGCCACTCCACGTTGTAGACCAGGTTGTTCTCAACCACTGCGTTGCGTGACTGTTCGTCGAGGTAGATGCCGGCGAATCCGCAGATCCGGGGGTAGGCCACGTTGTCGTGGACCACATTGTGGTGGATGTGCGTGTCGAGCGGGCCGAATTGGTAGACGCCAGCAGCATCGGTGTGGTAACGCAGGCCCAGGTGATGGAGGTGGTTGTAGGCCACTACAGTGCCGTGTGAGTAGGTTTCCCCGTTGTAATTCCAGCGTGCGTCCAGCCCGATTGCATCCCAGTGCGTGTCGAAGATGTCGTTATGCGTGATCTGAGTCTGGGAGGCGAAACGGTTGACGATGCCGTAGCACCCGTGCCAGATCGTGCCCAGCCGGTGGATGCAGTTGTTGTCGATGACATTACCGCGCACCTCAACCGCCGACGGGCTGTGTTCCTGGTGCTGGTCTTCCCGGCGCAGGATAAGCTGGTCCAGGCACGTCCCCGATTCTCTTCCCTTGATCGTGATTGTGTTGGTGCCCTTCTTCAGGTCCGCAACAAGTGGCTTCCCCTCGAGTTCACGACCCACGACTTGGGAGAGGAACCAGCGTCGTCCGTTGCCGGTATCATAGGTGTAGGCTGCGCCGGCATTTATCTGGACCATGAACGAGTCTTGCCCTCCGTTGGGGGCAATGACTCTGGTGAGCAGTCGGAAACGCCCAGGCTGCTCCAATTGCACAGTGAACGTGACCGAGCCACCTTCGCTTCCGTCAGGCAGTACGGCGTATTGGCCGCCAGACGCTTTTGTGTCTTCCGCCAGGATCATGGGGGGCTCGACCGTACCCTCCTCCGCTTCCAGGTCCACGTCGCCCTCATGCCTCTTGTTCTGCCCTGCCAGCAATGGCCCCAGGGACGTTATGCCGAGCTGTATCGCTCCTGCCCCAATGTCCCAGATGTGGCAGCGTTCGATACGGTTGTCACGGCATCCTGCCATCATCTCGATCGCGTACTCGCCCAGTTGCGCGAACACACAATTGGTGAATGCCGTCGAGCACAGGCCTTCAGCAACGAGCGCGGAATCGAGATACATGTGTCCTTGCCGGTAGACGCCATTGTAGCGGTCCAGGTCGCCATCGAGGTGGCAGAAGTCGAGGTCTCGGAAGCGCAGGTGTGTAATGAGCTCGGAGGACGCGGGGGTGCCGAGGAACTCGAGCATTCGTGACTTCATGACCGGGGCGATGACCTCCGCCGTGGCCATGTCCTCCCCCGGCAGCGGGTAGTAGTACACCACTCCCGCTTTGCGGTCCAGGTACCATTCCCCTGGCTCATCAAGTGCTTCCAGCAGGTTGATAACGTAGTAGCGGAAGTGCTTTTCCCAGAAGTCCACCGACCGTCCGTGCGTACTCTCGAACTTCACAACGCGCCGGTCGGCGAGGATCTCCTCAATCCGGTGGAGCGTGGGCGTCCAGGAACACAGCAGCACGATGTCGGCATCTGTTGCGTTTGTCCATGCGGGGTCGATATCTCCCGGCAGGTAGATGAAGGCCTTGCGTTCGTTCTCGCCCGGGGCTCGCCCTTCGGCCCGGAACACCTTCTTGCCCCAGTTGGGGGTACGGGCTCTTTGGCGGGACATGCCATTCACATACAGCGAGTTGAAAACCCACTGCCGGTCGCGTGCTTCCGGGACGTCAAGCTGGACGTATGGTTTCCCAACGGAAGGACGCCACGTTCCGGAAAGGCGCTTGCCTCCGCTGATGACCGCACGTTCGCCCGGGTGTGACATGTAGGTGACCGGGGATGCAGCCGTCCCGGTGTCCGCCGGTGTGAACGTGAGTGTCGTGGTCCGGCAGTGTGCTCCGCCGCGAAGGAGCACCGTGACGGGGCCTCCTTCGGCTGTCGGTAGATTGAGGGCCCTCACAGCCTGTTGGGCCCGCTCGATTGTCGCGAACGGCTGATCGGCCGTGCCTGGGCTCGAATCGTCACCATCCGGGGCCACGTAGAACCTCCGCGGCTCTCCCATGCAGTAAGAAGCGCCGATGAATGCGACGAGGAGCAGGAGTCTTCGGTTAAGGAACGCAGCGACGGTGTCTCGAGCGGCGCACATGAGGGCCAAACGGTAGGGCATTGGGTTTGCCTTCTGTGGTCTGGGTGTGATCGATCCGATGCCTTCGGCTGGTCGACGTACTTGTCCCGAGCACGGTGGAACGCTGGTCGACGTTCGCCTCACGCCATGGTTTGTCAGTCAGCCATCAGCCTTGGGACTTGGGACGGGCCGGCAGTCCGGTTCGGGCGGATTCGTAGATGGCATCCATCAGTTCGGTGTGGTGGATGCCGTTGAGTGGGCTTGTCTTTGGTTCGCAGCGCCCAAGCACAGAGTCCACGAAATTGCGGTCGGGCGTCCCATCGACTTCCCCGAATTCCGGTTCCTGGGGCTCGCCTTCGGCGAACACGTCCATCCAACTGCTTCCCCAGCCGTCGACGTCAATCCGCCCATCTTCGAACATGAAAGACATGCAGCCTATCCCCTTGCTGCAGTTCCCACCGATGCAGATGCTGCCCAGGACACCGTTCTCGAACTTGATGCAGATGACGCTGTTGATGTCGACCCGGGTGCCACAGTTATCGACGAAGGCGAACACCTCGGCGGGACGGCTTTCGACGCTCCACACCATGCTGTTCAGAAGGTGAGCGCCACTGTCATAGGCCTGTCCGCCACCTGACTGGGCCGGATCTTGACGCCATTTCCCGATCGTCGCCTTCAACCAGTTCTGGCAAAGGTAACCGGATACCAGCTCAAGCTTACCGAACGCGTCTGCTCGGACCTTATCGCGGATGTATTCGAAGCGGGGTGAACAGGACGTGTTGTAACCGATTGTCATGATCTTGCCGGACTGGTCCGCCTTCTCCGCCAGCGTGTAGGCGTGTTCGGATGATGTCACCATCGGCTTTTCCATGAGCACGTGGCACCCGGCATCGAGAGCTTCCATGCCCTGTTCGAAATGGATGGTGTGCGGGGTGGCGATGATGACCGCGTCCAACTCCGGAGCCCCTGCGTACAAGGCCTTGGTTCCGGCGAACACCGGGATATCGGCTGCCTCGGCCCCGAAGTGGCGCTCCTGGAACGCTCCGGCGATGTCCTCTGTCAGGTCGCACAGAGCAACGAACTCGACCTCTTCCATCTTCTGCATACGCCGTGCGTGTGCGCCGCCCATTCCACCACACCCGATGATCGCTGTCCGGATCTTGTCCATCGTGGTCTCCTGTTCTCCATTAAGAGCAAGGTGTCCGTGTGCAACTTCACCGATTTGAGCACAAAGCTACTGGTCGCTGACACACCATTGGAGGCGCCGCATCTCCGTATGCGGCCAGGCCGGTTACGGAGAACCGGCTCCTCCATGCGCCTTGGTGGAAGTTGCACACTCGGATATGAGCGATAGAACAACTGGCGAAGGCCAGGCTCGTTCGTTCCAACGCGTCAAACACGATACTCCCCGGAGAGCAGCTCGCAACAGGAATGGGAGACAAGATTGCGCCTGAATCAGGCATCTGTCTTCGTTCCAGGCTCAATCGAACAGGCGTACCAGGGCGTAGTTGGTGAGGGCTCCCGCCGGGACCGTTACGCGGACCGCGTCTACACCGGCGTCCTCAACCCCAACCGGGCGAAGGGTGGGCGTGTCGGGAGACGTGATCGTCCCTTGTCGGATGGGACCGCAGCCAGTGACCCGGAAGACCAGCTCCCCCGGGACTTCCGGCTGTGGAACGTCAGCAGGGAGCTCGATGGTGTCTCCGAACGATAGCCGTGGTTTGCCGCGGCAGTTCAGCAGGTGGAGGACGACGCGTCTGTTTGGCTCTGAATTCTCCTGGAAGGCGGTGTAGATGACCCCGCCCGGAAGCTGCAGGGGGAGTGTTTTCATTCGGGGGGCGGCCACCCGGTTAAGCAGGTTCCGAGTCAGACGCGTGAGATCCGGATTGAAATGTACCGTGTAGCTGAACCGTCCACGGAGTGTCGTCGCGTTACGGGCAGATACCGCGCGCGGTTCGAAGTTCTGTCGCAGGAAACTGCCCGCGAGATACAGGAAGCCGCCCTTCGCGTAAGGCGTTTCAACGATCGCTGGCTTCCCCCCGCAGGTTGCGAGAACGCGGCTCCTTCCCGGTGTGACCAGTGTGACGGGACACCATGGGGAAGATATCTCGAAGTCAGCCTGGCTCAGACCGGTCGCGATTTCTGCATTGCAGGACACTCTCCCATCGGCAGGCCGGCGTTCTCCGGCCGCAAAGCGGAGCCCCATTGCATCGGCCAGTGCGGGTTCCTCCCTGCGTTCGCCGTTCGGAGTGAAACAACCCGTCTCGTATGTGGCGAGTACACGTCCACCAGCTGCAGCGTAGGCCCGGATTGCGGAAGCCTGGCCCTCGCTGAGAACGGCCGCATTGGGGAGAATCAGAGCGGCGTACTCGCTGAGGCGAGACTCGTTAACGTCTCGGTCCAGGATTACATCGTACTGGATGTTTGCTTCGGCCAGCGTCTGCGTCCAGGCCATATACTGCTCGAAGTAGTAGGCCATGTCAGGGGACAGTTCGCGGGTGGGCTGTGACAGCAGGACAGCGACGTCGCTCAGTGGCCGGGCGTGTTGATCATCCATCTGGTGTGGCCAGGCGTGGAGGCGGTGGCTGCGCTCATAGTCTCTTGAACGGTACCAGATGTTCGCTCGGTTCATGCGTCCCAGGGCCCAGGCGTAGAGTGTACGTCGTGGGGCTCCGCGGAACTTCGGGAGAATCCAGGTCGGGGCATTCCTGAAAGACGCGACGGCTCCCTGCCTGCTCTTCGTTCGGGCGAAGAGAACACGCCAGTTTTGGAGCACAAGATCAGGGTGGAACTCGTCTCCGGCATAGTCTACGTTCCAGGGACTGTGGCGGTTCAGTTCCAAGCCGGCTGGATGAGGACGGGACAGGAAAGAGGAGGTGTAGCGCATCATGATGACGTTGGGGTGTATCCGCCGGGCTTTCGCGAGCAGCCGAGCCTGCAACTCAGCCGTCTTGCGTCCTCGCCACGTCACCAGGCCTCGCCAGATCGGGTCGCTCGGCTTGTTGTAGATCGTGCGGCAATCGGTCGGGAGCTGCATGCCGGTTTCGGTTTCGAACAGGTGCCTGCACGTGTCGCAGAAGCAGTATTGCCCTTTGATCCAGTTGATCTCATCGATCATGTGCCCATCGATTCCTGTCACCCGCTGGTGCTCCTGAAGGTACGCCACGAATGCCTCCTCGAATGCCTTGCTGTTGAGGCAGAAGCTCGTGCTCACTTGTAAGGGGTAGAAACTCCGTTGCAGACAACTGGGATCGCGGGCGAGGATCTCCAGCATTTTGGGGTAGCCGGTCGCGAAGACCCAGTTGAAATCCCAGTGATCGATGACCTTCAGGCCGAGCCGGTGTGCTTCGTGAACAGCCAGCCGCGTGTTCCGGAGAAGAACAGCGGACCGCGGGCTGTCGACATGGTTGAAGCGGAAATGGAGACCTCCGATCACGACGCCGCGGTAGCCTCCGGACTTGAGGACACCAAGGCGTTGGCGCATGGTTTCTGGCGTGTTGAGGCCGCTCCGACTGCTGTCCAGTGCCGCTTCGAGGGTGGTCAGGGCGCCGTTCCACGTCCAGGCCATTGGATCCTTCACCGGGGCTGGCGGGGAGGCAAGCGACAACTCCGGAAGGGGTTCGATGTCGGCAAACCATCGGTCGAATCGCGCTTGATCGACAAACCACGTTCGGTTGAAGAGGTAATCTTCCGTATCGTACGCCAACGGCGTGAGTGAGAGCCCGGAGATGGCCCAGGATGGGCCGTTCAGAACCAACTTCACATGGGCGTCTTTCACCCGCAGGGCCGCCGTCCGGGCGCTGAATTGACCCGCAGCCGTCCGGGGGGCATCCAGACACCGTCCGTTGGCGACCGACACCGAAAGCGCCTCGGATGCCTCTGCCCGGGCCCCCGAGAGCATGGTCAGGAGATAGACCCCATTTTGCGCGTCGAGGCGTAGTGTGGATTCCCCATGTCCCCTGACCGCATCCCGATGGACCCCTTTCTCCTTGCCTACTGATATTGGTTCAGGCGGAGCTTCCACCCAGCCTATCCCATCTGCAGCGTTATAGGGCTGTGAGCCGAGAGTGACATGTGACTTCAGTTTGGCCAGGCCGCAGTTGACGCGGAGCGAGGGATACAGCATGGGGGAAGACCCGCGTTTGCTGCTCGAGTGGATGTGATCGTAGGGTACTGTGCTCGGCATGAAGACGACCTTGAACCGTCGGGTGTCACCCCAGGTGATACGCCGCATCCTGGCTCGGAGGACGAAACAGTTCCCCTCGCGTAACAGCACCCAATCTCTCTCGGCGTACATCGTTTTGCGGCCGAAGTTGTGATTCCCCAGGGGGTTTAGATCCAGCGTGACTCCTTGCCCGTTGGCAAGATGCAGGATCAGGTACTGGACGGTCGAGATGATGTGCGTTCCCTCTGCCTGTTCCGCATCCAGCTTGTCCTCACACCATTTGGGTTTCATCGGATTCCCCGTAAGTGCTTTGTATCGAGCGTTGGCGAGGAGTGCAGCAGGGAACCGGAGTTCATATGCCGCCGTCCCTTCGTTGTACGTGTGGCCCGGAAAATCTGAACCAAACAGATACGGGGCGAATCTGACGTACCAGGTGAGCTCGATGCGGTCCGGACCGACGGCCGTTTCGCGGTAGTACACACAGTTCCTCCGTGTTCCTCCATGGAGAACAGCGATGTCGTCCCAACCGGGAGGCGAGTCCGGATGCACACCGTGGCCCTCGGTAAACTCGGCGAGAGACAGGGCTTCCCCGACGACCAGCGCATCGTCGTTCAGAGCGATTCGTGTTTCCGGACCAGGCGTGAGTGTGAGCTGCCCGAACAGCGAGTTGGAAGGCAGGAAAAGGGCCGAGAGAAGCAGGAGCAGACAGCGGGGCAGGGCCGCGTGGAGACGGGGCTTCGCCTCAGTTCGCCCCGGTGAATCGATGAGACCGCTCCCCGCGACGCCTGTTTGCTTCACCCTCAGTCGTGCCACACCTCGTGTTCTGAGTAGGGTCATTGCTATCCCTCTGATTGCAGGTGCTCCAGGGAGGAGGATGGGGCTCGCTGATCATTCCCGGAAGTCACTTACCCGGTGGAACGTGAAATAGTTGGCGTCGTGGTGGTTTCGCGCCCCGCCTATTCCATCATCACAGGATGTCCGCGAGACGGCCACGATGTCATTGCCCTCGAATTGCCAGTCCACGTACTGGAAGCCGTGCTTGAAGGCGTCCGGGTTGGAGATCACCGTTCGTTTTGTGGTCCAGTGTGTCAGGTCGGCGGATGATATGAGAACGAGGTTGTTACGGACGCCGCCGGCCTCTCGTCCTGCCCGGGTACTTTCGTCTATGGCGTTCGTGAGGGACCAGTATCGCTTCGAAACAGGATCATGCCGAATGGTGAACTTCTTTCCCCCGCCGGGGAAGTCAACGAACCCGGTCACGGGATCGAAGGTGGCTTCCCGCCCGTCCGGACTGTGCGTGATTACAGCCGCTTTGCCTCCCTCCCAGCTGTCGACGCGCAGGATGTTCACGATCGCCCCATTCGGGGTCACCACAGCATTTCCCTCGAGCCAGCCTTTGGATTCACGGCCAAGCCACGTTGGGACTGAGCGGAGCCGATTGGAGCATGTCCAGGCGTCGGCTCTGAGCAGGTCGGCATCCTCGGGAGCGCTCATCATGAAGGCCCGGAAGTGTCGTGGCCAGCCCCCTCCGGCCTGACTATCCTCCATGGCCCGCCACAGTCGTCCGTTGTGGTGCACCACCGGCACGGCCGCCGAGTGTGCTCTTGTCGAGGGGAGTACCAGCCCGGTGTTTTCATCAATTGGCTCGGTCCACGTCACGCCCTCGTCTCCTGAGCGAAGAACGGCGACGCCTTCCTTATAGACGCCCATGAGGTAGAGATCTCCGCTGCGGAGGAAGAGACTGGCGAAATGAATGTGCGGCAGTAAGGCCAGCTGTCGCCATGTCCTGCCGGCATCATCCGATTGGAAGAGCCGGAGTTTCCCGCGGCTTGGGCCGTTCCCGAAGGATGTATGCGAGGCGACGTAGACTCCGGGACGGAGTATCTCGATGGCAGGGCAGCCGATGTAGTCATGGGTGTACGCAGGGCGGTGGTTGATCACAACTCCGGGGACCTTCGAGTGGTCTGGGACTGGCTCGATAACAGTGGCTGTCAGTGAGGGAGCCAGCACGATCGATCCGGTCCAGCCTAGCTGCTCAATGTCGAGAATCTCTCCGGATTCGACCTGTCGACGGAACACCCTCAGGGTCGGTTCGTCCCCGGCTGTGTAACGGAAACGCAGGCCTCTCACGGCCTGCCAGCCCAGCAACCCCGGGCTTCCACTCCCTCGGGCAAGGGCGACGGCAAAGTAGACTTCCCCGGCAGTCTTTGCGGTCACCTTCAGCGTGGGATGGATCCCTCCGCTGGTCTTGGTGAACTGCCATCCCCTGAGTTCGGCAGGGACGTTCTTCCACACGTACGTTCGGTTGAGGAACGCCACGGCGCCTTCCTGCATCTCTGCCATCTCAAACCCGAAACCCTCTACGGCTATGTTCGCCGGAACAGCTTGCCCCGCGAGGGGAACCAGGATTGCCAGGGTCGACAGGATGCGTTTCATCTTTCACCTCCGTACCTTCTTTTCCCAGACTATACCCGCGATCTGCGTGGACGCCCAAGCTCGGAGCTGCCCCAGGGCACCCCCTCAGTCTCGTGAAGCGGCTCGACGGAGTCTCGCCCTCCAGGGATTATCTGAGCCATCCATGCCCGATGGAGGGCGAGACTCCGTCGAGCCGTCTGATGCTCTCCCCCACGTAATCGAGGCCTTACGCCCCAGGCTCGGCCGGTTGTGTGTGGCCGCTCCGGATGGTATGCTTCGAAGCCGAATTACGTGGTACGGGAATCAGCAGACGGGAACGAGCTATGCAACGGGCAGCCGCGAGCGTATTGGTGACTTTTCTTGTCGGGTGTGTGGCGCCCTTGGCATGCGCGCGAGGGCTTCCCTTGGAGCGATCGCCCTTCGGACGGTTCGTCTCCGGAGCCGGCGTCGCTGATCGGCCCGCATTGCGGGGCGATACGACGAAAGGCAATCGTGTTCTCATCGTGAACAACGGCAACGATGCTCTTCTTCTGCGAATCCATCTCATACGTCAGGCCACGAAGTCGATCGACATCCAGACGTTCATCTGGACGAACGATGAGTGTGGTCGTCTTCTCATGTACGAACTGATTGCCGCTGCCCGGCGCGGGGTCAGGGTCCGAATCATTGCCGACCACTTCGTTTCTGACAAGGATCCGGGAGTTGTCGCTTTCCTGTCGACTGTGAGCCCCAATCTTCAGGTTAAGCACTACCGCCCAGCCGCCAAGCGGATCAAGCCCAAGCCTCACCAGGTTCTACTTCAGGCCGCCTTCCGGTTCCGCGACTTCAATCAACGGATGCACAACAAGATCGTGCTTGTAGACGAAGCCGTGGCCATCACCGGGGGGCGGAACATCGAGAACAGTTATTACAACTATTCCACCGGGATGACCTTCAAAGACCGCGATGTGCTGGTCATGGGGCCCGTTCTTCGCGATGTACAGACGTCGTTCGTGACGTTCTGGGACTGTCGGTACGCGATCTCGAGCCTTGAGCTGCGTGACGTCGCGAAGCTCGTTGCCGATGGTGACTTTGCACGCTATTCGAGCCGCGCCGATTTCGCGCTCAACGGCCTTTTCAAGGAGCTTCTGAGCCAAGTGGGTGACAGTGTCCTGATCGACGAACGCTTTGCGGCGCGGATGATCGACGCCGACCGCGTTCAGTTCCTCGCGGATCGGCCCGGGAAGAACCGTTCTCTGTGGCTGCGCGGCGGCGGTCGGGCAAGCAAGGCACTGGGGAAGCTGATCGCCGGTGCCCAGCGAGAGCTGATCATTCAGAGCCCGTACTTCGTGGTCAATGAGAAGGCAGAGAAGGTCTTCCGCGAGCTCCGGGCTTCGCGGCCGGATTTGAAGGTGACCGTTTCCACCAACAGTTTTGGCTCAACGGACAACACTGTGGCCTATTCAGCGAACTACCGGCTCCGTTCGCTCTACATCGAGTCCCTCGGCATCCATGCCTACGAGTACAAGCCCTACCCCGGAGATCTGCGTTGCGTCTTTCCCGCTTATGATGAGTTCGAGCGCCGTGCTTCGATGCGACGCAAGAGCGAGACGGGACCGGACAAGCCATTTCTCTGCATCCACGCCAAATCGTTTGTGATGGACGAACGGGTCTCATTCATCGGGTCGTTCAATCTCGATCCGCGCTCCGTCAATCTGAATACGGAAGTGGGATTTCTAATCACCGATATAGATGTCGCACGGGCGCTGCGCCGCGACATTCTCACTGATACGGCCCCCCGCAACAGCTGGGTCATTAACCGGAAGCAAATGCCCCTGGGCCTTGAAGAGGCGAACGCGCTATTCGAGGGGTTTGTCCGGAAAACGCCGCTGGATCTGTGGCCGGTCCGCAACACAAGCAGCTTCGAGCTTCGCGAAGGGCAGGCACCCGTGCCCCCGGATCATCCAGACTTCTATGATCGGTATCGTGACATTGGGCCTTTTCCCGGAGCGGAATCAGGGCTGACTCCGAAACAGATCACCACGCGGGTCTATAAGGCTGTTCTTGGCGTGGGCATCCCGCTGTTTTGAACGCACACGCAAGCGGCTTCGGGAGCATACCCAAAGTCCCGTCCTTGTCACAGGAGTGAGACGTGAACTCCCTTGTTCCCAGTATGCCGTCGCTGGATCAGAGCCAGTTCAAGGGGTAGTGGCCAAACTCGTAGAACGCGCTGTAGAGGGCCTCGATATTGGCAAGCGGCACTTCGGGGCCGATTTCGCCATGCAGCATACACCCGCCGCCGCTCGTGCCGAACGCCTGGATGGCCTCTTTCACCGCTCCTCTCACATCTTCCGGTGTCCCGTAAGGCATTACCCACTGGCGGTCAATGTCCGTTCTGACAAGAATGCGCCCGTTGACCCGTTCCCCGACTGCCTCAGTGCCCATGCACGCATGTTGTGGGTTGAGCACACTCACACCGACCTCAATGAGGTCATCGATGATGTCCAGGATCCACCCGTCTGAATGGAACCACACATGCACGCCCGCATCCCGTGCCACTTCGAACATGCGCCGATACCGGGGTTTGAAGAAGCGTCGCCACATGTCGGGGTGGATCAACAGCGTGTGCTGCGCACCCCAGTCTTCACCAAGAATGATCGCGTCGACGCCGGCTTCCACGTAACGTTCTATGTGGTACACATTTCGGTCCATCATGCGGTCTGCGAGTTCATGCACGCCGTCGTTATCCTCGGCGAGATCCATGAAGTAGTTGTCCGGCCCTCGCATATGCTGCATCAGCTGGAAGAATCCTCCGGCGGAAGCGTAGACGAACTGCTCTGGGTGTTGCTCGGCGACCTGGGCTGCGAACTGCTCGAAGTGCGAGGCCGGCGGCAGCGGGGGGAACTCATAGGTCAGCCACGAATCCCAGTCCGGAATTGCCGGGCGGATGACCTCCCCTGCGGTGTACGCACGCATCCGGCGCCAGACAGTTCCCCAGCCGTCCGTGTACTCCACGATGTCCTCGCTGGCCTCATCATCCGCAAGCGGACCGTTCGCGTTGTCCCTGACGGCCTGGTTGGCGAAGTCATCCGGGTACCTGTCAGCCAGGTCGAGCAGTTCCCGCCCGTGTCGCCAGATGGCCCCGGGAAAGGTGTAGTGATGGATGGGACAGCGGTCTGGACCAGTGAATTCGATGGCAGCAATGATGCGTTCCCGGGAGGTCATTCCACCTTCTCCTCTACCAGTGCCAGGATGGCTGTGTCTCCGGCCTGCATCTCGATGACGACAGTCTCAGTCCCCGTTGCCCATGTCCTGCCTGCCAGCAGTTCCTTCACAGCGGACGCATAGGGAAGCTGCACCGTCTTCCGGCCGGCTGTGCGTGCGTGGATGCCGATGAAACCGTTCCCCGCGTAGACCGCGTCGCCGCTGCTGCACACGACAGGGACGCCAGCCGTCTCGGCCAGTGCCCGGAGTGCTTCGGCTTTCAAACCGGGAACGAGGCTCCAGAAGAGCTTGACGTCATTCCGTTCCTCGTAGAGGACGGCCGGGGATTGAGTCCCCGTGAACGTCGCCAAGACGTGCGCGGCATCGGGAGCAACGGGGAGCACAACGGGGGCGGAGGGGCGGCTGATCCCGAGTTGGAGTCCTGCTGCCTGTTCCCATGGTCCGGCGAGGTCAGTCTTGAATGTCGCGTTGAGGGCAGGAGCGTCGTCGGAACGGGCCACACTCCAGCCGAGGAGAGTGGACGTCCGAGAGGGGGCGACACCTTCGGGGCCGATCATGGCTACCGGGCCGACAAAGGCCACGCTCCGCTCGTCCCGCATGACGCTTCGCTGGAGGAAAGACAGCTTTTCGTCACTCAGGCTGAATAGGTTGAGGAACACCATGGCGCCATACTCAAGCAGGTGCGGATGTCGCATCAGGTCGCTGAACAGCACCATACGCCACGGAATCCCCGAACGGACCAGGTATTCCCGCTGTCGGTAGATGAGCTCAAGGCCATAGGGGGGAGCGAATGGGTCGAAACTGCCCATCTGCTCCTCATCGACGACCACCAGAAGGTACTTCTCGGCAGGCCAGTCTTGTGCTTCATCCCGTGCGTCTGCCGCCGCCTGGAGTCGCCCGATTTCATCGGTCAGCCGTTCGTCCCCGAAGGTCCATCCTTTAGAGAAATCGTACCACTGGATTGCGCTGCCTTCAGCCAGATTCCGAGCGAGTTCACGGCGCATGCAGGCCACCGACCCTTTGACACCGTCGGGACGGCCATGGCCGCTCTGCTCTGACCAATGGGAACGCAGGTCAGCCTGGTTCCAGAACAGCTTGCCGTGGACCCGGAATGAGGCGGCGGGTACCATCGTGGCTGCTGTGCCGCCCACTTCTCGCCATGCGTAGGCTACCGGAGCCACCAGGAAGTCAATCTCGGGGGCTTCCAGGAGACGTCTCAGGCGGAAATGACCTGAAGCCTGGCAGAAGCCCGGTGTCTCCGGCAAGTGCGCAACGTACCCGTAGTAGGTCCCGAACAGGCAGTGCCCGTCCGTCTCTTCCTTGACCGCCCTGCCGACGTGGAGGATCGTTTCTGCAACGACATCATGCTGGTAGGCATTGTAGTCCAGCACGTCGCGTTGCGCGGTTGGCGAGAAGAAGATGCCGTCGACGGGTCGGCGACGCCGGGTTTCGGGCGGCACACTCACGGTCGCCAACGTGATGTCTTCTCTACCCCAGGCGGCTTGCAGGTCGCGGTCGGACGCGTACCGTTCGCGTAACCAACGGCGGAAATCTTCCTGACCAACCGGACTGTAGTCGACCAGTTCGCCCGACTGGGATCCCCAGTGGAACCACTCCCAGCTGATCCCACTGCACGGGTGGAAACCGATGATGCGTTCTGCGAACGGCGTTTGCCGGAGGTGTCGGATCAGCTTTCTGAGGGCATCGGTGTAGGTGTCGCGCCACAGTCCTGATCCGTACGACGGCACAATCCGACGCGATCCGTGGTAGTCGCCGATGCTGTCGTCTCCATTCTCCTTCCGGCAGCGTGCTTCGGGGTGCTTCTGAATCCACCACGGCTGGTACCGGGTGTCGCATGAGAACGTGAGGATGAGCCATACATCCGGCTTCTGGGCCAGGTAATGGCTGAGGGTTCGATCGACCTTGCTGTAGTTGAAACCGGATTCGTAGAAGCCGATCTCCTGGAGTCCGACCGACCAGATCTCAACGTCGGTGTCCCGCGCGTTGAGTTGTTGGAGTCTGTCCGGACGAATGAACAGGTGCTGGGTTGGATCGAGCCACTCACCATCCACGACGATGCCGGGTACACCGTTGCGGCTACGAACGGAGGCTTGCGGGAAGACCGAGTTCCGGGCTTCCGGAATGATCTCAACAGCCACCCCGGGGGCGTCGCCGGCAATCGTTCCCCCGACCAGTTTGACATGGAGCAGGAGGGGCCCGGAAGCCAAGCCATGGGGGACGGCAATGCGCCAGCCAGAGATGGTCGCCGTCTCTCCGGGGGCAGCCCCCTTCTCGAACAACTGGTGCGGGGCCCATTCCTCAGCTAGCGTGTGACCATCTCGCTCCAGGACCGCCTTCACGCCGACGGGGCGTTTCACTGCGGTTCGAGCTTCTGCCCGGAGTGTCAGGGGGATCCACTGTCCCAGGGAAACATGAGCGGGTGTGTCGCTCAGTGTCAGGACCATCTCTGGAAGTTTGCCGAGAGGCGTGTAGACGGCTCGGTCACCCCAGGGCTGACAGGGAGGTCGCCCAAGCTCCACAGCTGGTACCCAAGGCCCTCCTCGTGTTAACCCGACCTTCCAGTCTTTGCTGCTCCCGGATCGGACCTCCTGCCCGTCTTTGCATGTCACCAACAGTTCGGCAATGAGGCCTTGAGCGCTGCTTCCATCGTAGGCCTCGATTTCCAGCACGTTCCGTCCGAGGGAGATGGTGTCGGTGATGTCGAGTATCTCCGGCGTCTGCCAGCCATCCGGCTGGCCGAACGTGTTGGAGAGCATCTGACCATTGAGCCGCAGTTCGTAGGCGTCATCGACCGTTATCTGAAGCCGGACTTCCCGCACTGTGCGTTGGGGCACACTGAACTCGTGTCGGAACCAGACGCGATGGTCGTCTTTCGCCAGGCACTCCGGGTGCCAGATCCACGCAGCATCCCAACGGGGCCTGTCGGGTGGCGACTGACGGATTTCTCCAGGGACCGCACGAACAAGACGGATTTCGTCGATGCAGGTCTCCTCTCTTCCGGTCGTCCCCAGGCGGAGACGGACGGTGAAGGCCCGTCGAGGGACGGCGAATTCGGTGCCGAAGGGGGTCCATTCGCCTGTTTCCGCAATGCGCAGATCCCGGGTTGCCATCTCCTGGCCGTACTCGTCCTGAAAGACCATAGTTGCCTTAAGAGCACCGCCACGTGTCTTCCCGGAGAGCTCCAGGCGCCCCAGGAAAGACATGTCGACATCGTCAGTCTCCCACTGTCCTCCGGGGCGAATCAGGAAGGCCAGGCTGCCGGCTGATGGCTGTTGGTCGGTCATCGTGGCCGTGCCTCTCGGCCCAGAAGAACGCCAGCCGATTGGGATGCCGCCGGTAGTGATCTCGCCGCCCCCGTTTGCCAGCATCTGATTGGCTTCGGGAAGCAAAGCGATGAAGTCAATGGTCACGTGGGCTCCCGCGGCATTCAACGGGTCAAACCGAAGCCTCTCGATAGGCCCCCTCCACTCACCCCGTGAACGGGTCAGATTGAAGCGGTACAGGCGGAAGTCAGAGGTCGCCTGAAGCGCGTGCGGGAGCTTCCGCTTGTCCGTGAGGCGCCCTCCGGGACCGTGGTAGAAGGTCTCTCCCCGGCCTGCGGTGTCGCAGCGAACACGGGCCAGCAGAACCGGGTAGTCTTCGGCTATGATACTGAGTTCAGGCGAAAGCAGCTGGGCATCGTATTGCGTGACTCCCTTGAGTCCTTCTGAGGTCACTTCCGCGTGCTGCCAGTTGGCCGGTTGCCAGCCGGCCAACCCCTTGGCGAAGTTCCAGATGATGACTTCTCCGGCGCCCAGGGGGGCAGTTGCTCTGATCAGAGCCAGACACGCAAGTGCAGCTGTGCGCTTCCAGCGGTCATTTGGTGCTGCCATTGGGCCTTCCTCGAGCGATTGTTCAGACACTGTACGCAACCTTAGCGTCGTCGTGTTCAGACTCAACACGCCGGGGCTTGGCGCCCCACGTTTGCTTTCCGGAACGGATGCTCCTATCGTTTGCTGAGGGCCGCCGCCGAAATGTAGAGTCGTTTTTGCGCCAACCTTAAGCGGGGGGCGACCGGAGATAGCGCCATAGGTGCGCAGAGGGAGCCGGAGAGATGACAGCATTCCTTCAGGGACATGACTTGCTGGAACGGGCCCAGGAGACCCATCGTCGGCTCAGTGAGTTTTACGACAGGACCTCGGACGTGGTGACTGGAGCCCGGGAAAAGATGCTGTTGGAGTATCTGAGCCGACATGAAGCCCGCTTTGCCAAGAGCCTCAAGGAGTATTGCCGCACGGGCTCGCCGCGGATTCTGCGAACGTGGTTTCAGTTCGCCCCCGAAGACGCCTTGCAGGGCGTCCTGGCTGCCGTCACCATCGTTCCTGAGCTGACCCTTGACGAACTCGTCCAGATCGCGGTAAGCCTGGATGACTGCCTGGCGGATTACTACGACCAGGTTGTTGAGAGTGCGATGAGTGAGGAGATTGCGGAGGCGTTCCGCGAACTGCGGGCCGAGGAGCGTCAGGAGAAAGCCGAGCTCCTCAAGAACGCCGACGACCTGAAGCACATCTGAGGCCCGTCGGCCGTTTCGCCCCCCCGCCGAGTCATCGGCTTCAGTCAGACAGTTCCACGGCCAGGTGAGCCGTCTCGCCCCATTTTCCCTCTGTGTCCGCGGCTCTGACGTGGAAGAACCACTGTCCGGGACTGATGTCATGCAGCCTGGCCTGTGTGGCCTCTGTATTGATCGTCTGCGAGGGGACCGTTTCCGGATTTTCGTCAAAGACATACGAGTAGCCCCCCAGTAGTTCCTCATCGTAACCATGGACGCGCCACTCGAACGAGGGAGTCCGGTCACGGGGTGAGTGGATCGTGATGTTGTCCAGTTTGAGTCGAGCCCCTCCGGGGTTCACGTATGCTCCCCGTCCGGTATGGCTTGTCGCCCACGTGGCCAGTTCACCAGCAGTCAGCTGGCCGCGCGCGCGGTCACCCGGGAAGCGTCCGGTCACGAGCATGTCAAGCAGGTTGATGTTGGTGTGATGCCACTGGCCGTCCTGCTTTGCCCGGGGGGTCTTCCCCACTATTCCGTCATGGAAGTAGTTCCCGTGAGCATTCGGGCCCGTCCACTCGACGATGGTCATTGCTTCATTGACGAGCAGGGACAGGTTCAGGGCACAGCCCGGCTGTTCGAATTTGTAGTCGAAGCTGATGCAGGGCCACGCGTCCACGTCCCACCGCCCACGATGAAGGTAGCCTGAGAAGAAGCCATTCGGTGACAGGTTCACGAGTTCTGTGCATCCTCTCCCGGTTGCGCCATCACCTTCCTGCCGCAGGAGCCAGGCTTCGCGTCGGATTCCCGCCTCCTGATACTCTCGCTCCGGGAAATCAGGAGACTGCTGCCACTCGAATCCCATGCGACAGAGGCGTCGTGATGGTATGTAGCTGATGAATGGCGCTGGGGGAGGCGTGGTTTGTTCCGCCGCTGCGATCGGGGCAGTTTTCGCCGGGGACGGTCCGCCTTTGAGTATGGGGATATGGACGGGAGGTGTCCATGTGCCGTCTGCAGTGCAGGCCCGTACATGTAGTGTCCGGCCTCCCATCTTCGGGGTCAAGTCGAGGCGATTGCCGCTGTGGTTCGGTGTCTTTCCAGGGTCCGTGTCGGGGGCATCATCGATCACAAGGGCCATCGCAGAGGGTGAGTCTCCGCCAACAAGTGAGAAGCGCAGTGTGCCGGGTGCCCCCGAGGTAACCGCCGGGCTGTGGCGCACGTCGTCGATCCAGTAAGCCCAGTCCTGCCACGTACTCATCCGCTGCGTGTCGGCCAGTGCCAGGCGATCCACCTGGACGTTGTCGGTTCGCAGGAAGCGCTTCAGCAGAGAGTGGATGTCGTATTGGGCTTGGTGCCACTGGCCATCAGTGGCGAACGTGTGGTCCCGATGGATAACCGGCCAGGATGCGTCGTTCCCGCTAAGCTGGATCTCGAACCACCGACCATTCGCCTCGGCGACAAGGTTCAGCTCGACTCCTTTGGGGACGCGGTAGGCGAAGCTGAGCCGGGGTAGCCGAGCAGCATCGAAGGGCGTCCGGCTGAGCCAGAAGCCGGCCGGCCCGGCCACGCGCTGGTTGACCAGGCGGAGAGATGCCTGGCCGGCGAAAGGCTCATGGAAGTCTCGCGCAAGCAGAGCCCCGTCTGGCCCCCCAAGGCTGCCCATCCCGGCGTAGTCGGCTTCAAAGTCGCAGTTGAGGCGTTTCTTGCCAAGCCAGACCGCCAACGCGGGAGGCGGTTGCTCCTCGCCACCGGGCCCTTCTGATGCTCGCCAATCAACGTTTGCCAAGTCGAACCAGGCGCCGGTAGCGTTGAGGTCGAGCCCGGCAATCTCGGCAACACGTGCATAGGGGCTCGCGATGCAGACGCGGTCCGCAACAAGGTCTCCATCCGGGAATACTCGTCGCAGGGCGGCAGCCAGGTCGACGCAGAGCGTTGTCCACGCTTCCGGAGTGGCAGGACTGCTATCCAGGGAGATTCGGTGTGGGCGGTAGAGCGCGGCGTCGGTAAGGTCGACCTCCGCTGTCTGTCCACGAACGGACACGAGGAGGGCCAACGACACGTTCGGCCCCGGTCGGAGATCGAACGCGAGTGTGCCTTGCTCAGTAAGATCCACGGGAGTCCGAATCAAGTCGTGACAGAATGGGCCACCGGACTCACAGTTCGTGATTCGTGTGTAGAGGGGTGGCTCTCCGTCATTGCCGTTCAGAAGCTCGCGGGCCACGCCGTCCTTTGAGCTTGCCGTTCTGCCTCCCCCCACAGGAGCTGCTCCCGGGCTTTCTGCGAACGACATCGTGACTCGGGAGATGGCCATGCCGTTCGGGCCCCAGGTCCAGAAGCCGATTCGGTCCCCAATAAGCGGTTCCGTTTCCGGCAGGTCAAACACCTGTTCAAACCCCGCCCAACTGGCTTGGTCATCATGCTTGGCCACATCGACCCGGATACGTCCGTCGCGTCGTTGGATCCTGACCTGCTGCCAGACTCTGGTCACGTGTCGATACCACGGGATCGGATCGTTCCGGAGCTCAGTGTTCACCCGCTTGGCGAATGTTCCGACTTCTTTACCTTGGCGGAAGAGCCGCGTGGGCAGATCATATGTCCCGAAGAGGAGCATGTAACCGGAGCCAAGGCGTCGCCCATCGGCTGCGAAAGCCACATTGAGGGTCACTGGGTAGCTGAAGTGGATGCGCTGTGGGGTTCCCTCCATGGGAGCAAAGGAGACCTCCAGGTCAAAATCCCCGGTGAAGCGTCGGAGGTTCCAGAGGACAGCGTTGCTGTGTTCCGTTCCCGGGCTTCCCGAGCGGCCCCGGCCGCCAAAGAACGACCACTTTGGGACACACGCCCAGCGATGCGTGCCCCGCCAGTCCCCGCTTTGCGCTTCCCACGCGGCGGGCGCCGCGTCAAACCCGTAGTCGAGGCGGTGGGTCGATTCGAGTCGGGCATCGTCACGCCAGTCCCCTCTCCCCCGGCTTCCTCGCCATGTCCTGCCAACATCGGCGCCCACGAATCCATGGGTGATTGGTTCCTGGTCCCTCCAGGTGAGTACCAGGGCGTCATTCACCCAGAACCGGACCTGCCCCTCATCTACATCAGCCGCGATCCGGTTCAGCTTCTCTCCGGCGAATACTCCAGATGCGACCTCTTTGCCGTCTCGCTCGAGGGCAACACGGTCCTTGGTCAGGAGCAACCGGTAGCCCCTGTTCGGGGCAGTGGGGTCACCGAACAGAACAACTTTCACCGGCTTCCCGGGCCAGTGGGTCGGCACGCGCTTGCGTTGTTTCCAGGAAAAGCGGACATCGTGGAAGAAGCGCGTCCTGAACCAGTGTGTCTGTCCCTCGGGTTGTTCCCAGAAACTTCGCGGGTGGGCCCATTGCATCATGAACTTGTCGCCGGCAAACTGCTTGTTGGAGAAGTCAGCCCACATCTGTTCGCATGGGCCGAAAGGAGCCGCAGGGCGCCAGTCGGTGGCGACGATGCCTTGATCCGTTGAGGTTACCGCCAAGTCATCGAAGTGAGTGCCGGCCGTGCCTGACAGGTACAGCCCCAGTTTCCCTCCGATCAGGGATGCATCCTGCGTGTTAAACAGTTCCGTTCCTCCCATGAAGACACGCGCATGGGGGCCGAAGGTCGCCGCCGTCAGGCGATACCATTGCCCAGGGACCAAGGTGCATGGTGATTGGGCCAGGACGTGTTCGGGGACATTGCGTCGTCGTCGTACGAGCTGAATGTTGCCGCCCCCGACGATCGGCTGTGACCACCTCACCAAGTGGTAGTCGCCGGGGCCAAGGTAGTGAAGGACGAGCCCCACGCAGGCCGGCGTTTCCTGGCATTTGATGGAGACACCGAGCTCATAGTCGTCCCAGAACCAGTATGACTGATTTGCGAGAATCATGCCCTCCCCGCGGGGGGAACTACCCCAAAGCTGGAAAGCGCTCTGGCTGCTACCTGGATTAAGGCTTGTGTTCAGTGCAAATCGCCCGGACAGCGTCTTCCAGAGCTCATCGCCCTCGTTGGCCCGGGCGAAGTCGTCGTCGAATCTGATCGCCCCGACTCGCTGGACCCGTGGTCTGGCATCCGCAACCAGCCCCTCACCATCGGTGAATTGACATGTGATCCGGCCGGGGAGCAGGAGATCAGCCGCCCCGACTTCAGATCCGTCAAGGCAGACCGCGAAGCGGCCGGGGCGCTGTTTGAGGATCAACTCGTGCCTGCCGGGGGACAAATCAACGCGCTGCTGCCAGAGCGTCTCCTGCTTTTCATTGCTGATGTCGGTCAGGTGCAGGAGACGGGGAGAGATCTCAAGCTTCGCCTGCTGTTGCTTGTCTTCTCCGCCCCGGAGGGTCAGGGAGGCAGTGCTCCGCGGGGTGGCTTCCTCACTGATTTCCACGCTCAGGCGAACGGAGAAGATGGGCGCATCTTCTGCGTGGGCTGGAGCTGCCAGGCCCAGGGAGAAGGCCCAGATGGTCGCGGCTGCCCGGAGTTTGAGGCGGGCATATCCAGGAAGCGGGGTGTGGGATTTCAGGAGTGTGTTCACGTCGAGGGGAGCCGTTACGTTGGGGCGCTTTGTGGCCAGGATGTCAGAGGAAATCCATGCGACATGTGGTCCAAGGCGCAGGTGCGAAGGCTCTCGCCAACAAGGCTGTATCTTCCGGGCATCCCCCATGCAAGGTGATACGCTCCTCGGCCAGAGCCGCAGAGATGTCAAGACGTCGCATAAGGAGTCGAGAGAGCATGTGTTCCTTCAGCTCCAGGGTAATGACTCTGTCGGGTGCCTGGGGGCTCTGGAGAACACCATCTCGTTCGGGAGTCCAGTAGCGAAGTTCGAGTCCTCGTAAGGCTGGGACGGGGTGCAATACACGTCCTGCGGTCGATTCGGGGTCCAGGATGTGGACCATGATCGAGCATCCCCCTTTCCCGCGTGATGGCGGGGCTGCCCCGAGAGTGGTGAAGGCGTCGGCCACGAGCGTGCCGTCCTGAGTGTAGGCTGTCAGGCGTTCTCTTCCTTCCATGGCTGCTCCCACCAGTGCCACGGCAACGTCCGCCTGTCGGCCCTCCGCAGCCAAATCCATCAGGAACGTGCTTCCCGCACGTTCGCCGACCACGGCGTATCCAACCGGTCGTCCGCTGCGGGTGGCCACTGCGTAAGAGAAATCACAGCGCATCGCGCGTCGCCAGAGCCCCGTCGAAGCCAACCCGTTCAGGTACCCGGGGGAGCGAACGGCGTATCCTGCTCTGTCGGCAAAGCAGTCAGCAAAGATAGCGTACCACCGTTCCTCCTGGCGAAGAAAATCGTCCGCCGACCGCCAGGCAATGTCAAGCTCGGAACGGGGGGCGGCGACCTCCTGAGACGCCAGGGCGATGGGGCGGATGTATGTGGTGTCGTAGAGACCGTTCTTCTCGTAAAAGTGGTATCCCGCCGACCGTTCGCCACCACGGTAGACCAGTAGCACGTCACCCCGCCCTTCCAGGAATGACTTCGCGCATGTCTGCATCGCCGACCCAATGCCCATAGCTCGGGATGCTTCACTCACCCCAACCCGGTGCTCTACCCACGCAACCGTTTCGCCGTCTTGACCGACCTTGTAGTTGCGGCGCTTGAGAGGGATGGCCCCGATGATGGTACCGTTCTGCTCAGCAACTGGAGCCGTGAAATCGGTCGCTGTCCAGGAGTTCCAATCTTCCACCTCGAACGGTGCTGACGTGAACACTCCATTGAGCAGTACGCGGACCTGCTCGGAATCCGTCTCGGGCCGGTATTCGCGGAAGGTTGTCTTCGAATCCATCTGAGCTCTCCACAGGGGGCTGCATCCCCGTTGGCGGTCGGTTCCGCAATATCAGGTGCGTAGGCAGCCGTGTCCACCGAGGTCGAGGGCTTCCTGGAACGGCATAGCCGAGGGGGGGGGCGGGACGGGGCACTGCGGTGGCTTTGCCGGTCGGCGCGTGAACGCCGAGGCCGCAGTCGTCGTGGGACGATTGCAGGTGGAGGGGGGGGATACTTCCACTTTCGCCGAGGGCGCACGTCGGGTTTCTGGTCATAACCTGCGAGTTGGCAAGGGGTTGAAATCGCCTCGTTCCGGCGTTAAAATAGCGCCACTGGTTCGGGACAGCGTACTAGTGAGGACAGGACTCCCCGGGGCGAACGATGGCGCTCCGGCCGGAACAGTTCAGGTGGTTATCCCCGAGGGACGCGGTAGCATCATGCATTTTACAGTTTCTATTTCGGACTGGCGGGCCTTTTTCCGGCAGTTCAAAAGGGCCATCCCCCAAAAGGGGCATGCGATGGTCAACGTATCTGCCAAGGAACGGGTCGAGATCTCATCAGGATCGCTCTTCTCTGCCTTCAACGCTGACGTTTCGCGCCCCGGTGATTACACGCTGACGGAGTACGCGATGTACCGCGTAGACGAGGCGGCTGAGCAGCAGGGGTTAGATTGCGAGCATCTCTGCTTCGCCGTGTCCAACGGCATTCTTCAGCTCAACGGGACGCCGTTGATGGGTGCTCTGTGGTTCTATTCCGCTTTCGGTCGGGCGAGGAAGATCGTTCGTGAGAGCCAGCTGCCCAAGCCGCAGCAGTCGAAGGAGTCAGTTGCCGCCATCGCATGTCTTCAGCGAGAGCTTCAGCAGATCGCGGCCGACATCTCTGAGGCGCAGGGCATCCTCGCGTCCTACATGTTTACAGTCGACGAGATGCTCACCCTCACATTCGGGAAGCTTGGCATCAAGGACATTCGCGGGGCGATGCTGCTTTTCGATGCCTTTGGCCATGCAGCCGGGAGCGACAATCCAGACTCGGCGGCGTGACTGCACTTCCTTCCGCGAAGGCGGTTGACCGCACTCCTGCCCAACGTCGTTCACACCTTTCCCTGGGGGCTCCCTCACGCGCAGCGGGGTGGTCCCTGACAGTCCTACTGCCCCGCCGTTAGCGTTCACCAGAGCTCAGTAGAACTGTGAAGTGAGACGCCCCACCCAGGTGTCTCTGGCTTGTACGGCGGGTGGCCCCCAACCGCCATCTTCGCGGCTGCCGCTCCGGGGCCGTGCGGCGTACTACCGGGCTGTGGAAAAGGGCGTTCAATTTGACAGACCCGTGAGCTCAGAGTGCTGAGCTCTGGTTCACTCCCCGGCCCCGATCGCCTCGGCCGCTTCTTTCAGGAAGATGCTCTCGTCCCAGCTCCCCGGGGCCTCAGCGTGCCATCCGCGGATCATCTCCCCGTCATCGAACTCAACGAAGGGGATGGCTTGCCGGCCGGTTTTCTGTTGAAGGCGTTTGGCGGCAGCAGGGTCTGCGTCAATGTCTATCTCGGTGTAGGTGATGGGCTTGCCTGTCAGGTGTTGTTTCAGGCGGCGACAATCCGCGCACCACGGCGTGCTGTAGATGGTCAGCTTGTGGTCTGTGAGCTGTTCCCACTCCATGGTCTATTCATCCTCCAAATGTCTGCAGAAGCGACAGCATTGCGAAAACGCTTCCCTTTGGGCTCCTGGCCCAGTCTGCAGGTGTTTCGTCCAGATCCATTTCCATGGTCGTCAGTTCAGGTGCGTCAGTGCGATTGCTGAGCCAGACCACCACCCCTCCATTCATTGCGACTAAGCCATCCGGGAGTGCCGTGTCCGTCGTCGCTTCGTAGGCTCCGACGAGCATGTCTGATGCTGTTCCCTCCTCAAGCCGTTGGGCCGCAAAGTGGAACGCTTCCCGGGCGTCGGAAGAGCCGTAGAACACCATATGCGGGCCGCCGAGTTCGAACTCGATCGCGGCGAGGTTCCCCGCCGTATTCGAGTAGCTGTGCGGGAAGAGCAGGGGGCTGGCAAAGCGGGGCCCCTTCTTCACCAGCATGTCGTAGAATTTGAGTCCTGTTCCCGGGGCACCATAGCGTGTCATGGAGCACATTCCCGCGGCCGTATTCGGCCCATTTTCTCCCTGTGGAAGCTGACCGTCGGTGGCCAAGCTCGCCGCAGCCAGGAAGCACGCTCCGGCGGGGTCAAGGTACCCCTTCACTGAATTGAGGTAGGGCTTTGCGCTGAATCCCGCCAAGGCCGCATTGTCTTCCGGCTTCCAGGCCTGCACGTCGGGCAAGGAGAAAACGTCTGTCCCCGAGCCGCTCCCGCTGGGTAGCACCCATCCCGTTCCGCTTACGCGTATACGTTGTCTGGCCATCTCTTCTGTACTCCTTGCTTCCGCAACCCCTCACTGTCGCGTCTAAAGCTCTTGTATCGTCACTCCCGGCGTGCTCAAGACACGGCCCGTAGGACAACGGATGCGTTGTTGCCGCCGATTCCGGCTGAGTTGGTGATGGCGCAGGATACCTCTTGACTGCGGGGCTTGCCCGGCACACAGTCCAGAGCGCATGCCGGGTCGAGCTCCTGATGACCCAACGTCGGGGGGATGCGCCCTTCCCGGAGGATTTGCACCGTGACAATCGCTTCAGCCAGTCCCGCGCCCCCCATCATATGCCCTATCTGTGACTTGTGGGCCGACACCGTCATACTTCCGAGTCGGTCCCCAAAGAGGTTGCGGAACGCTGCCGCTTCCGTGACGTCATTGGCGACTGTGCTGGTCGCGTGGGCGCATATGTGCTCAACGTCATTTGGGGTCAACTCCGCATCTACCAGGGCATCGGCCATCACCTGCCGCGATCCCTCTGCTTCTTTCGAAGGGGCGGTCATGTGGTAAGCATTGTTGTTGGTCGCACTCCCGGGTACCCAGGCCAATGGCGGCGGGGCTTGGTCGCCGGGCGCGTAGCCACTCAGGAGCATCGCAGCTGCCCCTTCGCCGAAAATCGTGCCCGATCGCGCAGGATCAAACGGGCGAACACAGTCAGGGGAGATCGTCCGAAGATTGCTCAAGCCGCACCAGCACGTCTCGGTCAGCGCATCATAGCCGATGGCCAGAACGCGGTCGGCCCGACCCGCCTGGATCCAGTCCTTGGCGAGGGCTATGGCCCCGGCACCGGAGGCACAGGACAGGGACAGCTGAACGCGCGGGCCACCGCAGCCAAAGTAGGCCGCGCCGGCTTCCAGGAAGCCATCGAATGCGGCGAACGTCTCCGGGTCGATGGTATCAACGTCAATTCGTTCCCGCCAGCACCACTCAAGGGTCTCGAGTGGACCGAAATTGGTTGCCAGAACCAGCCCCAATCGATCGTCGGGCGCAGTGGTGGACCCGGCGCCGGCTCGGGCCAACGCCTCATCTCCCGCCGCCTTAACCATGGCTGCCGCAAAGTCCTCGTCGGGGAAGCGGCCACGCAGATCCGCCTCAACATCGGCGGGGACCTGCCCGCCGCTCTTCTGGGCGTAAGAGTCCACCGGGAAACGATCTATCGGGTGGATCCCACACGCTCCCTGGCACATTCGTTCGAAGACGTTCCCGACTCCTGCTCCGAGGGAGCACACCAGGCCCATTCCGCTCACACCGACCGGTATCCTACTCATGACTGTCGATTCCTCGTCTTGTCATAGAAACGTTCGTCACGGAGCTTCCTCGGGCGCCCTGCTCATCACGTCATGCGGCTCCATCAGAAAGAGGCATCTCGGAGCCTTCCACTGTTTCAGACCCGCTCCAGACAGAAACGTTTCCAGGTGGGAGTCAGCCCATAAAGAGGCCACCATCGATCGAGATGACCTGTCCCGTGATGTAGTCCGCGGCATCTGAACTCAGGAACGCGACGAGTTCGGCCACTTCCTCAGGCCGTCCGAAGCGCCGGACAGGGATGGTCTTGAGCAGTTCCTTGCGGCGTTTGTCCGTGATGTCTTTGACCATGTCCGTTTCCACAAATCCCGGGCTCACCGCATTCGTCCGGACCCCGAGGCCTGCCATCTCTCGAGCGACAGATCGAGTGAATCCCACGAGCCCTTCTTTGGCGGCGGCATAGTTCGCCCGGTTCGCGGAACCGAGGCGTCCGGCATCCGAGACAATATTGACGATGCGTCCCCAGCGTTGGCGTGCCATCACCATAGCCGCTGCGCGGGCAAGGCGGAACGGGGCAGAGAGGTTAACGGACAGGACGCGTTCCCACTTCTCATCTGTCATGAACGACACGACGGCATCGTCGAGCACACCGGCGTTGTTCACCAGAATATCCAGTCTTCCCATTTGCGCCACGGTGTTGTCAACGAGCTCTTTGCATGCCTGGACGTCGGCCAGGTCGGCTTGCAGTGCAATTGCTTTCCCGCCGCCGCTGATCTCCTTTGCCAGCGCCTCTGCTTCGTCGGCCCGGCTGTTGCAGTGCACAACCACCGAGGCGCCGGCCTGGGCCAGCCGACGACAGATGGCGCTGCCGATGCCTCCGCTCCCTCCGGTCACGAGTGCAACCTTGCCCTCCAGGCTGCCAGTAGTCGGCGGCGGGGCAGCGGATGGGGCAGCAGAGGCCGTTGGTTCGGCGGTCTCAGATTGGGTGGCGACGTAGTCTTCGACGTCCTTGCGGTGAACGACGTCGCGTTCGCAGTGGTCGGCCACTGCCTGCAGGTCGATACCGTGCTTTTTTGCCAGGGCCCTGGCGGCAGGAGCCGCCCGGAACCGTTTCTTGGCGGGCGCCGGCTCGACCGGCACCGAGATATCGATGTCGATGGCTGCTGCCTGGGCGTGTTCAGCCAGCTTGGTTTCGTTCTCGGCACGCACATCGGGGGGCGCTGTCCCGGCTTCGCCAATTGCAGCCAACGCGTACCCTACCGGAACCGTGCTCTTCTCGTTGGCGTAGGAGGCCAGCAGAACGCCGTCAACCGGGGCTTCGAACTCGGCCACCATCTTGTCGGTGATGAGTTCCACCATAAATGTGCCGGCGCTGATCGGTTGGCCCACAGCTGTCTGCCAGGGACCAACCGTGGCTTCGTCCATGTTCTCGTATAGTTTCGGTACGTAGACGATCGTCGGATCGCTCATGCTGACTTTCTCCACGTTTGCCATATCGTGGCCCGGAGGGAGCCCTGCTACAGCCGTTGCCGGCCGGTATGAGTTTTGGCGAAATGGGTGTCGGACGTCCGTCGGGCGGCGTCCCATCGTTACCAGTCCTGACACGTGGTAACTGTAAGAACAACGTTCGGGACGACGGCTCCATTGGCGCTGTGCCCGGTTGTACGCATTGCCGTCAGGAGATCATATCGCTGTTAAGGAGGTCGAGGGCGGTCACATTCCCTGCCCGGGCTTCGCGCACGTTCCGAAGCGCTGCCTCGGCCACGCGGTTGCACGCTTCCCGTGTCGCCGAGCTGACGTGCGGCGTGAGCAGGACGTTCGGCAACTCTCGCAGATCTTTCTCGGGAGTCCGGGGGGTGTAGGGTTCGCTCTCGAACACATCTAGAGCGGCGGCGGCCAGTGCCCCATTCCTGAGCGCATCATAGAGCGATATTTCGTCAATGATCGCTCCTCGGGCTGTATTGATAAGCATGGCACCGGGAGCGAACAGTGAGATCGTCTCCATACGGATGAGGTGGTGGTTTTCCGCCGTTGCCGGCACGTGCAGACTGATGATGTTTGCTTCCGCGACTGCGTCCGCGAAATCGGTTGTGAACCGGGCTACTCCCCAGTTGGCTCTGAGCTCATCCTCGGCTTCGCGCACAACATCGAGCCCGACGACGTCCATCCCGAAGCCGTAGGCTGCGGTCCGCGCCACCTGTCTGCCGATTGCTCCGCACCCCAACACGGCCAGACGCTTGCCGCGCAGCTCCGACGTCTGCTTCGGGCACCATCGTTTCTCGGCCACCGAAGCCGAGAAATCGCTGATGCCCTTCACGAGTCCGAGCATCAGAGCCAGCGTGTGCTCAGCAACTGCTCCCTCCAACACTCCGGGCGTGTTGGTGACAAAGAGCCCGCTATCGCTTGCTTTGCGCTTGTCGATCCCGTCATGTCCGACACCGAATCGGGCGATAATCCCACCGCGGGGCAGGGCGCTGTAAAGGGCCTCCGCATAGTGCTCCACGCCGAGAATTGCGGCCCATGCCTGGCTGGCTTCAATGCCCTTGACAACGGCGTCTTCATCAGGCGCGACGACGGTCACGGTCACGTCGGTGGACGAATCGAATGCATCCTGAGCCTTGCGGTACTCTGGTTCAGTGATAACGACGGGGATGGGAGGCATTGTTGTCGCTTGCTCCGTGTGATGATTCCCGGCGCCCGTCCATGGGCGCAGCAACGTGGAGGCCGATCACGGTCAGGCTGGAGAGGGATCGAATGACAGCCGCCCCAGCCTACCGTCCCGGATCTCTTTGATGAGTATAGCGGCGCTCTGAGCCGGATCAACCGCCCCTCCGGCGCGAAGCAGACCCCGGCGCCTCCCGATTGCCTCGAGAAAGGCGTCCGGTGTTTCAGGGCATTTTTCGAGGCCATACGTATCCCAGGCGACATCCCGTTGATCCTGCCGACTGAGTTGAGCCCATGCGTAGTCGGCCAGGAGCTCCGGGCCGACTGTCTCCTCGCGGATGGAGCCGCACAGCGCCAGCTTGAGCTCGTGCTCTTTGGAGTCAATCCTCGGCCAGAGCACCCCGGGTGTGTCCAGGAGCTCGACGTCGCCCTTCAGCCGAATCCACTGGTTGTGGCGGGTCACGCCCGGCTTCGGCCCAACGGCGGCACGCTTGGACGCTACCAAACGGTTGATCAGGGTTGACTTGCCGACGTTCGGGATGCCGACGATCATGATTCGCAGGGGGCGGTTCAGGGCTGTTCGGCCCTTGGATCGTTCTGCCAGAGCGGCTCGTCGCCAGGCCGGTACCAGTTCGAGCGTCTGGCGCGTGTCTCTGGCATCGAGGAAGACGACCTTCTTTCCTTCTTTCCGGAGTGAAGCCGTCCATTCCCGTGATACCCGTGGGGATGCCAGGTCCGCTTTATTGAGCAGGATGAATGTCGGGCGTCCTCTGAACAGCTGGTCGAAGATTGGGTTTCGCGAGGATCCCGGGATGCGGGCATCAAGGAGCTCGACGACCAAGTCCACCAGCTTCAGGGAAGCCTGCATTTGGCGACCCGCCTTGAGCATGTGTCCGGGATACCACCCGGTCAGCGGATAGCGGCTGAAATCAATGGTCGTTGCCATGAGGTCTCTGGCTCTTCCTGGGCGAATGGCCCGCCACAGAGTGGGTGATCAGACAGCGTGCCCGAGGCGTTCGAACATTTCAGCCGCATTCTGTCCGAGGATGCGCTCCTTGGCGTCCTCTCCGATATCTGCGTATGCTATGGGCCCGATATGCGTCCCGAAATCCAGGTCAAGGGCATCTGATCCACCCAGGATCTTGTTGACCGGCATCGCTTCGACCATGGCCTCGATGGAGGAGAAGGCGCTGGCCACGAACGCAGCACACGTGCACTGGTAGACATTGGCGCAGTCTTTGACCGTGTCTGAGTAGCCCGTCGTTGCGTGGCCGATGATGAAGGCCAGTTCGGGGTAGGTTGTGGCCCAGCGTTCAAGACGCTCGCGTGATCCCCAACTGTGATGGAGCACCGGCCAGCGGTGTTCCCGGGCGAAGTCGAACACGGGGCTCCAGTCGATGTTGTTTTCAGCAACTCCCTGATACTGGGAGATCAGCTTGATTCCACGGGTTCCGCGTTCCACCCCGTGCTCAAGGAGGGCACGCCAATCGTCGGGGAAGGCGGCGTGAAGGAGAGTGAGGGGCAGGAACCGACCTTGGGCTTCATCCGCAGCGTCGTACAGAAGGTCGTTGCCGACCCCCGGATCGGTGGTGATCGTGATGGGGAACGCCACGATGTGGTCAATTCCGTAACGGTCCATGCAGGCCAGGACTTCCGCGGGCGTGCTTCGGGGGATGTAGTAGTACTCGGAGGAGGCACCCAAGTGCGTGTGGACGTCGATGACAGGGATGTGGTCGAGGGGTTCGCCGTTGCGGACCCTTTCCAGTATCGTCTTGCTTCTGGACTCAGAGCTCATAGTTGGCTTCTCCGAGCAATCTCATGACGTTTTCGCCCGCCACCAGCTCGCGCTCTGCATCGCTGATCCCGGCGTACCGGACGACTGCCTGGAACGACCCAGGATCGAGGGATGGAAGGCCCAGGCTGAACACCAGACGTTCAGGGCCGAAGGTGGCGCAGATGGCTTCCACCATCTGAGCCTGCCAGATAGATGAGAGAGACACAGCCAGCTTGTCGGTTTCGGCGAGAGCATCGAACATCGGCCTGTTGGCTCGTGCCCGCCACTCCCAGGCGATGACAGGCAGTTTCGGGTGTGTGCGGCAGAAGTCCGCCAGATCATACCAGTCGCACAGATCCTGGCCGGAGTCCCACTGGCGATGCAGGACAAGCAGCGGGATCTGCCGTTCTGCCATGGCTTCTGCCAAGTCGCCAATCCGTGGTGCTTTTGTGAGGCGAATGGCTCTCGCACATGGGTTCACCAAGATGGCTTTTGCACCGTTCCGCAGCGCGCGAGCGAGGAACTCGACAGATGACTCGGGAATCGCCGCTGCAGGATCGAAACCCCAGATTCGGTGGAGCCGGGAGTCGCTGATCGATCCCAACGCCTTGTTCCCCAGTTCCGGGTCACTGTCGCGTGAAACCGTGTGCATGACCATGCCTTCACGCACATCATACCGGTCCATCACTCTGAGGAGCTCGGTCTCCGTGCGTGGACATGACGTCAGTGCGCCGTTGCTTCGTCCGATGGTCAGCAGGGGGTCAACGAAGGTCATTGCTGCCTGCCTTTGCTGTGGGTAGCTAACTGTCGATGGTCGTGGCGTTGCCGAATTCCGCGGGTTAATGTAGTGCTTCTCCGGTTGGTGAGCGATGCGGCACCGCCGCAAACCGCCGGATCTCACGGTGCTGCTGTGGCCCGTTTCCCCTCAAGAGGCGTAGCGGCGACTGAGGAACGGCAAGCGATGAGGGCCTGGGACTTCGGGCACCCCCCGTCGTCCTCGTGCTCTCTCCTCGAGGCAGGTCAACTATGGATGGGACGGGTCCAGGCCCCGTGCGCGTAACGCATTTCACCGAGGCCAGTGCAGGCGGCGTGCGCCAGCATTTGCGCCGAATCATCCCCCGTTTGAGGTCACGAGGGGTGGTCGTCGATCTTATTCTCTCCCCGTTGCGGGCGGAGCCGGACTTCGGGCGCGATCTCGATCTCTACCACAGCCTGGGATGCCGCGTGAAGCTGTGCCCAATCGCGCGCGGCGTTTCGCTGTGGCAAGACCTCCGGGCTTGTCGTGAGATTCGCCGGACGCTGCGTGACTGGAATCCACACGTGGTGCACACCCACGCAACCAAGGCCGGCTTACTCGGACGGATCGCCGCCGCACCTTTGACCGATGTCCGAACGGTCCATTCGCCCCACGCTTTCCCTCTTGAGGAGTTTCGCGTTGTGATGCAGCAGAACCTGTTCGTGAAGCTCGAGCGGCGCTTGGCTCGGGCCACGTCACTTTTCGTCCTTGTGTCACGGTCTGAGAAGGATGTCGCGACCAACGTGTTTGGGATTCGAGAACGGCAGATTCGGGTGGTGGAGAACGGGGTCGAGCCTGATCTGGCGAGCTGTCTGGAATCCCGGGAAGACGCTCGTGGGGCGTTGGGAATCGAGCGCCCTGGTTTGGCTGTGGCCGTGCCCGGGAGGCTGGTCCATCAGAAAGGGCAGGACTGGTTGCTGCAGGCCGTGGCCCACATCCGCCCTGGTCCGTACGCCATGCATTTCTATTTCTGTGGGGCCGGCGAGGATGAGCATCAATTGCGGGAAGCCAGCGAACGCCTCGGGGTGGCCGACCAGGTAACCTGGCTGGGCCGTGTCCCTGAACTCGTCACAAAGCTGACGGCCTTTGATCTTGTTGTTCTGCCTTCCCGATACGAGGGGCTCTCGTACATGCTCCTCGAGACGCTCTGTGCAGGTATTCCTCTCGTGGTCAGCGACATAGAAGGGCATTTCCCGCGGGACGAGATTCGCGAACACGTCGTCTCAGTCCCCCTTGAAGACAAGGTCGGATTGGGGGAGGCACTGTCAGCATTCGCTGAGAGTGCCGCTGGTCACCCTCCGGATGCGACGTGGGGCAGACAGTTCGTTAGGACCCACTTTTCGGTTGATGTTCAGGTGGAAAAGCTGATGGCGTGTTACCGCGAACTAGTACCAAGCTGCGCAAGTCAGTGTACGCCCTGACGAGGACGGCGCCTCTCGCGTGGAACCGACTCGGCGCAAAGCGCTTGCTGCCCTTGTGGCGTGGGCCAGCGCGGGCCCCGCAACGGGTGCGGAGCCATCTCGCTGAAGGAGGGCCTCAGCACCCGGATACGCGGGCACGAGCAAGCGTGGCTCGTACTGCCTATCGCTGGGTGAGGATGTCATTGTCCTCGTCGAGGACGGCAACCTGTGGGGACCAAGATGCTGCCTCCTCCACCGGCATCGCTCCGAAGCTCATGATCGTGATCATATCCCTGGGTTGCCCTCGCCGGGCGGCTGCACCGTTGAGACAAATCGTCCGACTCCCGCGCGGGGCGACGATTGCGTATGTTTCCAGCCGTTCGCCATTCGTCTGGTTGACGACCAGCAGCTTTTCGTAGGGGAGCATCCCGACCGCATCCATCAGGTCCTGATCGATGGCCAGGCTACCCTCGTACTCCAAGTGGCAATCGGTGATGCGAACGCGATGGAGCTTACTCTTGAGAACTTGGGCGTGCACTGTGCACCTCACAATCCCTGGCTCATTGCCCGAAGCCGGAGGCGCAGAGCGTTGAGCTTGATGAAGCCGTCGGCATCGGCCTGGTTGTATACATTGTCCTCTTCAAAGGTCACGAACTCAGGCTTGTAGAGCGACGTGGGGGAACGTCTGCCGACAATGTGGCAGGCCCCCTTGAAGAGCTTGCAGCGCACATCGCCCGTGACGTTCTTTTGGCTTTCGGTGATGGCTGCCTGGAGCATCTCGCGTTCTGGGGCGTACCAGAAGCCGTTGTAGATCATGCTGGCATATTGCGGGATGAAGGAGTCACGCAGGTGCATCGCTTCGCGGTCCATGCAGAGCCCTTCCAGTGCTCGGTGAGTCTGGTGCACGACGGTTCCGCCGGGGGTTTCATAGACGCCTCTGTCCTTCATTCCCGTGAACCGGTTCTCGACGATGTCGATTCTGCCAACGCCGTGTCGCCCGGCGATCCGATTGAGTTCGCGCATCAGATCAGCGGGACCGAGTTTCGTCTCGTTGACAGCCACGGGGTTGCCCTTGTCGAACGAAACGATCACGTATTCCGGCGTGTCGGGCGTGTCGCTCAGCGGACTCGTCATGAGGTGGATGTCGTCCGTCGGTTCGGCCCAGGGATCTTCGAGCACACCACCCTCGAAGCTGATGTGTAGGAGGTTGCGGTCCATGCTGTAGGGCTTCGCGGCGGACACCGTAATCGGGATCTGCTTTTCTTCGGCGTAGTTGATCAGGTCTGTCCGTGACTTGAAGTTCCACTCTCGCCACGGGGCAATGACCTTTATGTCAGGCTGCAGTGCGTAAGCAGTCAGTTCGAAGCGGACCTGGTCGTTGCCCTTTCCTGTCGCGCCGTGGCTGATGGCTTCCGCCCCTTCGGCCTTGGCGATCTCGACCAGACGTTTGGCGATCAGGGGCCGCGCGATCGAGGTCCCCAGCAGGTAGCTGCCTTCGTAGATCGCGTTTCCCTGCATCATCGGGAAGATGAAATCTCGGGCGAACTCATCGGTCAGGTCTTCGACATAGCACTTCGAGGCGCCTGTGCGCAGGGCCTTCTCCTCCAGCCCATCGAGTTCTTCCTCCTGGCCCAAATCGGCACAGAAGGTGATGACTTCGGCGTCATAGACATCCCGAAGCCAGGTGAGGATGACTGACGTGTCCAGTCCACCGGAATAGGCGAGTACAACCTTCATGTGAGTCTTGCTCCTTAGCAAAAAGGCGAAATAGGAAACCCTAAGAATAGTGCTTCGCGAGGCCAAAAACAAGCCCAGTTCAAGGCTGGGACGTCGTTCCTCTGAGCCTCCGTGCTTGTCTTCCGCGCGAACGCAGAATATGATTATTGATAGGCGCCGCGTCGCTGCACGTCCGAGTAGAGGACGACAGAGAAAGGGAAATCGGCCATGAAGGCACGGACTATTGTTCTGGTTATTGCGCTACTCGTCTTGCCGAACCTCTGGGGGTGCCGGAAGAAGCTCGAGATCCCGATGGCCGAGTTTGTCGAGAAGGTCGAGGCGGCGAAATCGCAGCGACTTGGCCGTAAGGCATTCTTTGAAGCTGTAGGCAGTGAACCGCACAAGCAAGTCAAGATTGAGCGGTACTATTGGTACTTCTACTGCAGCGACGGGAAGGTCATTGTGCCCGTCGAAGCGGCACAGCTCGACGACCACGATGTGGTCGAGATAGAATCTGCTGTGCGTCAGCTTGACTGATCCTCTTCCCTTCTTCCAGGCCGCGGCCCGCCTCTCATTCCTCCACAGCGAGGCCACCCCGCTTCCGCGCTCTGTCTTGCAGCGGCGGCGTTACCTGTGTATTTTTTGATCTTTTGTGTTCTGACAATGCGGCGTTTACATAACGCCCTCCTGTATGAGTGGAGAATTGTGCCATGTCGGTCCAGATCAGGACGTTTCCCGTAGGGATGTTGCAGGTCAACTGCTACGTTGTCTGGGCTCCTCCGAGCACGGCAGCCGCGGTTATTGACCCGGGCGACGATGCGGAAGAGATTCTGGCCTTCCTCGAGCAGGAGTCGTTGACCGCAGCTGCCGTGCTGCTGACCCACGCTCATGTGGACCACATCGGCGGCGTCCCGGGCATCGCAAGGGCGACCGGTGTTCCCGTCTATGTCCATGCCGAAGACGTCCCGTTGTACACCAGCCCGGAGAACGCCCTCCCCCCCTGGGTTCCTGCTGCCGTGGGGCTGCCCAAGCCTGTCACAGCACCTCCCACCATCGAGGGGCTGACGTTTGATGTGCTCCACACGCCGGGGCACACGCCGGGGGGTGTCTGCTTCTATTTTGCTGATGACGATCTCCTGATTTCGGGTGATACGCTCTTTGCAGGCTCCATAGGCAGAACGGACCTCCCCGGCGGCGACATGGCCACGCTCATGGGCTCACTGCAGCGTGTGATTGCGGATGTGCCGACCGACACCGTGGTCTACCCGGGACACGGGCCGACCACCACTATCGGACGCGAACGCGCCTCGAATCCCTATATCACCATGCGGGTTGACCGGTCCTGAGGAGAAGACACCGCGTGAGCGCCCCCAACCACATTCCCGTTTCTGCCTACATGATCACGTTCAATAACGGACGGACTGTGGAACGGGCGCTGAAAAGCCTGCATTGGGTCGACGAAATCGTGGTCGTCGATTCTTTCAGCACGGACGCGACCGTGGAGATTGTCAAGCGGTATGCGACCCGCTTTGAGCAGCGTCAGTGGCCGGGTTTCCGGGACCAATACCAGTACGCCTCCGATTTGTGCCGGCATGAGTGGCGGTTGTTCATCGATGCGGACGAGGAAATCGCCTCTCGCCTTGCTGAGGAGATGCAGTCCGAGCTCAGCCGCAACGCCGAACGACCGGAAACGGAGCGCATCTCCGGATATCAGGGACACCGGCGGACTTTCTATCTTGGGCGTTGGATCATGCACGGGGGCTGGGTGCCCGACCATGAAATCCGGCTCTACCATCGTGACAAAGGCAGCTGGAAGGGGGATCTGCACGCGAAGGTACACGTGGATGGGCCGGAAGCGGATTTTGCCCATTTTTACTACCATTACACCTATGCCGACATCTCCGATCATATACAGACCGTGGATCGCTACACGACGACGGCTGCGGAGGATATGGTCCGGAATGGGAAACGGTTTTCCTGGTACCACCTGTTCGGGAATCCGCTCGTGCGCTTCCTGCGTGAGTACCTTCTCAAAGGTGGTTTTCTCGATGGGATGCCCGGCTTCATCGTTGCGGTCAATTCCATGTACTACGTGTTCATGAAGCATGCCAAGCTCTGGGAGGTCCAGCGTGTCACAGCCCGTGAACCCGACCCCGGCAGTGAGCCCTGAAATGATGTCTGAACCACTTGCATACTTGAAGGGCGAGTTTGTCCCCGCGTCACAATGCAAGCTGTCCATCTACGATCTGGGCATTGTCCTCGGAGCGGCCGTCACCGACTTTCTGCGCACGTTCAATCACGAGCCCTTCCGAATGGAAGAGCACATTGGGCGTTTTTACCGGTCCTGCCGTTACGCGCGAATCACTCCTCCCGTCACGGTCGACGAGAGCGTGGCCATCTCACGCAGGCTGCTTGAGCACAACACGTCCTTGTGCCCTGACGCTGAGTTGGGCCTCATCTACTACATGACTGCGGGCGAGAACCTGCTCTACGCCGGTTCGGCAGCCGCTGTCACAAGCCCGAAGCCAACTTACGTTCAACACACGTTCCCATTGCGTTTCGAGTGCTGGCGAGATGTTTTCCTGAAGGGGATACATTGCGTCACCCCGGCCCCGCGTCACGTTCCCCCGCAATGTTTGTCCTCTAAGGTGAAACACCGCAACCGGCTGCACATGTGGATCGGGGAACAGGAGGCGCATGAGGCGGATCCCCAGGCCATGCCGCTGTTTCTCGACATCGATGGGAACATTACCGAAACCGGCGGATCCAACTTCGTGATCTACCGTGACGGTGTTGTCGTGTCGCCTCGCCCCCACAACATACTGTGGGGCGAGAGCCTTGAGTTTCTTACTGACATTCTGGACCACCTGGGGATTGCGTTCAGGACCCAGGATCTGCAGACTTACGATGTCATCAACGCAGATGAAGCCTGGGTTCCGACATCTCCCTACTGCCTGGGACCGGTTGTGAAGATAAACGGCTCCCCTATTGGGGACGGCTGCCCCGGGCCGGTGTGGCGGCGAGTGATCTCTGAGTGGAGCCGCCGAGTCGGCAAAGATATTTACGCTGAAATAACAGGCTGATGGGAGCCGTGAGTAAGAGGAATACGCACAATGGGTGGTGAGCATACGGTAGAGAAAATCGGCGGCACGTCGATGAGTCGGTTCGGCGAGGTGATGGAGAACGTCATCATTGGTGGGCGTTCGGGGGCGGATCTGTACGAGCGCGGCTTTGTCGTCTCAGCCTATGGCGGGATCACAAACCTGCTCCTTGAGGACAAGAAGACCGGAGCCCCCGGTATCTATGCCACATTTGCCAGCGAGGAGGGCGACTGGGGGGCGGAACTCGAGCGCACTCGCGAGCGCATGCTTGAGTTCAACCGATCCTTCGCCGACATCGGGCTCGATGGCGCCGTTGCGGATGCCTTCGTTAACGACCGCATGGATGGTATCCGGGATTGCCTGAACGACATCATGCGCCTGCGCTCCTTCGGACATCTGCAGCCTTCTGACTACCTCCCCGCCACGCGAGAGCTGCTCAGCGCTGTTGGTGAAGCACACTCAGCCTTTAACTCGGTCGAGATTCTGGGCAAGCATGGTGTGAACGCCCGATTTGTGGATTTGACCGGCTGGAGGGAGACGGCTTCCCATGGGCTTGATGAGGTCATCACAAAGGCCTTTGAAGATGTCGACTTCAGCACTGAGATGCCGATCATTACCGGCTATGTGAAGTACGACGAGGGAATCATGACGCGGTTTGACCGTGGGTACAGCGAGATCACGTTCAGCAAGGTTGCGGTGACTACGGGAGCCCGAGAGGGGATCATTCACAAGGAGTATCACCTGAGCACGGGAGATCCTGTCCTGATGGGGGCGGACAATGTACAGGTGATCGGGCACACCAACTTTGACATCGCAGATCAACTGTCCGACCTGGACATGGAAGCCATCCACTCGAAGGCCTCGAAGGAGATGGAGCTCTGCAACATCCCGATTCGAGTCAAAAATGCGTTTGAGCCCGCGCATCCGGGCACGCTGATCAGTCGCGATTACGTGTCCCCTGAACCACGGGTCGAGATCATCTGCGGCCGGGACGACGTGCTGGCAATCGAGGTATACGATCCAGAGATGGTGGGGGAGTGCGGCTATGATTACCGGCTACTGAAGAGCTTCCTCGATGCCGGAATCAGCTACATCGCCAAGAACACCAACGCGAACACCATCACCCACTTTGTGCCCAAGAAGGCCAAGAAGATACAAGCCTGCATCGCGGACCTCCAGGAGCGGCTTCCGGGAGCTCAGGTGAAGCTGGCGGAGGTCGCGATCGTGTGCGTGATCGGCACGAATATGGGCTTGCCCGGTTTCCTCTCACGAGCTGCTCGCGCCCTTGCCGAAGCCGAGATCAATGTTCTGGGGTTGGACCAGGCGATGCGGCAGGTCAACATGCAGTTCATCGTGAGGCTGAAAGACTTCGCCCCGGCTCAGCTGGCTCTGCATCGTGAGTTCGTTGAAAACGAGGGCTGATTCGGATTCCTGTCAGCTGCCGCTGTGTGCGTTTCGGCGACTGTCTGTGAACCAGTCTATCAGGGCGCGTGAGATGCTGATCTTGCTCGGGATCCGCGGAAGGTCATCCCAACGAAACCAGCCTGCTTCGGCGATTTCATCTTCACCGATCGTGATCTCTCCCCGGGCATGCTCCGCCGTGAAGCCAATCATGAGTGAGTCCGGGAAAGGCCATGGCTGGCTGCCGAAGTAGCGGATGTTCTTCACTTCCACGCCGACTTCCTCATCTATCTCGCGACGAACAGCGTCTTCCAGGGTCTCTCCCGCCTCGACAAAACCCGCTACTACCGTAAAGCGCCCTTCGGGATGTCGGTGGCCGTGGACCAGCAGGAGTTCGTCCTCGCGGCAGACCGCGACGATTACCGCGGGACTGAGCCGCGGGTAGCTGATCAATCGGCACGTTGGACAGACCTTGGCCCGCTCGTCAGACTTGGTTTCGGTCGGTGTGCCGCAACGGCCGCAGAACTGGTGGATCTGGTCCCAGCGCATGATCTGGTAGGCCTGGCCGGCGATCGCGTATTCCTGGTCCTTCAGGATTCCGAACAGATCGCGCAGTCCCAGGAACGTCATCCCCCCAGGAGCGGCGGCGTCCGGGGCGAGCTCAGCGGAGATGCACGGCACGCCATCCAACGCGCCCAGAGGCTGGCTCCGTAGAGGCCCCAGGCCTGCCATGGCCAGCTTCCCACGAGTCGGGGGGGCGGCCCGGGCAGGCGTTTGCTCTACCAGGAGCTCGCGGCCCCGGAACGCGAAAAACAGGTCATGCTCCTCGGGCGGATGAGCCCTCACATCAGGCTGGAATTCAGTCACCATTCAGGATCATCCTGTGTGTGGTCTATCACTGTTTCTCAGCCCGTGCAAAGAGCGCGTTTCGCAGTTTGTCCCGCCACTGCTGAGCCTTTGGGAAGTCGGTGAACGACCGCACGTCATCCAGCAACGGATCGTCGCGGCTGATCCCCAGTGTCTGTAGCAGCTGGAAGTCCTGCAGGCTCTCGCCAAAGACTTCCCAGCGCATCGAGTCGATGGGACCGTCTGGTCCCGGGTAGACCACGAATGTGTCACCATAGGCCCAACTGCGGGCCCATGCTTTCCCGTCCTGGACGGTGAAAGGGTCTATCAGGTTGCGCGTCTGCGATTCGTACCAGTAGTTATAGCCCCAGTGAAGGAAGCCCTTGAACGGCCAGCGGTAGAACAGCACGCCATGCATCGCGATCTTGGCCAACGGTGTGTCCAGAAGACGGTTGATGAATTCTTCCCGCGGGCCGCAGCAGTAATAGCACCAACTCGTGAACCCCGCCGCATGGAAGTCCAATGCCGTCCGGATGCTGGGGATGGGCATGTCGGTCAGGCCTTGATCAGCAAACTCGATCCCGCTCAGCGCATCCATCACCTTCATCCAGGGGGCGAGCTCCTTCAGAAGGGCCCGGGCCTTGCGGTAATTGGCCAGGTGTTCCTCACCGTGCGGTTCGTCGGACAGGTGGAAGAACGACTGCTTGAGGATCCCTTCACGCTCAAGGAAACGCTTCAGCTTCGGCAGATACTGCGAGAGGAACGTCCGGTACGTTGGTGAGGTGGCTCCCGTGTTTGTCGGCCACAGCAGGCGTTCGTCTTTCCCTTGTCCGTGGTAGATCCGGATTGCATGCTTGACGCCCCACTGGGTGAAGGGGTGGCACCACTCGAAGTGCTTGATCCCACAGGCCTTGGCCAAGCGGATGTAGCGCCGCACATCGCGCCAGTCGAAGCCGTATTCGCCTTTGCTTGAGCTGTTCACTCGCAGCAGCTGGCTGGGCCGCTTCACACCGTCAAGCGGTGGCGTGAACACCGGCACGTAGAGTGTGTCCTGCCCATGCTCCACGACGTTCCTGATGTATTGCTCCAGGATGTCCCAGAAACGTTGGTCGAACATGTCAGTGCCGTACCAATCGATCAGGGAATCCACGTAGAACCAATGGGTGATGGCAAAGTTGCGCCGTTTGCGCAGGCGGACAGGATGCAGCGTGACGCCTACCGTGTGGCGTTGCGGTTCTCCTCCCTCGGGATGCACGACAACGGTGATTTCCTGCGGCCCCGGGTCGGCCTTTGACCCCGGCTTCACGGTGATCCAGAACGCGTGCGTTTCTTCAGCCGGGAGCAGGAAGTCTGTGTCGTCAAACAGCGGGTCGGGGACGTAGCCCGGGGTGAAACCCACCCCCTCGACATCCAACGGGCTGGACTCGATCGGTGTGTTGTGGTGCAACAGAGGCACGTAGCCTACCCGGCGCACCCGGACTGCCCAGCCTGATGGGCCAGTCGCTTCCACGTGAACCCGGCATCGGTCCTGGCCCTCCGCACGCAACCCTACCTGGAAGCTGAACTGCTCGTTCAGCGCCGCATGGATAGCGTGCAAATCGGTGGTCTGAGCTGGCGACAGCGGATAGTGGCGGACGTAGGACGACGTGAGCCATGTGTTGAGCATTGCGGATATCTCCTTTGGGCTCAAGGCACTCTCAGCACCCGGACAGGGCGCGCAGTAAGCCGTGTAGAAGCACGGCGGAAACCATGACCACGAAAGCGGGGGGCAATAGACCGGCCAGGCTGTGCAGCAACCGGGTCGCGAAGTGTTCGTTTGTGACAATCAGGCAGACATGCACCGGAGAAAGCATCATCCCCGCCTGGCCAAAGCCATACGCCAGTGCGGTCGTCGCCAGCATGTCACAGAGCGTCGGATCGGACCCGAGGAGACTGACCACGATGGGGAAACTCGCCCCTACGAACCCGATGGCAAGCCCCGACGCCAATCCGCTGATGAAGGGCAGGAGCATCACGATTGCCATCACCGGTATGCCGCACTGGCCCAGCTCGGAACGCATGGTCTCCACCAGGGGAACACCGTTGGCCAGAGGGGCTTCGATAAACGCCCCGTAGGCCCGAACCAACATCACAATTCCGACCAATGACAGCTGTCGCCGCGTGAACAGAATCGTGCGTAGCTTGTCCGCACTGACAGGTCGTTGCCATTGGACAAGAAGCATCGCTGCGGCAATGCCGATGGCCATGGGGAGATAACGGTTCCATGTCGCTGCGGCGGGAAGGGTCAGACGGACTAGCGTGTAGACGCCAACGACGGTGATGATCGGCGAAAGAAGGGCGACGAAACGTCGGTCGATGACGGAGAGGACGGCACCACGCGGTCCGCCAGGCTGGGCAGGGATCCGCCGGAGCAGGAAGATATACCCGCCGCCGATCGCCACGACACTCAACGGCAGCTGAAGCAGGATCATCTGCCAGACTTCCAGCTTCGTGTAATGAAGGGCCAGGAGAACGCCCGGGTAAAGCGGCCACCAGTACTCCCAGACGTGGCGGAACCAGTAGTTGATCTGGCTCTTGAGCAGGGGCGGCACGGCACCCTCGCCATCGCATCCGTCGACGAGAGGGGCGGAGAAGAGCGCCCCGCCCGGCATGGGAAGGAGTCCGATCAAAGCGGGGAGCAGCCCCATGGCCACGCGCTGCGACAGCTTTGAGCGGACGGCACTGACCATTTCATCCATGACGCCCGTGGCCGACATTTGGGCCCCCAATGACGTCACTTGCCAGATGACCACAAGCAGAAACAGATTGTTCCAGGAGACCATGCGACGCCACAGGACGAGCCCCATGGCTGAAGGTCCGTGGCCGCACCAAAGAGCAAGAAGAAGAGTGCCGGCACACAGTGACAGGGCTAAACGCCTGAAGCGTGTATTGAGGGCAAGAATGGCGCCCAGGGAACCTAGTACCTTGACCAGGACCGGCGCCCCCATCAAAAAATCCATGCGTTCGTTCCTGTTCGCACCAGTGAAGTCTGGGAGTCAGGTTTCAAGGAGGGCAATCTACCTCCGTATGAAGGAAAGGGCGACAAGTGCAGGCCCCACAGCCAGGTTCCTTGCAGAGCTTTCACACCGGAACACCGGTCACTTCAGGCGTCATGCTGTTGCCCTGTGGAACAGTTCCCTGAAGCGAAGGCGGACGTTATGCATTCCCATGTGCAAAGCAGGGACAACGCCCAACGTGAGAATGGTGGCAACCAGAAGACCAAAAATCACGGCCGTGGCCATAGACTGCCACCACTGCGAGGTGTTGGTGTCGTATTGGTAGGTGAAGTTGCGGAAGTCCCAGTTGAGTTTGAGGGCCATTGGGACGAGCCCCAGAATCGTGGTGATGGCGGTCAGTAGAACGGGACGGAACCGAATCATGGCTGCACTGACCACGGCGTCCCGTACCGAGTCTCCCCGTTCCTCGAATTGGCGGATTGCGTCGAGCAGCACGATCGCGTTGTTGACGACGACTCCCGCCAGTGAGATAACGCCGATCCCAGTCATGATGATTCCGAATGGCGCGTGCATAACCAACAAACCCGTAAACACTCCCATCAGCGAGAGGACAACCGAGCACATGACGATTCCGCTCGTGACCAGCGAATTGAACTGCAGCACCATCACCATCAAGATGGTAAAGATGGCGATCGCGAACGCCTTCATCAGGAACGCGGACGCGGCCTCCTCTTCTTCTGCCGCTCCACCCAGCCGGTAGGATATTCCCGGTGGGAAGGCATGTCCTCCGACTCGTTCTTCGAAGGTCTTGCGGATGTCGGCGTCGTTGCGGATGCCGGGCTGCACTTCGGCCCCGGCATTCAGCACCCGGCGTTGGTTGTAGTGTTTGATTGCGACCGGACCGGGGACCAGCTTGGCAGAGGCCACCGACGTGATTGGGACTGAGCCACCCGTACTCACCGGGATCGTCACGTTCTTCAGCAGCTCCGTATTCAGTCGGTAGCGTTCGGGCAGGCGCAGAATGATGTCCTGCTCATCTTCTCCGTGTCCGAACGTACCGGTTTTGAGGCCACCGACCGCGATCTGCAGAATGGTACTGATCGTGGCCTGATCCAGAGCAAACACTCCGGCTCTGCTCTTGTCTATCCGCCATTCAAGAGTTGGCTGTGCGGTGACGGCGTCATCCGTCGGCTTGACCGTTCCCGGCGTACTGCGCATGAGTCGTTTCATATCGGTAATCACGCGTGACATTTCGTTCAGGTCTTCCCCAAAGATGTCGATAGACAGCGGCTTTCCCGTCGGTGGGCCTTCCTCCGGTTGAAGCACGTCAAAATCTGCCCCAAACAGCGGGTGCATGAGCCGCTTCCCAGCCTTGTCCAGCCCTTCGATTCGGTTGCGCATCTCAGTCATGGTGTCGGTTGTCCGTTCCGCCCTGTCCTGGCGGTCCACGAACTCGACGGTTACGTTCACTGGTCCTCCACTGGCGTCTCCGAAGCCGCCTCCCCCTGTACCGTCTTCGAGGCCGACCACCACACTCGCGTACTTGATGTTCTTCACGGGCTGGTCGTAGCCGCTCCCCGGGGCGCCAAAAATGCGGTCCTCCATCTCCCTGGCCAGACGATCCGAACGCTCAAGGGAAACACCCTCGGGCGGACGGACACTGCAGCTCACCGTCTCCGGGTCCACAGGAGGAAAAAACTCTGTCCCGGCGCCGAACTGCCCGTAAAGCCCGAAGATCAACAGCAGGAGCACGAACGCTGTCAGCACGGTCCAGCCGGGGCGATCCAGGAGGAACTCCAGGACGCTGCGGTAGCGAAGCACAAGCCAGTAGCTTGGGCGACGGGACTCAGGGTCGACCGCCGTGTTTGCCCCGGGTTTCAGCTTGACCAGAAGGGCCGCAAGCGTGGGGTTCACGACAAGAGCAACGAACAGAGAGGCCAGCAGGACAATGATCACCGTCTTAGGCAGGAAACTCATGAACTCCCCGAGGATACCCGGCCAGAAGACGAGGGGGAAGAATGCCCCGACTGTGGTCGCGGTCGACGTGATCACCGGCCAGGCAACTTCGGTGGTCCCGACCAGAGCTGCTCGCGCTTTCGGGAGGCCCATTGAGTGGTGCCGGTAGATGTTCTCCACAATGACGATCGCGTTGTCCACCAACATACCAAGAGACAGGATCAGTGAGAACAGGACCATCATATTCAGCGTTTGGCCGGTCAGCTGCAGGACGATCATGCTCAGCAGAAGGGAGAACGGAATGGCCGCTGCCACCAGCAAAGCGTTTCTGGCTCCCAGCCCCAAAAGGATCACCAGGCAAACCAAGACCAGAGAGGTCCCGATTCCGTTCTCCAGGTCGCCAACCATCTCACGGACCATTTTCGAATGGTCCAGCCCTTTGATGACTTCCACATCACCTGACCGCGGTCGGGCCGCTATGATCTCCTCTGCCCGGCGACTCAATTCGAGCATGTGTGCCCCTGATCGCTTCTTGATGTGCAGGCTGACCGAACGCCGCGGAGGAATGTACTCCTCCCCACCACCGGGATTGTTGCAGGCGCCGTAGAAATCGTACAGCCGGGCCCGCGACTCTTCGTCCTCGAATGTCGGCCGGATCGTCGCGACGTCGCGCATGTAGATCGGTGTCCCGCCAGGGCTTGTCCCGATCACCAGTCCGAAGATTTCACTTGGATCCTCGAACTCCCCAGGCACCCGCATCACGATCCGATTCGTCGCGGAGTCCGCGTTCCCCGCTGAGACATTGCGGTTTGTGCCTCGCAGGATGCCCTGCACCTGAGCCAGCGGCAGGTCATAGAAATGGAGGCGCTCGGGATCCACCACGATCACGACTTCCCGCTCACGGCCACCGAAGATGTCAACATCAAGTATGCCCGGTACCTGCTTGAGCTCATCTTCGAGCTTCTCCGCCAGCTCGTTCAACTCGGAGAGGCTGATCACGTCGTTTCCCACCAAGTGGTAGATCAGCACCGGCATACTCGTCAGTGAAAACTCTTTGACAATTGGCTCTTCTGCCTCAATCGGGATATCCGGTTTTGCCTGATCTACCGCGTCCCGCACGCGTCCCAGAGCCACTTCCGTTTCGACATCCGGCTGGAACTCGAGGCTGACCATGGAAATGCTCTCGGAGGAGACGCTACGTACTTCCTTGAGGCCTTCGAGACCTTCGAGCTCGGCCTCAATTGGTACGGTTACGGACTGCTCGACGTCCACTGGTGTTGCGCCGTCAAGGACGGTCGTGACGATGATAAACGGGAAGGGGACGTCCGGGTAGCTCTCACGCGGCATGGAGACATAGCAGTATGCGCCGACGAGGAGGATGCCGACACAGAAGACGAGTACCGCGACGTGATGGCGGATGGCGAACTCGGTCAGTTTCATTCACCCCCCTCGGCCGTGTCCTTGGTGGCCTTGTAGTCAGCGGGGACTCGGATCGGCGGAGACTCCGGGGGATCAGAATCGCTTGGCTCCGGAGGCACGTCATCCATCTGGACCACGCCATCCGACATGATCACGTTCACCTGCTCCCCGTTCATGACGCCTTTGCCTCCGGCAACGATCACCCGATCGCCGGCATCGACCCCCCCGGACACGAGGACGTCTTCGCCATTGATGGAGATTGGCTGAATGTCTCGGACCTGAGCCACGTCGCCGCCATTCTGTTCCTCCACAACCAGGACGCGGGGCCCGACGTCTGCCACCAGAATCGCTCGAAGCGGAATGACGATTGCCGCCCGGTAGAGGAGGTAATCAATGTGTGCCTGGGCAATCATGCCCTGCTTGAGGGCTTCTCCTGGGTTGATCAGGCGGAGTTCCAGTTGGAAGGTGTTGCTTGCTGCGTCTGATGCCTGGGATATCCGCTCAATCTTCGCGTCCAGTTCCACGCCGCTGTGGGCTCCCCCGGTCAGTTTCGGCAGGCCCGGTATGATCAGGCGGGAACGGATCGCCGGCTCGGCTCCGGGCATGGCCAGGGCCACGTACTCACCCACGGCTGGATTGCTTGTGTCCAGGAATGGGACGTAGCGGTCGGCAACGTCCACGATTGCTCGGACGTGGACCAGGTCGTACAGGCGTGCAAGAGGCGCACCACTGGCCACCACTTCCCCGACCTCGACGAGATGCTCCTCAAGTCGACCCGCGAACGGGGCCCTCAACTGCCTCTTGGAGAGTGTGACGCTCACGCTGGAGAGCTGGCGTTCCACTTCCTGGATACGCGCATCCCCCAGTTCTGCCGTCGCTTCCGCAGCAACGATTTGGGCCTTGGCTGTTGCCACCGTAACCTCAGCCCTGCTGATCGCGTCGTTGGCCCGGTCCACCTGAAGCTTGGCCTGGATGAGGGCATGCTGAGCCGTGTCCACCTCTGCCTCTGATGTGATCTGGGATTCCGAGAGCGTTTGCACCCGGGCGTGGCTTCGTTTTGCCAGATCCAGCTGTGCTTTCGCCGAGGACAACTCAAGCTTCAGAGATCCCGCGTCCAGCTCTGCTTTCTCTGCAGTCAAACGGGCAGTCACCACCTGACTGTTCGATACTGTGGCGGCGCACTTTGCTGACTCCAGTTCTGCTTGAAGCCGCGCCTGCAACGCCTTCTGGTCGTCGCTGTTGAGGGTTGCCACCACCTGGCCTGCCTGGACATGGTCTCCTTCCCCAGCCAACCACTCGGCCAGACGCCCGGGAAGTTCTGAGCTGATGATCGCTTGGTGGTCAGCCTCGATTCGAGCCGGCAGCACCAGGGACTCTCGGTGCTCGCAGGGCGCGATCCGGAGGACCTCCACATTGGCCAGTGTCCGCGGTGCTGTGACCGGCAGCGGGGCCTCCTTGTTCGCCTGAAGAGCGAAGAGCACGACGGCGGTCGCAAGCAGAATGAGGGTCGTGCACCAGGCGATAACCGTCGCTCGAACGGATCTCCGGCGGCGGGGAGCTGGGTGCCCCAACGGTGTTGCATCGGAGGCGGTGGCCGGCACAGAGGCAGGAGGTTGTTCCTGGGGGGCGGGCATGCGCTATATCTTCCTTGTCGTGTCTGTCCGCGAGCCTGGTGCCGTGTTGGCTCTGTCTCGTCCCAGGAAGCCGCCTTCGGCAAAGCCGACCAGGCGGTGGACGAGCATTTCAGGTGGTTCCTGCGTGCAGTGACCGGTTGTGCAGAGACCAATCCGGTCGCCCGTCATCAATACAGTCACCAGCATCCCCAGGGTAAACTGAATGAACCAGTACAGATCGCTCCGTGGATGCTTGGGGAGGGATTTGGCCAAGGCGTCCACGAAACGACTGAATACCTCACTGAACTCCGCTTCGTAAAGCTCTTCGATCTGAGTAATTGACTCTGAGTAAAGCCAGCCGATCAAACGTGGGAAGTAGATCCCCAGCGCTCCGTCGCCATTCCCCGCTTCGAAAACAGGCTCGATCAAGGCACGCAGGATCCGGTTGACCGGGACGGGGGCAGGCCCTGCTGCTGCCTCTGCAGCGTCGAGCTGTTCGAGGCGTCGCTGGTTGATGGGGACCACCCGGCGACGAACCACCGAACACAGGAGGTTCTCCTTGCTGCCAAAGTGATAGTTCACAGCAGCCAGGTTGGCTTGGGCAAGGTGTGTGATGGCGCGCAGTGACGTTCCGGCATAACCCCGCTCAGCAAAGAGCTGCTCTGCCGCATCCAATAGCTGATCACGTGTGTCCATGTACAACCACCCTCAGGGGAACGTAGCTCAACGTGTCTCCGTGTCATTCATACGTTCGTTTTAATTGACGAAGAGTCAAGCTTCCGAGCGGTGGTTAAGACCGTTTCTTCGGCCCACTTCCGAACGTCTCGTCTCGGCGTGATGCTTCCCCTGAACACAGAAAAAACGCCTGCCAAGTGCGTCAATTTCGCACTATGGCAGGCGCTGTCTGAGCCGAGTACCGGAGCGTGTCGGGCTCCGGCTATTTCGTTCCGCTTCCGCCTTCTTCCCCGGTCGGAGCCATCATTTCGCCTCCGGGGCAGGAGGAACCCATGGCCTCGGGGCCGGGCTCTGTGGTGGCCGGGTCGAGGCGGAAGGTGTTGACGACTTCCTTACCTTCGGCGTCCATGATCTGGTAGGCCTCAAGCGGCTGACGGCTGACGACCGACATGAATCCGGGGATCATCTGCTCAATGCTGTCCAGTTTGGCATTGACGCTGTAGAGGATGTTGATCATGAAGATCGCCATGATCCACAGAACGATGCTTGAGAACACGATTGCTGTACGCAGAGACTTGCCTTCATCAGTGGCGCTCGCAGCACCCGATTCCTGAGGAACGACACCTTCCGGTTTCTCTTGGTCTGCCATGCCTTCATCTCCTTTGACGTGTACTGGGTTGGCCTACTCCTCCGACATCATCCGACGCCGGAAACACACGACTTGACGTGCCATCCACATCGCTCCTGATGGCGACTCCGGATGGACGCGATATTGACAGCCATAACCCGACGTAAGAGTACCGAGACTTCTTCCATTTGTCAAGCACATGGTCAGCAGGGCGGGGGGGCGCGGCCTGGAGACGAGGGCTGGGAAGGCGCGTGTTGGACTGTGTGCAGGTGACGTCTTCGTTGTCTTTGATGTCCGTTGATTGTGGCGCAACATGCTGCGAAGCAGAAGTCTACGCAGTCCGGGGTGTAGCTTCGCGGGCGATCGGGGTTACGTTACCTGCTATGATTGATCTTCATGTGCACAGCACAGCATCGGATGGTACGCGCTCGCCCGAAGAACTCATCGTGGAAGCTGAGACCCTCGGCCTGTCGGCTTTGGCCTTGGTGGATCACGATACGTTATCCGGCCTGGATGCGTTCCAGAGCGCCGGTGCTGCCGCGACCGTCGCCCCGATTCCCGGGGTGGAACTCAGTTGTAGTTGGTATGGCGGCAACCTGCACATTGTCGGGCTCTTCGTCGATCCGGAAGATGGGCCTCTCCAGAGCCTTCTCACCCGCGTCCGGGCGGATCGCGATGGTCGCAACAGCAAGATCGTCGAGGCGCTGAACGAGCAGGGGATCGAGATTGACCTAGCCGACGTCCTTACCCGTGCGAAAGGGGAAACCGTCGGTCGGCCGCACATCGCCGCAGCTCTGGTTGAGCGCGGTGTCTGCGGAGATGTCCGTCAGGCATTTCACCAGCTCCTTGGGCGCGGCAAACCGGCCTTTGTCAGTCGATACTTACCTCTGCCTCAGGAGAGCATCCGGACGATTCACGGCGCAGGAGGCGTTGCTGTCTGGGCCCATCCGTTGGCGTTCTCGCGCAGATCACGCGGCCAGGTCCGGGCCATGGCCAACCAGCTGAAGCAAGTCGGGTTGGATGGTCTGGAAACACTCTACCCCGATCACAAGCCTGACCAGCGGCGGGCTGCGCAGGCGCTCGCAGATGACCTTGACCTGCTTGCCAGCGGAGGAACCGATTACCACGGTGACCACAGCCCGGGTGTGCATATGGGCGTAGGCTACGGCGACCTCCAAGTCCCTGACACGTTCCTTGGTCCTCTCCGTGACCGGGCCGAAAGCTACCGGAACGCTTCCTGAAGCAGACGCTCCCGAAATGCCTGCGCCAATCTCCCCGATGGACTCTTCCCGGGCCCATGGTGAATGGAGTCAAACGTCAAACTAAGGGCAATCGGGGCATGGCAGCCCTTCGACTGAGCTCAGGGCCTTGAGCAAGTCCCACAGCCGTGGGACGCGTCGAGACGGCCCCTCCCACGTTGGCTGCACCTGGCCTCAATGTGGGAGGCGGTGCCATCCGGCGACCTCTTCCTGGATACACTTTCCGCCGCTTGCCCTGGTGCCATTCCCGGGCTACCGGGGACGGGAGCTTCTTGCCGGCTCTCGCTTATACACGGGAGAGGAACCGGCCCGTCTCGGTGTCAATCTTCACCTGTTCACCGTTCTCCATGTACTCTGGCACCTGGATCTCAAGCCCAGTCTGCGTTACCGCCGGTTTCGTTCTGGCCGTGGCTGACGCGCCCTTGATTGCCGGGTCGCACTCCACCAGTTCCAGCACCACAGTCACCGGCAGGCGTATTCCCACGACGCGACCATCCAGGAGCATCGCCCCCAGATCTTCCATGTCCTCAACCATGAACCTGAGCTCGTTCTCGAGCGTGTCGGAGGGAACTTCATACTGGTCATAGCTCTCCAGGTCCATGAACACGCAACTGCCGCCATTCTGGTACAGGTACTGAACTGAGCGGGTCTGGAAATCAGGTTCCTGGAACGTGTCGTCACCCCGGCAGCTCAGGTCCGTCTTGGACTTGGTCAGCAGGTTCCGGGCACGGACTTTGTAGAGGGTGGTCGCCCCCCGGGCGGACGGCGTCTGTTTGACCACGTTTTCCACGATGTGCGGCGCGTTGTGGACTTCGAAAACGGAACCTGACTTCAACTCGTTTGCGGCTATCATCACTCTCTCCTTTTACTTTCCATCTAGTTCGCGGAGGATTTCCCTTGCCCTTTCTTTGGCGTCATCCGTCTCCGCTTCGGATTCCAGGACTGACACCAGGTAAGGGCGCGACTTCTCCGTTGCCACCTGCCGGAGGGCTCGGAATTCCTGATTTCGGGTATAGCCGTTCGTTTCCTCCGGCAGCGCCTCCAGCAGTCCTTCCTCAACCAGAGACTTGGCGCTGTCGGTGACCCCATACGTGAGTCCCCAGGCGGCCCGTCCGCTGTTGTTCCAGTCCGGTTCGGCCAGTTCTCGCACCAAACGGCGGCAAACCGGCACGCTCTTGCGGCGCATTGTGCTTAGCCCATGGTAGATGGTGTAGCCATGGTACTTGGGGTGATTCGACAGCTCGATCAGGAGCTCATCAAACGCCGGCGACGAGTACTGGCCCCACATCGAGCGAATCGTGTTCACAATCACTTTTGAGTCCGAGTCCTTGAGGAGCTTGGTCAGGGCGGGGATCACCGTCTCCCCCTGTTTTCCTTCCCCGATCTGGATCAGCGCTCCACCGACTTGTCGCCGTACGTGAGTCGATGAGTCATCCGCAAGCGGTGCAAGCACCGATATATCCTCGGGCCTTGGGCTGAGCCCTGCCAGACACCTGACAGCGGCGCTCCTGATCCTCGCGTCTTCCGACTTGAGCAGAGGCAGAACAAGCACGCGGAATGGGCCACGATCGAATTTCGCTGACTGCGCTGCTCGAAGCGTGGACAGGGCGGTTCGCTTCTCGCTGTCGGATGTCCCTTCTGCCAGCAATTCCCGCAGTCTGCCGAGGGCTTCGCCGCGCAACTCGGGATCTTCTCGCTGGAGAATAGCCTGGCTGAGCTCTTTTGAGGGAGCCGCCGAGGGTGTACGCTGCGTTTTCCCTGAGTTCCCCTGCATCTCCGCAAGCACCTTAGCCATCAGCTCCCGGTGTTTGATTCGCAGCTTCCCGAAGGTCTCTCGCAGAGCCTTGTCCTTCCCCGCCTTTTCCTGTCTCTGGGCCACATCGACAAGGAACCGAATTGCCTCTTCCGGCTTGCCGGCCTTCTCATAGCATTCCACGATCTCACGAATCGCGGTCTCAAAGAGCTCCTGCCCTTCCAGTTGGGTCTCCACCACGAAACGGTACGCGTCCACTGCCTCCTGAAGTTTGTCCGGGGTCGTGGCGAGTGTCTTTGCTTCGTCCAGGGCCTCCTGCAGGGGGTGCTCCCGCTCCTGACACACCGTGGTTCTTGGCCAGAAGCAGAGGAGCAACAGAAATGTGAATGCCACGGTTCGGGCGGAGTCGACTTTGGTCCACTGATCGCTCATCGTTCTGCTTTCCTGTGCTTTGCCGAATTCATCTTGGCCAATCCGGCGTCCCTCCTGATCCCCTCGATGTCGAGTTCTTTGATCCACGACAGCAGATTCCGCCAAACACCGTGGAAGCCGAAGCCTCCCCCCGTCATTTCCTTCAAGGCGTCCTCACGCGTCCATCCCTGGACCGCAATACGGTAGATTGCGCACATGGTTCCGGTTCGGTCAGCGCCGTGCTGGCAATGCACCAGCACCGGTGTCCGGCGGGGATTGGTGGCAATTTGCAGAAAACGCACGATTTCCTTCCGTTCCGGATGCCAGGCCTTCATGTAGATGTGTTCGTAGCCCAGACCGGTCTTGCCAATGCGTCTCCGATCCGAATGGAACGAACGCAAGTTGACAACCGTCTCGACCCCCAGGGTCTTGAGGCCGGCCATCCCTGTCGCGTCCGGCTGGGCGCTGCGGTACAGGTCTTCGCTGACTTGATGGAAGTTCGGGACCCCATCGCAGCGCAGCGGCTGGGCCCAGGCCGTCGGACGTTTCCCCGACGACTCCTTTGCAGCCGCAGTTCCGGTGAGTGTCGCATATGCCATAAACAACCGAGGGGTGAGCTGCATCAGTTCTCGCTTCCTCTTCAGGCGAATGTTGGACAAAAGCGGCGTGTGTTCCCGGGGCTACCCGGCAGAGGTCTCTCACAGAACATGCTTCCGCGGAACGTCCCGGGCAAGCTCAGCCGTCCGCCGTTGCTTCTCACATTTGTCAGCCTGCCGTTTGAATCCGGTGGGAACGGATTTACACTTGACCCCCGAAGGAAGCCGAAGACGCACGGAAGGGCGGGGACACTTCACATTTCCGCGCTGTCCACTGAGGTCATCGGAAGGAACACAGCTGCTGCCTTGCGGGGCCGTAGAGACCTGAAGAACCGATAGAGGGGGATCTTGCCATGTCAGACCCAACCGTGGTCGCAATTGTCCTGGTCATCGTCGTAGGGTTGGTCCTCAAAGCCCCCGGACTTCTGGAACGTTTTCTTGAGGGGAAGAAGGGCGCGGATCTCCCTTACGTCAAAGCTCCGGCTCTTGTTACTGCCGCCGAACGTTCGTTTCTGGGCGTCCTCGACTCCGTTCTTGACGGGGACGAACGCGTCAGGGTGTTGAGCAAGGTCCGGCTGGGCGATATCATCCACGTTCGCAAGGGGCTGGACCGGAGCGATCGTCAGTCCTACCAGAACAAGATTGACCGGAAGCACGTCGATTTTGTGCTCTGTCGAGCGGATGACCTGGGCATCATAGGTGTCATTGAGCTTGATGACAGTTCGCATCGTTCCGCGAGGCGGCGAGACCGTGATGAGTTCGTGGACTGTGCCCTGGCGTCCGCTGGTGTACAGATCAGGCACATCCCTGCCCAGAGAACCTACAACACGGGCGAGGTGGCTCGTGTATTTAGCGAACTGTTGTCTCCCGAGGGGGGAATGGAGCAACAGAGGCGAACGACTTAAGACGGAACACACTGCTCCGTGACCTGTTGTGTAGTCGGACAGCCCCGAGCAGGTGCGAGCTGTCCGCGTCCCGATCGCCCTGGAATCTCCCGCACTCCATCGGGCGCCCCCTTCTCAGGTTGACGCTCCCCTCTGTTCCCTGTATCATTGACCAGAGGACCGCGGGAGCCCCTGAGTGATTTGGTGAGAAGCTGCTGATGCTGGTGGGGGGATGAGCTGGGATGGTTCCCCGCAGTCCAGGAAAAAGCCGCCGGCTGTCTAAGCAATGAGCTCTGTGTCAGAATGAATCATCCCGACCATATCAATGGGGAGCGCGTATGCCTTCGTCCTGCGAGGGTGGATGATCGTCACATGATCTACCGTGGGCTGGCTTGCTCGGACGTGACCGACATCCTGCTTGGGCATCCGTCGCAGGATCACACACCTCTTCTGACATATGAGGCCTTTTGTGATGACTACAGGCAGCATTTCTTCGACGACTCAAATCCGGAAGGCGGACGCTGCTTCGTGATTGAGTTCGCCGGACAAGCGGAAGGGCAAGTGAACTACAACGACATTGAGAGGGACAGGAATCGTACGGAGTTGGACATCTGGATGTTTGAAGAAAGGCACTGTGGCCACGGCCACGGGTCTGAAGCCTTGCGTCTCCTCTGTGATTACCTGCGGAGCGCATTCGCCGTTCAGGGGTTCTACATCAAGCCTTCCGCAGCCAACCCGCGTGCCATCCGCGCCTACGAGAAGGCCGGATTTAGAAGGACCTCGCTGTTCGATGCGGAGGCGATGCGAGAGTATGGCAGGAAGGACAGCATCGACACTGTTTACATGACGAGGAACATCGAACACCCATTTTAGGCCCATGTTGTCAAGCACAAAGAGCCCTCGGTAGCGGACAGACGTCCTCGGGGAATCGTCTCCGCTGAGTCCCGATCATCATATCCCCCTCTCGATCCGGCGGCATCCCCTTCTCAAGTTGACTCTCTTCCCTGTTCCCGGAATCAGGGCAGGAACGGCCGTGCTGCGGACCTGGGGGGCGGCGGTGGTCTGAACGTTGGGCGGGAAGAACTGCCTGGCTACTGGATCAGCCGGGAATACCAACGACGGTTCGGGATACGAGATGAAACGTACCATCCAGACCATCGCGTTCGTGGTCGTCGCCTGTGCCATGGCAGGCTGCGCGACTTCGCGGCCGTATTTCGCTGACCGAGTGCGCGATGGGGTGGACATCCCCACTGTGACTGTCGGCGCAGGGGTTGGGATCAAGGCGCGGTTCGGTCCAGTGCATTCCGGCCTGGGCTTCTTCAGGGATGCCGGGGGGCTGCGTGGTGGGGAGTTCGCCAGTACCTGGACCGGCAGCCGCGACTGTGTGCTCCCGATGCCCGTCCCTTGCGGTGCCGCTCTGGACAGGTACGGTCCGCTGTGGGTCTTCATGGCCTGCTATGATTTTGAGGCCCTGGAGATATCGCCCGTCGCCATGGAGCGTGGGAAGGAATTCGAGGTCTACAGTCTGGTTCCGTTGTGGGTGCCAGTCATAGGGTTGGCCGAGGACTTCCGGCAGCCGGGTGAGAGGCCGTGGTATTACTACACGCAAGTGGAAGTCGTTGCTGGCGCAGGACCATCAGTCCGTCTTGGCCTCAATCCTGGTGAGTTGCTGGACTTCGTTCTGGGGTGGGCCACGTTGGGCGTCTTCGACGACGACGTCCAGCAGAGATGAGGGATGTACACGACCGACCGATTCAGGGCAGATCGCGCCGCTGAGCATGCTTCCACAGAAATGAGAGTGAAACAGCCCTGGCCGTCCTGCGGTTTGCCCCCGTCTCCGCCCCCCCCTATGGTAAGATCTGTCAGAGGAGCGACGTAGCCCGTCAGACGAGGGAGGAATCCGGCATGTCAGCGACACGCGTGTACGCCTGCAGTTCGATACTGGTCGGCGTGGGCTTGGTGTCTGTGTACTGTGCACCCGTCCGGGCCGCCGAGCTTGAGTACAAGATTCTTCTCAGCCTCAGCGCTTTCACTGAAGTGGGGTACCTCCGTGGATGCACCGCTATTGCTCGACCGGAATGCCCCAGGGCCGTGGTGGCTGAGCCCCGCTACATCTCCTCGGCACCGCTCTTTCTCACGGTGCCCATCGGGCCCGTCGAGCAAGGCCCGGTTGTCATGGCACTGGATTCGAGTACGACCCGTGACGGCGATCTGGACTTCCTGTACGTGGACCGCGACCGGGACGGAGATCTGCGCGAGGAGAAACCCGTCATCGCAGTGAGCCAACGCGGTCGCCAGCGGTTTCCCATGGTACATGCCTTCACCTATAGCGGCTCTCGCCGCAGTGTCTACCACTTCTCGATTCAGCACTACGGGAACGGGCGACGATACCGCATCCGCAGTTGCTCGTACCGCAGGGGAACGCTCGCGATAGGCGGGAAGAAGTACAGGGTCGCGGTAGCCGACTCAAACGGCAACGGCCTCTGCAACGACCAGGCTGCGTCGCCTCATAGAGGCGACCGGCTGCTCGTCGACCTCAATGGCGACGGCAAATGGAAAGGCACCGAGGAGTGTCAGGATCTCGGGGCCTCCAACTTCGTTTTGGGTGACTTCTACTCGTTCGCCGTCAGCCCCGACGGGGTGAAGATGGCCGTGAGCAGATGCGACAGGCCGCGCGGCCGGATCCGCTTCTCGAACCCCGTTGCCTCGATTCTCCTCTGCTCTGAGAACGGCGTGTTTGGCTTCAAACCCGAAGGCAAGGACACGATCGAGGTACCCACGGGCTCCTACCGGATCAGTAGCCTCTCCCTGGCGGAGCAGAGAGATGCGGCGGGGAATACCTGGAGCTTCTCAGCCGGCACGCACGAAGCCAAGATCGTTCCGTGCGTGGTCCGTGAAGAGCAGACGTCCCTGATGCCTCTCGGAGCGCCGTTCCGGGTCGCGCTGACCGCGAGTGAGAGCAGCGGCTCTTTGAGCGTGACAGCGAAGATCACCGGACAAGCGGGAGAGAGATACAGCTCCGTCGTCAGGAATGGCAAGAGGGGGCCCGGCCCGAACGTTGTGGTCACCGATCCGACAGGCAAGACGTTGACGACGCTCACCTTGGATTATGGCTGAGGCGGCGTGTGCGGGCGCTCGTGGCGAGTGCCATCCGGACTACAATCGACTCTCACTCTCACACCGTCGTTCATACCCACTCAATGCGAGGCCGAGTTGCCGCCCATTGAGATCGCCATTCCTGCCCCGCCAAAGGGCTATTCGGGGGTGTATGTCAGCCCCCTCAACGCTGGCCTTCGCCGGCAGTTGGGCATAGGCAACCAGCCCGTTCTCGATGTGCTCTTTGCCCCCGAAGGCAGTCCTGCTTCACGAGCGGGTCTCCAAGCAGAGGACCTGATTGTCGAGTTTCTGGGGAAGCCGGTGACAGACCGTGACGCATTCAACGACGCCGTCGAGAGCCTGGCCCCCGGCACACCTGCTTCACTTGTCTATTTGAGGGATGGGAAGCGGATGCCGGTCACGATGACCGTCGGCGAACGCCCATGAACGCGGTGCCATATCCCCCGGTCCTGCCTGCATCATTGAGCAGAAGACCGAGGGAGCACCTGAACAACTTGAGGAAGAGTTGTTGATGCTGGTGGGTGGGGGCTCTTTCAGAAACCTCGGAGGAGTCTTCCTACTGCTCCGGCCCAACGCACCATTGAATGTCGCCGGATCAATAGGACATCTGAAAAAGTCCCGGCCACGAACGTCTTTGCTGTGGGCAGGGTGGGGCCTGAGGTCGGGACGGACTGAGTGCCTCGGGTTGAGCTTCGGTGAGTTGCTTCGCCCGCTCGTACTGGTGGCAGGCGGGCGCCGGTACCCCAGAGACACGTAGCGTGCTGGAGGGAGACGGAACTGTGGATTACGGCAAATCAATGACCCGGCGGACACTGCGCACTCTTGCCCTCTGCGGGGCTTTCTTCCTGGGTTCGTGGCAGAGCATGGCGATGATCTCTGTCAATGCAGGGAGTACTCCTCTGAGGCCCCATCTGGCGGAGAGCTTCCCCCTGGGGGTAGACAAGGTGGCCAATCTGGACTCGCGCCTGGGGTACTGGGAAGGGCCGCCTTTTGGCGGCGGGCTCTACACCTTCGAGTACAGCTGCAGGGGCACCAAGGAATTCCAGAGGGCTTTGGAGCTCTTTGCGGCAGTCCGCTCGCGCAATCTGGAGGTCGTCCTTCACGATGGCACTCCGAACTCGACGTTCCTCAAGGAGCAGGGCGACGCCGTTTGGACGATGACTGTCTGGCAACCGGGCCATTGGCATCGACTCTACAGCCATCCCACCAAGGGCTATCGCTTACGAGCGGACCTGCACGGGCAGCCCGTTCCCGCCCCCCGGCTCGACCTCTACTTGGGGCTGGGCGCCATCGACTGGGAAGGAGTTGAGGTCCCGAAGAACATATCGGTCGTCGACAAACGGATTCGGTCCGCGAAATACCAACCGACAAAGGGGGCCTTGCTTTTTGGGGAGGTGACCGACATGACGACCGGAAGGCCCGTGGCAGGGGCGAGAGTCTGGATTCGGCAGTACGACCGCGACGCCAAGGAATATGCGGACAAGGAACCTCAGGCGGAAACTGGCGAGATGGGGGAGTACAGACTGGAGGTCGTCCTGCCAAAGGGGTATTACGAGATCTGCTACTCGAAGGACGGTTACGCCGACCGGACCGAGGCGTGCTCCCTGAGTGGTGGGTTGCAGGTAGAGGAGCGCTTGGCCCAACTCGTCGGCGAGGCCTCGATCAGCGGCGTAGTGGTGGATACCGCGGGGAATCCCGTTCCCGATGTGTGGGTCGAGGTGCGCAGTCTCTTGGGAATGGACGGGCGTCCCTACCGCCGCCTTGGCTACAACCCGATCAAGCCCTTCGCCGTGACGGATTCAGCAGGGCGTTTTGAGATCAAGTCTCTTCCCCTTGGTTATACCCATCTCTATTCGCGCAAGCCCGACCTCCACTCCAAATCCAACAGCGAACTCCATAAGATCCCCTCGTACCGCGAGCGGGGCATGGGGATGGAGACGGATGTGAGGATCGTGGTGGAGGGAACCGGGACCGTGCGCGGAAATGTGGTTGGGGTTGGCGAGAACACCGGCCGGCGCCAAGTCAGTGTGCATATGAGCGCCCTCGACAGTGGCAACCGATGGGGCGGGTCCATGCATTGCAGGGAAGGCGGCGGTTTTGCCTTCAAGAACGTGCCCCCGGGCCGCTACAGACTGTCGACCATGCCCATGCTCCCCGGCATGGGCGACGATCCGAACGCAAAGATCGTCGAGATGGGCGCTGGCGTGTCATTGAACGTCGAGGTCAAATACTCCACCGGGCGCGATCTCGTGGACAAGGAATAGGTGCTTGGCGCGGCTGTCCCCCACAACAACCCCATCCCCAGCCAATCAAGCGCAGGCGAGGACATTCCGGGGAACGACTGAGCCTTGAGGGGCGGAGCGTGTGTGGGCACGCCCATTATCACCATCCGTCATGCTCCACTGCGTGTGGTCGTGCCTTCAAACTCTCTCTCGGAGGGCGGTTGCCCGACCATTCTCCATGCTTCTCTGCACCCTATACTTGACATCCCCGTGGATTCACTGTACTATCACAGTAGTACACAAGGCGCGGAGGCCGATGTTCAGAATAGACGCCAACTCGGACGTTCCGGTTTTCCAGCAGATCGTTGACGGGGTCAAATCGGCGATCGCTCGGGGGGCCTGCAGGCCTGGTGAGGCCATTCCCTCGGTGCGTGGGATGGCGGCCGAGGTTCTGGTCAATCCCAACACCGTGGCCAAGGCCTATCGTGATCTCGAACGGGAAGGGGTCATCCAGACTCAGCGGGGCAAGGGCCTCTTCGTTTCCCCGGACGCTCCCGAGCTTTGCCGCGAAGATCGCAGAAACACCGTCCTCCGGAAACTGAACGCCCTGATTGCAGAAGCCCAAGCCGCTGGCATTCCGGCTTCAGAGCTGGCAAAGGCGATCGGTGAGGAGAGGGCATCAGACCATGAACAGACAGAACCCGAGTAGAGCCGTGTGAGCGCGTAGCAGAGAGATTGGGAATGAAAAGCCAAATCTCAGCAATCCGATCCCTTGTCTGGAAGGAATGGCGGCAGCAGCGGTGGGTCTTCCTGATCCTCACCTGCCTGCCGGCGGTTCTTACTCTGGCGGCGCCAGCGAGATACTGGTGCGTTTCATTGGGGCTTTGGTGGGGTGGGGTGGTCGCACTTGGCACCAACACATTTGCGGGGGAACGGGAAGGCGGTAGCGAGCGTTTCCTGATTCACCTGCCGATCAGCCTGGCGAGCATCTTTCGCACCAAGTTCGGCATCTCCCTCGGACTGTCCCTCGCCGCACTCTTGTTTCTGCTGCTCTGCACTTTCAGCAGGGCCACCGGTGGCTGGCAGACGAGTCTGGTCGCCTCCGAACTCCTCACCTCCCTGATCGAGGAACTGGCGGAGACCGCCCCCAGCCAGTTGCTTGTCACGATCGTGAGGATCATCGCGGGAGTCACTTCAGTCACGATAGGGTGCCTGATGGCCTCCGCATGGGCAGCATCACTATGCTCGCGAACGGTGACCGCGTTTGTGCTGAGCATTCCCTTGGCCGGGTTGGCTTCAACAGGGGTACTGTTTCTTCTCGTCCACACGGGCTCCATGTTCCCGCATGGCACGGCCGCTCAAGCGCTGCTGCCTGCCGCCACAGTCTGCCTGCTGCCGTTGCCATCTCTGGGGTTGGCCGCGCGTGCCTGGCGCAGGCGCCAGAGCTCTGCTCTGTGGACCACGGTGATGGCCTTGGCAGTACCGGGAAGCGTCGTTGCCGGTTACACGTGCCTATGCCTGGGGGCGCTCGCCTGCTCCTGCTGGCTCGTCGATCCCCAAGACTACTTCGCCGAGGCCGACACCGGACCTCCAGGGAGGCGGGTGAAGGTCCTGCCATCTCCTTCCGGGCGGCACGTCTTGCTGAACTGCTACCGGAAGGCTGGGACCATCCATGAAAGCCGGATCGCCCTGTTGGATACTGACTCGCAAGAGTGCAGGTGGCTGGACGGGCCTTTCGGCTGCAGTCACGCGGGCCCTTGGGCTCCCGATGGGGTCCGGCTTCTCGCCTGGGACAAACAGGGAATCTTCTCCTGTGATACAGCCGTCTCTTTCCTCGATTTCTGCCTTCCCGGCAGGCCTTCCCGCATCCTCTATGGCCACCCCACGACCCGGATCGTTGACGCATCGACAGGCCGGTCAACACCGGCCAGTGCGCCGCCTGATGCCAGGATGAACATGCCCGAGTGGCTCGACGACGACACGTTTTACTATGGGCGGTGGTCGGGGGAAAACGTGGGGATCGTGTTCACTGATACAGCCCTGAGTCGGGTCACGGTTGTTCCCCGGCCGATCGAGCCATCCAGAGAGGGCGGGGAGCAATGCAAAACGGAGGGATGGTGGAGAACAAATCGCGCGTGGTCGTACAGGAGTTGGATGCATACGCGGCGCGGCGTGTTCGGAAGCGTCCATGTCCATTCCCGCAGGCACGCAGAGGATGGCCTTGAGAGCAGCTCCATGTTCACAGAGCGCTACCATCCTGGCCTTCTTGAACCGGAGAGGGTGGTGCTCACCCACACGTGGGGCAGAGGGCCGCGCCCCGTCATGGTATCCGACGACGGTGAGTGGGTGCTCGTGGCGGGGAAGAACGCCCCAGGGACCTGCCACGTTCCCGTATATGTGGCCTCCCTGACGGACCGCGCAGTGAGAGAGATCGCTCCCCCCGTGCCCGTGGTCTCCTTCCCGCAACCTCGCTTCCGGCCAGGGAGGAGCGATGTAGTCCTCTGTCTGGCCGACGGAACGGTGGCTGTCTACCACATTGGCAACCGGACCTGTGATGTGCACACATTGCACAGAACAGCCTCGGGGCAGACCGTCCCAACGTCGCCGATCCACGGCATGCGGCTCTCTCCCAGTGGTCAATTCCTGGCGCTCTGGTGCCCTCTTGATGGGGAGACGTGGGGGATCCCAATTCTGAACCTGGAGGACGGAGGCGAACGGTGTGTGGCCGAGCAGCAAGCCAAGTCCGGGCTGGAGGTCCATTGGCTGGACAACGACCGTATCCTGCTCCAATCCGACCGTGGACTATGGACGATCAACCGAGAGGACGGCAAACAGGTGCAATTGTTGCCTTAGACGGGAAAGCAGCACACAGAGATCACAGAGGATTGCGCAGCAGTGAGAAGCAGTCACCCGAAGGCGTCGAGCGTGTAACCGAGGGAAGACAATGAGCAGCCAAGCGTTAGCCATCCGAGCCTTGCTCTGGAAGGAATGGCGGCAACAACGGGCCCTGTTCGGGATCTTGGTCGGGGCCGGGCTTCTCGCGATCCTGTCCGGCTTCTGGTGGCGGCCGTTCTATGCCGTCGGGCTGGCGGCCACTCTGGTTTGGGGTTGCGGGCCACTCCTCTTCGCGAGCAATGTGTTCGCTGGTGAGACCGATGCCGGCACGAAGGACTTCCTGGACGGACTCCCCTGCTCCCGTGCACACGTCTTCCGGGCAAAGTTCGCCGCAGCCTTCGCCCTTGGCTTGGTTGGTTCCCTGGCTGTCCTGATCCCTGGCACCATCTTCCTGCACGTTGTGGCAAATGACAGGGTCGCCGCCAACGAGTTGCTGCCCATGCTGGTGCTCGTGGTTGTGGTCGTGGTGACCGAAGTTTCGTTAGCTGCAGTGATGGCCTCGTTCGATGGAACGGCCATGGTGACCGTTCTCACGTCCATGGTGCTGACGCTGGGATTCAGCATCACGCAGTGGGGCGTTTTTCGATGGAATGGGGGTTTCTCACCGTCCGATTCCTGGGGGACGATTGGCACCGCAACGATCGTGATGTTGCTTCTCGCAGCCGGGGCGGAGTCCTGCTACACGGGCCGCCGATCGGGACTGTTGCTCGCCGCCTGGAGGGCTTCCAAGACGCTCGCCGTGCCCGTTTTGCTCATCCTGACGATCGTGACGTCCACCTGGTGGTGGAACTCCACCCCCAGAAATCGCGGAGCTGCCTGGCTCGCATACGGCACCACCGTCGGCAGTGCACCGTCAGGGCATGTGGCGCTCCAATTTGGTCGCACACGTATGTGGAGGTCGGGACGAACGGCCTTCCTCGACGTGTCTACGGGAAAAGCAAGGACCTTCTCCAGGCTCTCGCTGAGCAACGTGGTGGGCACACACCCGTGGTCACCGGACGGCAAGAGATGCCTGCTCACCAAGGATGGCGTGTCGATGAAGCCGTTCCTGCATCCCAAACCCGAACAAAAGGAGCTCTGGGTATTCCACAGCGACACCCGCGGCTTCGAGCTTTTGAGTACCGACCCCGTGGTGATGAAGGGACGCCCCGTGTGGCTGGACAACAAGACCGTGACCGCGCGCATCGGTGGTGACGATGTACGTTTCCTGCCCGTCGATGGCGGGGCAGAATCGCTCTGCCTGGGGCCCCCTCCCAAGAGCTTCAAATGGCAGAAGAAGAACACCGTTGTTGTAGGGACCAGTTGGGACTACCACTATGGCCGTTTGGCGAGTCAAGGAGTCGGCGTCTTCCTCACGACGGTCTTCGTTACCGACGGTTCGGCAACGGGAATAACGCTGGCGATCCATAGGTACTCCCCTTCTCTGAGCAGTTCGGAGACGCGGGAGTTCAGCCTACCGACAGACTGGCTCTGCGGCATAAACGTGCTGCCGGATGGGGACACGTTTGCCGTCTGGGACGAGAAGCGACTCTTCCTGGCAAGTTTCCGGTCAGGGACGTGGGAGGAGGGAACACTGCCGTCCAGTGCCGGAGGTCTGCTCCCCACAACGTGCACAACGTGCGAGAAGCATGTCCTATCGCTATCTCCGGCGACCTGCGGGAAGCACGTCTTCGTTCCGGGAAGAACCGGCGCATTGCCTTCGGCGTGTTTTGTCACCACCGAACGCGCCATCTACGTGCATCACCTTGATACGAACTCCTGGGATACCTGGCCCCTACCTGAAAAGTGGCTGAAAGTGGCGCGCGACAATCCGTCCAAAGACGTCCCTCCTCTCGTCGCCTTCCCTTCTCCAGACGGCGCGCGCCTGCTGGTCACCCAGCCTCTCAAAGGGGGGCTTGCCGCTGTGTTGGACCCCGGCGGAGGGGAATGGTCGCAGACTCTTACTCGTCACGTCTCGCGCATCAGCTGGTTCGGCAACGACCAACTCGTGACAGTGATGAGGGACGAAATCTGGTTGCTTGATCGTGACATGGAGAAGCGCCGACGCGTCTTCCCGCGATGAACACCGACCGGTGTAGCTTGCGTAGTCGGTGGCGAGCGCGAAGCACGGCCCCACCCACTGATTCGAGCGTTTGAATGGAGACAGACGATGCAGGATATGATGATTAGCACGCGGGACCTGAGCAAGCGCTACGGGAGGACGCTCGCGGTGGATCGGGTCGATCTGGACTTGGCGCCAGGCAAGGTCTACGCCTTGGCCGGGCGGAATGGGGCCGGCAAAAGCAGTCTGATCAAGATGCTGCTGGGGCTCGAGCCGGTTACCGACGGCAAGGCAACCGTGCTCGGCCTGGACTCGCGATCGGATCATGTCGAGATCCGACAACGGGTCGGGTACGTGCCGGAAACGCACCATATCTACGGCTGGATGACAGTCGAGGAGGTCTGCCGGTTCACCGCTGGCTTCTACCCAAGCTGGGACTTGGACCTGTGCCGACAGTTGCTGGACGACTTCGGCCTGGATCGGGCCAAAAAGGTCAGCGGATTGTCTCGAGGGATGACTGCGAAGGCCGCCCTGGTGCTGGCGCTGGCCCACCGGCCGGAACTGCTCATCTTGGACGAGCCCACCAGCGGGCTCGATGCGGTCGTGCGCAAACAGTTCCTGGAGAGTATCGTTAGCGTAGCGGCGGACGAGGGGCGCACCGTCCTCATCTCGTCCCACCTCCTCGCCGAGGTCGAACGCATCTGCGACACCGTCCTGCTGCTCGACCGGGGGAAGCTCCTTTTCGCCGAAGACGCCGAGAGCTTGCGGGAGCGCGTCCGGGAAATCACGGTCACCTTCGACGGCGATCCCCCCGACGCGACCGGCTTACCCGAAACGGCTGTGCTCACCAAAGCCCCCCACGAATGGCGAATGATCGTGCCCCACTTCACCCCCGAAACGCCCGGATCCATCCAAGAATGGGCCGGTCCGTCCGCCGCCATTGCCACCCGAGCACCAGGGCTTGAGGAGATCTTCATTGCCCTGACAGGGAACTCGCCAGAGGAGTAAGGAGATGCTGTCCCGCTCCCCGCTCCCCTTATCCGCACTCAAAGCCGTCGTCTTTGTGACCTACCTGGCTCCCCAGCCGTCACCCACCCACTCCCGGCTTCCTTGGAATGTCGGTTTCCCCCAGAACTACAAAGGAGGCGGCCCGAGGGATAGTGTGTCCTTCTCCCTCGGGAACTGCCAGCCTTTTCCGCGGGTCGACACAAGACCGCGTAGTCCGGGCCTGACAGCCTGTTACCGCCAAATTCCTATTCCCGCCGATCGGCCTTGAGGACAGCACGGACCAATTCCGCCAGCATCGGCCGTGCTCTCTCGTTCTCCTCATTGGCCAGGGCTTCGGCTGCAGCGCTGAGGGGCACATCGCCCGCCCAGGGGAGCAACTCGAGTGCCGTCCGGCGCCGCACCAGCGCACTCCGGTCCTTGAGGAATGGCAGAAGCATAGGGAGGAACTCCCTCCTTTTGCGTTCCTCGTCGATGTCCAAAACCAGCAGTCCCAGGGCATGCTGGCGCACCTTCTTGTTCGAATCCAGGCCGACAGCCTTGAGCAGTTCAACAAAGTCTTCGCCCTGTGAGTGTGGTTCCAGAGTCCCAAGCATCTGTCCGGCAAATCGACGCGTCTGCCACTGCCGAGAGTTGAGTGCTCTAACGAATCCCGGCAGGCCTGCCTCTCCGGCTTCCAAGACCGCCGCACTGGTCGCCCCCCAATCGCACCTTTGCCCGTAGCAGTCCAGGGCCGCAAAGACCTTTTCCCCGAAGTCCTCCTTAGGCGCTTCGGACTTCAATACTGCCTCGACCGTGCTCATCATGTCCTCTTTGAGTTTCTTGCGCGCTTCGTGCAATCGCCGTTTCACCGTTCCTGTCGGTGACTCCTGGATGGCGGCCACTTCGGCGACCGAATAGCCGTTCACGTAGTATAGGGTCACTGTCTCCCGCTGAGACCTGCCCAATCTGCCGATGGCCTCCAGTACCTGGTCGCGGAGATCGCTTCCCTTTAGTGACTCGTGGACGTCCCCATGGTCGGGGTCGTTCTCTATCGTGTCGATCTCAACGGTTTGTTTCCGGCGTCGAACTTGGTCAATGCTCCTGTTGATGGCCATCCTCCGCAGCCAAGGGCCGAGTCGCATGGGAGCCCGGAACCGATCCAGCCGCATGTAGGCCTCCACAAAGACCGTCTGGGCAACATCCTCCGCGTCATGGAAGTTGCCGAGCCTCGCCAGGGCCACACCGAACACAGCATCTCTGTATCGTTCCACGATCGGACCGAAAGCCTCTGGCCCGTCCGCCAGAGCTTTGGTGACCAGTTCCACATCCTTGTCCATCACTCTTGTCCCGAGTCTAACCGAGGGCGGGGTACTTTCCTGTCCGTTGCTATGTATATCGTATCCGGACCCCCAAAAGGTTCGGTCGTTGCCGCATTCTCCCACAAAAAGGCAAGGACCTCCCGTCCTTCTGCGAGAGGGAAGATAGAGGCGAGGGATTGAGAAGGCAAGACGCTGGACAGAGTCCCAGGTGTGGTAGAGCGGTTAGGGCGTCATGGGGAATGGGGATGGCGGGAGGGTAGGAAGCGTGGGGCAGCATTCGGTGGGGCGGTAGCGGCCGTCGACTTCAAGGCCAGCGGGCACATGGGCTGGGTTTGGGGGCTGCGGCGGGACTCTCGGTTGCATCCTCCGCCCCTTCCCGGTATCGTTCATCAGAAGGCTGAGGGAGCTCCTTTGGTAATGAAGGGCGGATGGCGTCATCGGGAGCAGGTTCCAGCCGGCTGGCTTTCTCGAAGGACCGGAGGATGACTATGGTGCGACGATGTGTTGTGATTGCGTTGAGCGTGGTGATGACGGGTACCGTGCTGGGAGAACCTGAGCTTTCTGGCACAGCGGACGAGTTGCGTCGGCTGCTGGACCCGCCTCCGGGACAAGTGACAATCTCAGGCTTCTCAGAACGCACTGTGGAGGCCGACCGTGCTGTCGTGAGGGTCTCAATTCTCACGTTAGGGAAGCGACTGAAGGTCGCAATGGAGGAGAACCGTCAGGTCCGCTCGAAGATGATCTCCAAGCTCGTAGAAGGAGGCATTCCCCTGGATCGGACGCATACATCCCGCTTTGCATCAACGCCTCTGCATTCTGCATGGACCGGCAAAGTGAAGGAATACCAAATCGTGAGCAAGGTCCGCATCCACGCGGAGTCTGAGGACGACATCCATCTTATTGCGGGGCTCGTGGACACGTTCGATGAGGTCTCTCTGGCTTCGATGGCGTTCGAGATGACGAAGCGCGAGGAGATTATCACTGAGCTGTTGAAGGATGCTTTCAGACGTGTTCAGCAGCGCCGGGAACTGTATGAATCATGCCTGGGCGTGACACTGTCCCCACGGCACGTCAATGAGCCAACGACGAACGACGTCAAGCCGCGACTTCAGTTCCCGATGTCCGTGCGGGTTGGCTCCGTTTCCGGTGTGCTGTCCGACCTGGATCTCGATGTCAGCGTGCATGCCTTGGCACAACAGGAGGAGGGCATCGATCAGTTTGAGGAACTCCTGTACAAAGTAGGTATCGCAGTAACGTTCGACCTGACACCTGTCCGGGTGGAGGAGGCGGAACCAGGCAGTGATGGGCCGCGTTGACCGGGGGCGCAGGCGATCGTGATGCGCATGAGGTGACGCCCGATGTCCTCCACCTGTGAGCCAACCGGTTAGCCCGATTTTTCTTAGACGACTGTACTCAACGCAGATCATATGGTGGCATGGGGCCGGGTGATCCTGAGGGCGTCGGCAAACGGAGAGCGAGAAGTGAACGACGGGACCTCAACCCCGGAACGTGGAATAGAACACCAAGATCACAGACTCACCGGGTTGTGGCCGCTTGTCCTCGCGGTTTCAGTGTTTGCCGCGCTCATCTGCTACTCGGTATTCGTGGATAGGCCGAAAATGCGTGAACGCGCACGTCGGATCAACTGCGCAGGCAACCTGAAGAGTTTGGGGTTGGCTGTGCGCATGTACAGCGGCGACTCTGATGATCACTTCCCCCCGAACTTCTCTGCACTGATCACCCAGGATTACCTGACCACGTTCAAAGTCTACACGTGCCCCAGTACGGTCACCCAGGAAGCTGGGAGCCTTGAACAGTTCCAGACTGGAGAGCAGTGCGACTACCAATATTTCGGGAAGGGCATCGCGGAGGATTGCCGCGGCTGTGAGCCGACGAAGACAATCTTGGGGTGCGACAAGCCGGGCAATCACAGGGGTTACTTCACCGTGTGGTTTGCCGATGGCCACGTGAAGGGATACCTCGGCGAGAGCATCGAGGGGATTGCGGATCAGAATGGGCTCTTCCTGCCCGGATACAACATGCCGGAGAAGACTGAAGCCGAGGCGGAACTGAGACCGGAATAGGGATGTGGAGGCTCTTGCAAAACCCCTCGGACCGCCCGCTTCCAGCGGCCGCCCCGAGGGGCTTTGCAGCTAATTTCTGGGCCTTCGGACGGTTTCTGCCCCGGGGCGGCGCTTGGGATGGCAAGAACCGTCGTTTTTGGGCACA
>JABHEG010000375.1 GCA_018676675.1 Lentisphaerota bacterium
ATGGGGGTGTATTCCAATAGGGTAATACGATAGCAATAGAAAAGGACAATCGCGGAAGGCTATGGGGGACAGGAGTTTGGCGCGCGCGCTCGGGGCGGAAAGGTGTACTACGGACCCAATCTACAGTAAACTACCGCTAGTTCATTTTGAGGCCAAATTGTGCACGTTCCGGACGACGGTGCTACCCGCAGTGGTAACATCTCGGCCGAAAACAGCGCAAGATGGCCCGGAAGGGACCGCGCCCTTCGGGGCGGCGTGGAGGCCGGGCATCTCCCAGCCCCGGGCTCGGAGCCGTTACCGCTGAGGGTAGCGGCGTCCGTAGCCCAGGGCCGAGATCTGCCCGACCCGCACTGCCGACGCGGCTCGCGAGACCTTTCTGGACGGGCTCTAACAAGACCGTGTGTGGGTGTCGATTCTCCAAGGCGGAACGTGGGCCAGGACAACCCGGAAAGGACGAGACGGTGACCTACCGCGTATTAGCAGTCATTCTGGGAGTCATTGGCATCTCAACCGGCGCGGCCCCAACGGTGCTCTGGTGGTCAGCGCCCCTTGCACCAGGCCAAACTGTCCTCGTTCACGGGGGCGACTGGGGAGAAGCCCCGGCAGTCGAGATGGTGGCATTGCCCAACGGTCGTCCAGGTCGACCGCGGGAAGCCGGTCCCGCGACATTCCGCCGGCCGCTGCGAGTCAATCCCCTCACTGTGACCGACACCGGCATCAGCTTTGTTTACCCCGCAGCTCTGCGGAAGGGCCTTGTTGCCTGCCGTATCAAAGCAGTCGACCGCGCTGTGTCGCAACCATTCGTGTTGAATGAACCCGCCCCGTGGTGGATCCAGGGAGACTGGGGCGAGGAAGCCAGCCCCGGCGGCTGGTTGCGCATCCAGGGCCGCTGCCTCCAGCTGGGTGAGACCCCACGCATCGTCCTTGTCAGTGATACAGGCAACCGTGAGGAACTGAAGCTGTCTCGATTCGACAGCTGGTCACTGGAAGCCGCAATCCAGCCGGACACCCCCGAGGGTGTCTTCGAGGTCTTCACGCACAACGGTTGCGGGGGCAACCAGGGCTGGCGCTCAGCGGGTCACGTCCACATCACATCCCATGCCGAGGTCTGGAAGACCGACACCTTCGATGTGACCGCCTACGGAGCCACCCCCAGTGATGGCCTGGATGACAGTGAAGCGCTCCGGGCTGCTCTCCAGGCCGCGACGGACAACGGCGGAGGGATCGTCTACCTGCCTCGTGGCCGATTCCAGTGCAACGAAATGCTCCATATTCCCCCTCACACACTTCTGCGCGGACAGTCCAGAGAAGCGAGCCAGCTCTACTGGCCGGACGCAATCAACCCTCCCGAAGCACTGATCGAGGGATCCCATTCGTTCGGCATCACGGATCTGTTCATCCACTCGGGAGCCTACCGGAATGGCATTGTCTGTAGGAAACCGGAGGCCGGAGCCCCGGAGGCCGAAACGGCATCCAACGTCACCCTGCAGCGTCTGCGCCTGAAGCTGGTCGTCGATCAGTACATCCTGAAGAACACAGATGAGTATGAACGTAGGTCCTACATGCGCGGGAATGGCATCGTCATCTCGGGAGGCAAGTTTGTTCGAGTCGAGGACTGCGACATCACCGCCTCCAAAGAGGGCAGCACCACGCTGTTCTTTGTGCTCAACGCAGCGTACCTGCAGGTCGCTCGATGCCGCATCAGCGGGTCCGGCTGGGCCATCGTCGGAGGCAACCGAGTGATCTTCGAGGACAACGAAGCCACCAACTGCACCTACAGCATCCATGCAGAGACGAACAATCTCTACTGGGGACGCAACCGACAGTACGCCGTCTTCACCAACAACCGTGAGAGCATCACCAACGACGGCAGTCGAACGGCCTTCGCGGACCCCGTCAAAGGAGTAAGCGCTGGAACGGATGTCACACTCGGAGGCGAAGGCAAAGAGGTCCAGTACCGGTACGGCCGGGAATTCTGGCTGGGCAAATCCCTTCAACTGGTCCAGGGACGCGGGGCCGGACAGCTGCGCACCATCGCCGCGCTGGCAGACAACCGCGTGACCATCGACCGCCCCTGGGATATTGCCCCGGATGCCTCCTCACTCTTCATGGTGAAGGCTACTCGCAGACGACACCTGTACATCGATAACTACACCGAGGACTCCACGATCGCTATCCAGCTCTATGGCGGTCTCGTGGAGGGAATTCTGGCAGGAAATCGCTGTGCTCGAGCAGGCGGATTCCTGGGCTTCGGGATGAAGTACTGGGGCGTGATCCCGCTCTGGTTCATGCAGTTCCTGGACAACGAAATCCTGGAGGGAAACGGCTACCGTGGTCCGCAAAACGAGCTGCCTCCGCGAGATGCCGTTATGGCACTGCAAGATCGCGGCAGGGGGCTCGACCTTACCCGCTCGTGCGTCATTCGGGGAGCCATCCTGCACAACAATGCCCATGTGTTCATGGAGAGCGCCAACGGCGTTGTGGATGACTGCGTCGTGCGCAACGCCTCTCGTGGAATCGTCGTTGGCCCGCGTTACGCCGAGTCCACCGTCCTTCGGGGAAATCGCTTTGAGGAAGTCGCTCTGCCACTGAACAAAGTCGCACTGTTGAGAGCGAAACTGCACCCGGCCGAACGTGTATTGGCCATGCTCTCCGGAACTCGGACTCGGTTGGGCGATAGGACGCCCAGATCCTGGACGGCGATCGAGGCACGGCTCCGTGAATCGCTGCAAAGCACCGAAGTGGACGGGGACTCCGCGGCAAGCGACGCCCAGGCCTGCCTTCTCCAGGCCATCCGGAGTCTATCCGTGAACGGGTCGAGCGTACTCCCGGAAGGGACACTGAACGCGTTGCTCGGCACTCACGCAAGCTTCCCGAACTGGGATGGAAACCTGGTCAAGCTGTGTGGAACTGATGACCGCATCCAGGTCAAAGCTCCACTGAGTGTGAGCCTGTCTCCTGTGGCCCCCCCCGGACATCCAGTGCACGCTCGCTCTGGCCTCACATCCGGGTTGGGAGTTCAGCAACGGGCCACTGGCCCTGGTGCCCGGCGAAAGTCGCCCGATGCCAATCACAATCTCTGCTCCCCCCGGCCCAAAGGGCTTCTTCCGCCTCAGCGGGACACTGACGCTCACAGGCCCCGACTGGCGGCTGGCTGAACCTGTCTCACTCCGAACTCTGACGGAAAACCGGATCTGTGGCTGGCTCGTGGCAGGGCCATTTTCCGGTACGGCGGAGGAGGGGCTGAACCATGTCCCCATCACGCCGGAACGGCTCGACCTGAAAAAGCAATTGAGCACGCTTGCCGGCAAGAAGGGATGGGAGCCATGGACCGAGGGAAATGTGCACGGGCGCATCGATCTCGGCGCAGTCCACGGCAAGGGGCTCACATCCCCTGCCTGCGCTGTTGCCTTGGCCGTGATCAGGCTCACAGAGACGGTCCCTGTTCGCTTCACGTTCGACCGGTCCGTCCGCCTGTACGTCGATGGCAAACGTTTGGGGACAAATGGGACCCGGGGGAACTGGGGCAGCGTGACCCTCACGCCCGGAGACCACGTCCTGCGTGTCCTGACCGCAGGGCTCCCCGGCAAAGCGTGGCGCTTCAAGGTTGCATCAGCCCTCGGTGGGGACGTGGGGATAGGAGCTTTTTCAGTGGTTCCTCCCCGGGAAGCTCTGACCGCAGGGACGCTGCTGGAGATGCGGGCGCCATGACATCCCTTCCGCAAGAGTATCGCGAGTTGAGCAGGTGAACGAGGTCTGTAGATGTGTAGTACAGATGGTGTCAAGGTCCGGATTGCGTCCTACAATGTAGAGTTCAGCCGCAGTGCGACTCCGGAGCAGATTGGGGAGATGCTTAGACCCCACGACTTCGACGTTGTGGGGCTGTGTGAATCTCCCGCCGGAGACTGGACTGAACGCGTAGCACACGCAGCCGGGTTGGAGCATTGGTTTGCGGGGGAGGTGTCCTCGGCGAATCACAAGGACAAGTACAAGGCCATTCTGAGTCGCACGCCCCTGGGCGATACCGATGAGCACCGTCTTGGCTCCGGCAGCGGCTGGAATCCGGCGTCGGTGGTGAGTGCGACGACATGTGTTGGCGGGCTTGCCATCACGTTCTCCTCACTCCACATCTGTGCGTCCGGAAGCAGCGATGGGCATGCATTCGAGCTTGCCACGCGCATCCTTCCCACGTTGGGCCCCGGCCCGGTCGTGGCGGTCGGCGACTACAACAACCGCCTCGAGGACGATGCCATGCTCACTCTCGATCGGGCTGGGATGAGATCGACGTGGCGTGATCTTGACCTGGACCTCACCGGAGCGTTCACCTGGAACGCCTTTGCTCCCGACAATAGCAGAGCCGGCGTCATCGACCACATTCTGTATAGCCGTGCGTCGAGCGGTCAAGTCCGCGCCGGCGGCATCATCGAGATGGCACAGCCACTGTCAGACCACAAGCCCATTTGGGCAGAGATCGTGTTCCCCGTTGGCTGAATGACAGCCGGGCTGCCGGCACCAACACATCAGCGATCCACCAAGACGTCGGGAATCGGCTTCGACGTAGTCCCCACCACGCAGTCGCGAAGCTTCAGATAGTCGTCAGTCAGAAACGTGCAACCTACGCGTCTCGACTCAGATACAGCAGTGTTTCGCCTTCCACCGTGAATGCCTGTCCGAGGCGCTCATCGGTGCGCCGGTTGCGCCACACCCAGGGCGAATGGATGGTCTGCGGCTGCGAACCGACGTTCGCAATCACCAAGTACGTCTCGTCGTTCACGAAAAGGCTGATGATGACCGAAGCTGGGAGGGAGCCGGAGACCACGTCGCCATCCTGCAGTTCAAGCCACACGCGAGTTCCAGGCGTAACCATGGGGCGATAGAGCCGCAGGTGTTCGAGCCATACGTCTCGAGCTCCGGCGCGCCCCGGGTGGCTGTCCCACCAGCCGTAGGAGTACGGCCCGTCCGGATGACGAACGCGTTCATCGCGGATAGCGTGCATGTGTCGGGTCCACCAACAGTCGAGCCCTCGCCGGTAAGACATCCCCGGGGCCATGCCACGCTCCCCGGTCAATGGACGTCCGTCGACGCGCAATGGGAATTGCATGTATGGCACGGAGTGCAGGAAGAGCAGCTCCTCATTGTCCAGCGGTCCGTGGCTCTGGTCGAGGCAGGGCACCACATACGGTGAAAAGTCCTTCGTCGCTTCGCGCAGCCCGTGGAGGTCAACCACGCCCTCCCCGACCCAAAGATAGTCATACACCGAGTTGTCCAACCCCCGGTTCTGCGCACCTCCCACATGGACTTTGTACACGCCTCCTCGCGAGTGGACCAGATCGGCCTCCTGGGCGACCAAGTCAACGAAGGCGGAATGGCACGTCTCGGTCTCCGGTCCGGGAGTGGCATAGCCATCCGGGAACGGATCGAGGAGGCAGACGGGATGGTAGCCGACATCATTGTAGAGGCCATCGATGTCGTACTCATCAAGGATGCGTTCCAGGCGAGGGAGAATGAACGCACGCCATTCGGGGCAAGCCGGGCTGCAGCGTGCGTAGTCGAAGTAGAGCTCAACCAGGTGCGTTCCGCCGGTGGCCCAGACGGGCTGGAACTCGGGGTCGGTTGCCTCGAAGAATCCAGTGCTGGTGTAAAGCATGACCCCGATTCCGTAGGAATGGGCCAGGTCAATAAACGCGCGCAGCCCCTCCGGGTCGTGGCTCGTGAACTTGTCGGCGCCGAGGACGCGTTGTGAGTCGTTCCACTCCTCATGCAACTGGACGAGTTCAACGCCGCCCTCCGCAAAACTCGCGAGCAGCGTGTCGTCATACTCGGTGGGCCGGATGCTGAACGGTACCGGGTAGTCCCCCACATTGTACGTGACCTGCCCCGGGAGATAGCGCCCAACGCGGTGTGTTCGCAGACACGAACGAACGACGTTCTCCGCCGTTTGCACGTTCTGCAATCGCGCCTGGTGCTGGGCGGCGGTCAGCTGTGGCTGATTCATAGCGCGTCCTTCCAGCGTTGTCAGTGGTCGGTGGCAGCTCCGGTATAACCCAGCCTACAAAAGCGTGGCCCCGATTCAGGTACGGCTGGAGTCACCCCACGCCATCGAACGGGCGGGAACACTGACCTTGGTGCCGGGCCTGGGGCCCCGCCCCATAAGCGCTAACTTGTTGAGCAAGTTCCTGTCCAGTCCTGGAGAAAAGTTGACGGTTTCTTTTCTGACTTTCTTTGCTTCTTGAGGGCCGTTAGGCCCGGCCCCGGCCGGAGTCCTGCCCGCCGGGAGAATGACCTTAGTACGTCGGACCGGCGGAGATAGCAGGA
>JABHEG010000118.1 GCA_018676675.1 Lentisphaerota bacterium
GGGGACCGCTTACGCTGTGCGCAGCCTGTGTCCGTCAGAGCCGCGACTAACAGGAGTGGTCTTCTCATGGGAGAGGGGGACCGCTTACGCTGTGCGCAGTCTGTGTCCGTCAGAGCCGCGACTAACAGGAGCGGTCTTCTCATGGGAGAGGGGGACCGCTTACGCTGTGCGCAGCCTGTGTCCGTCAGAGCCGCGACTAACAGGAGTGGTCTTCTCATGGGAGAGGGGGACCGCTTACGCTGTGCGCGGCTCGGCCGGACAGAAGACCGCTTACGTTGCGCGGCTTGGGCCTACCGTTGCTGTGAACGTGCGGTGATTGTGACAGCGTGCCCGGCTTCCCAGCGCTTGTGTTCGTCGGTGTAGTAGAGGTAGGTGCGACTTGCCGGGCCGGTGTAGGTGCCGGGGATGGTGGCGGTGAGGCTGACCGGGATGACCCGTTCTTCTCTTGCTTTGAGGGCGCGCCAGTAGAGAACGACCTCTCGACCAAGGACTTCGTAGGAAGAGATCCGGTCGGCGCCCACTAGCTCTTTGAGCTGGTCGTGGCGCACTTCGCAGCCTCCGGGAATGCCGACGATGGCGATGGGGGTGGGAGCAATCTTGTCCCCGGCGGTGACGGTCACGGTCATCTCCAGCGGCTCGCCTTCGCTGATCTTAGCGGCAGAGAGAACGCTCTTCAAGGCGAGTTCACACGCTTCGCTGGTGGCGGGAAGGCTGGTGTTGAATGCCACCTCCAGGGAGAATGGCATCCGGCTGCCGTCCGCCATCTTCAGCTCGAGGCTGTGATTCCCCGACGTGAGAGCAGCGGCGAAGTCGGGAAGCTCGATCGCACCCTTGGAATCCTTGTCGAAGGCGACGGGCTTGCCGAACGGTGTCCCGTTGACGATCAGTTGCACGGTACCCGGCTGCTTTGGTGTGGCTCGGGCCGCATCGTAGGCATTGATCGCTTTGAGGGCGAGGATGGTGGACTGGGTTGAGCCGAATCGGCCGGCTTTGCAGCGCTCGAACAGCCACTTCATCGATCCCTCCACCTGCGCGGCCCAACGGGCATCATCCTTGAGCCAGGCGAGGATCGTCAAGCTGGTGGTCTCAATCGCTAGGCTGTCTCCACCGGAGCGGGTGATTGACGTACCTGCTCCACCCACGTGACCGTCCTGCTCAACCGCTTCGGAGAGTCGCGTGGCGAGGGTCGTGGCGGCGGGGTTGTCGCCCGCCAGGTACATGATGTTAGCGGCAAGTGCGATGACGTAGCTGTCTTTGCTTTTCAGCCCGTTCTTCTTGACCGCAGCGATTTCCTTCTTGAGCTTGGCCGCATCTTCTCCGCTTTCGAGCATAGCCCAAAGGATGTACGCGTTGGTGGTGGGGACGGGAGCCCGACCGAAGCTGTCCAGCGCTCGTTTGTTCCGCTTGAATCCACCCTTGCCATCCCGCCTGGAAAGCAGCCAGTCACGGGTGCGCCCAATCATGTCCGCGTCCACCGGCATGATCTTGGCCATGTCGCTGAACTCCATCAGACCGTAGGCGGTGAGGGCCTCGTGTCCGGGGTCGCCGCCGAACCACTCGTAGCCCTTCTTTTTGCACTCGAATCCGGTGAGCTTCTTGAGACCCGCCTCGAGCAGCGTCTTTGCCTTGGCGATCTTCTCCGGCGAGATCCCCTGGTGGCTGGTGAAGTACTGCCCTGCCATGACGAGAGGGTAGTTGGTGGAACTCGTCTGCTCAAAGCAACCATTCGGCTGGCGCAGGAGGGCATTCAGGGCCTCCTCCATGTTGGCCAGAGGCGTGGGGTAGACGCGTGCCACGGCGGCCAGACTGCCGGCTTCTGTCTCCTCCGGGATCGTCAGCCTGGTCGTGAAGCTCTTTTCCGGCCCGATCAGGCCCCCGTGGTTGATGGTCACCGGGAAGCCTGCGGCTTTGACTGTGAGTGAACGGGTAACGGTGTCGGTGTATGCTCCGGCTGCAGCCGTGATAGTGACCGGATACGTGCCCGGCTTGTCGGCGGTGATGGTAACAAGCTGCCGTCCGCGTTCGAGACCGGCCAGGGAGATGGGGGTCACCTGGCTGATCGTCAGCCCTTCACCACGAACGAGAAGGTTGACGGATCTGAGCGTCTCTTTGGTGGCGTTGACCAGCGCTATGGGGAGCAGAATGGCGTCTCCGGCTGTCACTTCCAGGGGCATCTTCGGCTCGATGTAGAACGGCTCGATCGACTTGATCGCTAGGTCGCCGGTGCCGAGGGCGCCGTTGCGGCCAAACGCATCCGCCATGACCCTGAAGGTGGTGACGCTGTCGGAGAGGCCGAACTCCACCGTGGCCTTGCCGTCCCGGGCCGATGTCCGGATTCCGGTATTCCAGTAGAGCGTTTCCGTGAAGTCAACACGATCGTTGGCCTTGCGGTTCGGGCGAACCTGGTGGGCGTACTCGCGTATGGTCATCCAGGCGATCCGGGGGCGAGCGGGGGCCAGCACCTCGAAGTCTGCCATCGCTTCGCCGGCCGCGATGTCCTGTGCCATGGCCGGCTTCTTCGCGAGCTGGAAGGCTTTCCGTTTCTTTTTGGGCTCTGTGCCCGAAGGGAGAGGCCTCAACACCCGGGGCGGCTTCGCTTGTGCCTCTTCTTTATGGTCCGCCCTGTCGTCTCCAACGCCGTCGTCCTCGACGTCTACACCGCCTTCCGGGGCGGCAAGCACTGCCAAACCGTCGACCGCGGCTGCTTTGAGCTGTATCCCCAGGCGACGGCGGACACCACCTCCAAAGCCCATGGCCATGGGCATCGGGACCAGGCGGGGCAGGACGCGCTCAGCGAGGGCCCGTTTCCCGTCTTCCGGGAAGTCCTTCTTGATGCCGGCGTAACGCATGAGGATGAAGCGTCGCCAGCCCTGCGTGCCAAGGAGGAGATCAAGGGCCTCGGGTCCTTCGCTGTTGGCGGCGTCCAGGTAGACGTGGGCATCAGCGAGATCACGGACCTCGTTCTCGAGGTAGACCATGACGGGGAGGCGTGGCGCATGCTCGCGTTTCTCCATCATCTCCAGAACGGCGTCATCGGTTACGGTCAGGCCGACCACAGCTTCAACCGGCTTGCCGTTCTCATCGGTGGTCAGAATGTCGAGTTTTACCTTTCCTCCGGGCACAAGGGGGGCTTCTCCGGGGGTGATTGCCACGTTCACCGCGAACTTTGGCTTGCGGTAGATGAGGCGCTCCGCGAGGGGGTGCCCCTCAGCGTCCCAGATCGTCACGATGAGAACGCCTTCGCTGTCCTTCGGATCCAGAGCAACGGATGCTTCCTTGCCGGCGGCTATCGGCTTCGAGTCGAGTTCCACTTCGCGTTTGGAGATCGTCACGGTGGCCGCCTGGCTATCCGGGGTTGAGGCGACGGCAACAGAGATCGTTCCCTCGTGGGGGTAGACGGCCTGTAGACTCTTAAGCACCGCACCTGTCTTCTTGATTGTGGGAAGGGCAAAATGGCGGCTGATTCCGGATGGGCTGTTGATGATCAGGGCATACCGGGTGTCGGCCTTCGGGGTGAAGGTCACGACCCCTCTTCCTTCATGTGTCGTGCGCAGATCTGCCACGCCCTTCTTTCCTGGCTTGTCGTCTTGCAGGGCAACGATCTGCCCGGCGATATCGGCCGGCTTCCCATCGGGACGATTGGCCTGGACGTAAACCCGGCCCCGCAGGCCGGCAATCAGGTCACCTCCCTCAGGATAGAAGGTGATGTCCATGGTCTGGAGGAGGATGGGGATGGTCTTGCTCGCAGTTTCCACGACGCCCCCATCCTCAATGACGAAGGAGAGGCTGCCGTCACCGATACGGATTTCGTCCGGAAGGGAGAATTTGGTGGCGCAGGTGCCATCACGTCCTACGGTGAAGCCTGACTTGCGGAAGACCTCTTTGCCATCGACCCGTGCCACAACGGTCACCGCGGCACCGGCTGGGATGCCTCCCTCGGCACGGTCGACTTTGACGGTAGCCCGAACCGTGTCTCCAGGACCGTAGCCCTCTCGCATGAACTCTATCTGAGTCTTGAGGCGGGGTGCCCGGTAGGCGCGGATTTCGAACGTGCGTTTGGTTTCCGGGGCACCGCAGTTGGGGCTGCTCACCAAGGCTGTGTACTGTCCTCCGGCCGTGCCTTGAGGGATCTCCCATTTCACCCCAGCGGAACTGTCCTTCCCGTTCCCGCCGCCCTGAAACACGGTGTCCCCTTTGGGACCCCTGATCTTGACGGTGACCTGGATGTTGCCGTCCCGGTGGGGCGTGTTGTCCGCGGCATTGAGGGCGATTCCTCGGAGATAGACCGATTCGCCTTCGCGGTAGATGGGCTTGTCGGTCGATGCGTAGAGGAGATAGCGTTCCTCCCCGCCCAAGTCTTTGGTGGTGATCCGCTTCTCCCAGACCATGCCTTCATTGGCGGCCCAGACTATTCCGGCCGCTGCGAGCAGCAATCCGGTCGACATCATCGCCCATAGCTTCCCGTTCATCGCCTTCTCCTTCAATGTGTCACGTGGTCCGCGGTCTCTGTGCATCCGTCGCCGTTTCCTTGGGATACAGACGCATGTGGCCAGGCCTTTTTCAGTTGGCCTGAGCAAAAACAGCCCGACTCGCGGGGAAACGCCGGCGAGTCTCTTGACCGCAATTCCTCTCGGTCCCGGAGGTCCCGAGCCACCGGGGGAACGCCTCGATTTCTGTCACTTCGTTTGCACCGGGACGAGCTGAATCCAGTCCAGATTGAGGCCGGTCTCCGTTGGGCAGTCCATGGAAAGCGTGTGTGTGGCGGCGGTCAGGCGGATGATGAATGGGATTTGCTGACGAGCCAGCCAGACGTCGCGCCAGTTGTCCTCGGTACCACTCCAGCCTCCAGTAAAGGGGAAGACAAATGGCGTTTCCTCGACGGGTTTCCCGTCGATCAGGAGGGTCCGCGTTACGGTCTCCTTCCAGGCATGGCAGCAGCGCAGCCGGACGGCGTAACTACCGGCGGTTGGTAGGCGGAACTGCCAGGTCAGGCGATGGCCGGCGTGGTACCAGAACCTGAAGGCCTGACCCACGGCACCTACTTTTTCACAGACCTCAATTTCTCCGCCTTTCTGCTCAAGGATATCCTCTGCCTGCACTGTCACGGCCTCGGCCAGGTCCGGTGTCGTGTCGCCCCAGGTTGGGTCCGAATAGATTCCCGGCAGACCAATCACAGGCTGGGGCTGAATGGTGAAGCGTATGCGTGCTTCCAGGACCGGCTCGGTCAAGGTCACGCCAAGCCGTGTCGGAGCTTGGCGTCCGGGGTTTTCGACCGTTTCGGTGCTGTATTCCCACGGGCTTCCTTCGACGGCGATGTTGATGCCCAGAGCGTGTGTGTCGTCGTAGACAGCGAGGAGGTCGGGGCCGATCCGGTGGGAACGACTGCCGGTGATGAGGCTTCCTGCGAATGTTGTCGGTTCGCTGAACCGGGCGTGGTCCTCGACCGTGATGGTGCGCGTCTTCCGGTCATGGACGAAGCTGCGAATGAGTGACGTGAGTGCCGGGACTCGGTAGGCAGATGCCATCTGGAGTTTCAGGTGGCTGACGCTATCGGAGAAGGACGTCTCGAGGACTTCACCCCGAGCCTGGGGCCCCGTGACCTGCAGCCTTCCCCCAACGACCGGAACGGGATGGCCGTAGGAATTCAGCACGTTGCTTTCGTAGCGCCGCCCGCTGAACGTGCGACGCGTGTAGACCTCACTCCCTGGATCCAGAAGAAGGGGTTCTCCTGCGAGTACGACCACGAAGGAGCCCACGTCGTTATGGTTGTGGCTTTCTGAGTTGTGACCGCCCTTGATGGCGGCTCCCAGGGGCGTTTTGACTCCCGGGTGGTCTCGCGTGACCAGAATGCCGGCCTGCTCGAACCAACTGTGTGTGGCCATGCTCTCCTCGCCGATGGCAACCGGCGTGGCACTCGTGCGATCATGCAGGGCGTGGAAAGCCGTTGTGAGGATGTTGCCGGATAGAGGGCGCGTCGTGCATGCTTCGCCGGGGATGATGTCGGGGAACACGCGGTCGATCAGGGCAAGCACGCTGTGGTCCGGCCGCGCTCGAACGCTGCAGTCGGCAAAGGCAGGAGCGACTTTTGGCTGGATGAGGATGTCAAGCGGGAATCGCGCGATGGCCGGGAGCTTCGGGTCCGTGAAGATGTCGAGGGCGCCACCGGTGGCGTCACGCACCATCAGGCCCATCATCATGAAACGTCCGAAGCCGTAATTCCAGTAGCCGACGCCTTCACTGCAATAGCCGTCCTCGGTGAAGCCCTTGATGAAGAACGGGTTTGAGATCTCCATCCCCGCCAGGATTTCCGCGCGCTCTGCGGTCGAGGGCACGATGGCCAGAGCAGCGCCTGTGACACCGGCGTTGCAGACGGCATTCCAGTTGTTCCTGCAGAGCATCCACCAATTACCGCGCGTCGTCCCTGAACGCAGTGCGGCCAGATACGGATCAAGGACGCGACGACGGATTTCGTCATAGGTGTGTGCGCGGAGGTCTCCGGGCAAGCGGTCTCCCAGCCAGTAGAGCGTGTTGGCCAGCATCCAGGCGCGCAATGAGGATCCCAGCGCCACGGTCAGGTGGGTTCCTCTGAAGTTGCCTAACGCTCCATCGCAGGCGGGCAGGAGCCAGCTGCGGTGTTCGCACATGGCCCGGACGTCCCGCTCGATCGCAGGCAGAAAGCGCCCCTTGTTCTCCAGGCATTCGGCGACGACCAGGCACCCGATGCGGGAACTGCACTTCTGATAGGGGATTTCGTAGTTCCTTCGGTTGCCGGTGCGGGTGAACTCTAGGTACAGCTCATCAGGGAGCTCGGGCGGAGGGCTTTCAGCGAACGTCTCTGCGACTCGCAGGATACCTGCTGTGGCTGCGTCTTCGCGAAGAGGGTCCCAGGCGTCCCGGGCACCGATAGGCTTCCCAAGTCCGCGTGGCTGAACGGGGAGCATGGCTGCGATTTCGACGATGCGTTGGGCAGTGGGAGGAACGAATGAGCTTGTCCTACTTTCGGGTGTCGGCGTTGTGCGGACCTCCTTGGCTTCGTCGTGGTCCAGGGCGGTCACGCTGAAATCATCGAGTTCGGCCGTGGTGACGCTGGCATTGAAGGAGTGGATCCAGATGGTCAGCGCGGCCCCCTCGGGCGGTGCCTGTGCCTTGATGGTGAAGGGAGTCCAATCCTTGGCAGCATGTGGCACTGTGAAAACCAGGATGCTCCCACGCACTTTTGTACTCAGAAGCGTACCAGCTGCATCCCAATACTCGACATAGATGCCGGCCCCGCTTCCTGCCAGCGATCGGCCCCAGAAGCGGACAGCATGGTGGCTTCCGGCGGCGACCGGGATTTTGGCCGAACGAATGCTGCTGCCCTGGGTGTCGCTTTGGTCCGTGACTCTCAGGCCCATGGTTCCGGAGTGGGCAGCCCGCTTGGTCCGCAGGCTGAAGGGCGGGCCGATGACATCCCACCCTTCCGTCCCGTCCTCGAAACCCGGATTCTGCAGTGGCAGCGGCGTTCCAGCGTGGGTGAAGTGGCCCCCGATCAGCAAAGCTGCTGCCGCGACGACTGTGACTGTAAGGAATGAAATCTTCCGGAGCAAGAGAGGCTGTATCATCGGCAATTCTCTACAGTTTTGGACCCATACCTCGGGCATTCCCGCCCGCGAACAGCGACGGGGCCAGCGGCCAGTGAGTGTGGCTCTACTTCAGTCCCAGTCGTTCACCGCGGCTCAGCTTCCCTATAGCTTCCCGGGCTCGGCGTTGGCGCGTTTCAGCGCGTTTAGCCATGCCGACCCAGAGAACGTAGTCCTTGCGGTAGGAGGGAGCCAGAGCCAGGAAATACTCCTTTGCGTGAGGATTCTCGGCCAGAGCGTCTCTCAGCTCTTCCGGCATGACAGGCGGCGGCAGCTGCGGGCGTCCTCGCTGCTGTTCCCATTCGCCGGATGCCTTTGCTTCGTTGATTAGCCTCAACCCGTCGTCTGTCACGAGCCCGGCTTTGAGCATTTTCTCCACGCGGTCTTTGTTGAGCTTCGACCAGTTGCTGCCCGAGTTGCGTGGCGTGTATTTTCTGGCGTACCGGTCATCGTCCAAGCGTTTGATGATGCTGTCGATCCAGCCGAAGCAGAGGGCTTCCTCTACCGTCTCTTCGTACGGGACATCCTCAATGCCCGTATGTTTCTTGTGGAAGACGAGCCAGACGCCCTTCTTCCGGGCGTGGTTGTCGACCAGCCACTCCCGCCACTGCTTCCTGGTGTTCACACGCAGTTCATTCATCTGATGTCTCCGCCGAACGGGTTCCATCGTTCTGTGCGGCCAGCTCTTCTCGGAACTTGCGGCGGGATTCGACAAACCAGTCGTCGCCTCCTCCCATTTCGCGAGTCGGTTCCCAGCCGCGGGTGTTCTCGTTCGGGCGTCGACTGATGCAGGCGTTGACCAGCCCTGTCATCTTGATGAACGCGGGATCGTCTCGGCTGGCGTAGCCACGCATCTGACCCCATCCCCCCGCTGTGGTGGGCAGCGGAGCCATAAGGACACGGCTCTCCGTGGGGCTCGCCGGGTTAACCAGAGCCAACTCCGGTTGCTCAGCCACGGCCTCGCCGAGCAGTCCCAAGATATAGGCTCGAAGCACCTTCATTGCGTTGCCGTTGATGCGGCGTTCCTCCACTTTGTTGGGGAAGAGGTCTCCACACGCTTGGGCGTTCAGATCAAGCCATTCGATGATGCGCAGGCGGCTGCGTCCGTCCATCTTCAGTTGATCGTGATGGATCCCCACAAGTTCCGGGCTCGACTTCTCGGCGTTTCCCACAAGCATGTGGGCCACCTTGCTGCTGTGTGCGTAGAACCGCATGGGGCGGGAGACGTTGTATTGCTCTTCCTCCTTGTCCCACATGAGTTTCTTCAGCCCGACCCAGTGCTGTCCACGCGCGATCAGCTCTCGCATGTTTCTGGGGTAGATGCTGGGGTCAGCGATCAGACTGATGTCAGCCGCCTTTCCCTTGAGGCCGTGGCAGCCGATGCAGTAGCGGTCAAGGACAGGCTGAACGTTACGTTTAAACGTCATGCCCCATGGAGCGGCTGGCCCGGCAGGCGGTGTGAGTTTGGCCGGTGCCTGTCGGGCCGGTCCAGCGGGTGATGGCGGCAGCGGGGCTGTTCCTACTGGCTCGTGACACCCGACACAGCTGCGATTCTCACCCGGTTGAAGGTAGAAGAAGCTCTTCTGCGTGAGCAGCGCCATCCCGTTCGCATCGAGTGTTTGCAGCTGGATCGCCGTCCGTGAGGGGACGCGAAAGAACGCTGAGCCATCTGCATTCACCGGCACCGTGCCGATGGTGCGTTTCGGGAGTTCGACCCCGACGGTTGCACTGATCGCCGTCCGTCGTCGTCGAGGCTGAACTCCGAGAGCGTTGACGCGGATCGCCCTGATCATGCCCGGCTTGATCTTCCCCTCCGGATCGTTCCGGGTCAGGTAGGCGTTCTGCAGGAATACCGTCCCGTCAGAGGTCCCCGTGCCGAGGCGATTGGGCAGGACAGGCGGCCGCAGCCTCTTGCGGACAGCGATCGGGGAAAAGGCCGCGACGTCGGGGTTCTCGTAGATGAACTCCCGGCCGCCGAGAGTATCGACCAGGTAGATGGCTCGGCCGTTCTCCGGAGGCACGCGGCCCTGCGAGTGGATTGGGTGGTTGGCTCGGGAAACCAGGAAGAGCTCAGCGTTGATCGCATGTGGGTGACTGAAGTGAGGACGTGGCCATCCCGCAGTCTCCGAATACGGCGTCTCCGGGGTCAGCTTGGTTACCGGTGCTTCCCCATTGTCGCCCAGGTTCGTGTCGATGATCACACTCGTCCCCGTGTTGTAGGAGTGATGGCCTTGGGCGGTGGCAACGATCTTGTGTGTGCCGGGGATGGCGGATGCCTCGACAACCATCATCGGGTGCAGCGTGTCGTTGCCGTAGAAATTAGAGATCTCCGTGCCGTCGGGCCGGCACCACCAGAGCATGTGGAAGAGCATCTCGTGGCGGTTTGTGTACTCCCAACGTGTGAACACGATCCGACCGTCGTTCAGCACGGCGGGTTCGTACTCGTTCTCGTTGCCGAACGAGAGCTGACGGATGCGGCCGCCGTCCGGGGCGCAGCGGTGCAGCACCCATGCAGGGTTGTAGCGTCCGCCATGACAGCGTCCGTAGGACTGGCTGCGAGTGGAGATGAACGCGATGTGGTCATCAGGAAGATAGCAGGGGTCATTGTCCTCAATCAGCGCTGTGCAGCGGTTGTGGCGTGTCTCAAGAGGGTCCCGTGCCGTGCCGGTCAATTGGTGGACCCAGGAGCCGTTGAGGGCAGCTTCGTAGAGGAAGTAACGGCGTTGATTCGCATCGTCTGTGCGTTCGTGGTCGCAGTAGGCGAAGACAACCTTTTCGGCATCGTAGTGTAGATCCGGGTTGCGTGCGACGCCCTTCGGCAGTCTGCCGGCGAGGAAGGGCGTGGCGATTGGTGTTGTCTTCCAGTTGCTGAGCAGCGTGAGTCCTGGGCCGGGGCGGCTGTGACGGCCCAGGTGTTGGTCGCCGTTGTGGCTGTAGGCGGGAGCCGGAGCCTGGTTGATGAGGATTCTCTCGATATTCAGGTCAGGATGCCGGAAGAGCGTCTCTCTGCGCAGGTGTCTGCCCTGAAAGTAGAGCGCATTACGTTGTTCGTCTGACAGGTTGCCCTTCTCGACCTTTGTTCGGAGGCGTTGCAGTTCGGTTGTCGCCTTTGAACGTGAAGCCCCCGCGGTCTCGACATAGGCGATCGTCTGGGCCGTTAACTCAAGCATGTCGCTGATTTGGCCCATACTCGCGAACACACGCATGGCCACTTTCTTGCGAGGCGGTGGCTTGACAATGGCGATCTCCAGCTTGGCCGGTTTGTCGAGACAGGCCTTAGACCACGATCCACTGGACGACTGCGTAGCTGGCTTGCCCAGGGCGATGTTGGCGGCTGGAGCGCCCCTGGCGAATACCTCCACCTCGTTGAGGTGCAGGAAGGTGTCTCGGACCTGGAGTCTGACGTATCGGGTTTCCCGGCCAGGAAGGTCAACGGTTAGGGGCTGTGTGCCTTCAACGCCGCCATGAAAGGTCTTCCCGTCGTGGGTGTAGACCTCAGCCCAGTTCGTGGCGTCGGTGGACAGCAGGATCTCGATGGCCCGGCCCCGGCTCTCGGCTCCCTCACGGTTGAAAAGGACGATGTGCCCGAGCTCGTAGATCTTCCCCAGATCCACCACCCACCAAGGCCGCTGTTCTTCCTGCGTGTGGAACCCGATCCCGTCAAAACGATCGCCATTCACGGCCCCGGATGCGTCGACCCAGGGCGGCCCTCCCTTTCTTTGGCTCACGGCTCCGATGAGCTTGGGCTTGTGGAGGGGGTCGAGCTCGACGAGCCACCGTTCCTCAAGCTGCCGTCGCCACGGCTTACCACCTGCGCACAGCAGGGCGGGGGCAGCGAGGGCAGCTGTGAGAATGAGAGTGGCGATTGGCTTCATGGGACTGTCGAGGTCAGTTCGTTCTGCCAGCAGCTGGGGCGCTTGCGGACAATACCGGCAAAGGGGGAACCGCTCCCGCAAGTCGCGGTTCGGTCAGACAGCCCAGAGCGTCCCCCTATTTGTGTCTTCGGGGAGATCCGCCCGATTGGTCTGATCCGTCGGAAGCGTCCGGGGCAACTTTCGCCATCAGCCCTCAGTCAAGCAGCTCGTACTCGGTGCTGGTGCGATTGCCCTTCTCTTTGTTGTAGCTCGCCTCTACCTCATCGGCGGTGATGGCCCGTTTGTAGATTCTGACCTCATCGATGAGACCGATGAAGGGGTGCCAGGTTGAGCCGAGGGTGAGGTCACGCCCTCCGACATCGAGCGGGCCCTTGAATGCGGCGGGGATCGTCAGCGCGCTGTCCAGCTTACCGTTGATGTAGTAGCTCGTTTTGCCGTTGGCGCGGTCCACAACCACCACAAGATGGGTCCAGACGTTCTCCCGGATCGTTCCTTTGGGCTTGGTCGTGCCGGACACTTTGTTCTGGTCCGCCATCTCGAGATAGGGCTGTCCTGCCGCCGTGATGTCCAGATTCCACCATGTCTGCGGGTGTGCGTTCTTGCCCAGGACGCGCCGCCGGGCATCCGTCTCATCGATGGAGAGTTGGGTCGGGCAGATCCAGAGGTCAATGGAGAGATCGGATGTACCGAACTGCAGTGTCGGGGCGTCGGGGATGCTGACGTGAGAGGCGCCCGCATCGCAGAAGACGGCTGTGCCGAAAGAGCCCTTGGCCCACTTGGCCCAGAGCTCTCCCGCGTTTTCGCACCCGGAACGGTCATCAGCGGTGTAGTCGTCGCTGTCACTGAACGTCCAGTGTCCCACCAGTAGTTCCTTGTTCGGGGGCTGGAGGATTGTCTTCTTACGCCGCCGTGACCGCGGGCGTCGGGCGGGGGGCTGAGACAGTTCCTTGCTCGTCCCCAGTTTCAGGTTGTCGATGTAGAAGACCGTCTTTGCGTCGCTTGTGCTGGAGATTCCCAGCCAAGTGATCTGCTCAAAGGCCTCTGCGGCATACGGGACTTCGACGGTGGTCGGTGTCCGGTTGGGGACGGTGAGGGTGAGAAGGTAGGTTTTGGGGGTGTTCTTGCCCAACTCGATCGCGATGTCGACGTGCACCCACTCACCGAGCGGGATTGTCCCGATGGCCTGTTCACTGGCTGTGACAGCGCCATCCGGGGTGACCGAGACGGTCGGTCCGACCAGGTATGGGTGCGCAGCGCCGTACTGGCGAACTTCGACGTAGAAACTGGCCGGGGTATCTTTGCTGTTCAGCATGTCCCACGAGAGCTGGACTTTGCCGGTCTCGTAAGAAGGGTTGTAGTAGATGTGTGGCGCCCACGTGTACTTCTGGCCCGGGATGTCCGCGAACTTCAGGCTCTGTGTGCCGGACGCGGCAGTGTCGGCTGAAACGACCAGGGAGGTCCCCTTGCCATAGGTGATGACTTTGCCATCCAGCGGTTGTTCGTTGACCTCGGCTCCTTCGAAGTCGAAGTTCGCGAGGAATGGGGGATTGACGGGAGGAGGGATTTCGTTGAGCGGCCGGTTTGCGTATTGGCTTGGTAGATTCACCCAGTCGTCGTCCCCGTAGAGACCGGTATCACTCAGGTCGATGGGTTTGAAGCCGAGGGTGAGCGCAGGAGAGTTGGCGGATAGGTTGAAGTCACCATTTTCGGGATCCGCGAAGAGCGGGTCGGCCACGATTGAGCCAACATCATTGCCTTTGGCCTGCCAGGCGGCGAGGTCCATTCCGGCAAAGTCCGGTTCGCCCGCCGTGCTCCAATAGACATTCCGAGCAACTTCCCAGTCGCCACTCTTCCAAGGGCCGTCCAGCATCTTCTTAATTCCCCCGAACACGATGTTGCCGGTTGCGCGGTAGTGGCAGCGTTTGTCTTCTCTGGAACGGCGCATTTGGCCCTTCCCGCCATAGGCCAGGACGTTGTTGCGGACAATGCACTCCTTGCCATAGTGCATGAACAGCGGGCAGGTGCGCACGCGATAGACGACGTTGTTCTCAATGAGGATGTCAGTGCTGCCTTCATCTGGGTAGATCCCGGAACCATGGGACGTGCCGGCATAGTTGTAGACGTCATGGATATGGTTGTACCGTTCGGTTGTTCCCGGAGACAGGCCCAGGGTATAGATGCCGCCCATGTCGCTCAGCCCCTCACCGTTGCTGAGGTGGTGGATGTAGTTGTAGTCCAGAATATTGTCGTGCGCTGAGGTGGGGTGGAACCCCCATGACCAGCCGCAGGAGATGCCGGAGTAATCGAAGTTGGAGATCTCGTTGTGGGTGATCTGATTGTAGGAACTCTTGCCGATCCAGACGCCATGCGCACCGTGGAAAAGGTGGCCGCCTTCGTGGATGAAACAGTTGTCGACCGTGATGCGCTCTGCCGGGTGTTTTTCGTGGATTCCCCAGCCGCCGCCGATGTAGACCCCACCGCCGTTCAGGTCATAGAGATGGCACTGACCAATGCGGTTGTCTGTGCATCCCTCTGCCATCCAGATCGCGTGAGCGCCGGTGTGGGCTACCTCGCAGGCCTCGAAGCTCGAGTTGCGCAGACCTGTTGCCATGATCAGAGCGGGCTGGTAGATCTCCCCTTGTCCCGGATTCCGGATGCGATCGAGTTCGGCGTTTGTGTGGCGGAACGCGACGTCTTTGAAGTGGAGGCCATCGATGAACTCGCCCTTCGCCGGGTTGCCCTGGAGGCGAATCAGCGTTGAGACGACCGTTGGCACGACGACCTCGATGCGGTCCATTTTCTCTCCCGGCAAGGGGTAGTAATACAGGACTCCGGCCCTGCGGTCGAGGTACCACTCTCCTGGCTCATCCAGCCCCTCGAAAACGTTCTCGACATAGTAGCGTTGACGCTTTTCCCAGCGCCCCATCGGCCAGGGAGCCGGTTCGCGCAAGACGACCCGTCGGCTCTCTGTGTCAACGGACCGGATATGATGGATGGAGGTCTCCCAGGAGTGATAGAGAACGAAGATGACGTCCCGGAGATTGTCCCAACGCTTGACGTCGCCTTCGTTGAAGAAGAAGCTGCGCGAGCTGCTGCTTGAGGTGGGGCCGTCGGTACGAAGGAAGGCGCCCCGGTTGGGGATTCTGGCTCGGGTGCGGCGCTTCCCGTTCACGAACAGCTGGTTGAAAGCGAGGCGGCGACCATCGGTGGACTTGCGGACAGCCAATCGCCACAGTTTCCCGCCACAATGCGCCTTGCTGTGCGGGCCTTTATCCCGCTGCCAACCTGTGACCGTTGTTCCCCCGCTGATGACCGGGGTCTCGCCGGGCCAGGCTTGATAGGTGATCGGGGCTGCCTTGGTCCCGGAATCCGCGGGGGTGAACACGACAGTCTCAGGCTGTCGATAGACGCCGCCACGCAGGATGACCGTGATGGGCGTGAGACGGCCGGCCGCTTCAGTCTTGAGCGTTCGGACCCGGTCACGTGCGCCTGTAACGGTGGCCAGGGGACCATCTGTCCCTTGCGCGTTTGGCTCCGGCAGCTTCCCCGACCAGGTGTCGTTGCCGGCCGGCGAGACATAGATGGCCAATGCATTGGGAGAGAGCTGGATCTGTGCCGATGAGTGAGTTGTCACCAAGAACACACAAGTGAACACGACGCTGGCAGCGACGCAGTTGGCCGCGAGTTGGCGCATTTCTCTGAGCATACCAATAGACCTTTCTTCCTTAGGAGAGGGTAGTCGCGACACCATGCCGGAGTAACGCAGCGGGGATCCGGATTGTTGACCAGCTTGGAAAGATAGCCCCACGCCGACCATCCCGCGAGGAAGCCGACCCAGACCGGACGCTCTCCAGAAGACGGTCGTGTTGCCCAGTCTGTTATCCCTGGCGAGGGCTGGGCTCATGTGGGGGCTGCGAGCGCGAGATCTCCGGGGAGGCACTATTTCGGGCAACCCACCGTGTCGGCCGGGCTTTGTGTGTTCCCCCGGGCTCACGCACTGAAGCGGGAGCCGACAGTGGATGGTCTTGAGGCTCGAACGTTCATCCCGTCCAACGTCCATTACTCGCCGACGAACTGCAGCTGCTGCTGCTGATCGCTGTTGCTGTAAAACCAGTAGGCTTGGGTACACCGAAGCTCATTGCCATCTCGGGCGTTCCTCGTGTGGATTTGCCTGTACCGGCCATCTTCCCAGGCCCATACCGTGTCGGCCAGGAACTCGGCCACCGGGACCGGGCCGTCGGTAGAGGGGCCGAGCAAGTTCCAGCCGGGATCGATCACAACCGGGTCAGTTGTGGGTGGGGGGCCGTGGAGCAAGCACTGCACGGGCGCCTCCCCGCAGACGAACGCCCAGCACCCGGCCAGAGGTATCAGAGCGCTTGTTTCAGTGAGGACGCGGTAGCGTTTTTGTTCCCAGACGAACATGGCAGCATGCACTGATCCACGTGTGCCGCCGCCGGTGGCAAGCAGGTCGGCAACTGTCTGGTGCGAGCCCACGGGCGAGCTGAACAGATTCCAGCCGGCGCTGAACGTGATCGGTATGCTCGGCGTGTTGGCCCACCCGGGGCTAGGAAGTTGCGCATCAGGCCCAGCGGCGGCATCCCAGTCGGCGGCAGCATCCGTGTCCGTCCCCGTCTGGTCTCGCCCGAGGCTTTGGTGCTCCAATGGCGCCGCCGTGGCGGGTCCATACCAGTGCGCCGCCGCAGGGGTAGGGCCTGACTCTCCGTAGAGCACCATATCGACCACAAAGCCGGCAGGCGTGAGGAACGACACGGTATCCCCGCTGGTCGATGGAGCAGCGCGCACGGCGGGATACAGATCCTCGGCGACTGTGTCTGGGTGGCCGCTGGCGCCGAAGTGTGTGACCAGCACGGCGTTGGGCTCGAGGATGCCGTCCCAGTTGTCTGCGGTGGCCGGGATCGTGTAGTCAACTCCGCCCTCATCCGCTGTGAGCCGCCAACCGGCAAGTGGCAGAGCCGTGGTGCTCGTGTTGAGCAATTCGATCCACCCCTCGTGCGGATGGACTTCGTTGACCACAACTGAACGAGCGATGACATCAACGGTGGTCGACGCTGCGTGACCGACACGCCCCGCCGGTGTGACCGTGAAGGTCAAGCTGCTGGCCACGTCGTCTGATAGGTCCTCCGGCACGGTCAGCGTGACGGCTTCGCCCTTCAGAGAGTAAACACCCAAGTAACTCTCACTCGACGACAGGACAGGATTCCAGCCGGCACTGTCCTCAGCCGAATAGACATAGTCTCCGGAGGCAGAGCCGATGCAGGTAACAGCGAAGTGGAGGGTGGCATCCGTCCCTGGTTGGGCGGACCGGCCACCGTCGGCGATCACGACGGGCCCAAGTGCGTCCGCGAGCCAGTCGGTGGTGTCCACGTTCCCCGAGACGCGTCCCGCCGGTCCCTCCGGGAGGTCCCACCAGTTCCCTCGGGCGACGACCGTGGCGATCCCGACATTGTTGATCGCGAGGGGCCCCCAATGGAGGAACGCGGACCGGGTGATCGTCAGCGTCAGAGGGTCGTCCTCAACCAGTATGTCGGGGCCGTCGTTATCGTTGAACACGCAACCATCGATGTCGGCGAGATAAGCGCCCGTCCGTCGCGGGGCCGACGTCCGTGTCTGCGAGTCGCCACCGATCCAGACGCCGCCGGCCCCATTGTACTGGAGCAGCACGGACCGGAGCTGCGGCGCCGAGCTTCGACAGACGATGCCGTAGCCCATATTGTCGTCGAAGTCGGCCTGCCACACGTCTACCGCGTCCGCCTCAATCCCGTGCCGGTAGTTTTCGTAGACCTCGACATTTCTGGCCCACACCGTGCCGTGGGCGCTGTAGATTCCGGCCAATATGCAGTCGGCCTTCGGCACTTCCTCCAGCAACTCATCTGGCTCCTCGACGATCCAGCACGTGGGAAGACGCCCGCTGTCCTCGATGAGGCTTCGCCTTGTGCCGACGGTGTGCCCCCCTCTCATGTTGACGGTGACGTCACCTTCCGCGCAGATCCCTGATCCAGCGTTGTCGTCCACCTCGACCGGGCACTCTATGAAGACCCCGGGATGCTCCTCGTCTGAGCCTGGTGACAGGGGGGCTGAGTCAAACGGATCGCCGGCGAGAATGCCATAGCCCTTGTTAGCGGACACCTCGGCGGCGCTTCCGGAGAAACACGACAAGAGGCCGATGACCACGTGGCCGGTGAAGGACTGGATACCGGGGCCGACGTTACCGTTCACGGTGGGGGAATGCAGCGTGATATCCCCCCACGCCAATACACCGGGGCCACCGTTGCCGCTGGCTTCGATGCCCCGCACGGTGATGTTACCCGCCGAGCTGAACAGGCCTGCCCGTATGCAGCCTGTCTGGGGATTGACCTTCGTCGGCCCGCTCACTATGTCCTCGATGACCCACGCTTCGGTCCCGAGCCCGTTGTTGCTGACTGGACTCACGTCGTCGCTGCCGGTAAGCCCGCCGACTTCGTTGATAGTGATGTCGCCGAAAGACCAGATCCCCCCGGCGGCGTTGTCCTTGACGGTGACGTCCGTTTCGACCGTCACCCCGGGGTCTGACTCGCTGTACTCGTCCTCTACGCGGTAGTGGGCGACAATGCCGTAGCCGAGGTTGCCCCGGATCTCGTTGCTGTCACGGCCGTCCCCCCTGGCCTCGATGACGACTTGGCCGGCCATGGACTGCAGACCAGGCCCGAAGTTCTCCCGGGACGTGATGTCCCTGACTCGGATGTCCTCCATCGCAAGCACGCCGCCTCCGCGGTTTGTACGGGCTGTCAGCTCGTCTGCGCGGACCTCACCCGCGGTGCTGACGACCCCACCGAGAATGCACTCGGCTTGACAGTCGACTTCCGTGATCGGGGCCTCCGGGGTCGGGAACACCCAGGCGTCGATCCCGAGCCCGTTGGACTCCACGTTTGTCTCGCTGAAGACGTCGTGGGTGCTGTTCTCCCAGTTGAGGGATACCCAGCCGTTGGACACGATGCCGGCGGCAGCGTTGCGCTCGACCGAGAGACGCCCACGGACATCAACCCCGAGTGACCCGTCTTCGTCCAGGGGATCATCCGGCAACTCGATGTTCGCCGCAATGCCGTATCCCTGGTTGTCGGTCACTTCGTTCGTCTTCGGCAGACGATCCGACACATACTCAAAGCGGATTATCCCACCAAAGGTCACGAGGCCAGACCCTTCGTTGCCGTGGCTGCGGATCGCGCGAACTGTGATGTCTCCCGAACACACGATGCCGCCACCTCGATTTGCGGATGTGTCAGCGTGTATCAGGCTGGCGTTCCCGGATGCGACAACCACCCCCCCTAGGCGGCACGCCATCTTGGGTTCTACCTGTGCCCAAGGGGCATCGACGGCCGTCACCAGCCAGGCCTCTGTTCCCTTGCCGTTGGCACTGATGCGACAGCGGCTGGTACGCAGCTCCGGATCGTCCTCAGTATTCACGGTCGCACCTGCTTCCGAATAGACTCCCGCGGCAGCGTTATCCGCCACGATCAGAGGGCCGACTAGGCACAGACCGGTCTCCTCGCTGTCGTTGCGAGCACCCTCTCCGGGTCTCGTGACAGCGATGCCGTAGCCCAGATTTCCCGAGATCTCGCTGTGCCATTCCAGAGGATCGTCCCAACCCCGTCCGCCGGCGGTGCGTTCGACGCGGACCGTTCCCCCGATCGACTGCATGCCCGGGCCTCTGTTGTTTGTGCAGACGATCGCGGTTGCCACGATGTTGCCCGTGACCAGGATGCCGGGGCCGCCGCAGCCGGTGACCGTGGCGTTCGCGACGTACAAGTCGCCATCCTCGCACAGGATCCCGCCGCCGGTCGACGCGTCAGCCATCCCACAGGTTCTGATCTCGGTAGTCTGGTCCGCGACCTTCTCGCCGTCAAAGCCAAGGCGCAGATCGTGACCTGATGCGTGGATTCCCCATGTGTCACTGTCTGCGATCAGGAGGCCTGACAGCAGAACATCGGGGCTGTCGACGAGCCTGAGCCCCGTGCCATTGGCCGAGAACGTCGTGTCGGCGATTGACACGCGTTCGGTCGTCTGGGCATGGAGGCCAGTCTCGGCGTTGGCAATGCGACAGCCGCTGATGGTGCACCCAACCCCGTCACCGATACGCACGCCCACCTCCGTTCCCGTGACGACACAGTCGACCAGTTCAGTGCCGGACGACCGGACGTCGATGCCGATGCTTGGCCCCCCGTCGCGCGTGGTCGATGACGCGATCATTAGCCCTTGGAGGGTAATATCCGGGACTGCTAGGTCGGCGACCGGGGAGCCTGCATCCGCCGCCTTCAGAATCGTCTCGGCAGCACCGTTTTTCGACTGGATCGTCAGCCTTGGCTTGTCAATGACCAGGTTGGCAACATGCGTGCCGGGACAGACCTCGGTCGTGTGTCCCGGCAGTGTCTCGGGGGCGGAGAGCGCAGCTGTGAGACTGGGGTAAACGGCGCTGGTCTGCAGGTTGACTGCCCGACCAAAGGGCATCTTTGCGATAACCGACGCCGGCAACGGAGGGAGCATGCTGCCCTCACCATCTGGGGTGGGATTGGCAGAGACCAAATCGACCCGCGTCTGGACCTCGTACATCCCTGTGAAGCTGTCGTGGCGGAGTCGCTCCGCAAAGACACACGAGAGCTCCAATGCCAGCGTCTGCCCTTGCAGGACGGTCTCGTTGATGGCAAACAGCAGATCATCATCCGGCGATATGTAGGTCTGAGGGCCGAGTTCTCGACCACGAACGGTGATCCAGGCTTCGAGGATGTCTTCATGCTGTAGGCCGCCGGAGAACGATGACTCGAACTGCACTGCATGGACCTGCCAGTCGGACTCTTCGTTGGCCGTGAGCGTGAACGGCAGGACAAGCATCTTCGCGCCTGACGCCACATCACAGGGACAGGCGATGTCGCTTCGTGTTCCGCCGGCAAGGGTCAGTGTCGCCTTACGGAAATGCGCGACGGCAGATGAGCAGTGTTTGGCAATGGTTAGGCTTGTCGTCGGCACAGCCCCGCTGGCGTCCCCGCTCCAGTGGCTGAACTCCCAGCCATTCGCTGCCGTGGCAACCAGCGGGATCGTCGCACCAAGCGCCAAATTAGCCGAGGACGAGGGAGTCACTTCGCACCCCTCCACGGCGGCAGCAGATGGCTCGATCCGCGTCCCCAGGCGGGCCGGGACCTCGTTGACGTCCGGATAGTACTTCCACGAGGTCTCGGCGAAGCTCGTCTCGCCCGGACCGTCGGAGCCGTACGTAACTAACACGGTGATTGGTCCGCCCGTACTTCCGTCGTCCAACACGGTGGCGGCGGCAGCATGTTGTGGAGTGCCATCGGTCTTGCGGATCCACGTGAAGGTTGTCAGGTCGAGTTCCCACGTGTCGCTGAGAAGGGCGTGCCCGGTATGGCCACCGAAGATCCACATCCGCCCGTCGGCATAGGCAACGCTGTGGTTCGCTCGCACCGGCGGCGGTCCCCCGCTCGTCTCGATTTGGGTCCAGCTGTCGGTGTCGACATCATAGCACCAGAGTTCGTTGAGCCTCCCAGTGGGCGTGCTCCCTCCGAAGACGAACTGCTTGTTCCCGACCGATACCGTGGTGTGGCCCCAACGCTCGGTGCCCGGTGGCATGGGCGTCCGTTTCTCCCAGATGGCGCCAGCGCGCAGATGACACGCCCACACATCCCCGGCGTGTCGGCCCTCGGCGTCGTCGTAGCCGCCGATCATGTACGCGACGTCGCCTACCAGGGTTGCGGTGTGGAACGACGTGGGTGGCGGCTGCGTCCGTGGGAGGACGCTGGCCCGCCAGTACTTCTCCGCCGGGTCGTAGACAAAAACCTGAAGGGCCCTGCTGCTCTCCTGTCTCCCCCCGATGATGTAGATGTCGCCGTCAAGGGTGATCGCTGCAGGTTGCGAAAGAGCAACGGGCGTCTGTCCGGCGCTGCTCCCGCGCTCCCACTCACAGAGAAGCTGGTCGTACATCCAGATGTCATTCGCCACCGGACAGCGCACCGGCTCTGCCGAAGCTCCGCCAAAGATGTAAGCCTTCCCATTCACCGCAACAGCCGTGTGAGCGTAGCGCGGCACAGGTTGCGCCCCAACCGCATCGATATCCACCCACGTGTCGGCAATGGCAACCCATGGTGCCAGCGACGCAACGGCGAGGAAGAAGAGGAACAGACGCAGGCGAGCAACCGGCGGCCGTCGTGACACCAAGACGATCATAGCAGTACCCCCGTAGCAGGCAGACAATCGGGTTAGTGCGGCCCGACACAATGCCCCCAAATACCCCAATCCAATATGCTCGTCTGTACCCAAGGGATCAAGCTCGTAGTGGTGGGGGCACCATTCCCGCCCGCCTCCACTGGGCTGTTGGTCAAGCGAGGCCGATCAGCGTCTCGGGAAGAGAGCGCTTGGTCGAGGGGTTGATGCTCACTTGGCCTGGCCGCGGCGGATCTCCAGGACTGCGGTCTTCGCACCATCATGTGCCTGCAACTCGATGCGGTTAACGGGGAGCCAGTGGTTGTCGTTGACGTAGGTCAGCAGGAGAAGCTGGGTCGGCTTCCCGTCGGGCAGTACGCCTTGCCAGGCGGGGGCGAGCGTTGCGCAGCCATCTGAGATGACCTTGCCCTCGTCGATGGTCAGCTTCTTCGTGACCCCGTCACCGCGCGCTATTCGGATGTCCGTGGGGCCTGTTCCGGCATCGGCGAGGAGAAAGTAGAGGGTGGTGGCGTTCTTCCCCAGCGGGACGGTTGCTTTGTCCGCCGCCGGCGAGACTGCCAGCGCGGTGGGGATTTCACCGACCTTGAAAAGCATGCCCGTGGTGTGGAAGTGGGCCTTCGATACCGCCTTGGACAGGGCGGAGAAAGTGGGCATCTGAACGAGGGGGGCAACGCGCTTTTCGGGCAGAGCGATTGTCTCGATGGCCAGCGTTCCCGGGGCGGGGACGACCAACGCCCCTCCAGCGTTGGGCTTCCCTGCCGGTCTCGCGATGGGAGCCGGTACGGGGTGTTGCGCCGTTCCCGATGGTCTTGGGCGTTCTTTCGGGGTGAGTTTCTGGTCAACGAAATACATCCCTGCTGCGCGTCGGACATCGTCGCCACGGCTCGGCCGCACAGTACCATCACGGTCATCGCCCACTTCCCCCAGGGCAAGCACCAAGCCGATCGCAGGACTGCCTGGCTTGAGGTGGAAGTCGCCGTTTTCCGGATCGACGAACATGGGATCGGCAATGACCGAATGGAGGTCGTTGCCAGTGTCGTTCTGCCAGGTTCCCAGCGTGTGCCAGACCTTTTCGCCCCAGACATACCAGAAGGGGATCTTGCGTCTGTCGCTGCGGAAGAAGACGTTGTAATCGCTGTGGCAGCCTCCGAAGAGCTCAGGATCTTTGTCGGCGTTGGGCATGATCAGTTCGGGACGATATCCCCAGCCTTCGGGTTTGAGTTTCGGGTTCAGGTTGTCCATCAGGATATTGCCGTAGATCAGGTTGTTGCGGGCCGGGACGATCCCTTTGGGGTGCTGTGATTTCGGGCCTCTGCGCGTGGTGCCGTGAGAGACGATCCCGGACATGCCGTTGGCGTAGCAGACGTTGTGGGCAATGAGCATGTAGCTGGAACTTGACAGATAGATGCCGCGGCCGCCGTTGTGGTGGAACAAATTGTTGGTGACGACGCCGCGCTGACCGATTTCATAGTGCAAGCCGTTGCCCTTGTTTCGGGCGGACTCGCAGGCGTTGATGGTGATGTTGGAGGAACCGAGCGAGTCGACCCACATGCCGTCGCAGTTGTTGTCGAAGGCCCGGTGCCGCTCGATGAGCAGGTGGCGTTCATAAGGGATGAGTTTGAAGCCACCCGAGTGCCAGCCTGAGCTCCAGTTCCGCCAATTGTTGCGGCTGGTTTCGTTGTTGATCAGGCGGCAGCCGCGGTAGCAATTTCCACCAATGCCGCTGTTGCCGCAGTCGTTGAAGGAGCTGTCCAGGATGTCGATGTAGGATCCACTTATCCCCAGTCCGGTGAAATCGCACCAACTGACGTGGTTGTTCTGGAACACGATGTGCTCGCCCTTTATGCGCACTGACGGCCAGTTGACGTAAGCGCTCGTGTTGCAGTGCGTCATGCTGAAGCCCGATATGACCAGGTACTTGCCGCTCGCGATCCAGAGGAAGTTGCGTTTGGAGACCTCCACACTGGCTGTGTTGGGGTCCTTTCCTCCGGCGATCTGGAGGTAGAGCGTCTTTGCCTCACGATCAACGTAGAAGGAGTCTTCAACCATATCCGCCAGCCCTTCCCCAACGCGTCCCATCCAGCGATTGCCTTTGACGAGATAGTCAACCATCTCACCGGCGATCTGCTGCAGATTTCGCCCGTCAACGAACACCATTTGGGAGTTGGTTTCCCAGCCGGTCTTCTTCCACACCGCACCGTCGTGTTTCTCCCAGCCGGTGACGACATCCGACCCTTTCACCGTCACGTCGTCGCCCGGCCAGACGGCGAGGGTGATCGGGTGCGTCCAGCTCGTACCCTCGGCCTTGTACTCCACCTGTTCGCGATAGACACCTGCGTGAACCCACACCGTGTCTCCGGGGGTCAGTTTTTTCACTGCTGCGGAGATTGTCCTGAAAGGCTTGTCCGAGCGGCCGGGGTTGGCGTCATCTGCCGCGGCGTGCTGCCGGGACACGTGGAGGTCGGCGGCGGACAGCGAGACGCTCAGCAGGAGAAGGGACACGAGGGTGATCTGGCGAGTTTTCATGGTTCAGCACTCCTGTTGGTGCAGGTTCTACGCTCCGGAGTTCATGTCTGACTCAAGCACGAATCGTTGTCTAGGGTGACCGTCAGAGCCGCGCACACCGTAAGCGGTCTTCCCTTTCCGTGGTATGGGAAGACCGCTCCTGTTAGTCGCGGCTCTGCCGGAACTGAGCCGCCCACAGCGTGAGCGCTGTCAGCCAAGCGCGATCTTGATGGTGTAGGCGTGGTCGCAAGGCTTCAGGGCCGGCAATGTCACGTGGAGGCCTTCATGGTCCTGCGACCAGGGCAGGGCATCTTTCTTCCCGAGCATGGTGACGGCCTGGATTTGTTCGGGTTTGATGCCGCAGCCGGACGCAAGCGAACAGATCTTCGTCTTCCGTCCCGGCCATCCCATCGCGATTGCATAGAGCGCATTCGCCTTCCTGGTGAAGCGGAAGTCCTCGTAGGTGAACGGCTTGTTATCCCGTTCGCTGTGGTGCCCGCTCTTCACCAACGTCGGCCCTTCGCCGAACTTCTCCCACGGGCGCGTTCCGTAGATGGCCTCCCCATTCACGCCGAGCCATTCCCCGATGGCCAGGAGGAGTCCTTCTGCTTCAGGTGGGATTGTGCCGTCCGGACGCGGCCCGACGTTGAGCAGCATGTTGCCGTTCTTGCTCACGATGTCGATCAGGTCATGGATCACGACCGTGGCTGACTTGAAGCTCTCGTTCTCGACAAAGCCCCATGATTTGGTGCTGATCGAGGTGTCCGTTTGCCAGAATCCCTCGCGGATGCCCGCCAGTTTGCCGCGTTCGATGTTGTAGACGGCTGCCCCGTCGAACACATGGTCCTTGTAGTTCATGACTACCTCACGGCCCCATTCCTCGGCCCTGTTGTAGTAGTATGAAACCAGTTCGAGACGGTAAGGCAGGAACTCCTTGCGGTGCCAGCCAAAGTCGAACCACAGGACGTCCGGTTCGTACTTGTCGATGACTTCTTTCGTCCGCCCGAGCCAGTCCTCGAGGAACTCGGGGTCGGTGTTGTTACGTTGGTCGCCGCCTGGCTTCCAGTATAGATCCTTGTACTGTGGATCCATGTTGTCGAAGCCACCCTCAAAGTGGAAGTGCCGATGGTTCTGGGCGCGGTGACTGGTGGCAACGAATTTCATCCCTACGGCCTCAAAGGCGGCTTTCTGTTCGGCGGTAATATCCCGCTTGGGCCCCATTCTGACGCAGTTGAAGGTTGTGTATTCACAGTCGTACATAGGAAAGCCGTCGTGGTGTTCCACGACCGGTCCTGCGAACTTCGCACCGGCTCTCAGGAACAGGTCGGCCCACTGCTGTGGATCCCATTTGGCTGCTGTGAACATCGGGATGAAGTCCTTGTAGCCGAACGTGCTTTGATCACCCCACACCTTCCGATGATGCTGGAAGGCCGGATTGTCCCGCAGGTACATGTTGCGTGGGTACCACTCGTTGCCGAAGGCAGGAACAGCGTAGGGGCCCCAGTGCGTGTAGATACCGAATTTCGCGTCTTTGTACCACTCCGGCACAGTGTATTGGCTGAGTGATTCGAGGGTGGGTTCGTAGGTTGACATGGTCAGCATCCTTCAAGACGATTCGTCGAGCAACCAGAGAGGGTTTCACCGCGTCGCGTCGAGTACTGTACGTCACGTCACCGGTTTCAGCCTGTTGCGGTTCCAGTGACCCCGGGTATTTTTCCGCTTCTGGTCGCGCCCTGTCTTCTCAGCCGTGTATCGTGAACCGCGATGACCGGCATCAGGTCGGGCTGACTCGGGCACTATCGTTGGAGACGGCAGCAGCCCAAGCACGTCGTTGCCGGGCTATCCGGCTGGGCAGTGAATCGAGGAGCGAAACATGTTTCAGGGGTCCCGAGTCACATGCAGCCTGAGTCTTTGCGTAGTTCTTGCTTTGGCCTGGGGTTGCATCTCCTGGCATCCGGGCTTTGCAGACGGCGTGGCGTTTTCAGCCGGTGTGCTTAACGGGCAACTGACCACCTCGTCACCTGCACAAATCACTACCAACGGAGGCCCGGCTGTTGCGCAGCAAGATGGTTTGCACTCCAATGCCTATGACCGAATAGAGGTGCGCAAACTGCGGCGACTTCGGGGGATCCAGACTCTAACCTTGGCGGCCTGGGTGGCTCCCTCAAAGACGCCGCGGAGCTATGAGACCGTCCTTTTCAAAGGCGAACGCGGTGCCACGCCGCCCCAGATCCACTTCTCGCTGTGTCTGTTTGATGGCATCCCCGAGATCAAGTATATGGATGCGGCGGGTAAGTGGTGTGGCATCATGCGGAATGCAGGCAATCTCCAGTGTCCAGGCGCTGCCCCCGTGCCGTTGGGACAACTCCCCAGAGTCAAAGCCCGGAGGTGGCACCATGTCGCTGCCACTTTCTCAGCTGGCAAGGCGGCCGTGTACTTGGACGGCATGCCCATGGCTTCCGGAACGGGCGAAATGGCCGAACTCGTGCCCAATTCGGCACCACTCGTCATCGGGGCCGGACAGGCAGCCGGTGGGGGACGCGCGTACCTTTTTCCGGGACTCATCAACGACGTCCTTGTACTCAACCATGCCCTCGCTGCTGATGAGGTCCAAGCACTCTACGATGAGCAGAGAGCCGGCAAGCCGGATGGGATGATCGATATCCCGAGACCTGCGATTGAGATCGCTGTCGAGCACGCGTTCGAGACTGAACTGCCCCTGGTCACGGATTACGTCGCCAAGTCCCCTGGAGTCCCCCTCGACACCTCGAAAGGGGTCACGGTTGACCGCGTCGCGGATTCCATGGTGTTGCGGATCGGGGACCAACCAATTTACCCCGTGGCAATGATGCCGGAACCCTATGTGAAAGATGCAGATATCACCCTGTCCTGCCGTGACTTCGCCGCGGCCGGAGTGGACATCTATAGCGAGATTTTCTGGAGCTGGATGAGCCCCAGAGACGGTGCACATAGCTGGTGGCTGGGAGTTGGGAAGTACGATTTTGCCCGCATTGACGCGCGAGTCAAGGCTGTACTCGACGCCAATCCCAAGGCGCTTCTGCTGCCTCGACTCAAGCTCAACCCGCCCAAGTGGTGGCTGAAGGCGCATCCTGATCACATCGTCAAGTATGCTGACGGCACCCCAGGGCCGCAGGTGTCACTCGCCTCCCGTGAGTGGACGACTCTCTACTCACGGATGCTTCGCGACATCATTGGGCACATGGAGGCCAGTGACTATGCAAACCGGATCTTTGGGTATCATCCTGCCGGGGGAGGAAGTAGCGAGTGGTTCTGGTGGGGACACAATAGAGGGACGATTGATTCTTCCCCGGTTGCCGTTGCCCGTTGGCGTGAGTGGCTCGGAGAGCGCTACCGGACGGACCAAGCCCTCGCCGCCGCCTGGGGCAACTCAGAGGCGCGCTTAGACGCTGCGATGCCCCCGCCCCCGGAAGCACGTGATCATGGCAAGGAGGTCTTCCTCAGACTCATCCCATCCGAACGTCCGTGGGCCGACTACCGCGAGTTCTTGAGTGACACCACGGCCGAGAATATCATCGAATCCTGCCGGGTGGCCAGGGAAGCCTGCGGAGGTCGCAAGATTGCCGGCGTCTTCTACGGCTATTCCATGTACTGCAACAACACGCTTGGCTTCCGCGGACTCCGGCGCGTGATGGTTTCACCCCACGTCAACTTCCTCTGCGCTCCCACATCCTACAGTAGACGCCGGGGCGGGCAACCGGGGAGCCACATCTCGGCTTACAATGGCAGCATGCGCTTGCACGGAAAGCTGTATTGGGACGAAGCTGATAACCGCACCCATCTGTTCCCCGGGGTCGTCGGCTACCGGACTGATACCATGCAGGAGACTCTCGCGACGCTGCGGCGCGTGGTGGGGCACTCGCTCACCAGAGGAACTGGGCTCTGGTACTTCTTACTGGCGGGTAACACGACCTTCCATGACCAAGAGATCATGACGGATATTGCCGCCATGAAGAGAATCTGTGACGAGGCGCTTACGCACAACCGGGCGCCCGCCGCGGAAGTCGCGGTGTTCGCAGATGAGGCGAGCATGCACCTCTATGACACCGGTCATCCCATCGCCAAACATCTGGGCCTGCGTCTCCTCGACGAACTGGCCCAGGCAGGAGCCCCCTTCGACCTCTACCAGCTCGACGATATTGCCAATCCAGAGCTCCCCGATTACCGCGTCTATGTGTTTCCCAATGCCTTCCGCAAGGACGAAGCACTGCATCAGGCCATCACCCGCAAGGTCCGTCGGAACGGTGCCACCGTGCTCTGGGTCTACGCTCCGGGGTTTGTGGGAACTGACGGTGGAGACATCCAACGTATGCAGGCACTGACAGGCTTACGCATTGAGGTCCTCGCGGACGGCGTTGCCCCCTGCGCTTTGAACGGCTCCGAGGCTCACCCGGTCACGTCAGCGTTGAGCACGCCTCTCCAGGTCTCGTTCCCACTCGTGCCTGCCTTCAGCGTGATAGATGATGATGCCACCGTGCTGGCACACACCGACACGTGCGCTGGTCTGGCAGTCCGGGAGTTCCCACAATGGCGATCCGTCTACAGTCTCGTGCCGCCCGATCGGGAACTGCTTCTGGGCCTTTACCGCTACGCGGGCGTTCACATCTACTGCGATACCTTTGACACGATCGGGGCCAGCCCTGATTACCTCATGATCCACACGGCTACTGCCGGGCGGAAGAAGCTGCGTCTGCCCCGGGCGTGCAACGTGACCGAATTGGTCACCGGCAGACGTGTTGGCAAGAGTGTACGTACTATTCGCGAGAAGCTCCCAAAAGGCGTGACGCGCATTTACCGCTTGCGCTGACCGGCGCCCGGCATCGCCCGACCCCGAACGGCGTGAAGAACAGATATGGAGACGAAGACTGTGCCACACCATGACCCCAAGGGAATAGTTAGCGGCACCGCCTGGCTAACGGCCGTCGGAAGCGCGCTGTTGGTCGTGGCGACCTGTGCTGCGGAGTTGGGCAAGCCCCAGGATCTGACCTTCACGGCAAAGGTCGATCAGACGGTTCAGCGCTATGTTCTGCGTTTGCCGGCGGACTTCTCACCTGCCGAGCCTAATCACCTGATGATTGCGTTGCATGGCCACGGTTCTGACCGTTGGCAGTATGCCACGGGCACGTTTGGGTCAGCTGGCGCGGCCAAAGCCGTCGCCGTCAAACACGACATGATTTTCGTCTCGCCGGACTACCGTGCCAAGACATCATGGATGGGGCCCAAAGCCGAGGCGGATATGGTCCAGCTCATCGGGATCTTGCGCGACACGTACCGGATTGATCGCGTTTTCCTAGTCGGTGGATCAATGGGAGGCAGTTCTGTCCTGACGTTCACGGCCATGCATCCTGAGTTAGTTGCCGGTGTGTGCTCGTGCAACGGCACAGCCAACCATCTTGAGTATGAACGGTTCCAAGACGCGATCCAGGCGTCTTTTGGGGGCACCAAGACTGAGATTCCTCTGGAGTACAAGAAGCGGAGCGCCGAGTACTATCCCGAGGCGTTCACCATGCCCGTCGCCATCACTGCCGGGGGCAAGGACAGGTCCGTGCCACCCGACAGTGTGCTGCGGCTGGCGCGAATCCTCCAGCAGCTGGAACGCGATGTGCTGTTGATCTTCCGTGAGGATGGCGGGCACAGCACGACCCCAGCGGATGCCACAACCGCTCTCGAATTCGTCGTCAGGCGCGCGCTTGGGTTGCCCGCTCTGTCTTCTGACGTCCCGCAGGAGAAGCCGCAGATTGCGTTCAACGATCTTGTACCTGAATCGCTGGATGCGAAGGGAACGGTTGAGCTTGGTGTGACGTTCTCGATCACCGCTCCGGGACGTATCACGGGGCTGCGCTTCTACCAGGCCCGCAGTGAGAAAGGAAGCCATACCCTACGGCTCTGGGACAGCTATGGTGCGGTGCGTTGTTCCGCTGACATCCCTGAGAAATCCGGTGGAGGGTGGCGCAAGGCTGTGCTTCCGGAGCCGGTGAGTGTGCAGGCCGGTGACAGTTTCTGCGTGTCTTACACGGCTTCCAGTCACTACGTGGCGACTCCCGGCGTTTTCGCATCAGCCGTCGTCAAGGAGGGCATCCGACGCGAAGCCGGTGTCTACAGCTTCGAGACTCTCGGGCGCAGGCCGGCCAAGACCTACAAGCAGATGAGCTACTTCGTGGATGTCGACTACGAACCGGCAACCACCCCCACAGGAGTACGTTGACTCCTGAACGCTGCCTCCAGAACCTGGATAGGGACGGACTATGCCAGCTCCCAATCGGCCGAATGTCTTGCTTCTCATGGGGGACGAACACCCGGTATTCATGACCGGGTGTTACGGACACCGGAGCGTCCGGACGCCGACCATCGACCGTCTGTCCGCGACGGGGACGACCTTTGACGCGGCCTACTGCCCAAGCCCGATTTGCGCCCCCTCCAGGGCTGCGATGATGACTGGGCGCCACGTGCACACGATCGAGGTGTGGGACAACGCGTCGCCTCTGCGGTCCGACTGGCCGACGTTTGCGCACAGTTTCAGCGCGGCCGGCTACCACACAGCTCTGTGCGGGAAGATGCATTTTGTAGGGCCTGATCAGCTCCATGGCTTCGATGAACGCTGGACCCAGGACATTTACCCGGCGACTTTTGACTGGACGCGGTCGAACCGGGCTGAGACAGCCGTCAACGATGGGCAGAACATCGACCGCGTCTTCGAGTGCGGTGTGGGCTGGACGGCGGACATGGACTATGACGAAGAGATCGTCTTCCGGGCCGAGTACGGGCTCCGGCGCATCGCCCGTCGGGAGACAGAGCAACCGTTCATGCTCTGCGTGTCGTTCACGGGGCCCCACTACCCCTATAGGGCGCCCCAACGGTACTGGGACATGTACTCTGACGAGGATGTGGATTTGCCCGAGATTCCAGACAACTACGCGGAGCTGGAGCATGAGTACGTGCGCTGGCTGCGCCGTCATGGTTCGTTCGATCGATTGGTCCCGGATGAGGTCTGCCGGAACGCGCGCCGGGCCATCCTTGGCCGGATCACCATGCTGGATGACTACCTGGGCCGGATACTCGGACTGCTCAAGGAGACGGGGCTGGACGAGGATACGATCGTTGTCTATACCAGCGATCATGGGGATATGATGGGGGAGCACGGCCTGTGGTTCAAGAACGCTGCCTACGACTGGTCCAGTCGTGTTCCGCTGATCATCTCGGGGCCGGGGATTCCTGCTCAGCGCCTGTCTGAGGTGGTCAGCCTGCTGGATCTTGGGCCGACACTGTGTGCGTTGGCCGGGATTGAGCCGGCGTACGCCGTATCTGACGGTCGTGACCTTGAGCCGCTCGTCCGTGGGCACAGAGCGGAGGAAGACGGCCTGGCCATCATGGAGAACTATGCCGAGGGGGTCTGGCGCGGCTGGCGGATGATCCGCCAGGGACCGTGGAAGATGACCGTCGTTCCCGGTGAACAGCCCGAGCTCTTCAATGTCTTCGACGATCCCAACGAGTGGCATGACCGTGCCTCGGATCCTGCCTGCCGGGAGATCCGGGACCGGCTGGAGGCAACTGCACTGCGCAATTGGGATCAGGATGGCTGCGACGAGCGTCGGTGGCAGAGCGAGGAGCGTCGTTTGGCCATCCTCAAGACCAAACAGCAATTCCACTGGCAAGCACCCTCTCCACCGGTTCCGCACCCTCTCCGCGGGAAGGCAGGCAGCAAGATCGATAACGTGGCTATCTGAGTTCTTGTACGGCGGCTGGCGCTCCAAGCCGCGGATCTCGGATATCGCCCGTTTTTCCATTCCTGCCAATATGCCTTGTGCGCAGCACGTTGTGCCAATAGAGGGATGCTCCGCGAGGCCACCCCGCGCCAGGCAGAATGTGTGAGTTTCGTTCCCGCCGCGGCCGTCGGCGAAACGCACAGGAAAGGGACATGCCATGGATCTCATCACGTTGGTCGACCGTCTGTTGCGCGATCGACCTGCGCTCTACGACATGGTCCAGAAACGCGAGCGATTGCGCCTCTTGTGCGGCAGACTGCTTCTCATTTTCTGCGTGACTACAGCTGTCTATGGCGCCGTCATGGGGGGATTCCGCTGCCTTCACCCCGCCTACTTTTTCAGTGACTTCGAGCTCGTCGTTTCCGACCACGACCCGATACGCGGGAAGGTCGCCGCTTTGGCGCTAGACACGCGAACGGTCTACACGCACACGTTGCCGCTGCCTGAGGGGACGTATGGAACGGTCCGCTTCAACCTGTCCGAGCCTTCCGAGCCCTACGAGGTGTACTATGTTGGCGAGGCGAAAGGGTACGGCGAAATCGTCCTTTCCCCGAGTTCCATGCTGAGTGAAACCGCTCTTTGGAGGCTGCCCCTGATCGTGGCTGTCAAGACGCCTCTCCTTTTTCTTCTCACGCTCCTCATTTGCTCGCTTGCGCTTTACGTGATCAACCTTGTGCTCGGCTTGCGGCTCCATTTCCTGCCCACGATGGCGCTTGCTCTCTCCGCTCTCACAGGCACGGGGGTTGTCTTGGCGGGCGCCGCTCCGATCGCAGCGTTGTTCACGATCGTGACCGAGAGTTACCATTTCATGAAGATGTTCCACGTCGTCGTGTTCGCTGCTGCCGGTCTCTTTGGGGTCAGGATCCTGTGGGAGGGTATGATCCGGATGCAGGCCTCTGATGGGGGAGGCGAGCGAGCGCGTTCTGTTGGTCTCCGTGTGCGTCTCGTGCTTCTCGCCTGGCTCTTTCTCTACGCCTTTGTCGGCGCTCAGCTCGCCTGGACCCTGAAGCCTTTCCTGGGGACGCCCTATCTACCGGCCACCCCGCCGTTCCGGCTGGACAGGGGGAATATCTTCGTCAGCACATTGGGGTCGGCAGGGCAACTGCGCAGGGACTAGCGCTCCGTTGAGAAATGGACTGTCTCTCCTCTCAGGAGGCCGAGATGAACCCACTCCCGGTCGTTGCGTGAGTCGGCGACGCGCCCACGCATGGTTGCCTTGGCCGGCAGGAGTCCCGGCACAAACTGTTGCAGGCGGAAGGCTGCCGAGCAGTCGGCCGTGGCGGTTAGCTCAAGGGTTTCCTTGCCCCAAAGCAACAGCACGTTTGTTGGGACGGCGGCTGTGAAACGCAGATTGGCCGCCTCAAAAGAGGTGTTTCCGACGAAGAGAGCCCTTTGCCCGCGGAAGACGTATCCGGCTCTTACTTGGTTCGGGGCGTCAACAACGGTCAGTTCCCCGGATAGACCACCCCGGTTCACATACTTGCGGAGGACGCGTAGAGCGGGAGCAATGGGCTTAGGGCGTCCGTCGGCCGTACCATCGTGTCGGTAGATTCCGTAGCCGCTGTTCGGGATGCGCTGGTCAGGGGTGATCCATGGAGCCACATCTCGGGTTGCGTGCACGGACCAGTCTGTGAGGCACCACTTCATGGCCCCGTCGAGTCCCAGAGCCAGGCTTTGAAGGTAGTGGACCATTTCGCCGAGGCCTGAGTCATCCTGGCTCAGAAACTGCCCGGCCACGCGATTCCCGTTGGAGTAGCCGAATTCTCCCAGCGTGATCGGCTTGTTTGGGAACAGTTTCTTCAATGCGGCCAGATCCCGGATACGGTAGCGAGGGTCCGGATCACGTGCTCCCCACTCCGAGTTGTGTCCGTAGCTGTGGTGTGAGAGGAAGTCGAGGGCGTCGTTGGCAGGAAGTGTGCCGAGGGCCGTGTTGTAGCCAACGGTCACCAGGGAGTCTGGCACTTCCTTCCGGATCACATCAGCTTGTTCTCGAATCCAGATCTCGAACGTCTCATTCACTGCGGCCAGGACCTGCTTCCATGGGCTGGACCCGCTGGCCTTTTCCTGTTCGCTACGGAGCTCTGCGGCGACCTCGAAGGGCATCGGCCCGTGCTTCTCCAGGATCTCCAAGGCCGCGTAGACGTGCCGACGGTCGTCGTCCCCCAGCCATGGCACTACCTTTGGCCATCCCGGTCTGGTCTTCATCAGGTCATTCACTCGCTTCTCATCGTATTGGCCGCTGAAGGTCGTGGCAGGCTTGAGTTGCAGAAGAGGACTGGGATTTCCCGCGAGGGTCAGTGCAGCGACTTCACCGATGTAGGGCTCGTTCCGGAGGTCAAACCCAATGACCATGGGGTCGTTGCCATAGGCGATCGCGAATCGGCGGACCGTGGTACGCAGTTCCTCGATGGTCTTTTCCTTATGTCCCCCGCAGTGCACCAGCAGGTGGATCCCATACCGCCTGGCCAGTTCGAGGAAGGTCGAGCGGAGCTCCGGGGATCCATCCAGATGGCCGGCCCACAGGCGCAGGCAGTTGATTCCTGCTGCTTTCGCCTTCCGGAAGTCTGTCTCGACAAGCACTGGATCGAAGGCCCATTCGCTGAAGTGACATTTGCGGTCGGACGGGCCGAGGTAGTTGGCCCCGACCATGAAGAAGCGGTTCCCGTCTGGCGCTATGAGATGCTTCCGGTCGGGACTGACGCTGATGCGTGAGGCCGGCGCAGGTGAGGTCACCCCGAGGGTGGAGCGCTGTCGCGTCTCGTTCGCCTGCTGTGCCCGGCTTGTCAACGACTTCCCAGCCATGATGCCTATGGCCTGCGGAAGAAAATCGGCGAACTCCGCAGTCAGGTAGAACGCGTCTTCACGTATGCCGCAGACCATCCAGTGAGAATCAGTGAATGGCCCCCCATAGTTGGCGAGAAGGCCGGCTGCCCAGCCGCGCCAGCGCCCGTGGCGATCCACGGCTTGAAGAAGTGGATAGAATTCGGACTTGTTGACCAGTGGATAGGGAAACTCAGAACGTCCTGTGAACGCCCCCGGCAGACGTTTCCACAAGGTCCTGAAAGGACTGTTTTGTGCGGTCTCGACTGCCGTGATCTCTGTGAGGTCGTTGGCTGGAATCGTGTCCCCGATCCCGAGTTCGAGTTCGGCAGCAAAGCTCGGTATCCGGGCGTAGCTGACGCTGCCCAGGCCAATGCTATCCACCCGGATCGTGTGATCCCCCATGGCACAGTCGTTTCCCGCCAGACCGATCTGCAGTTCCCTCATCCGACTCAGTTGACAGCTCTTGCCAGCCTGCGCGTCGCGGGTTCGGTCGTCGACCGGCGTGAACATCTGTTCGTGTATGCCGATCTCCTGCCACTCGGCTGTGGATTGAACGAATCGACGCCAGCGCGACCCATCCATCTCCGTGATACCGATCATGACGTTGGTCGTGCGCCGGGGGTCACTGACTCGGATGCGGATGCGGAGGACATTGCTGTGAGAGGGAGGCGGGGCGGGGGGACGAGCGCTGAAGAGATCCCAGTTCCATCTGCCGTAACCGCGGATGTCCAGGCGTAGGCAGTGGCCTCCGGGTGTCGCCTCAATGGTTGCCGCCGTTGGGCGCTCCGGGTGGTTTGTATTCCGTTTCCACGTGGACGCATCGGTGCCTGTGAACGACCACATTTGGTGGTCGGTTTCTGTTGCGTCAAGCCGTTGGGCCAATCCGCCTTGTGTCAACCACTCCCCGTCGAGATGGATGACCGGGTTGGTGAACGTATCGCCGCCGAGAAGCACCAGATCCCCCCCCGCCCTGGCAAATGCGCTAAGCGGCTTGGCGGCTGCGGCCGGGATCTTTGAGCTTCGCAGCAGGACCACACAGTCGAGGTGAGCAGGCGACAGCACGTCGGTGTTGCTCAGTGACGCCGGGTCCAGTCGCGTTGTCGTGTGTCCTTCCCGGCGCAAGGCGTCCGTACAGTGAGCGCCGAGACGAGGTGTGTCCTCGTGCTGTCCCAACTCGCAGACGGCGATCCTTTGGGGAACCATGGCATGCGTCTCCGGGAATGCCCAAACAATGGCGCCACAGGCAAGCGCCAGCCGGGGCAGGCGGGAGTAGGGGGAAAGTCGTTGATGCATTCGCGCACCTTCCTCGTCTGTGAGTTCAGCACGAGTCGCGGCCCTGTTCAGGCACCGGAAACCGCTCCCGTAAGTCGCGGCTCTGTTCAGGCACCGGAGAGCCGCAAGTTACGGCCTCGGATATGAGCGATAGAACAACTGGCGAAGGCCAGGCTCGTCTGCTGGATGGTGCCGTTCGCGCACCTTTCCTGGAACCGCGACGTTGACAGACGTCCCTCCAAAGCAGAAACGGGTGGAGGCCCAAAGGCCGTCCACCCGTTGCTGCATCGACGCTGTTAAGGCGTGCGTTGAGGGATCAGCTGACCATCACGCCCCGTGAAGGTCCGGCACGACGAAGTCGAGCCCGAGCCCTTCGAGGGTGGCCGCCGATGGCACGCCTTCTTCATCCCAGCCCATCTCCTCGAAATACTCTCTCTGCTGGGTCTCAAGGTCGACGGTCACGCCCTTGGTGGCACCGGCTTCCAGAGGGGGCTTGCCGACGAGGCGCCCGGGCACTTTGAAGTTCTTGTTCTTGAGTCCCTCACGCAGGTTGAAGGCGATCCGGAGGTTCGCAATTCGGTCGCCGATGGCGAGGACATCATCCATGGTCCAGTCCGTGCCCATGGCACCGTTGAGGAAATCGACCTGCGCTTGTGCGGGGATACAGACAACGCCGAACATGCAGCATCCCTCGGCATTCACGACGTGCATCAGGGCGCTCTGAACGCGATGCGCCTTCGCCTTGCCCGTGTAATCGTACTTCTTTTCCGCATCCCATCCGCCGTAGCGTTCCTCAACGCCACCCAAGGGGAAGCCGGCTTCGACGGCCCACGCGCTGAATTGGGTATGACGTCCGGGAGTTGCATCCAGCTTGTAGCTGCTGGCCAGACCGGGACTGAGGCGCGGATCGTGCATGGCGATTTCTTCACCACCGATGTGGATGGCGTATTCTCCCGCCCCTTTGCCGATGCGTTCGGATGCCACCTTGGCTCCGTCTGCCAGCACTTTTCCGAAGCCCTCGAGCTTCGAGATCTGCTCTGTCAACGTGACCATGGCCGCGGCATTGCCCCAAGTCAGTTCGAGGCCGCCCGTGTCTTCCTTGGTGATGAGTCCCTTCTCATAGCACTCGAAGGCAAAGGCCAGCGTACAGCCGGTGGAGATGGTGTCCATCCCGTAGCGGTTACAGATGTCGTTTGCTTTACAGATAGCCGGTAGGTCATCGACCAGAAGCATCGGGCCGAAGCACCCCAGTGTTTCATACTCGGGCTTCCCACCATCGACCGCAAACGGACCGTCTTCCACCTTCACAAAGCCGCCGCATCCTACCGGGCAGTGCCAGCAGGCGTATTTCTTGTACTGCAGGTCCTGAACGGCTTCGTCACTGACTTTGGCTGCCGTCGGGAAGTCCTCTTCAGTGCCGGCCCAGTTCTTGACTGGACAGTCGCCGCCGGCGACTGCTCCTGCCGTCATGCCGGATGTGCCGAAGTTGGCGAACAGGTCGTACATTCCGGACGTACGCATCTCTTTGACCAGCTCGCGTCGGTCGGCTTTCATTTTCGCTTCGTCGGCCATCGGGATGGCCTGGCTGCCTCGCACGACGATCGCCTTGACTCGTTTGGAGCCCATGACCGTCCCCAGACCACTGCGTCCGGCTGCGCGATCACGGTCGTTCATGATTGCTGCCAGGAGGGAGACGGCTTCGCCAACAGGGCCGATCGAGGCGACGGCGATTTTGTCGCCGTAAAGGGCCTTGAGTGCGTCTTCGGTTTCGCAGACATCCAGGCCCCAGAGATCGCCGGCGTCCTTGAGTTCGGCCTTGCCGTCATCCAGAAGCAGGTAGACCGGCTTCTCAGAGATACCTTCGAAAATGGCTCCGTCGAAGCCGGAGAACTTGAGTTTCGGACCGAAATCGCCACCGCAGTTGGCATCTCCGAACGTTCCGGTCTTCGGGGACTTTCCCACCACCTGGAACCGGTTCCCGCAGATGGCGGGCGTTCCGGTAAGGGGGCCTGAGAGGAAGGCGAGAATGTTCTCAGGACCGAGCGCGTCGGCGCCCTTGGGTACGCGGTTATAGACGTAATATGCCCCCAAGCCGTAGCCGCCGAGGTAGCTCTTGTAGAGTTCGTCTGCCGGAGTCTCAGTCGATATGTGCCCTTCGGCCAGGTTGACGACTGCGATTCTTCCCATCGTGCCGGGTACGGCCATTGTCCTACTCCTTATTGTGGCATCTATACGAAAGCCGGTTTGGGATGCGATCAGAGGGTGCTCAATCATCCCCCACCGAGAGGGGGGAACATATCTACGGCAACACCGTCATCCAGTACAGTGTCTGGGGTCGCTTGACTTCCGTTGACGGTAACGAGTCCGTGGAATGGTGCAGGAATGTTGCATGTGTCAGCCAGATCGGCAACAGTTGCTCCGACCGACAGGCTGACTGAGAATGGCTCGCGGCATGCAGGGACGGGTCTGTATTTGGCCAATGTCGCTCGAAGCGACACTGTTACAGAGATGAGTCTCGGCTCGTCCGGCATGGCAGCGTGTCTTCCACTCCTCGGTGCAGGCGGCCCTTCCGTCGCAGGCAGGTATACGCTCTTGGTAACGTAGAATCCGCCCGCGCGATTGCAAGACCATGTTGATGTGGGACGTTGACAGGGGTATAATCACGGGTGTTTCCCCGCGCTCTCAGTATGCCCGGGACGGTCTCCTGTCCGTCCGTGAACGGCTGACTCGCCGCCACCCGGGCGATCTCGCGCTCCATCAGCTGCCTGGCCGTACTACGGAGTTTGCTTCGCTCATGACAGTCCCAGACTCACCGGATGCTTTCGCCCCCGTTGCCACGGAATTCCTGCAGTTGGTTGAGGGAGAGCGGATCACGGTCTACCAGCACATGTTCGAGGAGGAAGAGCTCGAACCATGGTACTGCAGTGATATCTCGGCCGTGCCCCAGTACGTCCCGGTGGCTTGCGACTCTGTGCCCGGGTACGTCACTCAGGAGCGCAGAGCCGTCAATATCCGCGACATCCACGACATGGAATCGGTCGGGGCGACGTTCCCGGGGCTGCAGTGCGATTACAGCTACGAGCTGGAAACTGAAGAATACACCCGTTCGGTCATGGCTGTCCCAATCCGATCGCGGGACCGGGTGGTCGGTGCTATCGAGGTGGTCAACTGCAGGCGGGCAGAGTCTCACAGCACGTTCACAGCAGAGGACATGGTCGCCCTTCAGGAACTGGCAGGCTTAATGGCTCCGGTGTTCGACACTCAGGAGTCTGAATTACTGCTTCCGGATCCGGGAGCCGGATCCCTTTTTGGAGGACCGTTTCAGGAGTTGGTCGAGCGTGGGTTGGTCACCGAGGAGAAGCTCCGTTTCTGTGAGACGGTTGCCGCGGACGGCCGGGTCTCTGTCGGCTACCAACTGGTCACCGAGGCCAGTGTCCCGGTCGATGAAATCAGAGCCTGCCTCGAAGCTTATTATGGCGTGCCCTTTATGCAATTTGATCCGGGTTTGGAGGTCGACCACCAACTGCAGGACGCTCTCAATCGGACCTTCCTTGAGCGTCGGCGTTGGGTCCCTCTGTCCTGTGCCAACGGCCGGGCGCTGGTCCTGATCGACGATCCGTCCGACGGAGCTCGCCTGCAGGAGGCGGAGAGTGTCCTGAGCGTTTCTGATATCGATTTGCGTGTTGCCTTGTGGGAGGATATCTGGCTCTACATCCATCCGGAGAAGGCCCGGAAGGGCAGTGCAGTGGGGGCGGTGAATCAGTCACTCCGGCTCGATGAGCTTTTGGGGGAACTGGATGGGAGGGGGCCTGGTAGCGGACGCTCCGGGCATACGACGACGGAACTGCTGGACGAGAACGCTCCGGGCATTGTCCAGGTTGTCAGCCGTCTTATCGCCGATGGTATTCGCAACAACGCGTCCGATATCCACATTGAGCCCGGGTTGAGCGGCGAACCGGGAGGGGCGCGTATCCGTGTCGACGGCGTATGTCATAAGATTCTGGACATACCGGATGCGCACATGCGGGCCGTGCTCTCGCGAATCAAGGTGATGGCCAATATGGACATTACTGAGCGCCGCGTCCCTCAGGATGGAAAGGTCACGGTGACGATGGGGGACCGCAATTACGAACTGCGTGTTGCCACGGTTCCAACTGTCAATGGCGAGAATGCTGTTATGCGTGTGCTGTCGCCTGGCGGCGTCCTTTCGCTTGGGGAGCTCAACCTGCTCAGCTTCAATCAGCAGCACATCGAGGAAATGGTGACCCGGCCTCACGGGCTCTTCCTTGTGGTTGGGCCGACCGGATCCGGGAAAACCACCACGCTGCATGCAGTCCTGGGACACATCAACACTCCGGAACGCAAAATTTGGACGGCTGAGGATCCGGTTGAGATTACCCAGGCAGGCCTTCAGCAGCTCCAAGTCAACCCCAAAGTCAGGGTGACTTTCGCGACGGCGCTACGCGCCTTCCTGCGCGCCGATCCGGACGTCATACTCATTGGTGAGATGCGGGATCAGGAAACAGCGTGCGCCGGCATCGAGGCGTCGCTTACCGGTCATCTCGTCTTCTCAACCCTTCATACCAACTCGGCTCCAGAGACCGTCACCCGTTTGCTTGACATGGGGCTGGATCCAATCAACTTTGCCGATGCTCTGATCGGCGTTCTTGCTCAGCGCCTTGTCCGCACGCTGTGCTCCGACTGTCGCGAACCTTACACGGCGTCCCAGGAAGAGCTTGAGATGCTTATCAACGCCTATGGCGAGGACTCTTTCCCGGAGCTTGGGGTGGATCTCAGTGACGTTTCACTCTACAAGCCGGTTGGTTGCCGTCGTTGCCTCGGCACGGGCTATCGCGGGCGCACAGGAATCCACGAGTTACTTGTGGGATCCAACCCCATCAAAGCGATGATCACGCATGGTGAACCGGCGGAGAAGATTCGTCGACTGGCGGTTCAGGAAGGGATGCGGACGCTGCGCCAAGACGGCATCGTCAAGGTGTTGCAAGGCGACACTGACGCTCGGCAGGTCTGGGGCGCGACTGTGGAGTAGGCAGGTCAGGCCCGAAGCAGGAGGGCCGCGTAGGCCCCGTCATGGTCGCGATCCGGCAAGAGCTGAACTGCCTTTTGTAAGGCAAACTTGGGGTGGGAATCGAGGAAGCGTTGTGTCTGCTGCGCGTTTTCTTCCGGCTCGACGCTGCAGGTGCTGTAAACGAGGAATCCGCCCGGACGAACCAAGGCCTGCGCTTCGTCGAGGATTCTCGCCTGGAGCCGAACCACATCTGCCAACCCCTCCTCGGAAAAGCGCCAGCGCACGTCGGGCCGTCGTCGGATCACTCCTGTGTTGCTGCACGGTACATCCAGCAGGACCCGATCGAACGTTCCTTTGGCAAAGGGCGCCCGCCCGGCATCCGCGCAGACGACCTGGCAGTTGGGTGCGGAGTCCGTGTTCTCGCGCAAGACGCGAAGTCGGGGCCACGAGCGGTCGCAGCATACCACCCTCCCGGCTTCCCCGGCAGCCTCGCTCAACATGAGGGTCTTTCCTCCGGGAGCGGCACAGAGGTCCGCACAGCGGTCTCCTGCTTCCACCGCCAGCAGCGTTGGGGCCAGCAATGTGGCGGGATCCTGCACATAGAAGTGGCCTTCGTGAAGGGCTGAGCTGCGCAGGAAAGCCGCGGGGGCATCGCACACCCACATCGGTTGGTCACGGGCCCATGTGACATCCTGAAGAGGGCGTAGCCCCAGGCTTCCGGGGTCATCCACTTCCCGGCGTTGCCTGACCGTTACGGGAACAGGTTCCAGGTGCGCCCGTGATAGTCGAGTGAGCTCCTCCGCGGAGAGCCGCTTGCGCCAACGCTTGAGCAGGACGTTGCTCAACTCCAGCCGGACGTCGTCTGGTGCGTCTCTGGTCACATCCGCAAGCAGCTTTTCGCACCCGCGGTCGACCAGGCGCCGCAGCAGAGCGTTCACGAACCCCGCTTCGCGGACCGCGTACCTCCGGCGCACGAAACGCACACAGGTATCCGCTGCCAGTTCCGGGGCCAGACTCCGGAGGTAGAGGATTTGGGCGAGCCCCCAGCGCAGCACGCGCCTTGTCCGGGGGCGTATTCGGCCGGTTGCGTTGGAGGTCAGGACCCAGTCAAGGGAGGCCTGGCGCCGGAGTATCGTCAGGAGCGTGTGGTGCACGATCGCGGCTTCGTCACCGTCAGGTCGTGTGACCAGGTGTAGAGGGTCCCCGGCATCTGTGCGTTTGAGAGCGTCGACAACCTGATTCAAGACACGGTCTTGCGTGGATGACGGACGGTCACGTCTGTTCGCGCACATGGGGTCTCCACTCTTTTGCAGACTCGGGGTTCTGTGTTATGCTATATCAGGGGTGGTTCTCCAGACCGTTCCAGCAGTCGGAACTGGTCTGCTGTCGGCCTTGAAGCCAGAAGGGCGAGAGGACTAGAGACACGCCGTAATGGACCGTATGTCCGCGGCTAATTCAAGGCAATGAGCCATGACCAAAACGATTCGTTCCGTTGTGCTTAGCGCTGGGCTGGGAGTTGTGACTCTCGGCGTTGGCGGTTGTGTCCTGCTCGAGCCGGCAGGCGGTCAGGATGTCCAGATGGCGCAGCAGCAGCGTCTTTCCCGCGACTTGGCAGAGATGCGGCGTCAACAACATGAACGAGCAACACATACGGCGGCCTTGCAGAGCGATGTCCGGGCTGTTCACGAACTGCGTGCGAAGGTGATTGCTTTGGCCGAGGACAACCAAGCCCAGGCTCAGCGTGTGCAGGAACTCGAGCGTCGAGTCGTGGCTGCCGAAGGGCGGGTTCAGGCGTTGAGCAATACCATGACTCAGCAGGTAGACCGCCTGCGCAGCGCTCTTGCTGAAGAGGAGCAGACGCGCAAGAAGTCGGTGTCCGAAGTTATCAAGATCGTGTCCCAGACCGTTGAGGGTGCCGTGCGGAATGTGCAGCGCCGGGTCGCGCCGCCGCCGACCGCAAAGCGAACGTACACCGTGGTCAGAGGTGACACACTGAGCGCGATTTCCACGGCTTTCGGCGTCTCTATCGACGCGATCAAGAAGGCCAACAATCTGAAGGGCGACACGATTAGGGAAGGGCAGGCCCTGACGATTCCTTCCCCGTGACCGTAGGGCCGAGGTAGGCGAGCTATTGGGCGCCACCCCGCCTTGGGGCCAGCGACGACGGACAACCTTCCCGCTCTCCGCAAGCCCTCCAATGGCGTATCGCCAGAATCCCCTATGTGGACCGGGAAGCAACCGGCCGCGTCTATTCCCGGTGATCGCCAGATTGCCGGACGACTGTGACGGCCCACAGGCAAGGAAAAAACAGCCATGGACAAGCCAGAGATGCGCGAGGAAGTGTTGAGTCTGCTTGAGCAGAATGCACGAATGCCCAACGCTGAGATCGCTGATCGACTTGCCGTTCCCGAGCAGGCGATTGCGGATGTGATCACGGAAATGGAAGCGGATGGGACGATCATTGGCTACTACGCGTTGGTGAATGAGCAGAGCCTTGATGAGTCCGCTGTCCGGGCGATCATCGAAGTCGAGGTACAGCCGCAGCGGGATGGGGGGTTCGACCCCATTGCTCAGCGGGTTAGCAAGTTTTCTGAGGTGCGCACGGTGCACTTGGTCAGCGGGCGCTATGATTTGCGTCTGGAAGTGGTCGGCAGTTCCCTCCATGAGGTGGCTTCATTCGTCGCCAGTAAGCTGGCCCCCCTGGAGGGCGTCAAGTCGACGGTGACTCACTTCCTGCTGAAGAAATACAAGGAGGCCGGTTTCCGCCTTCAAGAGGATGAATCCTATGAGCGACTCAAGATCACCCCATAGCTGGGTAGCTTCACATATCGGCGCCTTGCCTCGGAGTGGAATCCGCGACTTCTTCGAGCTGGTCAACACCATGGAAGACGTGGTCTCTCTTGGTATAGGTGAGCCCGACTTTGCCACCCCCTGGACTATCCGTGAAGCGACGATCTACGCCGTCGACAAGGGACACACCAGTTACACCTCGAATCTTGGTCTTCTATCGCTTCGGAAAGCCGTGTGCGAGTACGTCGCCGGCACGTTCGGGATGGACTACGCGCCTGAGAATCAGTGCATCATCACCGTCGGCGTCAGCGAAGCCCTTGATCTCATTCTCCGGGCCGTTCTGAATCCGGGCGACGAAGTTCTTATCCACCGTCCGTGTTACGTTTCCTATGAGCCGTGTATCACTATGGCCCACGCCACAGCTGTTGGGGTTGACACGGTTGAGGAAACCGGGTTCGCTCTGACTGCTGAAGCCTTGGCCGCCCGGATTACTCCGAAGACCAAAGCGCTCCTCCTCAATTTTCCCAACAATCCTACGGGTGCGGACCTGACCTGGGAACAGAAGGAAGCGGTCGCTGCGGTGGCCATTGAGAACGATCTTCTGGTCATCAGCGATGAGATCTACACGGAGCTGACGTACACGGATGCCAGCCCCAGCATTGCCAGCGTTTCCGGGATGGCGGCGCGGACGATCCTGCTGGCAGGGCTCAGCAAAGCCTACGCGATGACCGGCTACCGCGTTGCGTACGCTTGCGGGCCTGAGGATCTCATCGAAGCGATGATGAAGATCCACCAGTACACCATGCTGTGTGCCTCAAGCATCGCCCAGGAAGCCGCGGTCGAGGCCCTCAAGAAGGGCCGCCGCGACATGCTCGATATGAAACGGGAGTACGAGCAGCGGCGCAATGTCATCGTCAGGCGGCTGAATGCAATGGGGCTCCCCTGTGTGCTTCCGAAAGGGGCGTTCTATGTCTTCCCGCGCATTTCCGACACCGGACTCAGTTCACAGGAATTCGCTCAACGACTTCTGCAGGAAAAACGCGTAGCAGTTGTGCCCGGAACGGCTTTCGGTGCTTGCGGTGAAGGGTATGTACGCTGTTCCTACGCGACCGCCTTTGAGGAAATCGAGGTCGCCATGGGGCGGATCGGTGAGTTCCTCCAGACGGTTGACTAGCCGTTGCTCGCACACCCCGAACGTTCTTCTAACGACTGACTACACATAACGACTGACTACACACTTTTCCCATGCTTCACATCATTACCAATACCTACACCGTCCTCCAGCCTCTCTTCGGGCGACCGCCTATGCCCACGGAGCTTGATATGGGATGCGGGAAAGGCCGCTTTGCCCTGGATCTGGCTGAACGGTTTCCGGACCGCCTCATTCTTGGCGCCGATGTCATGCTGGGTCGGCTGCGTAAGGTTGCGAAGAAGGCGGATCGACGCGGTCTTGAGAATGTTGAGTTGCTCCGGGCCAACAACCTCGAACTGGTCGGCTACCAGATCCCGGATCGTTCCATCAGCCGAGCTCACCTCCTTTGTCCCGATCCCTGGCCCAAAGACAAGCACCGCAACAAGCGCCTGGCCACAACTGATTTTTTTTCACGGATCGCTCGCATCTTGACGCCCGGCGGCGTCTTCCACTTTGCGACCGACCATGTTCCCTACTTCGAGGCCATGCAGCGTATCGCGGAGATGCATCCCGCGTTCGAGCGAGCTGACGATGGGCTGGACGATATTGCCGGTATCAAGACTGACTTTGAGCTGCAGTGGGAGGCCCAGGGGAAACGCGTTCCGCATGCTGCATACCGGACTGCGGCGGGGGGCGCTCGTTTGTAATTTCACCGCAGTTGAGCACGGGAAGGTCGCCGGGTGGCACCGCCTCCCACATTGAAGAGGGCGTCCCCCAATGTGGGGGGGGCCGCCGTGCCGCGACCGGCCGCCAAGGCGGCCAGGGTTACACCCTTTGATAGGACTGTTCGATTCTGGGCAGAGGCTGGGCTCGTGTGTGACTTCGGCACAAAACGCAGTTTGGGGTGACCGTCAGAGCCGTGACTTGCGGGAGCGGTCGCCACTTGATGTCGCCACCGGAAACCGCTCCTGAAAGTCGCGGCTCTGTTCAGGCACCGAACAACCGCAGATGACACCCTCAGATATGCCCGACGGACCGTCGTCAGCGGCATCCCCTCCCCCCGAGCGGTCAACTCGCGCCTTGGCTGTCGACGCAGTAGGTTCTCTGTCGGCGGCGATGCACCTTCAGCAAGACGGAGACCAAAGCATGCAGACAACGAATCCACGCCTCCACCGAACAGCTCTTCTATCCCTCGCTCTGGCCCTCGCACTCGTAGGGGGCGGAGGGGTCCATGCGGCGGAAGCGAAGAAGCTGAACGTCCTTTTCATCGGCAACAGCTACACGGCCCGGCACAGGCTCGCAACCGTTGTGAAAGCAATGGCGGAGGCCGGCAACCCCGGCCTGACGTTCGACATCACCCAGGTGATCTATGGTGGGCGTCGCCTGGTGGACCATTGGCGGTTGGGGACGCAGAACTACGTGCGGATTTCTGAGCTGACTGTCGACGAGGAGAAAGCTACGATCGAGAGTTTGAAGAAGGCCATTGCCGACGACCCCAAAGACAAGTACGCGAAGGGGGCACTCAAGCGTCACCAGGGATTGCTGAAGGGGCTCGAGAAGCAGCGGAAGACGTGGGACATCGTCGTGCTGCAGTCCTACCGCGATGACGTACAAGGTGCAGACTCACTCTATGTTGAGTACGCCCCCAGATTCGCCGAACTGATCAAGGCCCAGGGGGCTCGCATCGTGCTTTACGAAACGACGCCCCACACCCAGAACGCCAAGCCGCTGACAGCTGCACCGGACAAGAGGAAAGCGATGTCAAAGGCTCGGGTGATTGCTGCGTTGGCCAATCGCATCGATGCCACGGTGGTGCCAATGGGGCTGGTCGCGTTCCGCTGCCAGACGGAACGTCCTGATTTCACCTTGCGCTTCATTAACGACGCCCACCTCAATCACACGATGGCGTATTTGACCGCCTGCACGTTCTATGGAGCCATCTTCGATCGCACTCCGCAGGGTCTTGCCGTGGATTCCATCACCGACATCCGTTTCCTCGACAAGGACAACAAGGACAAAGACCGCGATGGGAGACCCATCAAACGCACGTTCGCGGGCAAAGACCTGGCCGACCTGCAGCGCATTGCCTGGAAGGCGCTGACCGAGTTCAACAGCATTCGGGCCAAGCTCCCCGCCAAGTGAGAACGCACTGGGGTATTTGTGTGAGTGGAGCGGCAGGACAACGACGGATTGCGATGGCTTGCGCCTGGGGCTTAGTTGCCTGGCACTGCTGTACATACGGTCAGCCAGACGTCTCCGGCGAGCCCCGGATCAGGATCACCAAGGCCACCCCCGACAAGGTGAGTCTTCGGGCTGGCGACACGCTCCGAGTCACCTGCCGGGCCGTCGGAGAGAACATCGCAGTTGGCAGTTTCATGTTCCGGAGTCAGGTGTCGGTGAGCGGTTCCATGCTGCCCGGCCTCACGCGGCGGAACGACGGTTACGTTCATCTCCACGATCCCGCCTTCGCCGCCAACACCCACAACATGTGCATCATGGACAATGGGGACCTGGACAAGGACCCCGACGTCGGTGCGCTGCTTCTGAATATCCCCACGATGGACTGGCCCCCCGGAACGTACCCCTTTCACATTGTGGCTCATGTACGCCCTGCCGGCGGCCCGTACATTGGAGACTCCATGCCTGTGGTCGTGACCATCGAAGGCTCTGCCACGGAGCAGGTCAACGAGACTCCTCCCGCAGAATCGCCGGCACAAACGCTCATTCTGAATGTCGACTTCAACTGCCGGCGCGACAACGAAGCCGGACTCGCGGCCTTCATTCGAGGCTGTGCCAGACGTGGCGTTGGGCGTCTGAATATCCGGGCTCTGATGATGGGGTACACCGAGCACCCGAGCGAGGTCCGCACGAGTTGGGGAGAGGCCGCCCCGGGCTTTGTCGACCCGGCGTTCGACCTCTTCCGACTGGCCGTCAGATACTGTCAGGAGGCGGGGATTGAGTGCTATGTCTTCTACGATTTGTTCGACACGCGCAATGATCGCTTCGCCGCCAGGCACCCCGAGTTTCGCCTGACTTCCAGAGATGGCAAATCCACCTGTATCGGGGCGCTCTGCTATGCGTATCCTGAAGTGCGCGCCTACTTCGACCGCTACATTGATGAACTCCTCGCCTACGGTGTTGACGGTTTCATGTTCTGTACGAAGTCCCGGCACGGCATGCCGCTGACCGCCAAGTACGGGTTCAATGAGCCGATTGCGCTGGAGTACAAACGGCGTTTCGGCGCTGATCCACGTACGGAGGACTACGACCGCGACGCATGGCTTGACCTGCAGGGGGAGTACATCGTTTCCTGGGTCAAATCGGCCACGGCCAAGGTCCATCAACACGGGGGGCGCACTGCCATTGCGCTGCCGGCGAGGAAGCGCAACCATTACGCCAACCTCGACTGGCGTCAAGTCGTCATTGAGAAGGCCGTGGACGAACTGCACACGAGCTGTTGGCGTTCGGAAGAGATGCGCCTCCTGGGGGTCGACGGCCTGAAGCGCTTGCATGAATACACCAACGTCTGTCATGAGCACGGCGTCAAGTACTCGCCGTATCTCTTTGCGGATATGTCGTTCAGGGGGACCTACCGACAGCTGGGGCTCGTCGCAACTCAGCAGCAAGCCGCCAACTGGATCAGACACGTGCGGATGGCGCCGGTCGATGGGGTCATGTTTCACGACATGGAGATCTTCACCACCATCCTGCATGACTTCGTGAACATGGAGTTGATTCGGGCGGCCGGCAGCGCCATGCGTGACCCCCCGCGCTGTTTGAGTGGCTGGGAGGCCCTTGAGACCGCAGACCGCCGCAAGGACGGTGAGGTGATCTACAATGCCGGGCTCCGCTCTGACGCCGGTAACGGTATCGCCTGCTGGAACGTCACAAAGAGGGTGACGGAACCCCTCCGACGCTACGAGGACGGGTGGGGCTTGGACTGTGCGTCAGTTACCCGGCTTGAGAGCGCTCCGACAGCCCTGCCTCGAAGTGGCAAGGACAGGGACACACCGTTCTGCCTCAGGTTGGCTGCCCGACTCGGACCCGATGGTGAACGCGCGTCCGTTCGAGCCATGGTCAGACGATCCCTCGGCCCCAAGGTCGACTACGAGCTGGGCCGACACCTGCTGCACCGCGACCAGATTCCCATCGACGTCATGTTGGACCAGACTGTCACGATTGACACGACCACGGGTGATGAGATCGTTCTGCCGTTCTCCGGTGGGAAAGCGCAAGGCAAGTTGGACGGTGCCACGGCATGGGTAACGCTGGAGCCGGTCACTGGCGCATTTGTCCTGCAGAGCGTGTCCCTCAAACGCGGCCCATAGCTCGAGCCGCGGCTCACGCCCGATAGGTCGCCAGCTGACAGGTTAGTGCCTGAACGGAAACCCGGCGGTCTAGGGCGACCGCTTGAATTCACCAGGCGGGGGCCTTTCCGTGCAGGCACCAGGTCAGCGAAACACAAGCCGGCCGAAACGGGCGACGGCTCCCCTGTGTTCCGCAGGCCAGTCGACTGGTGGTCCCGCACGACGCACCGAGACGGCCAGCCGCCAGCAGGCAGCGGGTGCAGGCTTTCCCTCAAGTGTGGCAAACGGAACGGTGAATGTCACCTGTGAGTGATCCGCCTCGCCGTCGCGGACAACTGCCCATTCCCCGCCCCAATCCGCTCCCCTCAGGTGCTTGTTGTGGAACGCACTGTAGGCCCAGCGCGCGTCGGCACGGCTGCCATTGCCATCGGTCAGGAACGCGTGGTAAGTCTTCTCACTGCGCCCGGACGCGACCAACAGCGTCACGCAGAGGCGCTTGTTAAGGCCGCGGAAGTCATCGTGCTTTAACGGTGTGGTCTGGTTGGGGTTCCCGGGTAGAGCAACAGTCACTCTGAGCGCGTCTTGCGTCCAGCCTACTCGTAGCTTGTCGTCTTTGCCGAGGGCCGCTTCCTGGTCCATGCTTGGGGTGGGAGCGCAGACGAGTTCGGGCACGAGCCGGACAGGCACGCGAGCACGGAAAACGGCGATTCTTCCGGCGGTGTAGAGGATGTTCGCCGCCAGTGCGGTGTCAGCATCAGCGGGGGGGAATGTGCCGACTATCCTGGCCGTGAGCGTTGCCTTTCCCCCCGGCGCCAGTTCGCATTCGCTCTGTACAGGTGTTGCGCTGAGTCCGTCGGCAGACTCTGCAGTGGTCCAGGTCACATGTGCGGTTACGGCCCGGTCAAAGCTGTTGCGCAGTGGCAACAGGACTGTGGAGTCAACATGGTCGAGCTCAGCTGTCACGGTGGTTGGTACGAATGACGCACGCAGCTTCTTGCACGTACTGTAACCTGGCAACCAGTCGGGGAATTGCAGCGCTTTGCCCTCGCGTAGAGCATAGCTCGTTTCAGTTGCGGCACGGAGATCGAGTTCCTTGCGCACTCCGAGCCGGCCCAGGGTCGTCCACGTCTCATGGTTGAAGAAGAAGACACCCGGCGCCCCTGCATCGAACACCTGCTTCACGCAGCGCTCGATGCCGGTTGGGCCGAGGCGGCCCGATGGTTCATCATCGGGGAGTGCGTACCCGGAGACCTTGCGTGGCCACACTTCGGTTCGGGTGCTCTGCGCCATCCGCACGAAGTCCAGGCATGTCTTGCCCTCGGGCATAAGGATGTCGAACACGCTTTCACGGATCCAGGTTGCCGGATCGAGGCCCTGGTCGCTGAGTGTGGCTGTACCCCAGTGACGCATGAACAGCGATTCATCCCCGAAACTGGCACAGAGCTTGACGCGGCGCGCCTTGGTTGCGTTCACCTCATCGATTCTGCGTCGCAGAGCGCGCACGAATCGGTTCATGTGCTGGGCCTTATCAGGTTCGTCTTCATTGAAGAAGTGTCCGTAGCGGGTGAAGTCGATAGTGAATCCATCGATGTCGTGGTTGGCACAGATCCAGGCGATCTTGCGGATCTGGAACGCCTGCACCTCGGGCTGTGCATAGTCCCACGTGCCGCGTCCGCGCTGCACTCTCCATTCGGGGTGCTCACGTATGAAACGGTCACGTGAGTAGGAACGTTCCATCATGGTTGCGACAAACAGCTCGAGCCCCAGCTCGTGGGCCCGCTCCGCCAAGACCTTGACGATGTTCACGTCTTCGTCGCGGCACCAGCGGAAGAACGCGTTGGCTCGGAAATCGCCGTCGCGCACATGTCCACTCAGTTGGAACAGCTCGGTGTAGGGGGTCGGTATGGTGAGACCGCCAAGGCCACCCAGTGAGAAATGAAGAAACGCTGCACTGGGTGTCCGCAACGGTTCGAGCAATCGGGCGATACAGGCGGGATCTTGTGTGCCCCAGCGCCAGAAGTATGAGTAGCCGTCGTTGTCGAACCCGATCACGCGCGTTGCCGGGGTCGCGGACTCGGCCTCGTGCCGGGCGACCTGTTCCGGGGAGAGTCGCACCAGGCGTATGCCGGCCACGGCCGCATTGCAGAGCTGCGTTGCACTGTCATAGGTTCCAAACGGCTGCTGAAAGACCAAGCCCTGACCGGTCAAGTCGGCATTGCGGAACCGCAGGTCGACCAGCCGTGGTCCTGAGCGGCTCTTTTTGGCGGGGGCAATCTGTTGTGGGTCGAGATGCAGGAAATAGGGGTCGTCCGACAGCCGAACATCAATCCCCCCGCCTTCCTCCCCGCGCACCGTGGTTACCCAGACTTCGTACCAGCCTTCGACCGTCAGCGGCAATCGTAGCGCTGGCGCCAGGCAGCCTCGCGGGTCGGCTGGATCGTGCTCCTTGACACAGAGCATGTGCCGAGTATCTTCGCTGCTCTCACAGCGATATGGACGGCGCCACCACACGCCCTTCTGCGACGTTTCGCTGATCGCTGTACGTGGCCCAAACGCGCCCATATCATCGAACACGAGCTCATCTCCCGGCCGCACGTCCGTCGGCACGACTGCTGGGTTGCGGAAGATGCGGCCCTGCAGAAGGATGCTCCGGGCAATTCGCTCCGGCCGCCCTGGGAGTGTCGCCGTGACGGCATGCTCGCCGCGCACCAGCCTGTCGAGCGCAGCCCCGGTGAATGTCACGGTGGCGGCGTTGTCCACGACGGGGGCATCCAGTTGCAGCAGCACGTCACCCGTGAAGGTCTGCAGACTGAACCGGACTGGGCCCATTGTTTGTGGCCGCACAGCAACCTGGCATGTGGCAGCTTGACCCGGGGGCACAGTGCCGGGACCGGTCAGCGCACTGAACAGCGGGGGCTCTGGAACACGGTGCCAGGCGAACGCCTCACTGCCGCTGTCCAGAGGCAACTCACTCAAGTCACCATCGAAACGCAGCGGTTCCAGGTCGTCAAGTCTGAGGCGGTCGATCAGAACGGTCAAACGACTGCTGTTTGCCACCTTGGGCAAACCGTCGGCGTAATTCCACAGAGCCAGGGCGTCGGAGCGCCATGTCACGCCATCCGGTAGACGAAGGCTACTGGTACCCGCCAGGGCGCCGTCGAGCGTCCGGTTGAAGCCAGCGTGCAGCGTGCGGTTGGTCGGTGTGTAGATGCAGTCAACATCGTAGACGGTGTCGTAGGCAAGTCCGGCCTGCTCGCCCTTGGTGAGGTGCAGCTTTCCGAGACTGTCACCGACGAACGCATACCCACAAAGACCGCGTTCTGATGAGTGGCGGTGGATGATCACACCCGCTCCATTGCTCATGAAGTCAGCGCCGCGCGCGTGGACACCGACAAAGAGAAGGGCGGCGTAGCTGTGCGGACCGGATGTGCGGAAGCGGAAGCGTAGCCGGAACGGTGTGTCTGCGTCTTTGGCCATGACCACTCGCGCACGTTCAGCGAGGGGCTTCTTGCGTGTGGCCGTGACTTGAAGGCAACCTCTGTTCTCGCCCCACGTATCGTCTGCGTACGCTGCCGCAGACATCGTGGTCACTCCCAACGCGAGCCGAATGACCAAAGCCCGCGTGACCTGTTGCAGGAAGGGCTCTGCCGTCCTGGTGGATTTCGCGGTGCGGTGGGCGCCATTGGTGTCCGTCATCGTTCCTGTGTGTCCGTGTTTCATCTGCGACGGCCTCCATCCCGCATCCCGTTACTTCCAAGGCGGAGAGAAGGGATCAGTGTCAGCGGTCCGTCGCTACGAAGACGACTCGGGGCGGTGTAGATACAGCTGTGCTCTGTCGATGCCTTAACCTGCCGGTCTGTCGGGACAAGTCCAACTGCATATGACGGCCTCCGCCGTGCAGAGCTGGGGCAGGGAGGCCGCAGAACCCCGGACGACGAGCCGAATTGACAGTTGCGGTGGACATGTGCGCGTGCATCCCGGCAGCTTTCCCCATGGCTCGCTTCGCGCTCAAATTGTCAATGGCGGCTCCAGCAGGGAAGCGTATGAGGGACTCTATTACCACTGCAGAACGCCACGCACCCAGCAGAGAGAGGGGCCCCCCGTACCACCGTTCCACAAGAAGGAAACAGCGATGCCTTACCGTTCTATTTTCAGGAGCCTCCCGGTCTTCTGGTTGGCTGCAACGCTCGTCGCTTCGGCCCAGCAGCATCGACTTGATCTCACCTCGGGCATGCTGGTCAACGAAAGCGATGTCGGCACGCCAGAGATGCTGGTGGATGAACAGCGTGAGATCATCGGGCCACCCGTGGGCATGCCGACGTCCGGGTGGAAGATCCCTTCACAGCTCTGGGAGAAGGCCTTCCCGGCTAGCGTTCATCTGGATCTCGGAGCGGAGAAGAACCTGTCGGCTCTGTGGGTCTACGACACCAATGGGCGTGGGGATCTGACCGTGGCTGCCGGTCAGCCCGGACAATGGGAGACGGCGGCAACCTACGATTGCGGAGCTTACAGGAAGTGGGTCTCTATCCCATTGGAGGTCACGACCCGGTACCTGCGTCTGACTCGTGCGAACGCCGGTGCCAATATCAGTGAGATCGCACTCTACGAATACACGCCCGAAGCCTACCGGGAGATGGTGGCACAGAAGGTCGAGGAGAAGCGCAAGGCCGCCGAACGTGAGGCAGCTCTGAAGACGGCTCGGGAGGAAGCTCTGAAGCGGCCCCTGGTGGAGTTCCCCCCGTACGGCACACTGTCACTGGTGGACGAGGTGATCTGTTCGGACGTTGATCAGAACCGCCCGCTGACTGAGTATCCGACCGGCGCGAGCAGCCAGGCGCAGATTCTCGGCAGGTCCTGTCGCGTGGTTGCCCCCGTCCGCGGCGAGTCTTCCTACATCAGCTACCGGGTTGGCAAGACGAAGCTGCTCCGACCGGGCGGAGCCTACGTGTTAGCTGTGGAGTACCCGGAGGATGTACCGCGAACCATGGTCGTCATCAATACGGGCAACGAGACGGCGAGGGGGTTCCACACGGGTCCGACAGTGGGAGATGCTCTCCACGCCAAGTATGTCAATAGCCTGACGGAGTCGCTTGACGTGCCCCTTTCAGGGAAATGGGAGACGTGGTCGTTGCTGATTCGCCTTCACGACCGCTTTCCTGAGTTGGGACTGGTGCGCGGGAAAGGACAGCGCCCGTTGACACCAGAGGATGGCTTCGATGTCACAGTCGCTCAGTTCTCGGCCCGCAACGCTCCGATGTCCAAGGGCATTGCCGTTGGTCGCATTCGTCTGTATGAGGTGATTGATCCGGAGAAGCTCGCCCGGCCTCTGCGCCTCCCACCTGACGGGCTCCCGAGACGTCACCTGTTCTGGCGTGAGGAGATGGCTGATGGCGTCCTGGGTTCGAAGAGCACGAAGAGCGAAGACCGCGGAGTCGAAGATCGGCTGGATTGGTACCGGTACAAAGCTGATCTCATGTCCTTCCTGGGGATGAACACGTTCGCCAAAGACCTTCTCGAGTTTGGTGCCTGCCAGCATTGGGATTCCACTCCGCATGGAGGAAACGCCTGGGTCTACTTCGATGGGGTAACCAAAGACCTCTGGGGGCAGATTGTCGAACTCATGGGGAAGCGTGGATTCAGCGTGTTTCCCTACTACGAGTACAGCGGCAGTAAGGGAGCCAAAGGCCTGGGGAACGAGCGCCGCTGCAAGCCGCTGACTCGAGATGACGCCTACACCCACATCAAGTGGATCGAGACTCACAATGCGGATATCACCGATCCGGATACCTTCGAGGATTTTCGCAAGATGCTCGACATCACGGTGGTCCAACAGCGGCGCAAAGCCCGGTTTGTCGGGGCCTGGATCCGTTCGCGTGGGCAGATGCCGGTGAGCTTCAGTGATGCCACTCGGAAGCGCTTCAGCGATGAGGTGAACGAGGGGCAGGCGGTCACCCGTGCGTCACTCCAAAAGGACAAGGCTCTCTACGCGTCCTACCTTGCCTGGTGGCAGGGGAAGCGACGGACCTTCCTGTCAGCTATGAAGGACTACTTGCGGACGAATGGCGTTGAGGATGCAGTGGTCCTCTACACGGGCTGCGCAGGCGAGCCCGGCGTCGGCTTCGGCTCCTGGGAACCACGTATGGTGACCGACACACCTCCTGCGTGGCAGGGCCTTCTCAAGCAACCTGAGCATATCACCGGCAAGAAGGAGGTCATTGACGCCGTCAGTATCGCTCGTGTTGTAACTGACGATCTCTACCTGGCGGGACTGACCTCTCCCGGGCTGACTTGGGGAGAGTGGGAGGTCCAGCATTCGCGCCCTGCGGACGACCCGCTGGCCTACACGGACACAGCGGGGGTGATGCTGTCTCATGCATTCAATCGGCTCTACACGGTGTCCTCCCCGCGCACCTTTGATGCCTTTCGTACCCCGGCCGGTCTGGCCCTGATGCGTCACTACGCCCTGAACGAGCACATGCTGTTCGACAAGAGTGACAAACAACTGTTCAGGTATTTCGTGGCGGACATCGAGAGGGCCGGCCCGTCCTGTATGGTCGCCGAAGCCGTGGCCGTGGCAAATGGGGACCCGACCATGATCGGTTACCTGGCCGGCTGCAACTACGGGCGGGGTTTCCCGGCCCCGGTCCGCGATTTCAACGCCGACTTTCTGGCCCTTCCCGCTCTCCCGAGCACAGTTGTTCACGGCGCATGTGATGACTTGGATGTGGTCGTCAGAAGAGTGGCGACTCCCAAACACGGCACCTGGATTGCCGTCGTCAATACCGGGATGGGAGCCAAGGACAGCGTGTGGGTGAGGATCAATGGGGGCGGAGCGGTTGCGGACGCTGTGACCGGACGCGAAATCCTGGTGAAGAACGGCGGCGTTGCGTTGTCCATGGGGCCTTGCCAGTTGCGGAGCCTGCATGTTGTCCCGGACAAGTAATCCGGGGCATCTTTCGCTTGTACGCCGCACGGCCCTCCGGGCGGCATCTTCTTCTGGCGATCGGAGGGCCGCTCGCCGTACAAGGGAACCGGGCGGCATCTTTTTCTGGCGATCGGAGGGCCGCTCGCCGTACAAGGGAACCGGGCGGCATCTTCTTCTGGCGATCGGAGGGCCGCTCGCCGCACAAGAAGCTCGGGCGGCATCCTCCGCTTGCACGCCGCTTCCGCAAGCCACGGCTCTGTTCGGATAGCCGTCCGTGGCTATAGTGTCGTGATGTGATCACCCGCCGTTCCCTGAGCAAAGAGGAAGCACGTCATGACTCCCCGTGAACGAATCCTGGCCGCCATGCGTCGGCAACAACCCGATCGCCTTCCCTTCGTCTTCGGCATGACCCCGCCTATTCAGGCCGAGTTCGAGCGTCAGACCGGCGCAAGCAACGCGGCAGAGTTTTACGACTTTGACGAGCGGGGCGTGGGATTCGGCCCTTCACCCACGCCTGCGGACTTCGCGCCATACTACGCCGGGCGCGAGTTCTCCGGCCCTGCCCATATCGATGGGACTTGGGGATTCGCCACAGTGGCCATGGAAGGCGATACGCACTTCCGCCACTTTGAGAGCCCCTTCGATGGCAAGGAGTTCTCGGTTGACGATGCCCTGACCTATCCCATCCCCGACTTCGACAACCCGGTCCGCTACACCACGGTCGCGGAGCAGAACGCGGCTTGGCATGCCAAAGGCTACGCGACGCGGCACATTGCCGGATTCTGCACGTACGATCTTTCCTGGCTGATCCGGGGATACGAGCCGTTCCTGATGGATATGGCCATGGAGAGCGAAGCGGCGCTCGTGCTGATGGACCGCGTGTCGGACGCGGTGGCCGCCCAGATGCGTCAAATGGCCGGGCGTGGCACCGACATTGTCGGCGTTGGCGAAGACGTTGGGGGACAGACTGCCCTGATGATGAGCCCGACCCTGTGGCGCGGCCAGATCAAGCCCCGTCTGGCCAAGATCATCGCTGCCGCCAAGAATGCCAAGCCGGACGTACTGTTCTTCTACCACAGTGACGGCAATATCGACGTGATCATTCCTGACCTGATCGAGATTGGCGTGGATATCCTCAACCCCGTCCAGCCTGAGTGTATGGACCCCGTCGCCATCAAGGAGCAATACGGGGATCAGCTGGCGTTCTGGGGAGCCGTGGGCACGCAGACCACCATGCCGTTCGGCACCCCGCAGGATGTGTGTGACTGCGTTCACCACCTGTTCGAGACGGTTGGCAAGGGCGGCGGCTTTCTATGCTCCCCGAGCCATGTACTTGAGCCTGAAGTGCCCTGGGCCAACATCGAGGCCTTCATCGACGCCTGCCGTGAGTGTGTCTACGACTGAGCAGAGGCGACTCACTGATCATTGACGGTCTCGATGAGAGCGAGGATGTTCTCCGGTTTGGCGTCGCCGGGGATCCCGTGCGCCGGAGCGAGGATAAGCCCTCCATCACGCCCCACTTCGGCCATCATGCGGCGGGCTTCAGCTCGGACGTCATCCGGTGTTCCGTACGGCAGCAACTTCTGAGTACTGATGCCTCCCCAGAAGCTGAGTCGGTCCCCGTAGAGCCGTTTCATCTCGTATACATCCATCACTTCGGGCTGGAACGGATTGAAGCAGTCCAGGCCGATCTCAATGAGCTGCGGGAAGACCTCCTGGACCTTTCCGCAGGAGTGAATGGTGACAAACTTCCCCGCTTGCTTGCCCACCCCGTATTGCCTGGCCAAACGCGGCATGAGGAAGCGTTCCCAGGCGTCTTTCCCCATCAGAAGCCCCAGCTGCGATCCCCAGTCATCACCGAAATGCACTGCATCGATGTCGTAGGCCACGGCCTGTTCGACCATGGCGACATTGTAGTCACAGATGGCATCGAGTAATTCTTCGACGAACTCCGGGGTTTCCATCATGTCGATGAACAGGTTCTCCATGCCACGTAGGGTCCAGGCGCGTTCGAAGAGCGAGAAACCAATGCTGAACTGCACGAAACGCCCCGCATCGTGGGCAGCGGTGCAACGCTCAGCAAAGCCCGCGAAACGCGATGGATCGCTCGGGTTCGGAAGCTCCAGCGCGCTAAGGTCTCGTTCGGGAAGGACACAGTTGCAGACGTTCCCGATGTCCCGATCGATGCTGCGGTCCCACTGAACGCCGAACTCATCCTGGCGGACTGTTTCGCTGATCGCCTGACACTTCGGGCCGGGGGTCGCGACTAACCCGGCGGCACAGTTGTCCATGTCGCCGAGGAAGTCGTTCCCCCCGCAATACGCCACCATGGCCGCCATGGCCTTCTGGGTGAAACCAATCTGGTATGGGGTCTTGTCGGGCTGCTGATGGGCTAGACTTGCGATTACACGTTCTCGGTTAGTCATCGGTCGGTCCTCAATCGGCGGGTTTACCCCAATGCTATCAGGGTTCTCTAGCCATTGCCTTGGCGGAGGGGCAGTCGGAGCACAGCGGCTCCTCCCACATTGAGAAGAGGAAGCAACCAACGTGGGAGAGGCCGTCTGCCGTCCTTGTCTTCCCACGCTTTCACGTTCTCACGCCTCCACGCCTCTCACTCTTTCTCGGCGTACTGCTGGTGCAGGGCGTCGATTCCTGCCTCCTGTGCATCGCCGCGATGGATGACCAGGCGGTACCGCAGGATCAACGGTTTCTCCATGGGCAGTGTCACGGCCTCACGTCCGGGGTAAACTGGGTTCTGCATGCTCCCCCGGGCACGGAGGATCCAGCGCTGTGGAAACCCTGGCGTGCTGGGGTGGCACAGAATGGTCAGCCCGGACCGGGGCTCTCCCTCGCCTCTGAACGATGCGGAGAAATCCATCCATGGGCTGGCGGCAACCGGTGGACCTTGTGGAGTCACATCGCCCTTTGCGTCTGTAAATTTCAGGTCACTCGGCATCGGGATACGGACCGAAAATCCACCGTACTCTTTGTTGTTCTCCGCGCCCCCGATCCGGACGTTTGCCATGGCTGCTCTAAGGCCGATCGTGACGTCGATCAGTCGGTGACCATCGGAGACAGGATGAATCCTCAACTGCGTGGTCTCGAAGACGATTGTCTCCTCAACGCCCTCAGCGTTCACTCGGAGTGGCGATGTCCAATCGACAGTGGCATCCAACAGGGCGGATCCGTCAGGGCAGGTGGTTGCTGTCGCCCGCCGCACACGCCACGCAGCGTCCTTCTGGATCCAGGGATCGCCAATGTGTTTGTCCCCGATCAGCAGTTGATGCCAAGCCCAGAAGACGCCCCAATGGTGGGGGTGGTCTTTTGGCGTCTCTTCGGTCAAGGCTTCCCCATCCAGCCCGTAGAGCGGATGGATGTAATGGGCTCTGGTGTGTCCGTTGATGGTCTGCGGAGCCCGGCGGTAAGAGAGGATAGGCGCCCCTGCTTCTGAGAACAGAAAGCCGCCGTCGCGTTCCGACACGCGGACGCCCTGGGCAACGCCGTCAGTTCCGGCGCAGCAAGTTGCAACGCCGCCAACGAGGAGGAGGCTTGATAGACGTGGACTGATCGCCATGGGATGCCTTTGGGGTCGGGCCTGTTGTCGGGCGTTGATTCCGGTCAACAAAGATAGCAGACGTGTTCAGGAATCCGAGCGCGTTGTCTGGCTGGGCCGCGCACAAGAAGCAGACAATGTGTGGGAGGCGGTGCCGTCCGCCGATCTGTCTTTCCGAGCCGCGCACACCGTAAGCGGTCTTCTTTCCCCGGGAATCCCCCTCCCGTTGGTCGGGGCTCTGAAAGGGGGGCGTCTTTCCGGACCGAGCCGCGCACACCGTACACGGCCCGCCGCTTGAGGTGTAGCAGCTCCGCCTTCACCCTGAAGAGACAACTCCCTCCCGCCCATCAATCCCCAAGAGGCGCGACGCATTGGTGCTGCCGACTGCCTCCAACGTCGTTTGGTCCACGTTTGCGTGCAGCATTTTCATCAGGGCTGCTCGGGCATAGAGCATGGGGGTGTTCGAGCCGAAAACGACTCGGTCCGGCGGGATGTCCCGCAGGAGTACTGCCAGCGTATCCTTGAACTCAATATAGGCCAGGTCCACAAGGATGTTCGCTGCGTTGCGCGTCAGCTTAACGGCCTCCGCCCGGTAAGCGCACAGGCAGAGGATCGGCAGCTGCGGGTGCCGTTCGGCTAGCGCGACGATGTCCGCAACAGGGACACCCGGGACAGCCATCAGCGGGTAGTGAGCGCGCTCGTCTTCAAGCCGCATCTGAACGACCAGCACGGGGTGATCGCTCTGCTGCAGTTGGACAGTCAGTTCATCCATGCGCGGGTCGTCGAGTGTGTACCGGTGGTAGTTTGGGATGACCCGCACCGCGTTGAGCGTGCCTCGATCGCGATACGTTTCCAGGCAATCCCGCCAGTGTGTAAGCGTCGGGTCGAGGGTCATCAGGGGCAAGAGGTCTGGGTACGGTTCAAGGGCTTCGGCGAGTCCCATGTTCGGGATATGCGGATCCGGGAAGAGCGCCGTGTCGATGCTCGAAACGAGGGCGAGCCCGATTCCCTCCCCGGCAAGATGATTGGAGAGCTTCGCGGCCGTGTCCTGCTCATACGTTGCGAAGGGCCATCTGCCCAGGCTGGTGTTCACGTCAACCAGCTTGGGGCTCGGGAGCTTTCGCAGGTCGATGAACGTGCGTTCCCGGCCTGTCGATAGATCCGCCGACATGCTGCCCGTGGTCGTCTCTGCGTTCGGTCGTTCCTCGTCGGTAATCAAACCCAAAAGCCTCTCCGCGTTGCGGAGCAGGAGTTTCTCACGTTGATCAGGCGTCATTCGGGCTCCGTAGATGCGCCCGAGTTGGACGGAGAAATCACGCCCCGGAATGTCTGACCCGTAGAGGATACGGTCTTCTCCAAGCACAGACAGCGCATACTCGACGATGCCGGAGGAGCACTGTGATCCCGACGTGTCGATGTAGAGATTCGGGAATGGACGGATGTCCTGCACTCCACGCATGCCGGCGGCGGTCAGATGGGCTGCGATGATGGTGACGTTGGGGAAGCGTGCCGCGAGGTGGGCCAGGTCGGTGTAGTCGGATTCGCCCTCGTACTTGCACGTTGTCTTGTACCAGCAGTGGTGGAGGACGGGGACTCCGAGCTCTTCGGCTCGATGCATGACCCCGTCGAGTTCCGGACTTCGCGCATTAGGCCAAACGGCGAGCTTGATGCCTTGGAGCGGCCCGCTCTTCACACAGCGGTCGATCTCGCCGTCAACCACGCTGTCGTCGAGTCCGGCATTCAGTCTGGCAAACCCGATGAGTTCATCCGGCCAGCGCTCGACCAGACGGAGGGTCAGGTCGTTGATCTGGGTGACTTGGTCAGCCGTGGGCTGATACCCGAAGCCCAGGTTGCCTCCGAGAACCACCTGGCGGACGATACCCAGGCCCCGCGCCAACTCCAATGTTCGGGCCATCTGCTCGAACGGCTCATCCCATTGCGGGTGGGTGTGAATGTCGATGATGCCATGCTGCGGTGTCTGCACGGGCTCTTTCTCCCCGATCACTGGTCCGAGTGTGGTGCACGTATCGTAGTCGAGGAATACGCCTCTGGCCACTCGGTCCTCGGGCAACGCGATTGATGGGACCGTTTACCCGAGAGCTTCCCATCGGCCTCTTGCTCTGAGGTCAACAGTCAGGGCCTGGTTTGGGGCAGGTCTCTGACGCGGCCATCGCGTTTGCCGTGAAGTCTGCCGCCGGCCTCGACAATAGCGCGCCAGGCTGCGGTCAGATTCGTGGTTTCAAGGTCGGTGTAGGGTATTTTCCCGGAGCGTCCCGCAAGGAACATGGTATCGCCTCGGCTTAGGTGGTGCTGCTCACACACGACGCGGTAAGTGCGTTCCGGGTCCAGGTCGGTTTCAACTACGCGCTCACCTTTGGGCTTGCTTTTGTCGAAGGCATAACGGCATCCGGACACCTGGATCAGGTGCTGGCTGAACTTGCTGTCCTTCCTCACGTTGTCCTCAATGATCTCCAGCAGGTCTCTACCCGTGATTTCGAAGGTACTCAGAACCCGATTGAAGGGGCGAAGCCAGTTGACCAGATCCACGAGAAACACGTCCTGTCCCTGCTTGAAGGGCACGCCCCGACTGTGACGTCCGGTGTAAATGGCGAGGTCCGTTCCGGCGACGTCACGGAACGCATCGGCCAGCCAACTGCCCATCGACGTCTCGGCGGAGCCCTCCTGCGTCGGCGGTTCGCCCACGATACCGATCCTGTGGGTGCGGTAAGCTGTCAGAGGACGAAGCGCGCGTGGTCCAACGCTCCCCTTCCAGCCGCCGTCGGCGTACACCAGGCGGATTTCCTGCTCGGCCGGGCACACGCTGTTGAAGGCCTCTTTCTCGTTGACAACCACGCGGATGGGCCCTGCCAAATCGAGGAGCTCAGGCTCGGGTCGCAGCGCTACGCGCGTGGCGTTGTGGATGGTTGCTGAGATCGTGTTCCCATTTTGAATACAGGCATCGATCCGGGCAGGCGGGCCAATCTCTGTGATCTCTTGGATTTCCGTCCAGTAGGCCTTCCCGTGGATAGGGAGGAACGTGCGGAACGTCACGCGTTCAGGGCGCCGGATGAGCCGCTGACCCAGAGCCCAGTCGAGAACGCGTTCAGTACTGGCTGTCATCGTGTTATGGGGTTGATCCGGCACCACCCACAGCGTGCCGTCGTAGCCCAGCTCTTCCATGTGCTTGGTGATGGGGATAGGGCCGTCTTTCGCGTAGACGGGCCAGTCCTTGGCGCCTTGCACGTAGAACATCGGGACGTGGCGCAGGTTCTCGACGAGAGCGAGATGCCCGTAGGTTGAGGCCAGCGGGATGCCTGCGGCAAACACGTCAGGATAGCGGCAACACAGGTAAGTGGTGCCGGTTCCGCCCATGGACTGGCCACTGCAGATGATGCGGTCAGGGTCGATGAGGAACTGCTTGCAGACCTCTTCGACAACAGCCAGCACGTCGTTCTCGCCGATCCCGCGGTACTCGGTGGTGCCTCGTCCGTGAGGGCAGACGGCGACGATTCCTCGCTTCTCCGCCTCCCGTTTGTAGATCCCATCCCCGTAGTTCGGGGTGTCGAAGTACGTGTCCTGGCTTCCACCCGTGCCATGGAGCGCGATGAAGAGCGGAAGTCGTTTGGTACCGTCGTAGGTGCTTGGCAGATACACGCGATAGGGCTGGGCTGTACCATCCACCTCGGAACGGTAGCTAAGGGCGAGATCAACGGGAGTCTCAAGAGTCTTGCAGAGCGGTTCCTTTGCCATGGGCTTGGTCCTCATCTCAATGCGGTCGATGCCGAACCATGGACGGTTCCCCACTCGACCTTCAGGTTCCACGTTGCGGATGTCGAGCCGGTTCAGGCCTTTCTTGAACACACCGGCTGGCACCATGAACTCGAATGCCCCGAGAGCAGTTGTCGGCAAAGGCACGTCTCCAGCAAAGACCTGGAGGCCATTGACGAGTATGCGCCCGGCGACTCCCGAGTCACCGTGTTCGGGGTAGCTGAGCCCCACCGGGCGGAAGAACAGCGGCGCAGCGGATACGTCCGGCATTCTGAACCAGGCCGTCATGCGATCATACGGTCGCGTGCCCTTGCCATAGATGAAGTTACCGTCGTCAGAGACTTTCCGCCTCTCTGGGAAGACGTGTAGGTGGTAGCCGTACTTGAGGGCTCCCCCTCCCGAGAAGTCCCGCCCGATCAGCACCAGTTTCTGCGCCTCCACATCGAAGGTCTTCACGTCGTCCGGCACGATGGGGCCGATGAGGTCCTGAAGCACGGCCAGCGCCCCGGCCGCATACGTCGCCGTGAAAGCATTGGGTGAGTTCGCATGCGCCGAAGCAAGAGTCGTGGATGTCGTGTCCTCCCGCAGAAGATCCGCGACCCGTTTGGCCTGAGCAAGAGCTTCCCTGGCTGCTTCCTTGCTGTCCTGGCGAATCGCTGAGTAGGCACGGGCGCAAGCATCATAGTAGTGAAGCGTCCTCTCACCGTAGGTGAATAGCCGTCCGTCTTCTTCCACGCGTGCAGCGATGCGAGGGGTGAGGGGGCCGCCTCGCACACGATCGATGATGGCTCGACACGTCTCTGCCGAGCCGAGCATCTCCACCAGATCGGGCCCGTCGTTTGTCTCGGACGATGTCTTCTCGTAGTGAAGGTGCGCATTGGGGAACAGCTTGCCCGCCCCCCGCTCCAACCGCCGGGCAAGCCCGTACTTCAGTTCACTGACATTGCAGAGCATCTGCTCCAGCGTTTCGTAGAAGCGCCGCATCGACGTTGCGGCTCGGCCGTACCGGACGCGGAAGTAGTCCTCCCAGAGGGGCTCACAGTCGAGATCCGGATCCCACAACTGACGTGCCATCTGGTAGTTGGTCAGCGCCTTGTTGCCCCAGTTCCCGGTTGTGCAGTGCATGTAGTGGAAGTGTCGGGCGCCGCTCCCGTGGTAGTAGTACGGGATGTCATTGGCCATGGTGTGCATGAAGCAGACAGGAAGACATTTGTATCCCGACACGTTGTAGTACTCGCCAATGCAGATCTCCCCTTTGTAGTGGCGTTCCGGGTCCACCGCCCAGCCATGCAGGTGTTTGACGTATTGCGCGTTCTTGGAGCACGTCGGGTCGTCGAAATTGTGTACATAGCAGCGCACGATGGGGAAGTAGGTGGCGGAGCACATCGAGTAATTGAAGTCTTCGGGAAGGGGGCGTGTAGGCGGGCGCAGCACATCGGCATAGGCAAGGAATCGGATCACGATCTTGCGGTTAATGAGCTGAGCCGCCTGCGCCTTCTTGACCTCCTGGGCGAAGCGGTGGACCCAGAGCAAGGTACGGTCGGTGGGTGTGCCCAGGGCTTTGCAGGAGGCGCACTCGCACCACTTGCCGGCATCCAGACTCCAGAAGCGCACGATGTCTGCATCGCGGAATTTCCCGTCTATGAGGTCTTTGACAGCCCTCTTCATCAGCTCATCGGTCGCGTCGTTGTTCGAGGTGCAGTAGTTGACCCCGAACTCACCTGTGTATCCCGGAATCCGTTCCCCTTTGACCAACGGGAACCACTCCGGATGGGCCTCGAAGTAGCTCAGCTTCCCGTTCTCGTTCGTGTCGCCCTCGCACTGGTCGCCCGCAGCATACGGATCCCGAGGATGCGTCTCATCACCTGCGAACGCCGCATGATTGTACGGATAGGTGTGGTTCGGATGCAGGTACCAGGGCATGATGTGATGCCCCCCGCAGACGAGCATGATCCCGAGTTTCCGCAGAAGCGGATGGTTCTCCTGCTGGACACACCAGTAATTGCAGCGATTTCGGGCCATCCACATCAGAAAATCGGTGTCCGCCCGGTTCTCCCAAGCGTGGAATCCGCGGGTGAAGAACTTCGGCATCTCGGTCACGTCAAGGGGAGGGAATGAGGTCAGTTCGAGATCCGGAAGCTCTTCGTTGGTCTCCCCGGGTGCGAACCAACGACAGCCCAACCGATGGAGAAGATCATAGACGCCGTAGAGTGTTCCCACGCGGCCCCCTCCGGCGATCACAGTCACCTGGCAACTGTCCACGGTGATCGTCTTCAGGCGGTAACCCTCCGGCCCCTGTCCCCCCAGCTTGTCCGGAGGGACCGCAAGTTCCCCGGCCAGTCGCTTGGTGATGGCGTTGGTGGCCGACCCGCCAAGAAGCACGAGGTCGCCGCTCGGTTCTGCCTGGTCATCGACGATCGCGAAGTCCGCAGCCCGGCCGGTGATTTTGCGCAGTGCGCGTTGCAGCTCCAACGCGGCAAAGCTCTGGGTACAGACGACATCGTCGGTCTTGTCCGCGTTCTGCCAATTGACCGTTGCCTCAGAGTTGCCCGCGGCCTTCGCCGTCGAGTGGTCGCCGAGATCGACAACGATCGTCGTGCCGGCCAGCGTCGCGTTGGCGACGGCCAGAACGACGGTCCACAATAATCGCTTTCGGTTGTTCACATCCCACGTCCTTCCGTATCAGGTCGAACCCAGCCTGCTCGTGCTGAAGATACCGTGGTGTGCCTTGCGGGGCAAAGGCGGCCTCGGCGGCGGTCGAGGCAACTCGCGAGCGCTTAGGTTGCCAAGGGTATGGGGGGCGCACGCGGGTAGGCGCGATTGACTTCCAAGATGACTATGGTCACATGTGGTCGCTCCCCCGGATCCGTAACGGCTCGGTCTCGTGCGGCGACTCTACTGTGACTCTTGATCCGGCCCTTGATCGGGCTCCTGATCGATCCCCAAGGGAGCGCCGAAACGGATCGAGAGCGAGATCAGGATTGGGCTCCCCTCCTGTAACTGAGGCATTGCCGTGGTGACGAGTTACAGCTATCTTCCCTTCCGCGCCGGCGACGTGCTCCCGTGCGATCGTCATTCGCTTTTCTGTTCGGCAACGCAAGCAGATGTACGAGGTCCTTCAATGAGTCTCCGAATCGTCTTGGCGAGTGTATTTTTCGTTCTCCTGACCCCGTTCTGTGTTGGTGAATCGGCGTATCCTGGAAAGCACCGGTGGACAGTTGGGGCTGTCCCGAGCATTCAGCTTGCGAAGGATGGGAAGGCAACTTGCGAGATCGTGATCGGGCGCTACCCCTATCCGGTTGCGAAGTTCGCAGCCCGGGAACTGCAGACGTTTCTCGGGAAGGTCATCGGTGAAGAGCCGCCGGTGGTCGCCAAACGCTCCGGCGATGTGACGGCCATCTTCCTGGGAAACAGCGAATGGGCCATAGGATGGTGTCGGGACCTGTGGTCGCTGCCCCGTGACGCATTCGTCATCCGCAGCTTCGGGGATGTTGTGTTCATCGGGGGGCGTGATGACCTGCGGACCGATCCCATGCGCGATCTGCGCGGACACTACGAACGAGCGACCCTCTTCGGAGTCTACGAGTTCCTGGAGCGCTTTGCAGGTGTGCGTTTCTACTTCCCCGGGGAAGTGGGGACGGTCACTCCGGCAGCCCCCAACCTGGCGATCCCTGCTGTCGACCTCTACGAGGAACCCGACTTTGACCAGCGGCGGATCTACTCCGGACCCGGCTGCCGCTGGTTTGAAGATCTCGACCCCAAGACAGCCACCAAGACGCGACTTCTGACCTCCCTGCGCCATCGTCAACAGACCTTCTACATCCCCTGCTGCCATGGGCTGGCGCGGCGTGTCTACGGGACTCGCTTCGGAGAGGAGCGCCCGGAGTGGTTCGCCCTGCTGCCGAACGGCAAGCGTGATACCGACATGGCGCTGCCCGGCCACCGTGGACACCTCTGCTACCTCAGTGAGGGACTGCGCGACCAAATCTACAAGGAGACCGAAGCCTATCTATTGGGGAAACCGGCTGTGTCAGTCAACATGCGCACGAAGAGCGGTGCTGTGACCTACGACCACAATGCGTTCCAGCCGGGCTACGTGGATCTCGGGCCTCAGGATGGCCTGGGTAAGAGCCAGTGGTGCCAGATGCCCGAGTGCAAACGCTATTGGGATGAGAAGAAGCAGGGAGAGCTGCTCTGGGGCATGGTGGCGGACATCGGGAAACGGCTCAAGGCCAACGGCATTCCGGGGTATGTGACCAACTTTGCCTATGGGGCCGTGCGTGATGTACCGGATGTAGATTTCCCCGATAACGTCTTGGTGCAGATCTGCATCAGTGGCCCCTGGAACGACCGGATCGAGTCGCAGCGAACGTACAACGACGAGCTGATCGAGGCCTGGAACAAGAAGGTGAAGACCGGCACCAAGGTTTGGCTCTGGAACTACATGAACAACTACAACGGGCAAGTCCCTCCCGGTGTGGCACCGATGAGCACGGCCCTCATTCAGCAGTACTACTCGCGTTTGGCCCCCCACATTCGCGGCGCTTTCAACGAGTCCGAGATCGACTACTGGTTGCACAACTACCTCAATTACTACGTCTTCTTCCGGATGATGTGGGATTCGAGCACGGATGTTGCTGCCGTCGTCGAGGAGCACAATCGTCTCATGTTTGGCGCGGGAGCCGAGCCCATGGGGCAGTTCTACGCCCGGTTGGAGGGTATCTGGACGAACAACTTCCTGGGCAAGGTCATGGATACGCCTCTCGGACCTCAGCGACTCAAGCGCAGCGAACGCGAGGTGTGGGACGAAATCTATACAGACGAGGTGATGGGCGAGCTTGGAGGACACTTCGCCAAGGCGGAACAACTGACTGCGGATGAGCCTGATTCTCTGAAACGTGTTCGTTTCATGCGAGAGAGGTTTTTCGGCGAGATGCTGCGAGCTCGCGGCGAGTACCGACAGAAACAGCGTGGGGTCGAGGACCTGGAACTGGTGGTCCGCGCACTCCCTGCCGATCAGCAGGTCACGCTAGACGGCCGAATGGACGAACCGGCGTGGGCACATGCGGAGTACGGCGGAATGGTGCCGCTGAAGGCCGATGGCGTTGCCGTACACACCACCGTGCGTCTCCTCTGGACACCGGAGACCGTTTATGTCGGGTTCGACTGTCAGGAGCCTGCCGTTGATCGGCTTTACGCGACTGAACGTGAGCGTGATGATGGCGACATGTGGAAGGATGCAGGGGTGGAGCTGTTCGTGAACACCTCGGGTGATCGGGCCAACTACCGCCACATTATGGTCAATGCGCTGGGCAATGTGTCGGATTCGTCTTGCAGTCGGGTTGGTGGGGTGAAGATAAAGGGTGACTATGCCTGGAATACGACCGCAGCGATCAAGGTCTGGCATGGCGAGGACTGCTGGCAGGCGGAGGTGGCTCTTCCGGTTCGGGAAAGTCAGGACCGCGAGCTTCAGTCGGGCGATGTTTGGGTCGCCAACTTCTGCCGCAATCGAAACATCAGCGGTGGAAGCAAAGCGGATAACCAACTCCACACGTGGAGCCCGTTCCTCAAGCGCGGCTTCCACGATCTACTCAGTTTCGGTCGCCTGCGTTTCGTCGCGGGAGGCGAGGAGGTCGAGCCGCCTTTGGTGCTGAACGGCCGACTCGAGGCCCCGCTGAAGGGCCGCATGGTTGGGGCGTGGTACTGGCCTCAAGACGCCGTGCAGAGGGCTGGCTTCGCATTGGATCGGGAGCGTTTCCGCGAAGGCGTTCAGAGCCAGCGTATCCACTGGGACGATCCGGAGAGCCAGCAGTCTCTCCATCTCACGCAGTACCTCCCTCGGCTGCAGCCGGGCAAGCGCTATTTGCTGACCTTCTGGGTGCGGAGCGAGGACGTGGAGGCGTGCGAGGGACTGACCGGATACAAAGTCAACCATTGGGGTGGTTACGCCAACATTTGTTTCGGGAGCGTCAAACAGGCGGGCAACAACCAGTTTGTCCCCAAGGGCGGATTCCGCGGAACGTTCGGCTGGACTCAGATGGGGTTCCCAATCAGGGCTCCAGACGCGTTTGATCCCAACGCCAAACCCTACATCCGCCTGTCGCTGGCCAACGCTACCGGAACGGTCTGGTACGACGACATCCGACTGCGAGAAACCGACGCGGAAGGGCGTTTGAAGTAACCCGGGCTCCTCACTCAGCAAGTTCGAGGCGGATGTCGTCGATGAAGAGGGAGATTGGGTTGAGCTTGCCGGATCGACGTGAACGGCCGATGACACCACCGTGAACGTCAGCGCTGCGAGTGTGCTCGGGGATCATACCTTCAGTTTCGAACTTGACCCAACGCGGTGCTGCCTGGGCAACGGCAAGCTGCCCGCTCTTCTCGAGGAACGCGTGGTTGATGTTCAGCACCGGGACGGGATGGTCGGTGATTGGCTTGCGCTGGTCGTCCCAGCAGCGGACGCGCACGTTTGGTCCGGGGAAGTAGCCATCCGAGCGATCATCGGTGAATCGTTCGTAGTAGACCCAAAATGACAGGCGTACCTTGCGTCCACGGAGCGTCGCCAGCGTATCCCCTCCCAACGTCTGACTCATATACATCTGCGTCACGTTATCAAGACCCTGGAAATCGACGTTTGAGAAATCCACACTCAGCGCGCGTTTGCCCGTATGGGCTTGTGTTCGGCCGGCGATACACTGGTCCAGAATGGCTCCTACCCCCGGCTCCGCAAAGCTGTTGATCTGCCAGGCTTCGGGTCTCCCGCCGATGGCGGTTTCCTCGAAGCCACCGTTCTGGACGACATTGCCCGGCTCCTCTTCTTCCTCTGAACCGGGGACAGAGGGAGCGTCTTCAGCAGACGCCGGATCGGCCTCCGTCACCGCCCCGAATACGAGTTCTCCGAAGAGTTCAGGGTTGCTGCCGAACGTATCCGGAATCCATGATGACAGCTCCATACTGCCTGCGCGTCGCATCCGGGCGAAATTGCAGGTCCACGTTTCGCCTGACTCAGGCGATGGGGCTCCGAGACCGGCAAAGGGCATGGCGATTTCGAGTGACCAGCGCTTGCTCTTACGGTCGATCACGAACGCGCAGCGCCAGTCGGGGTTCCAGCTCGTCTTCTCCCACTGGTCGTACTCCGGGTGCAATGGGTCGTCGATGTAGCCTTTGCGGGCGTCGTAGGATGCGTCCTTGACCGGCGAGGCCATGAACTGCATCACCTTGCGGTCAGACGCCGGATCCGTGTTCAGGAACAGCTCGATCTCGTCGTTGCCGTAGACGTTTCCGTCCCGGCCCACGGACGTGAGCTTGAGCTGCTCGATGTTCGGCTCCGTGCAAGCGTAGGCGACGTACAGACAGCGGTCGTCGAAAGCCACGCGGACCGTCGTCGTGGCACCCGAAGCAAGCTTGCTGCCAGCCGCTTTGTAGCGTTGGAGCGTGTGTTCCTGCGCTCGGTCCCATTCGGCTGGGGCGATTCGACCGTCAAGGACGATCGGCTTCTCGACCCGAGGGGCAACGATCCGGTAGCTCTTCATCGGTCGCCCGATGCTCTCGGCCATGGCCTCGAAATCCCACGTAACCGGGGCCTTCAGAGCCCGGTTTCCGAGACCGGCGCCGATGGCTCGGCCGCGTGCGCTCTTGCGTCCCTCACGAATGGCGGCGATCTCCTCGTTCGTGAACCGTGAGCCGTAGTGGTACCGGTAATAGCTCGGCGGGCCATCCGGACGATTGTAGTCAGTCGTCATGTTGCGTCCGTCGGTGAGCAAGATCGCGCACAGTTCGTTGTGCTGGGGGCGCCATTTACGAATGTGGTCGGCGGGGAGCATGAGAATACGTTCACGCCACCCCTCGAACGCGTCGACGGTCTCCTTCACGGCCGCAAGCCGTTCAGGTGTCGGCGCAACTTCGAATGCGCGCTTCAGAGCGAACATCCTCACGACTGCGCGGAGACCGTCGAGCTCATCCCGGGTCAGCTTCAGCCAGTTCTTCGCACGGGGCGACCGGGCCTTGTCTTCAGCCTGGCGCAGCAGTCGGTCGAGTTGCGCAACGACCTTGGGGGGATACAGGAAGGCGAATGCTTCCTCGGCGGGGTACGAGTCGGCGACCCGGCCGGCCCGGATTTCCTTGAAGGGAACAGTCAACTCCATGCGCTGATGCAGAATTCGGAAGAACCGTTTCATGGCCGGTCCGCCTCTACCGAAGACGGTCATGCAGTACTCGTGCACCAACGCTTGGACGTCGATATCGACATCGCCGGTGAGCTTGCAGAAGACATAGTGCGACGGGCCACCGAGGCCCCACTGGCCCTGCGGAGAGCCGACCATGCCGATCACACCCATGTCGCGGAACTCGCGGAAGCGCTGCTGCAGGAAGCGGGGCGGGGTGGCGGGGACAAACACGGTGTCGAGGCAGTTGGCGTGCCACCAGTAGGTCCAGTTCGCGATCCCCGCAATTCTCCCGTGCCACGCAGCAAGGCGTTCGTCGGTCAGCGGCGCGATCTCGCCGATCACGTTGTCGCGCAGGCCGGTCCACTCCAGAGGCGGCGCCCAAGTCGGTCCGTAGATCATCACCCGGAGCATCTTCTCCGGGTGGCTGCGCTTACACTCGTCGATGATCCAGAGGTGCAGGTTCCACACCTTGTTGCACGGCTTCTCGAGCGAGACCTGGCGGTGATCCGTGTGGTCGTCGAGTTTTGTGCATTCCGTGCACTGACATGCGCGCCATCCGTCCGTCTGCCCCAGTTGAACGAGGTCGTAGCCTTTGTCGAAGTCAGCGCGGACCTTGGCCAACATGATCTTGCGCACATCATGGTTTGTGGTGCACAGGTGTTCCCCATTCGGATCGCGCTTGCCGCCGGCCCCCTGGCGGAAGTACTCGGGATTCTCGTCGAAATGGGTCTCGACCGGGACGTGTGCGTACCAGGAGTGGCCGCCGTAGCTGCGGAACTTGATCGCCTCGCGTTGGTTCATCGCGATGGAATCGAGGGGGTGTGGGTAACGGACTGAGAGGCTGGTGTAGGCGAAGGTCGGCTCGAAGGTGCGGTTCAGGTCATCCGGAACCGTGACGTCTGCCGTGCCGGGGACATAGACGCCCTCAGTGGTCGGCAGGAACCAGCGCACGCCGAGATGCTCCTCGACAAACAGCCCGGCGGCTCGTGCCGTGCCTTGCGCTCCGGCTCCGCGTAGGTGATTGACGTTCTTGCAGCTCGGCAGCGGCGCGACATCGCGGCCGAGCAGGTACAGCACACGGCCTTTCACGACCAGTCGGCACCCATCCCACCTCAGGTCGGCGGCCGTGATACCGGCCGCCTGGGCCAACTGCGTATGACCGACCGAGATAATCGTGCCGTCTGCCGGTACATCGCCCTCCACCACGATCGACAGTCGGCAACGGGTGGCTTCCTGCAGGTAATCACGCAGGTAGCGAGCCGCCCCGCGCTGGAAGAAACTCGCGTCCTCGGCGAGCGCGATCGTCGCCCGTGCCTTCCCACCGCGGACGAGGTCCAGAGCCCAGATCGGGCGCGCGATCACAGCGAAAAGGATGGTGACGGCAGACAGGTATCGACGACACGCATACGCAGACATGATGGGCGATCCCTTTCCCAGCGGTTTCCGGCAGTGACCACGAGTGTTGCTTGGGAACCGACGATTCCCTATAGTAGACTCGTGTCAGAGCCCATCACAACCGGGAGCACGATGTTTCGCGCCACTGCCTCAAGTCGATCTCGCTCTCCGGACAAGGATGGGGTGCCAAGGCGTCCCGGTCTTGCCGAGAGACCTGTGAGGCACTGCCTTCTGATCTTGCTGGTGATCGGAACAGGCCTGAATCTTCCTGCTGTCGAGTACGTCTCACCAGCCTATGTGAGGTCTGCCACCTGGGCCGAGGGGCTACGCAAGACTCGTGAACAAGTCAGGCAGTACGAGGCGTGGCGTCGTGAGACCGCCAATAAGCTGAGGCTGGACACGTTGACCATGAGCTCCTGGCAGACGGTCGGTTGGCACAGTCGGAACGTGCCGAAGTCGTTCGATAACGATACCTGGGAACCCGGTATAGAAGCCTACTTCCAGCGCGAGAAGTCCCTCTCCCGTGGTGCCAAGATTGCCGGGAGACAACTCCATGACTGCCACTGGCGTGAAGGAACCACGCTTTCGTCCCGCAACCGCGTCGGGAATCACAAGGGTGTTGATTACTACCATCGTGTTATCACCTCGCCTGAGGCCAGGCCGCTGACTCTCCATCTCGGCTTTACCCACTGTCTGCGCGTCTGGCACAACGGAACTCGTGTTTTCTCGGAGACGGTAGAGCCACGTCCCTGCCGGCCAAACTCGGAACGTGTCACGCTTCAGCTCAGGAACGGTGAGAACCACATCTTGGTCCGGGCGTCGGACGGCTACCGCCAGCGCCACGGGGCGGCCATCCATGTCTCGCATATGCCTCGCCCAGCAAGGGCGGACAGTGCCGCCCTGCTAAGGCCCGCCTTCGCGGCTTACCCGGTAGAGTCCGACTGGGCCTTGCAGGATGGGTTTGGCATGGAGACGTGGCTGAACCAGAACGGACAGGCGGGGGCTGAAGCAGCAGCCATCACACGCGTGCTTGATGAGCTCGGAGAACGTGGGAACGAACTCAGACCCGGGCTCAAGGCGTTGAGCGACGGAGGCGTCAGTACTGATGACCCCCGATGGCTGGAGCTCTATCTGCAGGCCTGTCGACTGCGCCGCGACCATCGGTTGGCCCCCCTGAGGAAGCAGTCGCCGGACATCGTGTTCATCAAACGGCGCCCTGTGAGTCCGTCGTTCTTTGCTTACACCGAAGGCCAAAGCGATGCCCAACACGAACGCCATTTCTCCCCGGGCACATCCCTATGCGTCATGCATCTGAGACCAGAGGGCAGCACCGTCGAGACACTCGTTTCCGCTCCGAAAGGGGTGATCCGTGACGTGGATGTTTCGTACGACGGCAAGCGCATCCTGTTTGCCTGGAAGAAGGCCGATCGCAGCGATGATTACCACCTTTATGAGCTGGATGCCGACGGCGGTGAGCCCCGGCAACTGACGTCAGGACTGGGCTTCGCCGATTACGAAGGCGTGTACTTGCCCAATGACGACATCGCGTTCTCATCCAGCCGTTGCGTTCAGACTGTCGATTGCTGGTGGACGGAAGTCAGCAACCTCTACACCTGTGCTGGGGATGGCCGTTTCCTCAGACGGCTCGGTTTCGATCAAGTGCACACCATTTCTCCCAAAGTCCTGGCCGACGGCTCGGTGCTGTACACACGTTGGGACTACAATGACCGCGGCCAGATCTACCCGCAGGGGTTGTTCCGGATGAATGCCGACGGGACCGGCCAGACGGAATACTACGGCAACAACTCCTACTTTCCAACCACGACGTCACATGCCCGTGGCATTCCGGGGACCTCGAAAGTCGTTGCCGTGGCCATGGGGCACCATACCTGGCAGGCCGGCAAACTGATCGAGATCGACCCAGGTCTGGGGCGGCAGGAAGCGGAAGGCGTCCAGTATCTGGCTCCCCGGAGACCAGCCAAGGCAGTTCGAGTCGATGCTTTTGGGCAAAGCGGAGAGCTCTTTCGTCATCCTTACCCGTTGGGCAATGACGAGTTTCTCGTTGCCTATGTGCCCGCGGCCATGAACCGGGGCCGGAGTTCGGTCTTCGGGATCTACCACATCGATGCCGATGGCCGCCGTGAACTGCTCGCTCACGATGCTTCCGTCTCCGCCAACCACCCCATTCCCCTGCGTCCGCGTCCGCGTCCTCACCAGCGACCGTCAGTGGTCGACTACCGCAAAGACACCGGAACCTACTACGTGCAGGATGTTTACCACGGCCCTGGACTCAGAGGAATCCCCCGGGGTACGGTTGACCGTCTTCGGGTGATCGCTCTCGACTTCCGGGCTGCAGGAGTAAAGAGCAACGGCAACCGCGGCCCGGCGGGGGGAGCACTGGTGAGTACGCCGATCGCCATCCCCAACGGGGCCTGGGATGTGAAACGTGTGATCGGGGACGCTACTGTCTATGCAGATGGGTCGGCGTTCCTCGAGGCGCCTGCCCGAACCCCGCTCTATTTCCAGGCTCTGGACAAGAACGGGAATGCCGTCCAGACCATGCGCAGTTGGTCCACGCTGCAGCCGGGAGAAGCGTTTTCCTGTGTTGGCTGCCATGAACCGAAGAACGAAGCTCCCCCCAGCGCTCACAAGCCATCCTTGGCGATGGCCCATGGACCGCAGGAGCTGAAGCCGTTCTACGGTCCCCCGAGGGGATTCAGCTTTGCTCGCGAGATCCAGCCTATGCTGGACCGCCACTGCATTCGTTGCCACGGCTCCACTGGGGGCGGTGCCGGTGGAACCGTGCCTAGTGCGTCGCACTGCAACCCCAGTGACAGTGCGACTGCCATGTGTGATGGGGTAATCCCGAAGAACTCGGATGACCATTCCATTCGTCGCCACACTTGGTGGAGCCGGAAGGGCGGCGCCGAGTGGGCCCAACTGACCTTCCCCAAACCCAAGGCGTTCAGTGTCCTCCAAGTCTACTGGTTCGATGACCGGCCTCGCGGCGGGCGCTGTCGTGTCCCGGAATCATGGCGTCTGATGTATCTCGACGGCGATGCGTGGCGCGAGGTCCGCAATGCCTCCGTCTACGGGGTCGAACGGGACACGTTCAACACAACCCGCTTCGCTCCGGTCGCGACCACGGCTCTCCGCATCGAAGCCAAGATGCGGAAGGACGTCTCAGGAGGGATTCTCGAACTTCGCTACGGCGCGACCGATGGGGAACTGGAGAGGAAGCCGCGCCTCGCACTGGATCTCACAGGACACACGAAGCCCGGGGGCGGCGGACGTAGGTGGAGCCGGTCTTATCTGGCGTTGACGAACCACGGGAAAGGCAGCCGTCTGGTCAACTGGATCAGTGCGCAATCTGTGCCTTCCATGCTTGAGCCTTACCACAAAGGGGCGGCGAAGAGCGAGCTCATCACCATGCTGCGCAAAGGGCACAAGCGTGTCGTCCTGGGACGCTCCGAGATCGATCGCCTGGCGTGCTGGGTTGACCTGCTTGTTCCCTACTGTGGTGATTACCGTGAGGCCAATGCCTGGAGTGACGAAGAGAAGGTCAAGTATGCGCGCTATCTCAATAAGCGTCGCGGAATGGAAGCGCTTGAGCGCGCCAACGTCGAGGCGTATATACGGCACACAACCGGCGTAACGCACCGTGTTTCCGAAGGCTACCGGAATGTCGCGCTGAATCCGTTGGCGATTCGCGCGGAGGAGGGGTGTTTCCCGCGTGCAACGTCCAACAGCGAGTGCCGTGGCGAGGCCTGTTTCGCGGCCCTGAATGTCATCAATGGGGATCGCCGGAACAGGGGGCATGGACCCAAGTTCCCATCGTGGGGACCTGACAAGCGCGAGGATGCATGGCTCAAGATAGAGTTCGGTGGCGACGTCGAGGTCGACCGGATGGACCTCTACATTCGCGCGGATTTCCCGCATGATCGCCACTGGCACAAGGGCACGATCGTGTTCTCGGATGGCTCACGTGAAGCGATCAGCATTCGGAAGACGGGGGATGTTCAGCGCTTCTCATTCACCCGCCGCCGCGTGTCCTGGCTCACGCTCGTCGAACTCACACAAGCGGGTCCGCCCGGCTGGTGTGCGCTGTCCGAAGTCGAGGTATACGGCCGGGATCTGCCGCCCGACGTTGCCATGGAGTGACCTCGAGCAGCCGGTCGTAACGATCGGGGCTCCATACGTGCCCTCTGGAGGCCGGTTACCCCTAACCGGTGCCTCATATGCGTTCTTCGGCCGCCGTGCCTTTTGTCTTCCTGGAGGGCGTGTCGTCCCCGACCGCCGTGCTTTCTGCGATCTCCGCGCGAGTACGGTCGCTGGGGACATCGACCCTCCAATCCGTTTCGCATTGGCCTTTGTCCGTCCGAGCCGTGATCCGCCGTCGCCCTGTCAAGGGGCTATGGTGGGGACAGGCATCACCCCTGCAAGGACGGGAAGACCGGCCGGTTGCGGTAGGAGAACCGGCTCCTCCAAAGCGCTCTGCCGGAGGTGTGGGGATTACCCCCGACCGTCCGAGCCGTGACTATCGGGAGCGGTCCTCCTGCCTGGCGGCTCTCCGCATCCCCTGCCATTGCCGGCATGTCGCGTCATGACCAATCAAGGCCCGTTCGTTTCCGTCTACGTCATCGCACGTCGCGCGAGCGTCGGCAACAGGTCCGCATACGGCAGGTGGGCTCTGTCGCCTGCCGTATGCGGACCCAATCATGTGGGGGTCTGGGGGAGCCGCTGATCCCCCGGCTGGGGTTTGGGGCAAGCAGCCCCATACTGCTCGGAGTCATTTCGTCCCGGTCAACTGTTCGCGGCGGAGGTCGCAGCTGGAAGGCGTTCTTCCCTGCGCTGGAGCCAAATGAGCAGTCCGCATAGCGCGGCCGTGATCGCTGCTCCCAGTCCGCACAGACTCAGGATGAGGTGCACAGGTTCGTGTGCCGTTTCGGGGAAACGACCGATGTAGCGGCTCCCCAGGATGAAACCGACTTCACCCAGCCCCCAGGCCCCGCCGATCGCCAAGGCCATCCGCAACCGTTGAGCCAGTCCCCGTGAGTTCTGCGCGAGGACAACGCTTAATGGGAATACCGCCCCCAGGGTCAGGCCGAACCCCACGCCCCACACCGGGGCCATGTTGGGTGATTGCACGCGCAGCACCAGGAAGAGGAAGGGCATGGCGAGGAGTTGCGCGAATGCGATGATCTGTGGTCGCCCCCAGCGGTCGGAAACGTGTCCCCAGAAGATGCCTCCTAAGGCTCCCGCCAGACCTCCGGCGAACACCGTGGCCCCTCCCCATCCCTGTGCTGCCTCACCGGGGAAACGACGCACCAGCCAGACCGTAATGAAACGAACGTACGTGCAGAGGGTCAGGGCAATGCATGCGGCAAGGGCGAAGACCGGCACAAAGGGGAATTTCCCTTTAGCGGCTGACTCATCTTCTTTGGCGACATGGCCTTCGAGGCGGTGTAATCCCGAAGCGAACACCAGGAACGTCGTGAGCAGGGCAGGGGCGGCAAGAATCCAGAGGTGCGTGATGTTCTGGTTGGTGTGCTCAACCCAGATTCCCGACGTCAGGCTCCCGCTCGCATACCCGAAATAACCGCCGGACAAAAAGATGCTCATGCCGAATCCCTTGCGTTTTCCCGCGACGCAGTGGGCCGCCAACGCGCCTTCAGGATGCAGCATGCCGATCCCGATGCCGGAGACGATCAGCATGGCTCCGACGAGCGCGTACGAGTGGGTGAGACCAATGCAGGTGATCAGCGCAGCGGCAGCGGGCGCTGCCGCCAGGATCACAGGCATCCCACGAGCCGGGAGCAACCATGCAGAGACGGGCTGCACCACGTTGATGACAATCGCAGCGCCTCCGACCAGTAGTGCGACGCGCGGCAGGGCTACGCCAAGATGCTGAACCAGCGTCGGTTCAGGCAAGGGAATCATCAGTCCCCCGCAGAAGTCCACACTGAAGTGCGCGAGAGTCAAGATCGCCAAGCGTGCACGATTGTTCTGGAGAGCCCTCAAAATGGTGCCCAATGCTGTGAGAGATGTGTGTTCGCCCGAGCCGCGACTTAGGCATGCGCGTCAAGCTGAGTCGTAACTTGCTGCAGCAGAGGAGCCGGGGCGCTTCCCCGGCACCCCGCCGGGGGGCCAGCGGCTCCCCCTCGCCCTGCAAGGCCAGGGCTTTGCAGTCCTGCCGAAGCGGCAGGTCGCTCAAGGACTCGCTCTGCGTCCCCCCACATCATGGGGCGGCGCTCGCGCGACGGGCCATGGGGTAACCGACAGGCCGAGCGCTTCTGTTTGCGTGGCATGTCGGGCTGCCAATGGAACTGCTGCACCCGTCAGACCAATGGTCCACAGCAAAAGGCGCTCAATCTACATGCGTTGCGCCCCGGTGCGAGGACTCTTGGCACACACGGCCCCCCAATGTGGGAGCCGGTGCCATCCGGCGACTGTTCTTTTGTACGGCGAGCGGCCACCGACCGCCAGGTTCTTGGAGGCCGGTTTTCCCAAACCGGGAAGCGACCGGTCACGGATGACCGGGTCTCCATCGCCGTCGGCCCGGGGACCGCGCGGCGTACTAGCGGAAGAACGCCGCCCTGCTTTCTTGTACGGCGAGCGGTCGCCGACCGCCAAAAGAGACTGCCGCCCGTTTCTCTTGTACGGCGGATGGCCCTCCAGCCGCCACTCCCGGATGTCGCCCGGAGGGCCGTTCGACCTACCAGATACGGCGCTTCTCTAGCGCACTCCGCCGGTGCTGTTGATCAGGTTCTTCAAAGAGGCGTTGGGCGAGACACAGGCTCCGGCAAGGACATCTTCCTCCCGGAAGCGGGCAAACAGGATGTCGCCGCACTTGTGTCGCTGGTGGTCGTAGATGATCCAGATATCGCCGTCGGCGTCCTGGCACCCGTCTGGGTAGGAGACGGCCATCCGTTCATCAAGTTCGAGCTCACCGATCCAGGTTGCGCCGTCGTCATCTGAGAGCCAGGCGGTGAGATGATTCCGGGCCGGCTTCTCTCCCCCGATGACCTTGTGGTTGATCAGCAGGAGGCGCCCGGATTGCAGACGGCGGATGAAGAAGCGCGAGGACGGTCCGCCGAGGCCCGAGTCGGTTCCCGGTGTCCAGGTCTGGCCCCAGTCGCTGGACACGCTTTGCCCGATTCCGTAGAAGGTCCGGACGAAGACTTGGATCGAGCCTTCTCCGTGTTCCACGAACATGTGCTCATCAAATGAGCGATTCGGGACGACAGCTCCTCCCCGATAGGTGAAGCTCTCTCCCTGATCTGTGGACACCACCAGCCCCGATGTCTGCTTGGGCAGTAGATGCTCGGGAACAGTTCCTCCGCCATGGTTGTTCCACACCGCGCAAGGGAAGGCCCATTCGCCGTTGGACAGCACGGTCGGCTTGTTCATCATGATTCCATCGGCCAGCCGCAACGGCTTGGACCACGCAGGGGCTGCGGAGTCCGCATCGTCAGCGCGCACCGCCCACACGCCGGCTGCACCATCGAAGATATTCCCATCCTTGTGCGAATACGTCTGGGCCCAGAGCCACCAGAGCCGTCCTAGCGGATCGATCCAAAGGGTGGGATCATAGGTGCGCACATTGCCCGGCGGATCCGCAACGGCAATCGGTTCAGTCCAGGTGAGTCCATCATCGGTGCTGGTCACGAGCACGGCGAAGTTCTGGGGCCCCTCGTTTACTCCACCGGTGTACCACGTCGCCCACAAGCGACCACCAGCCGTACGCTCGATTCCCGGAATCCCCTGGAACTGCCGGGCGGCTGTACGGTGTTGGTCCTGAATGTCGGTGACGGTTTCCACGGCAACGAGTGGATCTTCGGACATCGCTCTTGCTCCTGATTTGAAGCGGCAGGGGGCGCGGATGAGGCATCGTGCGCACGAAACGTCGGTTCATATTTTGCTCCGACAAGATAAGCGACCGGGCGGCGGCGCGCCACGGGAGCATGAAGACAATGCCGGGTTGGTCCCCTCTGTTCAGCAGAGCAGGCCGTGGCGACAGCCCGGTGGCCGTTCGGGTTACGCATTCAGGAAGAGGTCGCCGGATGGCACCCCCTCCCACATTGCGGCCCCGTCGAGCCAGTGGGCAGGTCAGTCTTCGGGGTACACGACGTAGACGGGTTCGTCCGTGAGGGTGAGGGCGATGGTGTCCGGGGTGCCGGCGTCGGACTGAATGGGGCGTCCCCACATGGAGATGACGCCGCCTGCTCCCCCGGCGACCGACACGTCCACATTTTCACTCAAGCTCCAGAGCATGCGGACCCGTCGGCCGCGTCCTTTGAAGGTCAGATCCACGATTCCCTGTTCCGCAGAGCCTTCACGGCGCTCAACGAACTCGGTTCCCTCCAGCAGAGAGATGGCGACCGCCAGCGGCACGACGGTTGCTTTCATGACGCCGTTGAAGTCGGAGAAGCCGCGCAGACCGCTATCGCCGGCATGGGTTGTGCCATGGGCTGAGTAGTAATACACGCGGTCCAGACCGGCCGCACGGACGGCGGCCACGGACTTCGGGAACATACGGGCTGCTGACAGTGTGTCCCCGCCGTGGGGGACATGAAATTTGTGGAAGAACGTCTGCACTTCTACACCGCATTCTGAGTCCCAGACCGCGATCTCGGGCTTTCCTACAGCTGCTGCCGCGGAGCGTACTTGCCGGACTGACTTGGCCAGTGATTCGGGCCCTGGTATGCAGGTCCACGTGGTATTCCCATAGCCATGGAAACTCACGACGTCGGCATGCTCCAGAGCTCCCGCGGCAATGGTGTCGTTGATCCATTTTGAGCCCGGTGGCGTTGCTCCCCCGAGCGAAACGATTCTGGCGCCCGGGTTGCCTTTGCGGATTCCGCGTGCGGCGGCGTTGAACAGCAGGACATAGTCCTTGGGGCTCATACCTGACAGATTCGGCTCGTTGGTGACCTCCCAAAGGTCGATGCGCCCCTTCCAGTGTTCCGCGCAGCGCCGTGAGTACTCTTCCCAGAAGGGGAACGTCGCGTCGATCATTCCTGCATTGCTGCCGGTGCTCTTCTTGGGGAACGGCTTGCCAGTACGGGGGTTGGTTTCAGCTCGCGGGGCCCAGGCAGGCATTCCGGCGATTGAACCGAGGAGTGCGTGCCCGGTTGCCAGGCGGGCGTCAATACTCTCGTCGTTCAGTCTCCACGTGTCCCGGTCTGGTTGGACGGATGGCCATTTGGTTTCCTTGCCGGTGTCGTGCAACCGACCGAGGCGCAAGCCCACCTTCCAACAGGCCTTCCGGATGGCGGGATCGCGCGGGATGTGGCTGCCGTAGGTCCAGCGTTCCGGGTCGAATGGCGGCATCCGGGGGACGACCGCCAGGAGTGTTTCACCATCGATGACATCGTCGCGCTGAGTGACTGGTTCGGCAAGGACACGCCAGTAGCCGCAGGCGAGGTCTTTCAGGGCAATCCTCCCTGAGCGGCCGTCGGGCAGTGTAACGAGCTGGACCCGCGTTTCTCGGTCGCGTTCGTCGAGGATCCGGAGACGGGCTTGCTTCAGGGACCCAGTCGCCCGAACTGTGAGCTGGATTGTCTCGCCTTGAGTGGCCACGTTCTGCGGCATGTCAGTGAACAGGGCCAGCTCAACGGCGGCGGCAGGTTCGTAGCCATCAGGCTTGCTCTTCGGCAGAACGGCACGGACCTCAACTGCATCCGCCAGGAGCGTACCGTCATGTCCGCGCTGGCTCTCGACGTTCACGAAGTACTCACCCCATTCAGTGATCTTCCCAGCGGACGCGGGGGGACGCCAGCGGAATGACACCGTTTCCCATCCCTGTTCCGGTCGGAGCGTCTTCCGAGCGCCTTTTCCCGTAGAACCGCCGCGCGGGAAGATGTAGTTGGACAGCCCCAGTCGGGCTTCAGCGGATCCGCCCGTCGCACGTACGCGAACGCTGACCTCATACTCAGCCTGTTGCGAGAGTCTGAGCCACGATGAGCTGAGGACGGCCTTGCCTCGCAGCCCGACCACTCGTTGCCCGTCGAACGCGTCTGCGCACTCCTGAAACGTGATATCGCCGCGAACGAACCAGCCATCCCAATCGTTCTCCCAGCTGCTGTTGAACACCAGATTCCCTGGCACTGGGGGAGCACCCTTGGGCAACTCTCCGGTGACCTCCTCGACTCGGATGTTGTCGAGGCGGAGAGTGGTGACACCGCTCATTCGCAGCATGAGGTTGACCGTTCGTTTCTCATCATGAAGGCACTTCCCCAGGTAGCTCACGCGCTTCATGGATTCGGTGATCACCTCGGTGCTGGTCATGTAGACTCGGTAGGGCGATGGGCCCAGACGGAGGAAAATTTCAGGTCGTTGGAGGCCCTTGCTGGAGGCGTCGAGTGTGATGCGATAGATCTGGCCCTTGCGGACCCCGCGGAGTCCCCCGAGGATCAGTTGGGCGAAGCCATTGACGTCCGCTTCGAGCACCTTTCCGTACCTGGGATCGCCGCCATCTGCCACCCGGACGGCAGCTTTTGTGCCCGCCCATCCGGAGTTGTCGCGGATCGGCCAGGGAGGAGACTGATCAGTGACCTTCTCGAAGTCTTGTTCGAACACGACACGCGTCTCGAACGCGTAACCGGTTGACAGCAGGAGGCAGGTGAGTACGGCGCCCTGCAGAGGGCGTGAGATGTGATCAATGGTCGGCATATTCCTGATTCCCATGTCTCTGCTCCCGATAGCCTGTCCGCCATAGTTCTCGGGACGACGGCGGATCGCGGCTCTGTTGGAGATACACACAACCTAAGGCGTCTTCCTGAGAAGACACGAGGACAGGTCAGGTGTTGGGGTGGCTGTTGCTTTCCCAGGCGGACATCACTATCGTGTGGGCATTGCGCCACGGCGCTGAAGTGGCCGAACACGGAGTATTGGAGGAATGCCAGTGGCCAGATTCTCGTGTGTAACGACAGGCTTTTTGAGCACAGAATACACTGTTGGAGGTGCCGCATCTCCGCATGCGGCCAGGCCGGTTACGGAGAACCGGCGCTCCAGACATCCGGAGGCAAGTTACGGCCTCGGATATGAGCGACCGAACAACTGGCGAAAGGTAGGCTCGTCTGTTGGTGCGATCGCTGTCAGTTTGCTTCTATGCGTGGGGATTCGGCCCCGGAGTTGGGCCCAGGAGGCTCCCGTGAAGGTTAGACCGAAGGCTGTTCCAGGCATGGAACTTCACGTTTCACCCGCAGGAGATGATCAGTGGTCCGGTCGGCTGGCGCAGCCGGACAGGAATGGCGCCGATGGGCCGTTGTGCAGTCTGGAGGGAGCCCGGGATGCTGTACGCAAGCTCGGGGCCAAAGGCGGAGTGACGGTGACCTTTGGGCCGGGAGAGTACCCTCTGTCGCGAACCGCTGAGTTCAGTGCGGCGGATTCCGGCACGCGCGAGCACCCGGTCGTCTACCGGGCTGCCAATGGCAAGGCCTCCTTCAGTGGGGGGCGCACGATTACTGCTTTCGGGCCTGTGGTGGATCCTGATGTCCACAAGCGTCTTGTGCCGGCTGCCCGGGATGCGGTTCTGAGCGTGGATCTGAAGGCCCTGGGGATTTCCGACTACGGCAAGATAGCCAACAGCGGCTTTAGCTGGAAGACCCCGCTTTCGCACATGGAGCTCTTCCTGGATGGGCAGCCGATGCGTCTGGCTCAGTGGCCGAACCGTGCCTGGGCCAAGATCACGGGCGTCCCACAGGGCAAACGGATCGTCGACGGGTCCGGGAAGAGGCGAGGGACGCAGGCGGACGGATTTCGCTACGCAGGAGACCGCCCGAAGCGCTGGCAATCCCTAGAGGATGTCTGGGTGCATGGGTACTGGTTTGTGGACTGGGCAGACCAGTACCTAAGGGTGAAAGGTATTGACGCGGCCGCTCGGATGGTCACCATCGCTGCGCCGCACAGTCCCTACGGTTACAAGAAGGGACAACGCTTCCGGTTCCTCAATGTTCTCGAGGAGCTTGATGAGCCCGGGGAGTGGTATCTGGATCGCCGGTCCGGGAAGCTGTACGTCTGGCCCACGGTCACGTCTGATCAGCACGAAGGATTGGTGTCGATTCTGGACGCTCCGTTGGTGACACTCCGGGACACGTCGGATGTTCAGTTCGTGGGCTTCACCCTCGCCGGTGGGCGCTCGGACGGGATCCGGATCACCGGCGGGAGTCGCCTCCACATCACTGGCTGCGACATCCGCAACCTCGGCGGTACAGGAATTGTGGTCAACGGCGGCTCGAACCACCGTGTACAGAGCTGCGACGTCCAAGCTCTGGGCGAGGGGGGGATCGTGCTGAGCGGGGGCGATCGTCAGACGCTGACGCCCGGAGGGCACATCGCCGATAACAACCACATTCATCACTTCTCGCGCTGGGTCCGCACATACAAAGCCGGGTTCCGTGTTTCGGGTGTGGGGCACAGCGTCAGACACAACTACATCCACGACGCCCCTCACTCGGGGATCGTCTACAACGGCAACAACCACCTGTTCGAGTTCAATGAACTCACGCGTCTCTGCCTCGACACCGGTGATGTTGGGGGGATTTACACGGGACGCGATTGGACCGCCCAAGGGACGATTCTGCGGCACAACTATTTGCACCACCTCGGTGGCCTGGGGATGGGGTCAAACGCGATCTACCTCGATGACCTGGCCTCCGGGCAGACAGTGGTCGGCAATATCATGCACGATGTCTGGCGTGGCCTGATGGTCGGCGGCGGCCGTGACAATCTCGTCGAGAACAACATATTCGTGGGATACAAGATCGGCATCCACTTCGATGCGCGCGGCATCGGTTGGTCACGGCGGCTGATCGAAGGGCGCAAAGGAGGATGGGATATGTACGGACGCCTTGAGAGCATTCCCTATACCAAACCGCCATACTCGAAGCAATACCCAGAGCTGCCCGGCATCATGCAGGACAGCCCTCTGGAGCCCCGTCGGAACCGGTTCCTGCGCAATATCTTCGTCGGCAGCAAAAAGTGGCTGGACTGTCGACGTTTCACCCAGCAGAAGGCTGCGGACAAGAACTGGGCCACATTTGAGGGCAACATGATTGGCAGTGATCCCGGATTCGTCGATGCAGCAAAGGGAGTCTTTGGGCTGAAGCCCGACTCGCCTGCCCTGGAGAACGGTTTCAGCTTGAATCCCATGGACGGGATCGGGCTCCGGATTGACACCTATCGGCAAGAGTTGCCCAAGCGTTAGTGGGTTAGTGGGTACGCCCAACCATGGTTGCCTCCTAATCAAAGGCAGAGGCGTTTCAGCACGGAGTTGCGGAGACATCCGCCTTCGCCAGTTGTTCTATCGCTCATATCCGAGGTCGTGACTTGCGGTTGCTCGGTGCCTGAACAGAGCCGCGACTTTCGGGAGCGGTTTCCGGTACCGACATCATGCGGCGCCCGCTCCCGTAAGTCGCGGCTCTGACGGACAGCCCAGACTGCGATTCGTGCTGAAGTTACACACGAGCTGGGCCTCCGGCGCGAGTGCGCCAGCCCTATCGAAGGGTGTAACTTGCCGTTGTCCGGTGCTCAACCCGATCCGTGACTGTCGGGAGCGGCGCCCTGGGGCAGCGCCAAGCAAGACCGTTCCCGTGAGTCGCGGCTCTGACAGTCAGGCCAGATGGCGTTCTGTGGCGAAGTTACACATGAGGATCGATGTCATGGAAGACACCTGCAGCGAAGCACACGCGCGACCCGTTTTCCGAGGCGTCTGGCCGGTCGCGATTACGCCGTTCCGTCCGGACGGTGCTATCGACGAAGCTGCGAGCTGTGAGCTCATCGACTGGTACGTCGAGAAGGGCGTGCACGGACTTTTCGTGAACTGCTATGCCAGTGAGATGTCCGAGCTTACGCCGGAGGAGCGTTTGGCGATCACGCGTTCTGCCGTCGAGTGCGCTGCGGGGCGCATCGGCGTCGTGTCCACCGGCAGCTTTGGGGAGACACTGGATGAGCATGCGGAGTTCGCGAAGCGGGTCGCCGGTTGCGGCGTTGATGCGGTTATTCTGACCCCGCCGGCGTTCTGTCGAGACGACGATGACGACTTGCTGAGTTATTTCCTCGAGATGGCGGCACGCGTGCCGTGCATGCTTGGTATCTACGAGTGCCCGACCCCCAGCCCCAAGAAACTGCTGCCGGTGGCGATGGTTGCTCAGCTTGCGGAGTCCGGCCGTTACGGGCCCTTCAAAGAGACTTCCTGTGATATCGACACGATCCGGCGCAAGGTCGAGGTCTCGGCCGGGAGCCCGCTTGCCGTTCTGCAAGCCAGCAGCCCCTTGCTTCCGGATGCCATGGCTGCCGGCACCCCGGGCTTCATGGGGCCGGGAGCCACGGTTGCTCCTGAACTGGCCGTCCGCATCGTGCGGAACGTGGAGGCTGGCGTGGATGTCGGTCGGGACCACCAACTGCTGTGCCTCACCAACTCCCTCATTACCCATGGCTACTGGCCCGCGATGAAGTTCATCCTCGGGATGCGCGGACTCAGCCTGGGGTACACGTGCCGCGCTGAGTCCACGGGCGCGTTTGAGAGCTACCAGCTCATCGTCGAGAAAGGGTGGGCGTTGCTGGAAGACGAAATCGTCCGGTCTTGAGGTCCGGGTGTCACCGGTCAAGCACCTCGCGGACCTTGCCCACGAATTGGCCATGGGTAAACGGCTTCGGCAGGAAATCTACCCCGTCGTCCAGGATGCCGTGGTGGGCAATAACCTCGGCGGTGTAACCGGATATATAGAGGACTTTCATGTCGGGGCGGTCCGCATTCAGCGTTTCAGCCAGGTCACGTCCGTTCATCCCCGGCATGACCACGTCGGTGATCAGCAGCTGCACATCATCGGGGTGTTGTGTGATCAGGCCGATGGCTTCCTCAGGAGTTGCGCTCACCAGGACGGTGTAGCCCAGATCTTCCAGAAAGAGTCGGGTTGTCACTCGGATGGATTTCTCGTCTTCCACAATGAGGATGGTCTCGTCTCCTCCAGGAAGGGGGGGGGGCGCGTCGGGCTCCCTCATTTCAACCGCCTCGCCCTGGTGGCGGGGCAGATAGATACGGAAGGTTGTCCCTTTGCCGGGCTCGCTGTAGACATTGATAAAGCCGTCGTTCTGCTTGACGACTCCGTAGACGGTGGCGAGTCCCAGTCCCGTGCCTTCCGCGGCTTCCTTGGTTGTAAAAAAGGGCTCGAAGACATGCTCTAACGTCTGCCGGCCCATGCCGCAGCCATCGTCGCTCACTGCGAGCACAGCGAATGCTCCCGGTTCCGCTTCGGAGTGGATTCTGCAGTAGTCACTGTCAACGGTCGCGTTTTCGGTTTCGATGGTCAGTTTGCCTACTCCGCCTATGGCGTCACGGGCGTTGATCGCCAGATTGGTGAGGACCTGGTCAAGCTGTGAGGGATCCATGTTCACCGGCCAGAGGTCGGAGGCCGGTCGCCAAGTCAGGTCGATATCCTCCCCGATCAGCCTCCGCAGCATCCCCAGCACACTGGACACTGCGTCGTTCAGCCCCAAAAGCTGGGGGGCGATCGTTTGCTTACGGGCGAACGTGAGCAGTTGGCGCGTGATGCCTGCAGATCGCTGGGCGTCTTGGGTTATCTCTTCCAGCCACCCTCTGATCGGGTGATTCGGAGTGAGGTGTTCGCGGCACAGTTCCACATAGCCCATGATGCCCGTGAGCAGGTTGTTAAAGTCGTGCGCCACCCCCCCCGCAAGCCGGCCGACAGATTCCAGCTTCTGTGCTTGCGTAAGCTGGGTCTGGAGCCGTTCCCTCTCTTCCTCGGCGTGTCTGCGGTCGGTGATATCTTCCCCTGAACTCAGCAGCCCGGTGATGCGGCCGTCGTCGTCTCTGAGCAGCGTGTTGTGCCAGTGAATCAGTCGGCAGCTGCCGCTACGTTGGGCCACAACGTCGTTCTCATAGTCTTCGACATTTTCCAGTTTCCCGGCCATCAGTTGGGCAAACACCCTCCGCACTTCGTCCTGATTGGCTTCCGGCAGGAACGTGTCGAACCAGTTCAGGCCTATTGCAGCACTTGGGTCGCATTCCAGGATACGTGCACCTTCCTGGTTAAGCAGCGTGACATTGCCATCGCAGTCCAAGGCAAGAATGATGGCCGGGGCGATGTCAAGGAATCTGCCGGCGCGCGTAGCGGCCTCGAGAAGTTCACGTTCGGTCCCGCGAAGTTCCGTCAGGTCCTGAACGGTGCAGATCATGCCGGCAAACTGCCCATCAAGCACACGTGGCGTCAGCGAGCCGGCCTGCACCGTATGGCGTCCGGCAGGCGTCACCACGGGAGCTTCGTAGGTTACGCTTTCAAGCGTCTCACGGGCCTGGAGGTAGTGAGGGAGGAACTGTCCCGTGGTTTCCTCCGGGAAATCGGTCAGTACACACAACCCCGAAACGTTCTCAGAAGAGACTCCGGCGATCTGCTCCATACTGCGGTTGAGGAAGGTGATCTGGTCATTGGCATTGGTGACCCAGATCCCGTCACTTACGGTGTTCAGCACCGAGTGATAGAGTTGGCGCAGCTTGCGCGCTTCGCTCATGGTCGACATCCCATCTCTCATGTCGATTGGCCGAACGCCCTGGGACGCAGTTTGGCCACTGCAAGGCAAGCGGAACAGATTGACAGGGGCGGTGGCACTCTAGCGGTGGGGACGGGAGCCGTCAATTCAGGTCGTTTCGCATTCTGTGCTATTCCTGCCTCGATCTGCCGAGATCTTTGCGTCCTTTCGAGAGGCAATTCATCCTTGTTCGAACTATGGTTGTGCGACCAAGAGTCCACAGAGCCATTCACGGTGCGATTTTGACGGAATGATCCTACTCGCCGACAGCCATGTGAGCAGTGACGCGATCCCTGCTACTCCGTTTTTCGACACCCTTCAGGCTATTGCCCGAACGGACGAAGATGTCGTGTTCCTAGGGGACATCTTCGAACTCTGGGTCGGCCTTCCGCGCTATGAAACAGAGGTCCACCAGCGGTTTCTGGCATGGTGTACGGAGCAGAAAGAGGAGCGGGAAATTGGGTTCGTGGAGGGGAACCACGAGTTCTTCGTGATCGATGCCCACCGGGACGCCTTCTCCTGGGGCACCGCCGAGCGCTGGCTGGACGATGGGGGGGTGTTGTTCTTGCACGGGGACACGATCAACCGGGAGGACACCGGCTACACGCGCTTGCGCAGAGCGCTGAAGAATGGCTGCATCAAAGCCCTGATGCACTGGATCCCTTTTGGTCCACGCATTGCCCAGTGGGTCAAGGGGATCCTGAACAAGCACAAACCGGCTAACGCTGACCGGTTCCCGGACGCTGCCGTGACGGCGTTCGCCGAGGAGACGTCTGAAGAGGACGTCCGAGTGATTTTCTCCGGACACTTTCACACCTCGAGACGGCACGCTTCCCCGCATGGACCGGACGTCTTTATCGTGCCGGCCTGGAAGTTTGACCATGAGGTCGCCCGGTATGATCCGGACACTGGTGAATTCAGCGTGTTCAAGCTTGGGGAATTGGGGTGAACTCAATGTGGGAGTCCCGGACCGGCTCCGCCTGGAAGTGTAGTCGACTGAGTGGCATTCTACTTAGAAGGCAGGCGGCGTCACCTGCCGATTCTGTGCTGCTGAGGAGGAGGGCAATCGGGGCGTGGCAGCCCCGCCCACACTGGCCAACTGGCGTGAGATCGGGGCGCACCACGCTCCCCATTTACCTGGCGAGGACGAACTCCCCGGGTGTCAGAGGACGGGCGGTGATTGCGAACCCCGCAAGGTCACCGGCGAAGTGCTCGGAGAGTGGCCGGCCTTCTCTGCAAAGCGCACCGATCACGGGGCGCGAGTTTATCCCGCGGAGGGATGCCGGGCAGTCTGTTCGCCCGGTAACCAAGCCGTCGCGATGGACACGCAGTTCGTGGTAGTCGTAGGTCACGGCAAGGTGGTGCCAGCTGCCGACCGGCAGTCCGCCGTCGACTGCGAGGCGGGTCTTGCTCCGTTGGGTCACGAGCTTGCCTTCTGCATCCAGGCGTACGGTTAGCCCTCCGTTCTGATCGGAGAACACCGTCTGCGGCCCCGTTCCGGTCGGACGCACGAGGAACTCCACCGTGAACGCTCCTGGAGGGAGGGTGCGGAAAGGGAACGTGACGTTGTCGTCTCGACCGTCGAAGCGCAGGGCTGTGCGCGACTGTCCCTGGACATCCATGGTTGCCCAGGCCGGCTGCAGGGCCGGTTTCGTGCCCCCCCAGCGGTTGCTGACGCCGCGGCAGGCTTGGACGCGCCATCCTCCCCGGTCCTCGCATGTATCGCCCGTGTCGTTGTCCAACGGTAGAAGAACGCGCCACAGTTCGTCATCAGGGACGGTTGCGGTGCGGATTTCGGAGGCGTCGAGGCGCCAGGGCGTTCGCCAGTGGCGTTCGCGCCAGCCTTCGTCGAAATCCGTCCCTCGCACGAGTGCGGGGAGATCGACGGTGTCCGTTCCCCACTCCCCCAAAGCCACCGGCGGGGAGTAGGTGAGCCGCCGGTCTCGGCGAGTCAACCGGATCGTGAAGAGGTCTCTTTGACGCCGCCGATCTTCAGGCTTTACGAGGAATCCGACGGCGGTGTCTACCGGTCCGAACTTGGCGATGTCCTGGCTCGCGATTTCCGTCCCGTTCCGGAGCAATTCGGCCCGTCCCCACCACGACCATGACCGGAAAACGGCGCTCAGTCTGGTTCCCTCGGGCGTTTCCTTTGTTTGTATCCTGGGGGAGGAGAACAGGTCGTTGAGATCGAAGCGAACGGTTCGCCACGAGCGCATCCCACCGGGACGTATGACTATGGGATAGAGTTCTTGCCATGTCGGTTCGTCGTTTCCCACACAGACGGCAGCCTGGATGCGGAGTTCGCGTGGCCCGTGAAAGCCCGGGGAGTTCAGCTGGTACCTGTGGCAGAACAGGCTCCCGCCGGGCAAGTCGATTTCCTCGGATTCGTGGATGGTATTCCCGCCGAGGTCGAGTATCCGGATACGGCAGATGGCTGAAGGTGTGGTGTAGGGCAGACTGGTGACCTCCAGGTGCCAGTCATCGCCGAGGGTGACCTCGTCTTTGTAAGAGACGAATACCTGTGGCGTGCGATTCGGTGCCGGCTTGCCTCGCCACTGGCGGATGAGTTCGCGGTTGAGCTTCAGCATGACATCGCGTCCCCACACGGACGGTTCGAAGTGCGTGGTCTCGTTGTAGTCATTCCAGGTGCAGAGGCACACCCAGTCGGCCTCCGCGGCCAACGCTGCTGCCCAATTGTCACGCAGTGTTCCGGTGCCGAGGAAGGGACGATAGAAGCCATTGTGAGGTCCCAGGTATCCCTGGCTGATCCCGGCACAGAGCAGGCCGTCCGGGCGTGATTTCCCCAAGGCCGCGCGACCGTTCCTCAGGCGTGCGGTCATCTGGTCCACGGTAAACCCGTTCACGCCGAAGTCGTACAGCCCATCGAAGACTTCAAGCTCGCTCTGCAACCGTTCGGCGTCGCCCCAGAGGCCGGTTTCACGCTGGGGCTGGACCAGCCAATGGGCTTGAAGGCCTTGTTTGGCCAGACGTTTCAGAATGGTCCTGCATTCCTCCGGTGTGCGGCTGTGTTTGTAGATGAAGACGACCGGGCGGCCATTGATGAAGTAGTTGTTGGGGTGCTGTCCCCACTTGGTCAAGAATGTCGCGAGTGCGTTGACGACCTCATCCATCGTCCCATGCCACCCATCCACACAGAGCGCGATCTTGAACGGGAGGCCTTCGGCTCCCCGGTAGAGCGACCCCAGAGCCCCGTATCCGTCCAGACGAGGGATGTCCACACAGAAGCCATTGATTCCGTACCGCATGGCTTCCCGGATCTGGTCGCGGCGAGATGAGGTGACGCCGAGGTCTGTGCCGGTGTGCTCACCCAGAAGCGTCCGGTCATAGAGACGGGCGAAGCGTTCCGGTTCGTCGTACATCGTACGGACATTGAAGCCCCAGCCACAGAAATGGGCCCAGCACATCTTCTTCGGCATGGCGGGGTTCTCGGCAGCCCGCAAGGGGAATGTCAGCAACAGGAGTACCGGCAGGAGAAGTGGTCTTGCCCGATCCATGGAATGGCCGTTTTGTATGTGAGCCCAGACGCGTATGGACGATATAATATTGCTTGCCAAGATCCCTCCTGCCCGTGCGGTCTGAGGGACATTCTGATCGACACCGTTCGCTTGTCCTCCTGGAGTGGAGTGCCCATGGAATCAGTGATATCACCTGACGGTCGCGTTTGCGTCAGTCTCGACATCGACACCGCGTCGTCGCCATCCCGACACATGACGGACCAACAGCACTGTCTGTTCTGGCAGGTGACGTGCGACGGCAAACCTGTGGTCGAGCCTTCCCGGCTGGGGTTGGAGCTTGGCGGGGCTGCGGAGTTCAACAGTTGCTTCCGGGTTGCCGACACGATTCGTGAGAGCCATGACAGTGAATGGCAACCGGTGTATGGCGAACGTGAAACCGTTCGTGACCGCTTCAACGGCATGACCGTGTGCCTGGATGAGTTCATCCCCCCGTACCGGACGCTTGAGCTTGAGTTCCGCGCCTACAATGAAGGGGCTGCGCTCCGCTATCGTGTTCCTGAACAGAGCGGCATGAGCGCTTTCTCCATCACACGTGAGAAGACTGAGTTCATCTTTCCGGAAGGTACGGAGGGATACGTGGAGTACCATGTTGAGGGGGAATACCACCGGATGCCGGTAGAGGCACTTGATCGGACCTGCGAACGGCCGCTGACCCTCGTTCTGCCCGGCGCGCGATATGCCTGCCTGCTCGAAGCGCATGTGGACACGTACTCCCGGATGCTGCTTGGACCTGCGGGCCAGGGCCGTTGCGGGGTGAAGAGCGCCATCAGCGGGACCGTACAGGCCCAGGCGCCATTTGCGACCCCGTGGCGGGTTGTGATGATCGCGGACGACCCCGGCGGTCTGCTTGAACAGAATGACCTCGTCCTCACTCTCAATCCGCCCTGCGCGATCGCGGGTACGAGTTGGATCAAGCCCGGGAAGACCATCCGGGAAGTCACCTTGTCCACACCAGGCGGAATGGCGTGCGTCGACTTTGCCGTTGAGCGTGGCCTGGACTACATCCATTTCGACGCCGGCTGGTATGGGCACGAGTACATCGATGAACCGGATGCGACGTGTGTTGCCCCCGATCCCTCACGAGTGGGAGGGATTCCGGACTACGACGGACTTGACCTGCCCGCAGTGATTTCCTACGCTCGGAGCAAAGGGATTGGCGTGTGGCTGTACGTGAATCGGCGTCATCTCGAACGGCAGTACAACGAGTTGATGCCCTTGTATGAGAAGTGGGGCGTGAAGGGAATCAAGCCGGGGTTTGTCCAAGTCGGTCCGCAGGAGTGGACCATGTGGCTGCACGATGTGGTGCGGAAGGCGGCCGAGCATCACATTATGGTCGACGTCCACGACGGCTATCGTCCCACTGGATTCAGCCGCACGCACCCCAATCTGCTGACCCAGGAGGGCGTGCGCGGCAACGAACACATGCCCACCGCTCGTCATAACTGCACGCTGCCTTTCTGTCGGTATCCGGCCGGCGCGGCTGATTACACGCCGTGCTACTACAACGGCCGAGTCAAGAACACTCATGCCCACCAACTCGCGCTGCCCGTGGTCTTCTACAGCCCGGCCATGTTCCTGTTCTGGTATGACAAACCGTCAGCGTATCAGGGCGAACCCGAGGTCGAGTTCTGGCGCGATGTCCCGACGACATGGGATGACACCCGTGTGCTTGCGGGGGCGATCGGAGAGTATGTGTCCGTGGCGCGTCGCTCGGGCGACGTCTGGTACGTCGGCACGATTACCAATGAGGAAGACCGAGAGCTCGCGATTGATCTGAGCTTCCTGCAACCCGCCAGGGCGTACACGGCGGAGATCTACGAGGATGGCGATCTGAAGGATGACAGCCGGACCCATGTCCGCATCCGGCGGGAGAAGCTGACGGCTGACGACACGATCTCCGCAGACCTGCCCGCTTGCGGTGGGCAGGGCATTCGCCTGAGCCCTGTGTGAGTTGTGGTTACACACGAGCTGGCCTTCGCCAGTTGTTCTGTCGCTCCTATCTGAGGAGAGAAACTCCGGCGCCCACTACTCGACAGTCGGCGATGTTTCAGGCGAGGAGACAAGTGGTGACATCAGATTTGACTCAAGCCGTGAAGAAGGTGGCAGTCGAAGCGGGGGCAGACTTGGTCGGCATTGCGCCGATCGTGCGTTTCGAGCATGCTCCCGAGCGTGTACATCCATGTGGGATCTTCTCCAGGACGGAGAGCGCGATCGCGATCGGTTGCCGAATGGTGCGGGGGGCCTCAAGACCATCGAGGAGGGCAACTACCAAGAGGATTCCAGCCGTGAGAACCCGCCGCCCTACTACCAATTCCTGCAACGCCAGTTCCGCCACCAATCCACCTGCGGGGCCCGAGGGTGTGTCCGAGCTTGCATGGACCACCTTGAGAAATCAGGCCGGATCGAGAGAACATACAGGACGCCCGTGGTCGAGGGTGAGCAGTGGGTGATTGGCCAGTAGATGGCCGGTGCCGGATGTCACTTTGGAGCTGGGGGGGGATGGCACGAAGATAGGGGCAATCGGGGCGTGGCAGCCTCTCCCACGTTGGCTGCAACTGACCTCAATGTGTGTGGCGATGGCGCGAAGATAGGGGCAGTCGGGGCATGGCAACCCCTCCCACGTTGGCTGCAACTGACCTCAATGTGGGAGGCGGTGCCATCCGGCGACCTCTTCCCGGGCATACATCTTCGCCGCTCACCTTGGCGGCACTCGGGCCTGGGCGTGACATGGTACGTCGGTCTGCAGCTCACGGTTGGGGCGGTTCTTCCGGGAGTACGCTGGTAAGGACATCCCGCGTCTCGATGCCCTTGGCGGTGACGTTCACGAGCAGGAATCCCAATGGAGCGGCCCGCGAATTCCAGGCAGATGATCGCAGCACAAAGGCGCGGGTTTGCCCAATTGGGAATTCCCTTGTCGGCTGATGCTGGTGGCCGAAAAACATGGCGATGGGTTTCGTCTCCCGTACGAGGGCATTGAAGAACCGGGAGTCGTTGCGGGACATGTAGCTGTTCCTGTCCGTCCCGTCCGGGTGCGGCGGGATGTGGGAGAAGACGAATTTTCGTGTTTCAGGCTGGGCCAGTTCTCGTTCAAGCCACTCGCACTGTCCGGCTGGCCGGATGTCCTCGCTGCAGAGGTGCCCGACGTGGTCCCCTCCTCGACCGGAGGTGCAGACGCCGATGAAACGGCAGCCTTTGTGCACGAACGAGTAGTAGTCCGCGGGTTTACCGTTGACCTGGAAGTCTTGCGGGAAGAGGTCCCTGATCTCCTGCTTTCTCTTACCAGATTCGTGGTTTCCCGCGATGACATGGAGCGGGAACGTGATCTTGTCCAGGTGTTTTCTGAGTTCCCACAAATGGATGTCCCCGACGATGAGGATGAAGTCGGGTCTGTCGTCTGCACCAAGGGCCTCCATGGCTGACACGCATCTCAGGAAGCGCTCGACATGCGTCCCGCATCTCTTGTCGTACTTGTGGACGTCATAGCGCGGTTTCTCGGCGCAGTGTGGGTCGGCCACGACAGCGAAAGAGAAGGCGACATGGGGCTCGGGTTTGGTGGCGCTGGCGGGTCCTGCGGGCACTTGAGCTGTCAGCGACATCGTGGTGCAGAGGAAGCAAGCTGCCAGACACTGAAGCACGGTTTTCATCGTTGGGACTCCTTGGCTGCGTTTCTGAGGAGCGTTTGAGGGGATTCTCGATCACTTTGCTTCAGGAGAGCAGAGCGATTCCTGTGTTGGGCCATCTGGTCAGCATGTCTCGTCCCTCTCCTTGATGCGGTATGTGTCGGCTGAGAGTGGTGCGCACGCCCAGTCCACAGCGATCAGAACTGTCACGGTCAGGAAACACCCGGGGACCAGCCAGAACGCGTGGCTCAGGCTTCCGCTCCTATCCCCAACGTAGCCCATCAACCAGGCGAAGAAGCCGCAGCCCGGAATTCCGGCGCAGGAGAGCAGCACAAAGAGCATCGTGGTATCGGTTCCCGGGAGTCGGTCAGCGCAGTAGCTCTGTATTGTGGGCCAGAACGGGGCTGTGGCTATCCCGGCCGCGAGGAGCAGGCCGTAGAACAGCCAGAGATTGGTCAGAACGGGGAAGAGAGCGGTGATCGCTGCGCCAACGAGGCTGGATCCGAGCAGAAGATATCGCAACTGGCTTTGCTTGATCAGGTAGCCCCATCCTGTCCGCCCGATGACCATCCCGGCGGCAAAGCAGGCCGTGCCCACGCCGCCAGCCCAGGCGGCTGGATTGAAGCTCAAGCGAATGTAGCTGGCCGACCAAAAGGTGAGGGCCAATTCGCCTCCTCCGGCAACGAACATGGCTGTGAAGAAGAGCCAGAACCGTGGACGCCGAAGGATGTCTTTGGCGTGGGCGGAAACCGTGCGCCAGTCCAGCGGTTCCGGGTGTTCCGGGTACGCGTGCCCTTTGCCGGAGGGGATGAGGAGAATGCCGGCGGGGATCAGAGCCAGCGTCGCGATCCCGCCCATGACCAAACGCCAGGAAACACCGAGGGAGAGCAGCACTCCGGACACGAGAACGGTGACCAACACGCCGACCGACCAGAAGGCGTGCGCGAAGTTGATGTAGCGTCCCGGACTGTCCGGATGCAGATCCTGGACAAACGGCGTGGCCAGCCCTTCGACGATGCCTTCGCCGAGCCCTGCTGTCATGAGGGCCAGCATGAGGACGCCGTAGGCAGGGGCGAGTGCGCACAGGGCCAGCCCGGTACCCATCAGGAGGACGGCGCAACCAAACGTCCGCCGTTTCCCCCAACGTCCGGCTGCAAAGCCGCACAGAACCATGGCGACAACGATCGGGATCGTGCGGCCAAGGTGCAGCGCTCCACCCGCACCCATGCCGCCTGATTCGAGAGAAAAGCCCAACTCGCGAGACAACGACACCAAAGCTACCGGTACGACGACCGATCCCGACGCGTAGGTGAAGAAACTCACGAACGCGGCATAGTCGTATCGTCCGAAGACCATCTTCCGAGACTCTGTCATGGGCACCGTCTGTTTGCGCTGCAAGGTGTGTCCAGAGGCAGAGGGCTAACGTAGCCCGGCCCGGCGCGATGGACAGCGCTCTATAGCGGCTGCACGCGGCAGGACTGTTCCATTCTTACTTCTGTGAAAACGTGAAAGCGTGAGTACGAGAATCCGGAGACGGCCTCGCCCTGTCACACTATCACGAACGGGCCAGATTTGTCAGGATGAACGGCCCTGTGCACGCGGAGCCTGCGTTTGACCGGTCGCTCCTTCGCCAGTAAAGTCACCACCATCCCCTCCTTTGAGCAACCCGCCCGACCGGTGGTCGTCAGCGGGCAAAGGTCAGCGGCAGAAGGAGCTCACTGCGAGGGGACACCAGGCGACTGAGGGACGCACTCCATGAAGATGACCGCGGCCAAGCTTGCACTTCTCGTGCTATTGCCTTTCGTCCATGCCCTTGCACAGCCCGCCAATGCCGGACGCAAGGCTGTGGCGATCGTTGATGTCAGCGCCTCCGGTCTCATGCCAACGGCTTTCACTGACCTGCTTTTTGCCGCGTGTGCCACCATGCCCGGCATCGCTTTGGTGGAACGGGAGGAACTGGCCGCGCTGATGCCTGAGCAGGCTCTCGTTCTTGCGGCACCAACTACCGACAGCATGGCAGCCGCCACCGGTCTGGGGCAGCTCTGCAAGGCTGATGCGTTTGTCCTCTTAGAGGCGACTAAACGTGGCCGAGGGCGGGGGACACCGGTGCGTGTCCGCATTGTGGAGACGCGGCACGGAATCAAGGTGTTCGATACGCGTCTGATGGTGACCCAAAGTGGCGATGAGATTGCGGACGCCATCGGTGGTTTGTCTCAGCGTATTCTGGCCAGCTTGCGGCGCGTTCCCGAAGATCCGCAGGAGCTTGTACTCATCGGGATCACTCCCTTTGCGAGTGAGGAAGTCGCCAGGCGGTGGGATTGGCTGACAACCGCTCTGGGCGCCGCTCTCGAAGCACAGTTGGCCAGGCACTATGGCGTTTTCCTGCTGGAACGTGATAAGACGCGGTTGTTGAGCCAGGAACGGGACCTCGCGGCTGCTTTGCCCCAGGCCTTGCTGCCGTCGACGCTCCTCGTTGAGGGCAGTTACCGTCTGGATCGCGATGTTGCGCCGGATGCCCTCACCGTCCGATATCGGTGCCGGAGCAACGGCGGCGGGGTCATAGAAATGACGTCAGATGGTCGCATCGAAGGCTTGGCGGCTCTGGCCGACGCGATCGCACGAGAGGTTCTTGCCTCTGCCGGGCAGCCCGCGGGAGGCGCATCGTCGGGAGTTGCCCGGGATGAGGCCCTGATTCTCGCGGCGGAGGCTAACCGTTGCAGGCGGGTGGGGGACTTTGGGATTGCGCTTGGGCTCGCGGAAGCGGCGGTGGCACTGCTTCCCAACCGTCCGGAACTGGACATCCTGATCCTGCGGATTCTGCGCGGGTACATCACCCATGACGACGGGGGGAATTCCCGTTCGGCAACGGCTCGACTGCAGTTGTTGGCGTGGCATGAACGCGGTGCCATGATCGTCGAGCGCCTGATGCGTCACCCCGACGTTTTGCGTAACGCCGAGGCCGACGGGGAGTGGGCCCGGTTCGTTCTTCCCAGAACGCTCAGCCCGACCACCCTACTGTCCAATGGATTCGGTGCCGCGCGTGACCTGCTCTGCGAGTGGTATGAGCCATCTTCAGGGGCTGAGCTCGAAGCCTTCCTTTCCCCGCCGTTGGCTGGGGATGTGGCCCGTTTGCGCGAGCTGAAGCACCAGATGCACGATTGCCTGTCAAAGGTCGCTGCGGAACAGGATGACAGGCGACACTTCGCTTCGCTGTTGGATGTGCGTATACACAGAAGCCAAGGGTGGTTTGCTCAGGCCGACGGGTATGTGGCGATGCGGAATACAGGCTTGCGGGACGCCGCGGCCTTGCTCCGAACGCCAGGTAGGTCGAGGTCGACCGCGGTGTGGGTACTCAGCAAGCCGAGTATCCGGGGCAGTTGTCTGTGGAGCAATCCAGGGGGACTCAGGGGACGATCTGCTCTCCTCAGGGGAGGGCTGGACGGGCTTGCACGCGATCAGGACCCGTGGCTGCGAGCACACGCCATGGCGAATCTTGCCCTCCTGGCAGGGCACGAAGGGCAGCATCCTGAGGCGCAGAAGCACTACGAACGTCTGACCGAGACGGTCTGGCGGGACATTGATCCGACTTTGGGGGACGCGACCCCGGTGGATCGCTGGCACCTCAGCGGGTTGCTTCAGGCCGTTCTCATGCCGGATAAGCTCGCTCCGACACGCGATCAATCCAGAGCGTTCGCCCGGCGGCAATGCCGGGAGTTTGCGGACCGTGTTGTCGCGACCGGCCACCCGATGCGCCTGCTCGGCTGGAAGCGCATCCTCGACGCTGCTGTACGGAGCTTCGAGCGCTCGGGTCAACCAGGGACGTCTCTCGATCTGCTGAACCGGAGCTTGGCCGTGTTGGAGGGGCGCTCGTTGCTGACGTCGCTCAACCCTGTCTACAGGAACCAGCTCGACAGGTACGCGGGGGAGCTCTCGAGCAAGAAGCGGGAGCTCGTGGAGGTCCACGGCTTGGGGAGCGAATCTACGGAGAGTGACATCTTCGAGGGGCAGCTTGTTGCTAGGTTGGCGGACCTGCGAGGCCTGTTTCCAGCCGGAAAGCACAACCCGCATTTCCGTCGGATTCTGGTGACGTCGGAAGCGGTCATCTTGGTCTGCGCGGTCGGCTGGAACCAACATGCACAAGCGTTCGGTGTGATCCGCCTTTCGCTCGACACGTGGGAAACACTGTCACACCAGCTCTGCGACCACGAGTTGCCTACTCCACGGTCAATAGGTCCCGTCTACGTGCAGCACCGGCGTTGGGGGCCATCCGTCGCTTTGATCGACTCGAGTGTTTACGTCGGCACCCCTTGGGACGGACTCAGGATTTTCACCCCCGGCAACCCAGTTCGCTATATGACCGAAGAGCATGGGTTGGCGACCAACGCGATCCGGCAACTCGACGTGCTGGGAAACGTCGTTTACGCGTTTACGGGAAGCGGTCACGACGACTACACGGGCGTGATGGCACTTGATCCGAGCACGGGCATATCCCGCATGCTGTGGTCAAGTCGTGAGAAGACAGGTGACTCAGTCCTCAGCGGCCTTCCTCTGAACGGCATGGCACCGGATCCGAGGCGAGACCGTCTCTGGGTTCTGACCGGCAGGAATCCGGCCGACAGACGCCGCATGCAGCTTTACCATTACACGCCGGAGACCGGGGAGATCGGCGTTCACGACTTCGAGATCCTGGAACGGATGCGGAATCGCCGGTTCGGAGACTCCTCCCCGTGGATGCGCCGGATGGGCGACTGGGTCGTCTTCCGCTGGTTCGATCCCTACATGTTGCACCTACCGTCCAACACGCTGGTGGAGTTTCTCCTCCCCAAGTTCGGCCCCGCAAGACCGGGGAGCCTGGCGCTGACGGATTCCGACACCGGGCAACGACGTTTCGTTCCTGCTGGGAAAGGTGTCGTCAAGGTGTCTCCCACGGAACTGCTGTACTACCTTCCCGGCGAAAAGGAGCCTGTCTCGCTGCTCAAGAGTGTCTATCCGGACGGGAAGCGCAGAATGACGTTCCACGACGTTGTGCCGAGCCCAGGTGGCCTGTTCGTTGTGGCCGATGATCGCGTGGTGCGCATTCCGGATATCGCCGGTGTGCCCTTACCCGCCGACCTGAATGGCGACACCCAGGATTCGGAGAAGCAGGACGGTCGGTGACTCCTTGAGCGTCTTCCGTCCTGACGAGCTTGGGACGTCAATTCCATCTGTTGACGCGGATTGACAGTCTCTCGGTCTTGGGATAGCCGAACATGCGGGGTTGAGCCTGGCCTTCGCCAGCTGTTCTGTCGCTCCTATCTGAGCAGCGCAACTTCGGCACCCGCTAATCGACAGTCAGCGATGTATCAGGCGAGCTGTCTTGGTTGCGGGAGGCCGGGAGGCCATGACTTGCCGTACGTTTTGCCAACGGGGGAAGTGACCACTACACTGCTCCGTGCATGCGACGTCTGGGTTGAGGTGATCATGGCCGCAGGAGGGAATACAGGATGTTGAAGAATCTCCGCACCGGTTTTGTTGGGATATCTCAGTTGAGTCTGCGTGGTTTTCCCCTTCTGCTGGGGCTGATGCTGGGGGGAGGTGCGGGCGCTCAGGTGACGCTTGAGACGGAGGCCTTCGGTATCCGTTTGAGCCCCAAGGGGCGAGTCGAATCGGTGTTCGCCAAGCCTGGCGGAGACATCATCGCTACTGACACGGGCAAAGGGGGTGCCTTCCTGTCGATCCGCCAGGGCGCTGCGTCCCATTCTCCTTCGGCGCTCACGCTGGAGAGCGGTGTGTTGACGGCCACGTTTGCCGCAGCCGAGGCCAAGGCCGTGATCGACGTCGGTACCATCGGAGCAGCGCTGCGGTTGAGCGTGCGGGGCGTTGCTGGTGCTGACGTGACCAGTCTGACTTTCGCCGAACTTACCTTGCCCAAAGCGGCCCGCGATGCCGGCTGGGGCCTGAGTGTGGCCGCACTCAATGAGTTCACCAGCGGAGTTGCCCATCCGGGGATGAAGGCGTTCGGTCGTGCCACCGCCTACTCCCGGTTTGGTCTTGAGCGCGGGGAGGCGGCTGTCGTTGTTGCGAAGCGTGACCCGATGCGTGAGAGCCTGAAGGCGGTCGTGGAGGCCGCACCGGCGATCCCGAAGAGCACGATCGGCGGCCCTTTTGCGGTCGAAGCGCCTCATGCCTATGGCTCGTACCTGTTTGCCGGCCGCAACGTGACCGAGGAGAATGTGGATGAGGTGATCGAGTTGGCTGATCGCCTTGGACTCAACCAGCTGAACATGCATCCGGTCCGCTACGGTGACTGGAAACCAAACGCCACGTATTACCCCGAGGGACGCAAGAGCCTGAAGCGGGTCATCGACAAGATCCATGCGGCGGGAATGTTGGCCGGGGTCCACACGTATTCCGAATTTCTGAGCAAGTCGTGCCCATACGTCACACCGGTTCCTGATCGACGGTTGGGCGTTGATGCTGTCTTTACGCTCTCGGAACCGCTTGACGAGGCTGGGAAGACGGTGCCGGTGGTCGAGGCGACTGACACGATGTCTGCTACCACAGGCTTCTTCATTCGCAACAGCGCCACGGTGCGGATCGACGATGAACTGATCGTCTACAAAGGAGTATCCAAGGCCGCGCCGTTTGGCTTCTCGGAGTGCACCCGTGGTGCCTATGGAACGACAAAATCAGCGCACGCGAAGGGGGCGACCGTCCATCATTTGCGAGAGTGTTTCGGTCTGTTTGTCCCTGACGGAGACTCCACGCTGTTTGATGAGGTCGCCCGGAACCTGGCTGACCTGATCAATGAGTGCGGCTTCGACATGCTGTATCTGGACGCTCTGGACGGCAGTGATGCTGTCGCCGGGCGACCTTGGTCCTGGCACTATGCGGCGAAGTTCACGCTGGAGATCTTCCGCCACCTGGACCGCCCTGTCCTGGCGGAGATGAGTACCTTCCCACACCACCTCTGGTACGTTCGGTCGCGTTCCGGGGCCTGGGACCACCCGACTCGCAGCCACAAGGTGTTCATTGACATCCATGCCGGCGCCAATCGCGCCCTCGAGCAGATCTTTCTGCCTTCGCACCTGGGGTGGTGGAGGTACAAGACGTGGCACGGTTTCTCACAGGAACCCACGTACTTCGACGATATTGAGCATCTCGGTGTTCGTTGCCTGGGGGCCAACTCAGGCGTTTCGATTCAGGGCGTTTCTGCCACCACTCTGCGGACGGTTCCCGCGCTGACGCGTCTTGCCGCGATTACCCGGCAGTACGAAGCATTGCGTCGAGCTGGTTACTTCGACGAGGCGACGTGTGAGAAGCTGCGGGAGACCGGGAAGGAGTTTGCCCTGCGCCAGACGCCGACAGGGCAGTGGGAACTGCGTCCCAGTGCGTACAGCCGCCACAAGGTTACGGCCCCGGACAATGGGTCTGAACGCTGGACGGTGGTCAATGAACAGGGGCGACAACGCCCCTTCATTCGTATTCAGGCCCTGCACAGTGCCGGGCCCTACGATGCCACAGATGACCGCATCGTTGCGGAGTTCGCGACCGACGATGAGTTTGGCGACCACAAGGCGATCAAGGCTGTGAAGGCAACTCTGAAGTCCGTCTCCACTCCGGTCAAAGTCGGGAAGACCAGCGCGCTGTTGACGGCGACCAATACGGGCAAGCCCGGTGCGTCATCCTGGGCTCGGTGGACCAAGACCTTCGATCCGCCGATTAACCTGACCGGGCGTCAAGCCCTGGGGGTCTGGGTGCATGGTGACGGCAAAGGGGAGATCCTGAATTTGCAGTTGCGCAGCCCCATTCACATGACGTATGCCTACGGCGAACACTACATCAAGGTTGACTTCACGGGCTGGAAGTACTTCGAGTTGGTCGAGCCGGATGGCGAAGACTACCGCAGCGCCAAGTGGCCCTATCGATCGTGGTACGCGATCTATCGTTCAACGACTCGCTACAACGCGATCAGCAAGATGACCATCTATGTGAACAACATTCCGGCAGGTGAGACTGTGACTTGTGCCCTGAGCCCGGTGCGCGCCCTGCCATTGGTCGAGAGCCCGATCGCCAATCCGAGCGTCGTGGTTGGTGGTCAACGACTCACGTTTCCGGTCACGATCCCGACGGGATCCTATCTGGAGTACGATGGGGATGTGGCTCGCCTGTTCGGACGCAAAGGGCAGCTGAACGTCGTGGTCAAACCCAGCGGCGAGCCCGCTTTGCTCGATGTCGGCGACAACCCATTTGAGTTCGGCTGTGACGTCCCGGTGAGGGATGTCCGGGCGCGGGCCATGGTGACGGTTGGTCTTTACGGTCAGCCTTTGGGGAATCGGCAGCGAAGCGGAGACGTGAAGTGGGAGGAAATGGCTCGAGAAGTCGATGCGCCTCGCCAGATCATTGCGCTGGATGGGCTCCAGAATCGGTGGACAACTGTCTCACGGGATGCCGGCAAGCGGACGATACTTGATTTTGAGTTGGTTGTCCACAGTGTCAGCACGACGGCTTCGCCGCATGATGCCCCGGGGGCACTTGTGATCGACAGCTTCGACGATCCTGCGACGTTCGCAGACTCACCGGGCAATGACTACCTCCAATATGTTCGGTCGAGCTCGCGCAGCGGCTTCGCGACGTCGGAAGGGGTCACGCATGAGCTTGGTGTCGAACGGCGATCGAAGAAGTATGGGAAAGGCTCATTGCGCTACGTTGCCAAAGGTACGCACGGGGGAGGGTGGAGTGCACGAGGGCGGCACTTCGCAAAGCCATTGGACCTGAACGGGCATACGCACATCGGTTTCTGGATCAAGGGAGACGGGCTTGGAGAGACGCTCTATTTCCAGTTCCGAGACAGCAAGGGGGCGCATTTCGACATGAAGACCGCGATCACCTTTACCGGATGGCGGTTTGTGGACTTCGAGCTGCAGAAACGGGACTTCGACTTCGCGGCGATCGAGTACTTGATCCTCTACTATAACTCGTTGCCGGCTAACCAATCCGTTGCCTGTCAGGTGGATGCGATGCGCGCCTACAGCGTTGCCGCAACGGTGCGGGATCCGGCTCTGACGGTCGGGCGACGGACGGTGATGTTCCCCACAGAACTGCGGACGGGTGATGTCCTGGCGTATGATGGTGCAACCCGACGCTGCGAGATCCGCAGGGGCGGGGAGCGCATTGCTGTCACGCTCAAAGGGAAGGTCCCGAAGCTCAAGAAGGGCGTGAATGATCTCGAACTGGTGGTTCGTTCGGGGCCGGAGGCGAAACTGGCTGTGACGGTCCAGATCATGAAGCGGTATGACGTGAGGTAAGCTGTTTCTTGGGGGAACAACGCGACTCCGGCAGCCTGCGTCGCTCACTACAAACGGGGCCCGGTTCGGGCAGGACCCTACCGTTAATCGCGGTAGTTGCAGCCAGGGGGCATTGGCCATCGTTCGTTTTCTTCGGGGGCGACAGCGTTGTTCCATTGGCCCATCAACTGCCGTTCCTCCCGAATCGCCTGTTCTGTCCGTTCCACCCGTTCCCCCGACCAGTCGTGGGTAACTTTGGCGAGGAGTTCTTCCCGGATGGCTGCATAGTCGGCATTCTGCCCGAGATCGACGTCTTCGCCTGGATCGTCACGCAGGTTGAAGAACTGGGGGTGTTCGTAGCCGTGGTAGACGTTGAGCTTCCAGTCCCCCGAGCAGATCATGCGAGCCGGGCGCTGTTCTCGGGCGTAGGTTTCGGCGAAGGCTGTGTCGGGCCAATCCGGCGGGGCAACACCGGATTCCAGGAAGCTCCGCAGGGACGATCCCCTGGCACTGGGAAGTGGGGGAGCGTCAGCGAAGTCGGTCAACGTCGGGGCGATGTCGAGGAGACTGGTGACCTGAGGGACCCGTACACCGGCTGCAAGCTGCGATGGGCAGGACCAGATCATGGGTACCTTGACGGAACCGTCATAGAATGTGTCTTTCCACCAGAGACCGTGTTCGCCGGCCTGGTCGCCGTGGTCTGATGTGTAAGCAATGATCGTGTTCTCTGCCAGGCCGTTCTCCTCGAGGGCGTCGAGGATTTGCCCGATGTTCTGGTCCAGAATGGTCGTCAGCCCGAGGTAAGCCGCCTTGGACCGGCGGGCCATCTCCGGGGTGATATTGGCTGTCCCCCGTGTCCTGCGGAGGCTCGCGAGTGCCGGGTGTTCGTCCCTCGCTTGTTCCTGCTGAATCGTCTGCCCCTCGAGTTGGTCCATATACTCCTCGAAGAGTTCGCGGGGGCAAACGTAGGGGTTGTGGGGCAGCAGGTAGCCGACGACCATGGCAAACGGCGTGTCGCCGTTGCCCTCGCCCTGCTGCCGCAGGACATCACAGGCTCGATCGGTGACATGACGGTCGAATTCGGGGTAAGTGGCCCAGCCGGGGCCTACCGCATCGGGCAGAAGGGAGGCGTAGCCCTGGCCGCAACCAGCCCTGTTCCAGACGTTCTCGAACATCTCCCTCCCACTTCCGGTCATGGCCCCGCTGACATCCCCGACGAGACGTCGTCTGAAGCCGTGCATTTGATCCGGGCCTACGAAATGCATGCGCCCGCAGAGCATCGTGTCGTAGCCGGCGAGGGAGAGAGCGTGGGCGAACGTGGGCGTGTCGGACGGAAGGAGGCCGCCATTGGTCCAGATGCGCAGGTCATTGGGATGCTGTCCGGCCATGAACGACATGCGGGAGGGTACGCACAGAGGCCCGGCGCAGTAGTTGCGCTCAAAGAGGATCCCCGACGTTGCCATGCGGTCGAGGTTTGGCGTCCGCACCAACGGGTCCCCGGTGCAGCCCATGATGTGCGGGTTGTGCTGGTCGGACATGATCACGAGCAGGTTCGGGCGTGGCATGGCGCTTCGCTCCCTTCCGTTCTCTCAGCTGCGGCGACGCGAGTGCGGTCACTCGGTCACAGTGTTTGGCAGAAGACGATAGGGCCGGGGGAGGGGCGTGGCAAGTCGACGACGCGCCATCAGGCTGTGCGGCGGGGAGCACGGACGCTGAGGACATCGTCCTCCAAAGAGGGCAGGAGACCATGCAGGCTGTGCGCGGCCTGAGGCGGCAGGGGAGTTGATTTCCAGGGGGAGCGGTTTATCGTGGTAGGCTTGTGTTGCATTGAGCGTACTGAATGCGGGCGTGACGCGCGCGGCGTCTACGTGTGCAGACGTTTGGTTCAAGGAGTGCCAGATGATCGTTGGTGATTCGATACTCGACCTTATCGGTCAGACGCCGATGGTGCGAATCAATCGGATGAACCCCAATCCGAATGTGACCCTCTATGCCAAGCTGGAAGGCTTCAACCCGACAGGGAGCATAAAGGACCGAATCGGCTTGCGCATGATTGAGCAGGCTGAAGCCGAAGGGACGTTGGTCAAGGGCAAGACCATTATCGAGCCCACCTCCGGGAACACCGGAATCGGTTTGGCCATGATCGGAGCCGTGAAGGGGTACGAGGTCGAGATCGTTATGAGTTCGGCCGTGTCGGTCGAGCGCCAGAAGATGATCAAGGCGTTCGGGGCGACGGTGACTCTGACCGACGCTGACAAGGGGACAGATGGGGCGATCATCAAAGCCAGGGAGTTGGTGGCTGCGCATCCGGAGAAGTATTTCATGCCTGACCAGTTCTCAAACGAGTACAACAAGCTTGCCCACTACGCGACCACGGCTCGTGAGATGGTTGAGCAGGTGGGCCAGATTGACTATTTTGTTTCGGCATTGGGGACGTCGGGCACGATCATGGGCGTTGGACTTCATCTGAAGGAAGTCAATCCTGAGACCAAGATTGTGTGTGCGGAGCCAACCAAGGGGCATTACATCCAGGGACTCAAGAACATGGAAGAGGCCATCGTCCCCGCGATCTATGATCCATCGAAGATCGACGTCAATATCATGGTCGAGAGTGAGGATGCGTTCGAGATGGCGCGTGAGTTGGCTCTGAAGGAAGGTGTGTTCACGGGGATGAGCAGCGGAGCGGCCTTGTATGCCGCCGTCGAGATTGCCAAGACGATCGAGTCCGGGACGATTGTCGTCCTCTCCGCGGATCGTGGCGAGAAGTACCTGAGCACGGAGCTGTTTCACGTGTAGGGGCCCGCGGCCGGCTGGGCGGCGTGTTGGAGGATTATCTCCCCCGTGGCCTCTGAGCCGTGGTCACTTCCCTCCCTTCCTCGCCCCACTGCCGCGAAGGCAGCTATGGCCTTCCCGTGGAATGTCTAGCCTGTGACTCTCCCGAAGAGGGATGTATCTGTGCCGCCTGAAGCCAAAAAATCCAGTAGACAGCGCCACCGGACGTACCGGAAGGAGCGGGGTTTCTTTGGGCAGCGACGCCCCAAGGAGGAGGATGAGAAGAAGGGGAAGGACGGGGAGAAGCACAAGGCCCGGCAATCACTGCCCTACTATCTCAGACGATATTTTCGGACCTTGGCTCGTTTCAAGGGCCTGGTGTCCATCCTCGTCGTTTTGGGAATCGTCAACATCGTCTTCCGCGCGATCCTTCCCTGGACCAGCAAATTTATGATCGATTACGTGCTGGTGCGAGGGGAGCTCATGCTCCTGTTCGGCACCTGCGCGGTGCTGTTCACGATCGCTTTGGCTGACATACTGGTCGCGAGTGTAACGGATTACACGAGCCGCCTTCTTTCCAGTAAGCTGCGCATCAACATCCGCCGGCGCATGATCAACCACATGCAGGTGATGCCGCTGGACAAGCTGGACAAGTTGAAGACAGGTGGGGTGATCAGTCGTCTTGAGGGGGATGCGAACAGCTTCAGTGATTTGCTCCATGAGGGGCTCCTCACGCCGCTTTCCGGTCTCCTGATGTTCATTATCGCGATTGGCTCACTGTGCCTGATCAGCAAGGCTGTGACGTTGGTTTGCTTCTGCCTGTGCATGGTGTTGTTCATGCTGTGTTATTTCACGTTCAATACCATGCGTCCGCTGTTCCGGGACATTCGGGAGGACGTCGCCAAAATTTCCGGGAAGCTGGCCGAGACATTCGGGGGGATTCGGGTGGTCCGTGTTTTTGGTCGCGAGAGTCACGAATCACGAGATTTTGTGACGTCACACCATCTGGTTTTGCGCAAGGATCTGCACACGGCCGGCCTCAGTATTGGGATGCACCGCTCGTTCTGGTTCGTCTATTGGTGTATGAACATCGCGATCTGGGGGGTGGCGGGGTTCATGGTCATCCGTCACCAATCCATGACAATTGGCGACGTGGTTGTATTTGTGCGGTTCATCCACTGGTTTTTCCAGCCTGTGTTCATGATCATGCACAGTCTCTCACACCTGCAGAACAGCATTGCCTGTGCTGAGAGAATCTACGATCTGCTGGACGAGGAGGTGGCGCTCAAAGACAGCGAGGACGCCAAACCTGTTTCCGCCCTGACCTCGGGGCTCAAGTTCGATGGTGTCCACTTCGCCTATGAACCTGAGAAGCCGGTCCTCAAAGGTGTTTCGTTCGACATACCGGCGGGACAGACGGTGGCTCTGGTGGGGCCCTCTGGAGCCGGCAAGTCGACGGTGACCAACCTGCTTGTCCGGTTCTATGATGTGAATGATGGAGAGGTCATGCTTGACGGGACGGACGTCCGGCAGTTCAAGATCAATGACTACCGAAGCATGTTCAGCTTGGTCTTGCAGGATGTCTTCCTGTTTGATGGGACGGTTACGGACAACATCACCTACAGCCAGCCGGACGCTTCGGAAGAAGCGGTCGTTGCGGCGGCCAAAGCGTCTTGTGCGCACGAGTTTATCGAGGAGTTTCCGGATACCTATGACACAATCATCGGTGAACGCGGGGTGAAGCTGTCAGGGGGGCAGAAGCAACGGATCAGTCTGGCCCGGGCGATCTTGCGTGATCCTGAGATCCTGATTCTCGATGAAGCGACGAGTAGTCTGGACTCTGAATCGGAGGCCCTGATACAGGAAGCCTTGAAGACGATTCTCCGAGATCGGACGACGTTGGTCATTGCCCATCGACTCAGCACAATTATGGACGCGGACAAGATTGTGGTGCTTGAGGACGGGGAGATCGTCGAGGAGGGGCCGCATGAGGAACTGCTGCAGCGGCGCGGCAAGTACTACGACATGTTCACGAAACAGATGGAGAAGACGCGAGACTCAAATGTCTGGCTTGACTGGGTGGATGACGGCTCCCCGTCAGATACTGACGCAGGTGGCGAGACGGGAGGGACAGCGTCATGAGGTGGCGGTGGATGTTGTTTGTGGTGGGGCTGGGGTTGTTGCTGGTGCTGGCGGCGGTTGTGATTGTGTCGGCCATTGTCCCGATTGGTTTCACGGTCTCTGCACCGGGTCGCGTAGTGCCTGGTCGGACGGTGCGGGCCACAGCGGCGGAGAGTGGTTTGGCACTGGAGACCCGTGATGCCGGGCCGGTGGCGGAAGGGGACGTGCTTCTGAGGCAGAAGAGCACGAGTGAGGAGCGACAGATTGCGGCGCTTGAGAGGGAACTGGTTGTGTTGCGGGAACGACGATCCCACCAACAGGAACGGATTGCCGCGGCCGAAGGGCAAAGGGTGGTCGAGACTGAGCTGGTGACTCTTGCCGGGAGTGAAGCCGAAGGACGACTTGCCGCTGTCCAGAAGGGCGTTGGTCCCATTGAGGATGAGATCAGTGCGCGGGTGATTGAGCAGCGCAAAGCAGAGAGCGCTTTGGCGACCTCGGAACATGAGATCTTGAAGGGATTGGCGGCCGGCCAGAGCGTGCCCCGAATGGAAGTCGCCCGGGCTGAAGCTGCTGCGGCCACAGGACGACTCAAAGTTGAACAAGCCGAGTTTGAGCGCCGGCGCGGCGCTGAGACGCGGACGGAAGAGGCCCGCCGCCTTCGGTCTGAAATAGAGAAGAGCCGCCTTGATCTAGCCGTGATCGAGACCCGGATCGACGATCGGGCTGTCTTGCTGGAAATCACCCGCCAGATTGTTCGTCTCGAGGCTCAACGGGACGAACTGAGGCGCGAGGTCGAGCGGAAGACCGTTCGTGCTCCCTGGGCGGGACAGTGGGGGGAAGTAGGGCCGAGCGAGGACGAGTACGTGAGTCGAGGCGATCTGATCGGTGTGTTGACGGACACCAGCATCTACGGCTTTGTTGGCGAAATCCGTGATGCTGATCTTCCGTGGGTCAAGGAGAAGCAACCTGCGCGTATCCGGTTGCGGGCTTTCCCATTCCTCAAGTACGGCATTCTGCGGGGTCACGTCGTTCAGCTAGAAACCCATCTCTCACAGGAGCCACCCGTATTTGCCGTGGAGATTCTGTTGGACGGTGACGGGCCCTATGCTCCTGCTTCGGGAATGACGGGCCATGCCGATATCGAGATCTTCCGAGGGACGCTGTTGGGCTACCTTCTGGTTGAGCCCGGAGGCCGGAGTTCAGTCAGCGGCCTCATTGAGAGACTTTCCTCTCTGCGAGCTCCCCAAAACGGTTCGCGATCGCCAGGGCCGGATCCAGCGGGACGGGAGCCCGCTCAACATTCCCCGGAACCGTAATCATCGGCTTGGGTGATAGCGATTTCCCGGCAAACTGGGGGAGCCATTCACTCTCGGCCTCGAGCATTTCCCCCGTCATCTCCCGGATTTCCTTGAGGGTACAGCAGGCCGAGGCGAGGGGATCCATCGCAATGGCCTGCATAGCCAGTTCCGGGTCACCTGAGAGGCCGGCTTCCACAGCCAATCCCTGAACGGTAACATTGCTCTGGTTCAGCGCGGCGCACTGCGTCGGGAGAGGGCCTACCTTGAGGGGATGGAATCCCCGGGCATCGACGTAAACAGGGACTTCTACGCAGCATCCGTCCGGCAGGTTGGAGATATAGCCGTCGTTTCGCACGTTGCCGTTAAGGCGGAAGGGAACGTCGGTCTCAATGGCCTCGAGGATGTGCGAGCAGTACTCAACGCTCCGGGCTCCGAGCGCGGTTGATTCCAGTTCCAGGTAATCGACACCCCGGTACTTGTCCAAGAGCATTTTTGAGTACTTATAGTAGGCTCCCGATTCTCCCCCAAAAGCGGGTTCGTCACAGTAGGCATCAAGCCCACGTTGGTGACTGCGGAACCATGGGATGTACTCGCTCAGGTGCCCCGTGCTTTCGGTCATGAAGTAGCCGAAGTGACGCATCACCTCGATTCGGACCTTCTCGTTCACGTAGTATTCCGGCCTCTCGCAGTTCGCCTTGAAGGTCGGGTAGAGGTCGTTACCGGTCCGGCTGTCCTTGAGGGAGAGGAACCATCCCATGTGGTTGATTCCTGCGCAAAGGAAATCGATGTCCTCTTTCGGGACGCCGACGTATCCGCCGATCAGGTCCAGGGTTGTCTGCACGCCGTGGCAGAGACCAATGAAGCTGATGTCTGTGGCCTTCCCCAAGGCATAGCAGACCGCTGCCATCGGGTTCGCGTAGTTGAGCATGACGGCATTGGGGCAGAGCTCCTCCATGTCCCGGGCAATGTCGATAAGGACGGGGATTGTGCGGAGTCCGCGCAGAACGCCTCCCGGTCCGAGAGTATCCCCGATGCACTGGTCAATACCAAACTTGAGAGGGATCTCATAGTCATGTTTGAAGGCGTCATAGCCACCGACCTGGATCATCACGATCACGTAGTCGGCACCCTTGAGCGCCTCCCGGCGGTCGAGGGTTGCGGTGATCTTCGCCGGGACGCCGTTCTCTTCCACTACCCGATTGAGGAAGGCTTCCATGCGGTCGAGCTTGGGCTTGGTCCGGTTCATGAGGCAGAGCTCACAGTCGGCCAATGCGGGCGTGGCGAAAATGTCCATGCTCAAGGTCTTACAGAAGATCTGGCTTCCGGCTCCGATCATGGCTATCTTGGGCATCTGGGGATCCTCCGGACTATGGCTGTAAGTTACGGTGCGGTGTGTTCATCAGAATAGTGGCATCCGGGAGGGATGTCCACGGGTTCATTGCCACAGGAAGGGAAGTCTGTGGTTTTGTTGGGGGCACGGGAGTCGCGCCCCGTCTTCGGTTCACTTCCGGCCGACGATGCCGCACCAGAGCTGTACCTTGGCGAACAGATCGGTGTCGCGGAACCCCGCCTCGGCCAGCCAGTTCAGCTGTTCGCTGAACGTGGCGTGCAGATCATCACCTTTCTGTTTGGGGACATCAATGTTGGTGATGTTGCGTTCCCGCCAGCGATCGAAGTGGCCAACCCACAGTTTGGCTTCCGGACGGTTGCCCACGGCTGGGTTCCGGCAGGCGGTCTCGACATGCCGGCCCCAGTAGTGCAGGCTGGCGACGTACGCCTCCTGAGAGATCGATTTCATCTCGTCCATGTTCACGAACACCCCGTCGTCGTCCAGGACCTCAAAGCAGCGGGTATAGAGTTCGCGTTTCTCCAGGTCGGTCAGGTGATGGATCGCGGACATGGACACGATGCCATTGGGAGGTCCAGGCAGGGCGTCCTGCCAACTGTTCTCCAATGAGTTGAGGACCCAGTGCACACGGCTGCCGAAACGGGCCAGGCGCCGTTCTGCGACGTCCCTGAACGCATCCGAGGAATCCACCCACACGCCCGTTGCCGTTGCGTCTCGCTGCAAGATTTTCTCCAGCAGTCGTCCGCTGCCGGCCCCCAAGTCGATGACGACGGTAGGGTGGTTGCCCGGAAGTTGCAGTGCATCGATGGCTCGATCCTGCAGGAAGTCGTAGAATGGGACCAGGTGTGGGGCCATCTGGTCATAGGCGTACGCCATGCTCTGGAAACGGTTCTGATCTATTTGGTCCATGGTCAAATGGGGTCGACTTCTGAGGGATCAGGGGGCAGACATCTCAGTGACGCCGATAACATGGTGCGCGTTGATGATCACCACCGGGGCCACCGGGGGGCTTGAGGCCGGTTCCTTCGATTGCCACAGACTGCTGGTGCAGTTACGCAGGATGAAGAACCCTGGATGGTGTGTGAGGAAATCGGAAACACGCATGTTGCTGATCATGTGGACTTCGCCATTGACGACGCCCAGCGAGAGCAAGCATGAAATTGGGCGGCTCGCTTTGCCGCCGGGCGTGATGGCCGGCTCCAGCTGATCGTCGTCCTCATTCGGGACGATGAGATGCGCGGCGTCCTTCTGTAGGGCGAAGAACGGAATCGCCTGCTCGTGCTTGGGAATGAGAGCGTCAGTCAACGGGATGAAGCCGACCGGCCGGTTGATCCATTCGGTGAAGTAGCGCCCTTCATCGACGTGGAACGCTCCGGTCATCCAGCCGAGCTCCATATAGATATGGGCTGCCATCCGGCGTTTGTTGACCCAAGTCTGTTTTGGCACAGTCGGACCTCCTTCCCACTGGAACCAAGTACCCGTTCACCGTGCGCAGCTCAGGATGGAATGGCCGAATGACCTGCTCTGTTGGCCCGGTTCCCCCGGCTACTTCTTCTCGATGTCGTCGTATTGCCTGACCACGTATGAGATACCTGAAGCGGCCAGCAGGTCAGTAAGGGCCCGCATGGCTACGCCCAGACCATCGGGGCCGCTCCAGCCGCCGAATTGCCCGCCGCCCTTCATGTGGCCTTCGATATCCAGAATCAGTCCATCAGCCCCGAGGGCTTTGAGTTTTGCATCGATTTGGGGGATCCGGGGGGCCAGATCTTTGAAGATCCGGTCGTGGCCGGCGATGCCGACATCGACAGAGCCGAAGTAGCGGAGCGCTTCCTCGTCCACCATGATGGCTTCCGGGCAGGGCTCGGTGTAGTCCTTGATGTGCATGAAGCCGAGCTTCCCGGCCTCGGCGACGGCCAGGTATTCTGCAAAGGCATCGCGCCCCTGGACGTGCATGTTCGCCCCATCGGGGTTGATGAGGAGGTAGTCGTTACCCACATCGTTGCAGAGGCGCAGCATCATTTCGGAGTTGAAGCCGATCAGATTGGGCTCGGGTTCCATGAGGTAGACGATGCCTGCCTGGGCGCAGGCTTCGGTCATCTGTCCCAGACGGTCGAGTCCTTCCGCGTAATAGTCATTGGCATTTGCTCCCAAGGGCGGGTAGAAGGAAAAGGCCCGGAGGAACTTGGCGCCGCAGATCTGGGCGACTTCGATCGCGCGTTTGAGGTCTTCCATATGCTCGGTATGAGTTTTGCACGGCGCTTTGTTGCCGTCATCCGAGTCTTCGAGTTTCACTTTGCCGATAGCGGTGCCGATGCAGCCAATAGTGAACCCGGCAGTCTGGCTTTGTGAAGCAATCGCCTTGACCTGGTCGTCGGAGAGGGCACAGATGTTCTGGTTGGCCCCCGTGGTTTCATCGAAGACAAAGCGCGGAGTCCAGTATTTGAGCCCGAGGGCCTGCCCGACGAGGAGCTGTTGGGTCAGGTTCTTGTTGTCTTCAACGGGGACACCTTCGTCGAGGAAGGCAGAGACGATCACGGATGGTGTGGCCATTGTAGGTACCTCTATCGGGAACGCAGTTCCGGGGACGAGTTCTCGTTCTTCTTCTGTTCGGCCCAAATATGGCCGTAGGGCCGGGGCAATTCAAGGGAGAATCCATGGGGAGGCCTGCTCCAGAGGGCGAGCAACGGCTGGATCACTTCCTCTGTTGCGGGCGGCAGATCGCGGAGTACAGTCTCAAAACGGCAAACGGCAGCGAACGACAGGACGACCGCCATGAGCACATCAGCAGGAAATGCCCCGGGGCTTGAGTTTCCTCTCGAGTGGCGGGGGCGGATTATTGCGACTGATCTGGAGGACATGCAGCAGAGCCTTGCCAACGCCCTGGGCGGCTTTGGCCTGGATGAGCCGGTTAGTCGGGGGAAGGCGTCGAAGCATGGTCGCTATGTAACATTCCACGCGACTGTGACGTTTGCGGACGACGCGACGATGAAGGACGCGTTGTATGCGCTTTCGCAGGTCGCCGGTGTGAAGATGGTGCTGTAACGGGCGGAGTTGGCTTGCGATGGGGGGGCGGTCTGCTTCAACCACGCCGGGAGGTCCCTGGGGGCGGGATTCGCTGTTGTTCAGTGCTCATTACTTCCCGATGCAGAATCTCGCGAAGATGTTGTCCAGGATGTCCGGGGTCGCCGTGCGTCCGGTGATCTGCCCAACGCAGTCAATCGCCGTTCGCAGGCAGATGGCAGCCAGCTCCCAATCTTCACCAGTGATGTGTTGGGTGGCTTGTTTGAGAGCCGGGGTCGCATCGGTGAGGAGGGCGGCATGACGGGCGCTCACGGCCACGTCCGGCTCTGCCCAATCCGCGGTCTGCCACACGGCTTGTTCGACGGCGTCGAACACCTGTTCGAGGCCATCTCCTGTGATGGCGCAGGTCGGGATCGGCAGATCGTCTTTCGTGCGGGCAAGCGGCGGCGCAGGGCTGGGCAGCAGGTCCTGTTTGTTGGCGACTGTGATGACGCATCGGTCGGTGATGCTCTGCGGGGGAGCTTGCTCCTCCCGCGGGCGCGTTGCGTCCACGATCCAGAGGATGACCTCGGCGTCTTCCAGGCTTGCCAGGCTTCGCTCGATGCCGGTCTGCTCAACAAGGTCGTCCGAATCACGGATCCCAGCCGTGTCCGTCAGGCGAACCGGTATTCCCCGGACGTGGGCGAGCTCTTCCAGGGTATCTCGTGTCGTACCTGGGATGTGAGTGACGATTGCCCGATCGCGCCCCAGAATGGCGTTCATCAAGCTCGATTTGCCGACGTTTGGCGGACCGGCAATCACAAGGCGAACGCCGTTGCGCAGAACTTCACCCGTGTTCTCTGAAGCCCTGAGCGTCCAGATTCGCTCGGCGGCTGTGTCAACTCGGGCTGCGAGCTGTTCTTGCGGGACCCACTGGAGGTCTTCTTCGGGGAAGTCCAGACGTCCTTCCACTTCGCTCAACAGGAAGATGAGCTCATCATAGACCGTGTTCAGCTTGCTTCTCAGGTGGCCTTGCAGCTGATGGTTGGCGATTCGCAGAGCCGCTTCGGTATGCGCACCGATCACATCCATGACGGCTTCGGACTGCGTCAAGTCCATTTTGCCGTTGACGAATGCTCGGCGGGTGAATTCCCCAGGGTCGGCATGTCGAGCTCCGGCTTCCAGCAGAGCCAGGAGGACAAGCCGTGCTCCCAGGGCCCCACCGTGGCAGTGGAGTTCGACCATGTCTTCCCCGGTGTAGCTGGCGGGGCCGGGCATGAAAACGGCCAGGACTTGATCATCGAGCACACTTTGGGCAGCGATTGCTTTGCCCAAACGAACTCCTCGAGGGAGGCCATCGCGAATGCGTTGTGCTCCGTGCCACACCTCGTCGGCCACACGTGCCGCGGCAGGGCCGGAGATGCGCACGATGGCAATCGGTCCACCCAGTGCGGTCGAGAACGCGGCGATGGTGTCTTCGCGGTCGGACGAAAGAGCTTGGTGCGTACAATTGGTCACGGTGAGGACTCCCGATGGCAATGATCCGGCCGTGTGTTTCCTCGGGCAATATACTGCATGGGGGCACAGGTGATGGCACGAAACTCATCTCGCTGCAGAAGGAGGCTCTGGCAGGCCGCCGGAGGTCCTGAGGTCACTGCTGTTGAGCTGGCTTCCCCCCCGGGGAAGGTGGCCGCTGCGGACATCGCCCTTTCAGCAGGTCTCGCTCTTGGGAACGCTCTTGGAGGGGCGGCAGCTCCGACGACCGTGCCTGATGCCAACAACATTGGGGCTGACGTGCCGCGCACATTCCGGGAAGGGAGAGACGAATGCCTGGAGTGGGTATTTGCATTGTTGCGAAGCGGGTGATACTATATGATATCGTGTGATACTACATGGTCGCCAGTGGGGTGACACGGCTGAGCAGATATCCCGAAAGGGGGTTGACATGTCAGGTGAGAAACTGCCGATTCAGGGCCCGCAATGGTTCACGATCAAACAGGCTGCCGAGTACTTGGCCGTCGGGGAACCGACGATATACCGATGGATGAGAGAGAGTCGCATGACCTACCGCAAGGTAGGTGACTCGACCCGGTTCCTGCAGGAAGATCTGGACGCTTTGGTTGAGGTCCATCGCAGCGATAAGGACGTCCAACAGGCCCATGATGTCTGCCCAACGTGCCACCATGACGTGCTTGTCCCCGGGCATACGCAGAGCACTGGACGCATCTACTTCCGTCCGGACAAGTCTGCCTTCTGGACGCTGCGAGATGCCAATGTTCCCACGGAGGCGAAGATGTGCGCTCGGTGCGGCGCCATCGTGACCTACGGGGACGTCGAGAAACTGCAGGCTCTCAGGAGTGTCCCGGACGGTGAGGAAGAGGCGGAGGTCTCAGAGGAGTCACCCAGTGATGCATGATGAGACGTTTGAGAGCTCGTGTCAGGTTGCGGCGGATCTGGTCGGGAACGTGGAGCGCGTGATCGTTGGGAAGCATGACGCCGTTGTTCGGGCCGTGAAGGCACTGCTTGCCCGAGGGCATATCCTGGTGGAGGATGTGCCCGGAGTGGGAAAGACGGTATTGGCCAAAGCCATTGCCACATCGATTCAGGCTGACTTCAAACGGGTGCAGTTCACTGCGGATCTGTTGCCTTCAGATGTGACCGGTGTGTCGATTTACGACCAGCATGAGAACATCTTCCGCTTCCGTCCCGGTCCTCTGTTCGCCCACGTTCTTCTCGGGGACGAGATCAACCGAGCCACGCCTCGGACGCAGTCGAGCTTGCTGGAGGCGATGGAGGAAGAGCAGGCCACCGTGGACGGCGTGGCCCATCCCTTGCAGCGCCCGTTCTTTGTGATTGCCACGCAGAACCCTATCGAGTTGGAGGGGACATACCCCCTGCCGTTCGCTCAGATGGACCGTTTTATCATTCGTCTGCGGCTGGGCTACCTGAGCGCCGGCGAAGAGGCGCTGATGGCCAAATCCCGTCTGCATGGTTCCCCCCTGTCAGCGTTGACCCCGGTTATCGACTGCGCCGAGCTCATTGCGACTCAGGATGCGGTCTGCGGTGTCCGCATCAGTGATGATCTGATTGATTACGTCGTTCGCCTGGTTCAAGCGACGCGGGTGGAAGACGGGATCGAGTATGGTGCGAGTCCCAGAGGGACGCTGGATCTGGTGCGTTACAGCCAGGCAACTGCGTTGCTGGATGGCCGCTCCTATGTCCTGCCGGATGACATCAAGGAGTCTGCTACGGCCGTACTATCGCACCGGCTGGTGATCCGACGAGGGACGCGCCGGGCCACGCTGAACAGCGATGATGTGCTGCATGAACTCATCGAGCGGACGGAGGTCCCTCTATGATCACCGTGACCTGGGCAGGCGCTGGATTTGCAGGTCTGGCTGTCCTGCTGTACATGGCGTCGATGCAGGCAACGACTGGTTTGCTCTTTCTTGTCCTTGGGGTGGTTTTTGCGTGTTTCATGGTGAACGCGATTGGCGCTTTCCAGAGCGCCCGGTGCCTGATGGCGACTCCTCCCAAAGTGCTGCGGGGCACGGAGGGTGAGCCGCTGCGTGAGCCGTGGCGGGTGAGTAACTCTGCGCGCCGCAACGCGGGAATGGCCTCGGTCATGTCCCCTTGGGGAGTCCTCCTGCGGATTGCGGCTGTTCCCGCTGGAGCGACCACGCGGATTCGCCCTGTGCTGGCCCTGCCGTCGCGTGGTGTCTATGCATATGGGCGTTTGCGTTTGGCGAGCACGTATCCATTCGGACTCGTTCGTTTTGAGAAGAGGATGGATGCTGGTGGGGAGATTGTTGTATGCCCTGAAGTGTACGAGTGTCTGGCGCCCCCAGCCAGTGGCCATGTGCCTGTCTTGGGCGGGGGAGTCGTGGGCACGCGACGGTCTCCCTCGGGGAGTTACTTCCACGGAGTCAGGCCAATGACAGCAGGGGATCCGGTGCGTCTGGTCCATTGGCCGAGCTCGTCAAAGGGGCAAGGGCTCATGGTCAAGGAGTTTGACGAGGAGCTTGCCGGCCGGATCGCGGTCCTTGTGGATTGCAGCGTGGAGGAAGGCGCACCAGTGCTGGACCGGGCAGCCCGAGCTGCCGGCTCCGTAGCTTTGGCCTGCCTGGATCGTGGCGACCATGTAGATGTGGTGGATCTCGGCCGGGGCGAACTCGTGTCCGTATCTCCCTTCGTTGATTCGGATGTGGTGTTGACGGCTCTGGCTCGCCTGGAAGGGAAAGGGCCGGGGACGTTTGGTTCTCATCTTGAGGAGGTGAGCGGTCGTCTGGGGCCGCGGACGGCCCTCTGTTTTGTGCTCACGGGAGCCGTCACGGAAGCGCACGATGCCGTCGTGTGCCGCCTCGTCGAGCGTGGGCGTCGCGTCAGCGTCTGTCTGCCGGATTCGGTAGGCGCGCTGGAGTGGCCTCCGGAGGTACGCGTGTTTCAGTACGGAGAGCGGTCCCTTGCGCCGTGTGGATGAGGTGGTGAGTGACCGATGAGAGGACATCAAGAGACCGGTGCTCGTGGCACTACCTGGTGTTGCTTGGGCTCCTGTGTCAGGGATTCGCCTGCCAACAATGGTTGATGGCCTTGGTCTTTGGCGGGTTGTGGTGGTGGGCGATACGTGCATCGCGCCCGGTGACGCGAGTACCCGAGCCGGTGGAAGCCGTTCTGCTGACTGTCTGTCTCTGGGTAGCCTACCAGTTGGCTCCGCGGGTAGGAATTGTCTGGTTTGCCAGCGTCAGCAACGCTCTCGTTCTATACCAGTTGCTTCGTCTGGCTGAGCGTGCGGGGCGCCGGAAGCGTTACTTCTCGGCCGCGGTGGCCGTCACCCAGATCGCGGTCGGTGCCCAGGCTGTGTTCGACTACCGATTCGCTCTGATTCTCATCGGAGCTTTGGCCCTCCTGCCGGCGACGCTGCGTGAGCTCGAAGCGAGTCGTCACGGCGTGGTGATCCGGCCTCGAGCGGCTTTGCCGCGTTGGCGGGAAGCCGCACTTCTGTTCTTCTTCATGGGGGCCTTCTTCGTTCTCTTCCCTCGCACCCACGTCAGCACGTATCGCTCCCGACTCGGCATGGTGCACGGGGGGCAACAGAGAGAGATTGACATGGGGGAGAGTGCAGATGATGAAGGTGATCTGATGGTCTTCCGGATTGAGGGGGAGGATATCGGGTATCTGCGCTGCCTGGCACTGGATGTGTTTGATGGGAGTACCTGGCGGGCTTCCCCCAAGATGTATCGCGAGGTCGGGAGACCTCATTCAAACGAACGGGACAGAGCCGTTCACCGCCAGGTAAAGGTGCTCGCCCACAAGGTGTTGCGGACGGCCCTTCCGGTTGATGGCGCTGTCCTTGATATGCGCGGTGACTACACCCAGTGGCCGATCTTGGCGGAGCACGGCGGGGCAATGATGCCGTTGCCTTTGCGGCGACCGTCCACCTACTATTACTGGACGCGACCCGGTCCTTTGGTTTGCTCTCTGTCCCCGGACCAGCGGCGGCGGTACACGGCTGTTCCAGAGGTCTCCGCCGGGGTCAGACAATGGACGATGAGCACCGTCGGCGAGGGCCTCGGGCCTCGGGAGCAGGCCGAGCGGCTGGTTCAGCGTTTCCGCACGGAGTTCACCTATCAACTCGGAGCTCCTGTGCTGCGCTCTGACACCGCCCTGGAGGAGTTCCTTCTGGTCCGCAAGGAGGGGCACTGTGGCCGTTATGCCTCGGCCCTCTCCGCGTTACTGCGTACTCGGAACATCCCTGCCCGTGTTGTCTTAGGATACCTTCCGAGTGAGGAGAACGCCTTTGGGGGCTTCTACAACGTTCGGACGCGTCATGCTCATGCGTGGAGTGAGGCCTGGTTCGAGGATGAGGGGTGGGTGACCCTTGACGCGACCCCGGTTGGTGAGAGTATTCCGCGGGAACGGCGGCGCCTGAGCCTGACTCTGTATGAGTGGGTCGAGTTCGTCTGGTACTCCAAGATTGTGGAGTTCGGCTTCGCGGAGCAGATCCGTTTGGCGGGGGGGATCACGCACACGATGCAGGCCGCCCTGACCACTGTTCTCGGCACCCGGGCGGGGTTGGTGTTGGCTGTCGTGCTCGTAGGGGCACTCACGGTGGTCCGGAAGCTGCGCGATCGATACCCTCGGAAGGGGGCTGGGACGTCGCGTCAGCGTGCTGCCTTTGCTCGGAACTTCTACGGGCGGTTCCTTCGCCTGCTTCGCCGGGAGCACCATGTCAAGCGGGCGAGCCAGACTCCCCTGGAGTTCCTGAGCGGGCTTCGCGGAGCTGAATATCCACGAGGGGAAGACGCGGAGGTCGTGACCCGACAATTCTGTCGGGTTCGGTACGCAGAGTCACCTCTGTCTGACGTGGAGGAAGCGGAGATAGGGGCGGCCCTCGATCGCATTCGACGACGTTCGGAGTGAGGTGCCCGCGGGGGACGGACAAGGGGCTGATGCAAGGCAACGCTTCAGGTACAGTGAGGGAGTCCAGCCCGATCGCGCTCCTGGTCCGTTTGTACCCTCCTTATGGACCAGGGGTCAGATCAAGAGCCGGATCAAGAGTGAGGCTGCTTCGCCTCACAAAAGTGAGGGGTCACGATGCAGGCCCCCCGAGTGTTGACAGAAGAGGTGACGACGAGTACCTTCTGAGGATTACAGCAATCACAGGCGAGCCCACTGAATCCTCATTACAGGAGCCTTCCCATGGCGAAAGAACTCAATCCCGACTGTCCCTGCACCAACGTTGACTGTCCCCGCCATGGTGACTGCGAAGCCTGCCGAGAGAACCATCACTCGAAGGGGCAGAAGACGTCTTGTGAGCGTCTCAAGGACGAAGCCAAGTAGAGATGCTCGGATGGCGCGGACTTCGCCGTCCGCGCCGCGCTGTCCTTACGTGGTTTTCGGGACGTTCAGGTATCCAGGGCATCCAGGTTGAACTGAGCCAGATCGGGGAGGATCAGGTCTGCCGGTGACAGGTCTTGGGGCGGCCTTCCGGGTTGCTGCAGAGCGACGCAGAACATACCGCAGGCCTTTGCGGCTCTCACCCCTGCTTCCGAGTCTTCGAAGACAAGGCATTCGGTCGTCGGCACGGCAAGCTTCCGGGCAGCCATGACGAATCCTGCGGGGTCCGGCTTGCCAGGCGAATAGTCTTCCGTACCTAGAAACAGACACACCTCGTCTTCAACCCCCATCTCAACGATGCTTGTCCTGATTGTGCCGCGGGTCGATCCCGACACGATGGCCAATGGGAACTCGCCGGCCAACCGTCGGAGCAGCGCGATTGATGAGTGGATTCGGATGTCGGTGGCAGCTTTCAGGGCCAGGAAGTGTCGTTCGGTGACTGGTTCCGCCAGCTTGATTGTCGGGTAGTGTCCGGGGTATCTCTCATCGACATTCTTGTAGATGTCTGACCATGCTTTTCCGTACACCAGTTTCCGGGCTTCATCGTCGGGGATCCGGCATCCCTTCTCGGCATAGGCTCTCTGCAGTGCCTGGACCCAGAGGATCTCTGAATCCATCAGGGTGCCATCGAGGTCGAAGATAACAGCTTGAATCATGCGTGGGCTTTCTTGAGCATGGGGATGTCGTGATCAAGGATGGGGGGACGCAGTGAGGGGAGGGAGAGGGCACGTGTTCAAGGGGGGCTTGTCCCCGTGCGCATGCAGGCTTGTGTTATCTTGCTTCATCACTCCTGGGGCAGGAATTTGGCGAACTCTTCCTTGCTGCTGGACTTCATATACGCTTCGCGGGGGCTGATGACCTCGTCTTCGAGGAGGGATTTGAGCGTACCGTCCATTGTGCACATCCCCAAGTTCCCGCCGCCCTCGATGATCGTCTTTATGCTCGAGATCTGGCCTTCCCGGATCGTGTTCGGAAGGGCATCCGTCCGGCGGAGCACTTCGTGAGCAGCCACTCGTCCCTTGCCGTCCGCCGTACGGCAGAGCAGCTGGGAGACGACGGCGGTGAGACACTCCGCCAGCATCGTCCGGATTTGGGCCTGTTGGTCGGCCGGGAACACATCGATCACGCGGTCGATCGTCTTTGGGGCGCTGTTGGTGTGGAGAGTGCCGAACACAAGCATCCCCATGGATGCACAGTTGAGTGCCAGTTTGATCGTCTCAAGCTCGCGCATTTCGCCTACCAGGACGATGTCCGGGTCGCCCTTCATGGCACTCTTCAAGGCCTCGGCGAACGAGTGGCTGTGGTCACCCACTTCGCGATGAATGATGACTGATTTCTGGTTCTGATGGACGAATTCCACCGGGTCTTCGATGGTGATGATGTGTCTATAGAAGGTCCGGTTGATGTAGTCGATCATCGCTGCCATGGTCGTGGACTTACCACTTCCCGTCGGCCCGGTCACGAAGACGAGGCCCTGCTGTTCCCTACTGACAACCCGGAGGACGTCGGGGGCTCCAAGGTCATCAAGCGTCAGGATTTTTGAGGGAATCTGGCGGAAGACGGCACACATGCCATTGAAGTCATAGAGGTAGTTGCAGCGGAAACGGGCCTCGCCCGGGATTTCGTAGGCAAAGTCCAGATCGCGCGTCCGGACATAGTCGTTCCAGCGTTCTTCCGGGCAGATTTCCTTGAGGAGGGACTCCATGGAGTTGGCGGTCAGCGGAGCAACATCGACCGCGGCGAGCTGACCATGGACCCGGAAACCGGGTGGGTGGGCGATCTTCAGGTGCAGATCTGATCCCTTTTCCTCGAGCATCCCCAACAAGTATTCATCAATTGCAGGCATTATGAGGCTCTTGCAAAACCCCTCGGACCGCCCGCTTCCAGCGGCCGCCCCGAGGGGCTTTGCAGCTAATTTCTGGGCCTTCGGACGGTTTCTGCCCCGGGGCGGCGCTTGGGATGGCAAGAACCGTCGTTTTTGGGCACA
>JABHEG010000128.1 GCA_018676675.1 Lentisphaerota bacterium
CGCCCCGCAGGGGCCCACACTCCCAATCCCTCTTTCCGGTATCCGTGGAATCAGTGTAATCCGTGGTCAGTTCCTTGGGTTGTTCTCAGGGGTAACGTGGGTGTGTCATTGGCACTCGCGTTTGCCCCGTGAACGCATACTGCAGGACGTCCGGCAACAGCTCGCCATAGACAAGCAGCGGAATCATGAAGTCCAGGTGTGAATGGCCGCGGAAGTACCCCGGCGGGTAGCGCAGCAATCCGCTGACGACGCGTGCGTGGCGTTCTGCGTCACCCGACTCAAGAGCATCGGGGACAGAGAAGCCAGGATCCCCACGCAGCCCGGTCACCGTCTTGAGCTGGCGTACCTCACTCACACGGTCCTGCATCCACTCAGGCATGGGCGGCCGTCGATCTCGCACGCGCCGGACCAATTCATCCAGGTTCGTGGGCATGACCGTCGTGGGTCCCCTGCCTTCCCCGCTCGCGGTCAGGCTGGCTGCGAGCCGGGGGATGTCCACGGACGGCGGCAATGCGATGTCCGCAGGCGGTCCGTCCGCGAGTGTAACGACCAATCTCGGCTCTTTGATCCAGAGACGGGCATTGCCCAACGAAAGCGCCCACTCACCATGCTGTGGATCACATAGCTCCGCCTTCTGGATCAGGAATCCGCAGGACTCAACCGTCCGCAGTCGCGTGCCCAAATCCTGACCGAGAGTCGGTGTCGTGAAGACAGAGGTCACGTCGACTTCACCGGCCGGGTTCTCCTTTGACAGCAGGGCCTCTCCCAACGGTTCGGACGAGCGGTCTGCCGCCGGATCCCAGGCGCCGCCAGCCGCCCAGTAGCCGGCCCCATTGATGTAGGCATTCCAGGTGGGACCAAGATCCGCATCGGCAGTCCACGGGCGGCGCAGCGCCCACACCTGTCCATGCCATTGGTCCACCGGTTTGCCCTTCAGTGGCCAACTGCGATGGTGGTATCCCATGCGCGCACGCAACCACTCCTGTTTCTCGAAGCGCAACACCAGCTTTGCCGAGGCAACCCGCTTGCCTCCGGCCAATTGGCGGCAGATCCGCTCAGCACACCCTGGGTAGCGCAGCAGCAGGAAGCGATGCACGGCGTCGAAAAATAGTGGGGACTTCGCTTCACGTTTGTCGATCCACGTCGCCTGTGTCGCATCCCAGTCGCGGGCATAGATGACCGTTGCCATGCTGTCGCCGAAGGTCAGCAGAGATTCCGCCGCGCCGAGGGGCAGGCCAGTGAGGACAACCACCAGCATCAGGGCTTTCATCAGCAACCGACACTTCTGTAGCCACATGTTATCACCTATCTTGAGGCTTGCTGACAGTCGCGGCTCTGTTCGGGGCGGATGGCTTCTTCTGGTACGCCGCATCCCGTGACCACGTTGTCACGTGGAACGGGACTCACGTGGCGGCCCTCCGGGCGGCATCTGGGAATGGCGGCTGGAGGGCCATCCGCCGTACAAGAAACACGGGCGGCATCGGCTGCTGGCGGTCGGGGGCCACCCGCCGTACAAGAAACAGCCCGGCACTTCTCCTGCCGGCGGTCAGTTCACCAATCCCCTCCTGTCAACGCACGATGGGAATGCGGTGCCATGTCCTGTTTTCCATCGCTGATCGTCTGGAATGGACCACTCAGTGCTTGTTTGTTAAGATACACGGTCGGCGGCTGGGAGAGCCCAGCCACCAACAACGCTCTGCTCGATTGCTTCCGAGCCAACCGTACATCAACACCAGGTCGGAAGAATCTGCTCAACGGCGCTTCGTAGTCGGGATGGCCGCCGTGCAATCCCTTCCGGGCGTCGGCCTGCAGCAACTCCACGCCCAGATCGCCCTCGGGCGGCGGCAGATGGTAGTCCACCCAAAGCGTGTTCTCTTTCGGTCGAATGGTGATCCGACCACAACCCAACGGCCCTTCGGAGCGAACAACAGCTCCTTCCGGCGTACTCAGCTCAAACGACGTTGGATCGATGAACGGATTGACGCCCTCGTAGGTCCCGGAGATCGGCTCGATCCGCAGCATGGCCGGTTGTCCGACGACTGTCCGAAGCACGGCGCCACCTTTCTCGAGTATTTCGCCTTTGCCAAGCTGCCCCAATGGGCAGTCCAGATCAATCCCTCGAACCGGCCACGGTGATTTGCCGTTGACACGTTCGTAGGCCAGGATCTGCGGTGGGCTGATGGGTGGATAGCGCGCCTCGCGTGTGAAGCCGGTGCCGTAGCCAATCTCGAGCGTGTCGCCACCATTCGAATAGGCAACATGATAGACCTTCTCCTTTCCTGCCCAACGGGTCGTCAACGCTGCCCTTTGCATGTGCTTGCCGAAGGCAGCAAAACTCCCATGCTCATGCGTGTCGCCCAGCTCAACAACCCAGCCGCCGGCGATGCCGGAGAGAGGCTCCAAGGCCTCCGGTGCATCCATCGACAGCCACTGCCCCTCGGGGCGCGCCAGCAGTGTTGCCGACAGTTCGAGGCGTGGGAACATGTAAGAAATACTAACCGGCGTGTCGTCACCCAAAACTGTGGAGGGGATGGGGATCAGACCGACGTACGTCACGCCTTCGTCGATTGTGATGACGTCACCCATCTTGGCGGAGGCGGGAAACGACGTGACAGCCTCGCCATTGACAAAGACCTTAGGCGGGTTCGGCTGGTCGTATTGCATCATGATCACGCGACTGCTCAGCGTACCGAGGCCGTCTTTCAGGTCGGGTTTAGCGATCGCTTGATCAACCGGACGCGTCAAGTGAATGAGCTTGTTGCGGTGCTGCAGCATCCCGCGCAGGGGCGAGTTGCGGACGCTGCGGGGTTCCTGCTGTTGCGCGAAGTTCGCAAGCTGACCATTGGCGTACGTCCACATCCACAACAGGCCGAGCTCCTCCAGGTGCTCGACATCCCGGTCCTTGCGCCGCCAGGTCGCCACCATCGGCCACTCGACACCGTTGTCGAGGTTAACTGAGGCCAAACCGTAGTTCCGGGCGAGATACGTAACGTTGTAGACGGGGTCTTTCAGCAGCGCTCGGACATAGTCAGTTGAAACGGTCAGGAAGGGCAAGGGCTTCTCGTCAGTCACGTTTGCTTCCCACTCGGCCCCCCAAGGTGCGCAGAGCGCCACCCGGTCGGGTTGGCAGGCGTGAAAATTGACCGTGCGCGTTCCCAGGGCTTGCGACGCCTGGTGCCGGCCGAGCTTCTCGCCGGCTTCAAGCCTCGCCGCGAGAACCGGGTCTGGGTACATGTGGAGCTTGTCGGTCTCGATGAGCACGCCTTTTCGCGAGAGCGTGTGAAGAATCCCACGCGGGACGTCCTGGGCAAGAACAAGATCCTCGATTCGGTAGCGCCGAGCGACCCGGGAGACGCGCCGACGGAGGCCGGGGTGGTAGGTCGCATTGCACTCGAAGATCACCTTCTCAGCGCCGATGTCAGCTTTGAGCCGGGCGAGTGGATCGACGCTGAACGTGCGCGTGCAGCCCAGCGTGCCCAACGAAATCCCCAGGTAGAACGTGTCGCCACGCTCCTGAATCGTGCCGTCGTTGAAAATCATCTGTCGGTTCAGAAGCGACAGGTTCCGGTACCCGTGGATCGCCAAGTCAGTCATTCCCAGCACTTCCCCTGCAAGTAGCGCCTCATTCCGGAACTGGTTCTGATGGTTGAACGTCGCCATCCCGCCGTGATACCCAACCCGCGTCTGCAGCGCCTTCTCATCATAGGGCGGCGTCCATCGGGACTCGAAGTACTTGCGTAGATGATAGCGGACGACCTCGGGGAGCATGTCGTCGTAACACAACAACGGGAGCATGAAGTCCAAATGCGAATGCCCCATGAACCAGCCGGGTGGGGAGGACAGAATCAGTTCCATCGCCGCGTCATAGTCTTCGCGACGCCCGGACTCCAGCTGATCGAAGAGCTTTGTCGAAGCATAGCGTTTGTCCGACGGAGTCCTCAACTCGCGTAGTTCCCGAACGCGTTGCCACATCCAGTCGGGCATGTCCGCAGGCTTGATCCGATACGCAGCGGCAAGGGCCTGCAGTTTCTCGGGAATTCGTGTCGAAGGCAGGCCTTGGGGCCCTGTGGCGGTCAGCTTGGCGGCCAACGCACGAACATCGACCGGTGGCGGCAGCACACGTGCCCTCGCGCCATTCGGGTCTCGTTCGAGGACGACAACCAGCTCGGGTGCCGTAACCCAGATCCGGTTACACCCGATGACCGTCGCCTTCTCGCCGCGAAAAGGCTCAGAGAGTTCGGCTTTCTGAATTAGAAACCCACAGTCAGCCAGGCGACGTAGACGCTGCTCGAACGTCGTGCCGTCGGAGCCGTCGATCAGAGAGGGTGTCACGTCGACTTCGCCTATCGCGTGTTCGGGCCAGAGCCCTGCCTTCCCCTGCGGCTCAGCCGACCGGTCCAGGCCATGACTCCACCCTCCTCCCTTGTCCCAATAGAGCAGCCCGTTGACGGCAGCATTCCACGTTGGCCCGAGTTCTCTGTCGGCTATCCAGGAGCGCCGTAACGCCCAAACCTGGGCGTGCCACTTGGGACCGTCCTGCCCCTTCAGAGCATAGCCCCGATGCCGGTAGCCGGGCACACGCAACCACTCATGTTTGTCGTAGTGCAGAACGAGCGTTGCGGAGACAACACGGAACCCCTCGGTGACCTTCGCGTGGATGACCTCGGCTGCATTGGGGAAGCGCATGAGAAGGAAGCGGTGCACCGCATCGAAGAACAGCGGAGCGTCCGCCTCACGTTTCTCGAGCCATTGCTCCTGTGTTTCATCCCAACATCGCGCGTTGATCACAGTGGCCATCGGCTCGGCAAAACGGAGCGTCGCCTCCTGTGCCAGTCCGCTCACTGTCAGCCCCAGAAGCAGAGCTCCCGTCGCCAACGCCCTGCGTCCGGATCGTCCCTTAACATCTGCCATCGTGCTGTCCTTTCCGCGCGTCACATCGCTGGCGACCGGGGGCTTGCATCATGCCCAGCGGGTGAAGCTGCCGTCAGAGGACCGTATGCCTCCGGGCGGCGTTCGTTCCACATCCTGGAACGTGCATCATCAAACTGCGGCTTCCCTCGCCAGTGGCATATGGCCGCCAGATCCGCAGTCGCGTACACAAACGGGCAATCGTTCTCGACCAATGCGAGGACGGTCCCATCTGCGGCAATGATGCAGCCTGCCTTGCCGCCGGTATTGGCCTGAGCAATCACGACACCGCTGTCCGCGGCGCGCGACGCGCTCGTCGTGCCATTGTTGGTGATCACAATCTCCGCGCCGTGGGCCGCCAACGTCCGAGCGCTTTCGGGGAATGTGTTGTCCCAGCATACCAGCATGCCGGCCCTGCCGATATCCGTATCGAAGACGGGGAAGTGCGCCCCGGGAGTGATCCCTGCCCAGACTTCGTAGATGGCCAGGTGGACCTTCCTATACGTTCCGACAACGGCTCCTGACCGACCAAACAGCACAGATGTGTTATAGAGCACGCCACTGCTGTTCTCAAGCAGGTTGTAGACGACCAACGCGCCTGCATTCCGCGCTGCCGCGGCGATCAGGTCCGTGACCGGACCGGGAATAGGTGTGCTGCAGGCGGGAAGTTGCTCCGGAGTGTCGTAAGCCGCGCCGGCCGAGAATTCCGGGAGTACAATCAGGTCGGCCCCCTCCTTGACTGCCAGGGTGATCTGCTCCGCCCAATAGCGAGCAGCGGCGATGGGGTCCGTATCCCCACAACGCGTCCCGCTGACGGCGATAGATACGGGCCGGGGCTGCGGCGCAGTGACGGGCACGACGTGAAGGTCATCGAACCAGACCGTCCCTTTCTCCGTCCAGCGCAAATACAGGTCGACACGCAGCGATTCGGCTCCAGCGGGACGCCACACCACCCGCTCGAAACGCTGCCATCCTCCTTCAGGGCTTGCCCGACGCCCTACATGCTGCCAGCCGCACTTGCCGTGGAAGAGATCGCCCTCCTTCCCCGGGCCAAACCAGGAGAGTTCCACCGCGACGCTGCGGGCGGGAATCTCAACCCCGGCGGTCTTGGCGTATACGCTGACCCGGTAGTGCGTGGCGGGCGGCAACTCAGGGATCGTCACTTCCCACCGCCCGTAACAACCGGGTTTGCCCGGCTGCTCGATCTTGAGCGAACGCTGGCCAGAGCGCGCCGTTCCTGTGTCCCAGGTGAAACTGGGTGCGACGGCCTCAAACGGGACCCACGTGTCACAGCCGTCGGGCAAATCACTGGCCGCACCGGCTGCTTCGAACGAGCCATTTGTGACCAAGTTCTCATTCTGAGCATGGGACATGAGCGTCACTCCGGACAACCAGGCGCCGGATGATGGGAACCGGCTCTCCACCCACGCGTAGGCTCAGCGCCCCCTGGACCAGGCGCAGACAACGACAGTACGATGGTCCAGACTCGACCACCACCGTGGGATCCCGCCAACGTAGTCGGACCGTGCTCGCGTTCAAGTGAGAGTCTCTCTCGGGGGAGCTGTTTCCACGGTCGCACTCAATAGAGCAGACATTGGGCAGGATGACCCTCTGCCGAAGGAAGTGACCTCTCAGTTACGTGAGGCGGCTCGACGGAGTCTCTCCCTCCAGGGATTCTCTGGGCCATCTGTGTCCGATGGAGGGAGAGACTCCGTCGAGCCATCTTGGAGTTATCCCCCCAC
>JABHEG010000227.1 GCA_018676675.1 Lentisphaerota bacterium
GCCCCGCAGGGGCCCACACTCCCAATCCCTCTTTCCGGTATCCGTGGAATCAGTGTAATCCGTGGTCAGTTCCTTGGGTTGTTCTCAGGGGTAACGTGGGTGTGTCATTGGCACTCGCGTTTGCCCCGTGAACGCATACCCGAGGACTTTGTGGATGAAGTAGTCGCTGGTGTTCTTCCTCGTGTAATTCCGCAGGTGCTTCTGCAGGACGGTTCGTTCACCATCCCCAGTGTAGGTCGCATCGCTGGCAGCGAGGCGCTGTCGCCAGTCCTCAGGCAATGCGTCGAGCACGGACTGCTCCCATTCGGCCTCCGCCGCTTGCTTGCGCTTCCTGCCCTCGGCGAAATGGAAGGAGACGACGAGCCCCTCGCCCGTGGCCTCGATCTCCTCTTCCGCGTCGAGCACGAAGATGCGGGTGGCTTTGTTGTTGTTCTGCACAGCGTCCATACGGGTAAGCTTGAACTGGACGCGTGCCGTATCACCGGACGGATTGACTGGTACCGTGAAGGTGTAGTTCCTCAGATCCTCTGTCGATTTGATGTAATACTGATCCTTGTTGGCCCAGTGCAGCATCACCTCTTCACCGTCGTAGGGCACCGAATAGGTCTCGCGTCCGGCCGTGCGGCGACGACGAGAGATGAAGTCACCGTCCTCGTAGTAGCGGCTGAAGAACTCGTACAGGTGGCTATAGACCTCGGCTTCGGTCTGCGCGCCGGAACGCGCATTCTGTGAGGCCTCGACGGCCGCCAGATAACGCTTGCCCAACGGTGTGTTGCCATAGATTGGGTCGAGAGAGCCATCCGTGCCAAAGGCCGCGGGGCCCAGGCTGTCGATGATCTGGCGCTTGAGATCCGCGAGGGACTCACCGGCCTCAGCTTCGGCGAGTTCACCAAGAACCAACTTCACTTTTGCCGGCAGGCGTTCCGTGAGGTAGGCGGTAATCTGTGCGTGTTTCGTCTTGATGATCCGGTGAATACCGAAATCGAGGTCAGCCTTATCCAGCTCGAACAGCTCCCGGAGTTTGGCAACGAGTTCTTCAAACCTGGTCATCGTTCATGGGCTCCTTCTTGGCGTCCAGTATTCAAACGATAGTCCAGTGCAGCATGAAGAGCGGCTGCGTGTCTGTGTTCTGGACCATCTTGTTCTCCAGTGCCTGGATCAGCGCGTCGCGCTTGACCTCGACATCGTCCTCGACCTCAAAGATGCGCTGGCGGGCCCGACGCTTCTTGCGTTCCATCTCGCGCACCTGTTCCTGGGCGCGCTTCTGCTCGTCGACGGTGTTTGCCAACGCGGCGGCGCGGTTGGCGGCTCGGACTTCAGCCTTGGCCAGGTCCAGATCCCGCTCGGCAGCACGTACAACGTCCTCCGCCCAGCGAAATAGTTGCTCACGCCGTTCCTGGAAGTGCTCGTTGTTTTCCTCCAGGCTACGGCGCAGCGTAGCCTGGGCAAACTGTCCGGCATCAGCCAGCAGACGTTTGGCGCAGGTCTTCGTGGGCGTGGTCTCCTCAATCACCCGGCCGTCGAGGCGAAAGAACTGGTCGAGCACGTCATGGTCGAGGGACTCGCCCTGGTCCGTAAACCCCGAGAACAGAAGGTATTCCTCGCGCTCCAAGCTCTCGATAGTCAGCCGGTTCAGGACCAACCATCCCGAACACCCCTGATACGGGTCGAGGCCCGAGAGGCGCGCGTCGTAGCCGCTGAGATCGAACTCGACGTGGGCAGGTTCAGTAATCAGTCCCTTCCCCTGTGCGATACAATACTCACCCAGCGGATGGTTCAGACGATAGAGGTTCCAACCGTCTTCGGCGTCCGCAAGTTCCCCGGCCTCTTGGACGCGCGTGTCGCGCTTGCGGTTCAGAACATAGGTCCCCGGCAAGATATCGGGCCGCGGAACATGGCGCAGATGGAAGCACAACTCCTGTTCATCGAACTCCGCCAAGCCGTCAAGAATATGTCGGGTCAGTCGCCAGAACTTGCGGCCCACGGCGTCAAGAGCCCGCAAGGCTGCGTCATAATTGATCTTGATATGGGCGTGAACGTCCTCGTCGAAATGTTCGAGGAGCATCCGGCGGGTGTCAGCCATCTTCAGCTGAATCTGCTCATCCAATTCCTGCTGCAGCTTGCAGAAACCATCCTCGATCTCAGCGATCGTGCGACACTCCTGGTAGAGATCGAGTATGCGTCGCTCGAGCCCCGCGGAACTATCGAGTTGCCCCAGCACTTCGTCGGAAGCGCCGAACACGCCTTCGAATAGGTGGAACTTGTGCCGCAGCAGCTCGTACACACGCTGATCGGCGGCATTGCGTTCGTTCAGGAAGTTGATGACCACGACGTCATGCTTCTGCCCGTAACGATGGACACGGCCGATTCGCTGCTCGATGCGCTGGGGGTTCCACGGCAGATCAAAGTTGACGAGTAGCGAGCAGAACTGAAGGTTGATGCCTTCGCCTGCTGCCTCGGTGGCGATCATCACCTTGGCCTTGTGCCGGAAGTGGTCGATGATCGCGTGGCGTATGTCGATGGCGCGTGAGCCAGAAAGTTTGCCGGATTCCTGGTTCGCCGCGAGCCACTGCTCGTAGATGCGCGCCGAGTCCGGATCGCGGTTCGTGCCGGAAAAGGTGACGACCTGCCCGGCATAGCCGTTAGCTTCCAGAAAGCTCTTGAGATAGGCCTGGGTCTTGCGCGACTCGGTGAAAACGACCGCCTTCTCAGCAGCGCCCATTTCGGCCAGACTGGTGTAGCCGATTTCCAACGCTTTGAGCAGATGGCGTGTCTTGGTGTCGATGCCAAGGCTGTGGGCCCAGCGAATGTACTGCTCTACTTCCTCGATTTCGGATTCGAGTTTGGCCCCGTCGACAGGCTGTTCATCCAGATTGCCGTCCTGACTTCCCTCGGTCTCGTTCTGCGCTTCGAGCTCCTCGAACAGCTCCTCCAGCAGATCCTCATCCAGATCCTCTTGGTCCAGCAGACGTGCGGTGATGTCGCCGGTATCGCAAACTTGGTCGCGAAGGGAAACTAGGCGTTCCTTGATGACCTCAAGTGTGCTGGCCAGAGCAATCGGACTGGATGCCAGGACCTTGCGTACCACGATAATCGTCAGGTGCCGCTGGCGAGCGGGGAAGGCATAGCTGTCCTCGCGCTGCAGAAAGGCGGAAATTGCCTCGTACAGCCTATGCTCGTCGTCGGTCGGCATGAACTTGATAGTCGTCAGCTTGCGTTCGGTATACCGGATGAACTCTTGCACATCGCGCCGGAGAGTGCGTTTGCAGAAGCCGGAAAGCCGAGCCTGCAGATCGGTCAGATCCCCATCACCGCTGGCGTAGAGGGTGCGGAACGTGGGCAAATCACCGAAGAGTTGGTCGTCGATCACAGTGGTGATGCCGTAGAGCTCCGTCAGGGAGTTCTGCAACGGCGTGGCGGTCAGAAGCAACTTCTTCCGGTCCTCCAAAGCCCAGCGAATGGCCTGGCCCATCCGGTTACTGGTGCGATGGGAATTGCGGAGCTTGTGGGCTTCATCGATTACCACCAGGTCCCATGGAATAAGACGCATCTCGTTGGCCAGCCGGGCAGCGTAGTGCAAAGACGTGATGATCACGGCCTGGGATTCCAGAGGATTGCCGACGCCATCCTTCACAGCATTGCGATAGACGCGGGAGTCCAGGACAATGGCGGGCATGTTGAACTTGTCTGCCAGTTCAATCTGCCACTGCTTGCGCAACGAGGCCGGACAGATGACAAGCAGTCTGCGCTTACGCTCTGCCCAGCACTGGCAGAGCACAAGTCCCGCTTCGATCGTCTTCCCCAAACCCACCTCGTCCGCCAACAACGCACCTTTGGAAAGCGGATTGCGCATGGCGAACAGAGCCGCTTCAACCTGGTGCGGGTTGAGATCGACGGAAGCATCAAACAGCGATTGAGAAAGGCGGTCCACCCCGTGCCGCCCAGGGCAGGTCAGTTCATGGGCGAAAAACTTGCTGTGATACTCCGTACTCATCCATATGCCCTGATCGACGTGCTCACGCAAGAAGTCCTCTCTCTGGCGGCCATGTCGCGTGTCAGACTGCCGTTCCTTCACCGCACCCGTTCTCCCAACTCATCGACTCTGAGCTCCCGGAGCTGCCTCAGTTCTTGGGTAGGCACATTCATCCCCCGTGCTCCGCTCAAGACACCAGGCCTGCTCCCAGTCGATCTGCGCCGCAATGGCCTCGAGAGAGAGAGCTAACGGTAACCTGGGCTTGGCTCAATGCGATCCCTGTGGTCAACGGCACACGTGGGAAAGGAGAACCGCGATAGCGCGCGCGTGACGTGATCCGGATCCTCATGCCCAAGGGGCAACCCACCAGAGCAAAGCACATGATAGCGCAGCAACTGGAACCGTCAACAGCATGGGCCGCAAACTGGCCGCCTGGCGCATGCCGAAATGACGCAGCTGCAGTCTTCGTTACCATGGCCTCTCATGAAAGCGTTCCGCGTGAGAGGCGAAGGGAAGGCCTCTGGGAGAGTCATCGTCCGGCGACAACCCTCTCCGGGGCAACGAACGCGCCCGGAAGAGACCATTTCTGCGGCCGCAAGGTCGGATTTGCAGTAAGGGCAGACACCAAGGTTCGGCGGCACCGTCACGATCCCCCTATCTCAGTGCCCCAGCAGAACCCGATCCGAGCCAGCTTCCTGGCGCCCGGAGCGTGACACCGGCATGCCCGATCGCGTTGTGGCCAGAGGACGCTGGACTTCGAGAACAGCGCCGCGTCGGGAATCACGCGCTGATGACGATTCTCTCATTGTCCCTCACGAACTGGATGAATTCCGCCGTGCTTGCGTAGGGAATGTCTACCTTGAAAGACGACGCGATGTCGTCGATCTCATCATTGACTGTCTCGAAGTCCCCTGCTTCCAGAGCAGTGTCTAGGCGCGCACGGCGTTCTTCCTGTTGCTTGCGTTCTGCTTTCAGTCGCTCGAACACGGCCAGATCAAATCTGGCTGTAGCGTCCCTCGTGGCCTGCGCCCGAGCCTGGAAGATCTCCTCGATTCGCCGTATTCTCACTTCGCGCTTGAGGTTGAAGATGTCGAGCTTGTCGAAGAAGTGCATCACGATGGTTGAGACAATCCCAGAAGCCAGGACAGCGGCGATGTCAGAAAAGGGATCTGGAATCCCGATCGCGTTGAGGGCCTTGTCAATGACGAAGCTCCCAAGCACACCGGTCACGAAACCGGCGGCGATCTTCACGATCGCGTCCCCGCGTTGGGCTCCAGTCATGTTCGGGGTCATCAGTACTTTCACCGAGTCCACCAAAACGGAAATCCCACTCACGACGACATCCAAGAACTTCCCAAAGAAGTCTCGGATGATCTTGCACATGGTCATGAAAAGAGTGGCCGCCATCTGTGACAGATCCCCAAGCAGGTCCCCGACAAGCCGTGGGAGCTCCCGCCAGAGATGGCAGAGCACCCGCCAGAGACGCTTGGTGATGGCCTCAAATGCATTCACATCACCAAGGCCGTGGGACACACCATTCCTGAAGGAGTCTCGGACCTCAAACGCCAGAGGCCCGACCAATGTCTCCACGATCTTACCGATCTGTTCCATCAGCACCGTCTTGCCACCTGACTTGAGGAGCTGATTTCTCAGGAACTTCTCTGATTGCTTCTGCTTCTTGAGCAAGGCCTTCTTCGCTTCGTCCGACAATTCGTACTTCTCTAGCTCACGTCTTTCATCATCGGTGAGCTTCCCCGCTTTGGCTCTTGCTTTGAGCTTGGCGGCCTTTTTCTGAGTTCCGTTCAGCTTCTTCAGAACAGCCTTGTCCTCATCCGTGCGTTGAGCCTCCGGCTTCCCATAGACTTCAGACGCTGAGTCGATCGCCTCGACATACTCGATGAACTGCTGATTCGTCTTCCCGCCACCTTTCGACGCATTCATGTCGCCCGCCAACAGCTGGAAGTTCTCGTCTGAATTCACAATCGCCTTGATGTCCGCCTCGTCTGAATAGCGACGGACGAAGCTCCCATTCTCCTCATGGATGAGCTTCAGGGGTTTGACATGGTCGGCCTCGCCGACCTTGCTTCGCAACGGCTTTCCGTCCGCTCCGGTTGGGGCAGATTCCCTCGCATGCACGTCGCGTCCTGTAATGTCTTTGGCGGTCCCACTCTCCGACAACTGACTGTTCCGGAACTGAGAGTTCCGGTTGCCTTCGGGGTTCTCCTTTGTCTTCTGGCTTTTGTCTCGGTAGTTGTCACCGTTGTAGCTCTTATCGATATTGCTCGCGTCGCGACGCAGCCTATCGTGCTGGAATGCTTGGCTGGTTGTCTGGACAGGTGACGGCTGGGAGGCCGGGTACTGGAAATTCAGGCACCGGTCCACAATCTGAGAGATATTGACCTTTCCCTTCACCATCTTGCGATAGGTCGGCTCGTGGAACTTCTTGAACAGCAATAGCGTGCATGAGTTGGCCAAAGACACGACGACGGTATTAGCAAGATTTGCGCCCACTCCGCCGGCGTCCTCAAACTCGCTGACCGCACGATCAAGGACGTCCCGGGTGTCCTCCATGTCGTAGAATTCGCACTCCGCCAGGTACTGAGGCAATGCCAGAGGAGAGACCTCGGCGATCTCCCTGGCGATCTTATCTGCTCGACCTCGTTGATCGTTCATTGTCCCTCGTTACGCAACAAGCGCGCTCTTCAGCTGCTGGAAACTGCTTTCAGCGATTTCGGCTTCCTTGACGTCGTTCGTGTAGAGCTTCAGGCTGCTGTCCAAGTACTGACGCTTACCCATGTCATACATGATCCGCGTCATCTTCTCACTCGCCATCAAGCACAGTAGATGCCGCTTCGGCAAGTAATAGACGTCGAACCGGGTGCCCACGAAGCTGGATCCATGCAACATGCTCGCGGACCGGAGGAAGCAGACAGCGTACTCAAGCTCGTCGAGCAACTTCTCATAGAACCCGTGGAAACTCTCAAAGTACGTGACAATTTGCTCCAGGCTGGCACAGACGCCCTGTAGCCGCTTCTTCTCCGCTGTCACCCGCTCGCTTTCCTCGATGAACCTCTTTTCCTCTAGCTTCACCTTCTCAAGGGAGTCGTGTGCCTGTTTCCGGGTCAGAAACCCCAGGGTGAGGAACGCTTTTAGGTTCTCCTTGACCGGGTTGCTGTCGAAATCGATCGTGAACAACTCCGCTTGTGAACGGACGTCCCCGACCTTGAACGCGCTCTTCTGTGCTATCTCGTCGAACGAGACATCATGGACTTCCCACTCTGAAAAGGCGGCGGTCAGGCGCATGAAGCGTTCGAAGCACTCGTCCTCAAGTTGCTTCCGGAAACCATTGATCCTGTTGAGATGGCCGCATATCTGGTCATGCGTTTCCTCGGCAAAGCTATCGAACTCCGTTTGCAGTGCCCGAGCCCGTTCCCGAAGATCCTCAAGAAGCCTCTTTGCCTCGTCAAAGACCTTCTGCCCAGTGAAGCTCTTGAGCCCTGAGGCAAGGCCCTTGCAGACCTTCTTCGTCACGTCTTTAGTGACCTTGACAGCCTTCTTGGCAACGGTCTTGACGGCGCTGTATACGGCCGCGCACTTCGCCTTAGCATCAGCCCACCAGCCCATGTCGTCACCTCTCTATGAGTTCATAGCCCTCAGCAACCAGCTCCCGGAGCTCTTTGGCCCACCGTCTGAGGCGGTTGGTCATCGTGTCCGGGACACCAAAGCTCTGGCCTACGTGGTACATCATGTCCATTTCCCCATCGTCCCAGCGGTTGTCAGCCGCCCAGATCCCCATCAATTCGGTCAGGATGACCTTCTTGACCTGTGGGGTCGATGCCTTCAGTTTCTCAACCACAGCATCCACGTCTTCACCAGTGGGTTCGTAATCCGGAATCTCGCACTCATAGGCGTAGCTCCTAAACACGTCGAGTTCCTCGTCGAGGATCTTCCCCGAGCTCTTCACGGCATTGTACGCCAATTCCAGGAACGCTCGGTGTTCATCCTCATTCAGCTCGTGGAGAAACATTGCTTAGTCCTTCTCGACTTTGGCGACCTGCCCAAGTTCGTCGTATAGATACTCGTCGACCACGCTTCCGTCTTGCCCATAGTAAGTGCCCTTCAGAGGAGCACCGTGCTTAGAGAATTCGGTCCTAGCCCTTAGACTCCCTTCACAGTAGTGGCTGCAGACGACGCGCCCTTCATCGGTGTATTCGTACTGAAGGTCGGTGCTATCCTGCGAGTTGGAGACTGATGTCAGCCTGCCGGGTTGGAAGAACTTCTCAACGGCACCGCTCTTGAGGATCCATTGCGACGCTTCCGGATCAAGCAACGGTTCAGTTCGTGCCATCAGGGCACAGAGCTGCTGGAACTTGATCTCGTTCGTACCTTGCAGGGCGGACAGTGAGGCCCCTTGCGCTTCGACACGACGGGTCACTTCTTCGAGGTGCTGGACCAGGCTCTCGTTCTCTCTGCGCATCTTCAGAACCACAGCGAGGCCAACCGAACCAGCAAGTCCCGAGACGACAGCAGCCAACATCGTGACGATCAGCATAACCAGTGTTTCCCTTCCTCTTCATTACTGTCCTGAGATACGCGGCAAAGGCCTTCTTCCAGCTAGTGGTGTTCCGCATGGTTCTGGCGGCCATGAGGAGGCCCCACAGACAGATCGTGCCCCGAAGTTCCTGCGACCAAACAGGGCGCTCTTGCCCGCCGTTCTCTTCTCCGTGCAAGACATAAAGGCAGAGCTTAACCGGAAAAGCCCTGGATCGGCAATCCCCTTTGGGATCCTCCCCGTCCAACGGCTGGCGCACGGCTAGCTCGGCGTTACTTCCATGGCAACTGGCCCCATACCAGTCGTCCTGAACAGCACACAGCTGTTTCTTAAAGTAATAGCGCTTGAATCGCCGGATCTTACGCGGTTAGGGGCATTTTCGCAAAAAGGACTTCAGCGGCTGAGCTCAAAACAAGGATGAGTGACTTCTGCGCCGGCGCCGGGACTCAGCAGGTACTCCCATTGCGTTGCTGACGCCGATGGCCCGTTCGCGGGGTTGACTGCGCCCCCGGATAGCGGCCAGTACTGGACGTGTTTCGTTCCGCAGAGTGTGATTCGTCAGATTTCAGGCATACATCATCTCTTTGATGCAATCGCACCACTTCGTTCGTGGGCTCCCGAGGGCAATGTTCTCGGGGAATTTCGGCAGCTGGCTGAAAGACGCTTCTCCGGGCGTAGATCGCCTTCCCGTGCGATGCTGCGGGACGCCCGTTCTGGCTCCATTTTGGCAGGTAGAACTACGCGTCTCACGGGAATTCTCAGGCCGAATCCGGCTGACGAGCAAAGTCTGACGAAGAGACCCGGTTCTGGAGAATCGACTCGATATCCGTGCCCCCTTCTCAGGGCGCTGTGAACGCGCCAACCACTCCCTCACCTTCCCCATCGCTCCAGTCATCGATTGCCCTTCCGGGAAGCCCGCTTCCTGTCTCTACGACTCCGCCCTCGTCCTGCTCGCAAGGCAGGACGGGGACCGGGACTGTCACGCTTGAGGACACCGGGCGAGTTCTCATCATCACCATCCACGTTCCAACGAAGAGGAGGGTGCACAACATGTCCAGATCGATACGTGGCCATCCGCTGAGACAGCCGTCGTTGTTCAGCGTCGTCCCCGACGAGTTCGAGTACCAGGTTATCATGGAGGCGTTCGCTCAGTACGTGGCCGAGGAACGGCCGAAGCTGGAACGCCCGACGGATGTGGCCAACCTGATGAGGCCCATCTTGGCCGACAAAGAGCAAGAGGAGTTCTGGGCTCTGCTGGTGGATACCAAGAACCGCCTTCGCCATTCGCAGTTGATCACAGTCGGACTTCTGGATCGCAGCCAGATCCATGCGAGAGAGGTGTTCCGCCCGGCAATTGACCATTCGGCAAGCCGCATCATTCTGGTGCATCAACACCCGTCCGGAGATCCCACACCTTCATCCCACGACATTGACTGCACTCACAAGCTGGTTTCCGCCGGCAAGATCATCGGGATCCAGGTCATCGACCATGTGATCATCGGGAAGCAGACCAGCACGCGCTCCCGAGACTACATATCGCTCCGCGAGGAATCGTTGCTCTCGCCAGCCGCCCCATGACTCCCCGTCCCTCGGGAATCGCCAGTTTCACCAGGCACTGATCACTTTTGACAACCCAAGGAGTTTCCTCATGCGCATCACGCTCACGCGCGACCACCTGAAAGTCATGGTCAACGGATTCAACAAGATCGTTCCCCGCAACGGATCACTGCCGTTCCTGCACTATCTGCTTATCGAGCAGGATGGAGCAACGAATGCCACGATCACAGCCACGAACATGGAAGAGACGCTCCAGTACGCCGTTCCCGCATCGGTCGAGAACAGTGACAGCCCACAGTCGTTCTTGGTCGCCTTCGACGCCCTCAAGAAGCTGGGCCTGAGGAAGGGCGATCACGTGGTCTTGGAGCCGGGCACTGACAGCGCCCTCCCCACAGTGAGGCTTGCTGCCAGTATTGGTGGACAGACGATCCACTCGTCGCTTGCCTCGATGGCTGAGACAGAGTTCCCGAGAACGCTCAAGACCGTCTCGGTCGAGAGCTATCCCGTCGGCATGCTTCTGGATGCATACCGGAAGGCCATCACGTTCGCGTCCACTGACATCTCAAGGCATGTCATTAATGGTGTGTTCCATCACGCGGAGGAACATGCGTTGATCGGCACGAACGGGCACCAGCTCGGCCTGCTCACCATCCCCGACCTACCTGACGACACGGACTTCATCCTGCCGCCATCACGGTTGCTGAGAAACGGCGTGTTGTCCGTGGGAACCGGGGCCATCGGAGTGGCCGAACACAACGAACGCCAGATTGTCGAGCTCCACGCCGGGTCCTGGCGATACCAGGTCAAGTGTGTTGACGGCTTGTATCCGAACTACCGCCAAGTCATTCCGCCGGAGAACAGCGGCTTCGCGGGCCGGATCAGCTTCGCCGAGGACGACAACGCCCTCATCAAAGCGACGGTCAAGCAGTTCACGGACGATGACAGGGAATTCGTCTACATCTACGGGGACACCGAGCGAGTGGTGATCCTCAACGCTGACGTCCAGGAAGACGGAATGCGCGCACACATCACGCTCCCGAACAGCACCTGTAGCTGTGACCCGCCGACCGTCCAAGCGATCAACGGCAGTTACCTGCTCGAAGGGCTCAAAGCAGGTTTCAACGCGTGCCTGGTGCCGTCGGAGCCAGCGCCTTGGCGCTGCACCGGCAGCATGGATGGACTGCATGTCGTCATGCCCTGGAGAACGGAAGCCACCGAGCGCCAGCACATCGCCGACTTCGTCGCCACAACCACCACCAACCAAGATCAAGGAGAACAGCCAGTGGATACGCCCGAAGTGACACCGGAGACCAACGAGACCAGCACACAAGACCAGGGAACGGCCGGTAGTACCACGCCGCACAACCCCAGTCTGACGCTGGTCGACCACGATCCCGTGGCAGAGCTGATCGACGCCGTAACCGAGGCCGTGGAAGCCGTGAAGACAGCCAACAGTGCGCTCCGCGGCATCAAGGGAAAGATCAAGGCCGTCGAGAAGCACTACCGAGCCCGCGACAAGCAGTTCGCCAAGAGTGAGAAGGTCCTGGCCCAGCTTCAGGAGGTCGTCAACTTCTGATCGGCGTTCCGGAGACCACGCTATCACATCACTGGGACCGTCATCGGCTTCGTCGCCGGTGGCGGTCTCGTCGTTTGAGGAGGATTCCCCATGCTGAAGGTCAACGCTTCGTACTCCAAGAAAGTCCCTGTTGCAGGACAGGAATTCTCGTCACAGAGCTACCACGCTTCTGTCGAGGTCGAGTTGCCCGACGGACTCTCCAGGGAACAGCTCGCCGGCAGGATCCACGACACATTCGTTCTGGTCCGCGACAGTGTTGAGAACGAACTGCGCAACGGCAACGGCGCCAATCAAGCCCCGACCGCCCTCGCGCTTGCCGCGCCGCAAGGCGCACCGCCGCAGAACAACCGTACCGGGGCCAAGGCTTCCGGCAAGCAGCTCCAGTTCCTCACCGACTTGGCTATCCGCCGCAACATGGACATCAACACGCTGAACGCAGAGGCACGGCGCTTGTTCGGTGTCACCGACACCGGCCAGCTCACGCGACAGCAGGCTTCGCAGTTCATCGACATGCTCAACGGCAGTGGTGACGGAGCGAGGGAAGCCGCATGAAGGCCGAGCCCACGCTGGCGCAACTCAGGCGGCGGCCGCACTGGTCCTGTTCGTCCCTTGGCACGTTCCTGAACGTCTGCTCGTTGCAGTGGGCGTTCAGGTACGTGTACCGCCGCGCACCACGCCATACATCACCAGCGCTCGTGTTGGGCGGAGTGTTCCACCGGGCTCTCACGTTCCTCTTCAATAGGCAAATGGATGGTGAAGATACGAGCATATCTGCCATCACGGAGCTCTTCTCGGAGTTGCTGTTACAGGCCTGCCGATCCGCCGATCCGCCAGTGCTGTTCAGTCCCGAAGAGGATGTGAACTCATTGCAGGCTCTGGGCGTACGGATGCTGGAAGCGTTCATCGCCGAGATCAACCAGGAGGAGAGGATCTTGGGCGTCGCTGTGCCGTTCTCTGTTCCCCTTGTGGATCAGGACGGAAACGCGGTCAGCAAACCCCTTATCGGCGAATATGACTTGGTGATCCAGGCTGGCGACAGTGTCGTGATCGTGGACTGGAAGACATCAGCCCGACGCTGGGCGGAAAAGAAGGCACATCAGGAACTGCAGCCGACCTGCTACCTGTACGCCTGGCAGCAGAAGAACGGGAGTACGCCGGTTCACTTTCGCTACGACATCGTGACCAAGGCGAAGACCGCAACGGTGCAACGGATCGAGACGATTCGACACTCCGACCACTTCGGCCGGCTTGTGGAGAAGGTCAAACAGATCGAGCGGGTCTGCAAAGCGGAGGCGTTCATCCCCAGCGATCAGAGTTGGGCGTGTGCGGATTGCCCGTATGGCCTTGCCTGCCAATCCTGGCACCGGGAACGCAGTCGGTCTCTCTACGACTTCAGGCTGGCTGCCTGATCGCACTGCCACTCACACACAGAGTTCTCACTCCCCACAGCAATCCCACGGAAGGAGGTGGGCAACATGCTGACTTTGCTGCTCAAGACCTGCGGCGTTGAGGCACTGAATGGTCCTGACTTCATGCTGGCCGAACTGACTCCCGAGTTCCTCGACGAACTCGGCAGAAGGCGAGCGCTCGTACAGCGGGTGCGGAACGTCGATCCCGCATTCGACTCACTGGCGTTCTGTGCCCCATACTCGCTCTGGTTCCGCTACTTCGAGGCACAAGACGAACTTCTCAACCAGGCCTCTGACAACGGCTGGACCGTGGTCGCATCCGAGCTGTTCAAGCTCCCCGCCCAAGACAAAGACGGGCGTGGAGTGCTCGTGCGAACCGAGACCGAGAGAATCGTGTTGTGGCGGACCGGCTTCCGATTCACATGCTGCCTGAAACACGCCGTCGAGCCCATCTGCTCAATGGCGGTGGAATATGAAGACCTCCATGCCGTGTTGACGGACGGGCTACTCAGCCCTGCCTTGACGGAAGGACACCAACATGGCTGATCATTACTACGCTCGCATCAAGATCGGGGGCACTCTCCGGGCCGACGATGTATCGCGCTTCTGCGCTGCACTGGGGATCCATCCGGGTGATGTCAACGGCCGGATCAGCAATGGTTGCTTCGTGTTCGAGAACGACGAGGCCAGCTACGGCCGGTTCGAGGAACTTGAGGACCTATGCCGCGAACTGGAGCTGACGTTCGTTCGGGAGTCGGACGGCAAGTACGGCTTCTCAGCCGAGGTCGTGTTCTGGGCTCCGGGGATGGATGAAGCCGGTCAGGCTCTCGCAGATCACGACAACAACCTGCAGGTGGACATGGAGGATGTACGGGCCATCCGGGAGGCACTTAGGGCGGACGATATCCCTGAAGCCCGTCACTTGTGCGAACGTGTCGTGGTCGATCTCCCCGAGTTTCCGTTGTTTCGGATCGGGAGGGAAGTCACATGACGCCGAACCGGCTCGGTACACACCGCTCCACAGTCCAATCCCGTGAACACGCCTCCGGCAAGGGCCGGCGGGTCTATCGCTACATCCGCCCCTGGATCTCGCTCTCGGCCAGATGGCTGGCAGACGCGGGGTTCAAGGAAGGTGACGGAATCGAGATCCACAGCTACCCCGGTGCGCTGATCATCGTCAGAGCACCCGATGCCGACAAGGAGGCGGCATGAACGTACGTACCATCAACAAAGCTCTGCGGGAAGGGCACACGCTCTATGCACGCGGTCAGTTCCGCGCATTTCGCGTCTACGGTGCCCGCACTCGCAACGGACAGAAGGAACTCGACATCGCCTTTGGCGTGATCGGCGGCAAGTGCCACCACGACTGGGTTCCGGTCCGTGGCTTCGGCATGGTCGTCGAGGCCAAGGACGGTTCGGTCATGTAAAGGAGGACATCCCTGATGCTCCCTGACACCACACTCCTGGACGCCCTGACCCAACGAGGCGTCCTGATCAACGTCAGCGTTCGCTACTGGCGTGCCTGCAAGAAACTCAACCCCGAAGATCTCGGACTCAGTCGTGGACAAGTTGACGACCGGCTGATCTCACTGGGGCACAAACGTCTTGTGCCGAAAGAGAGCCTGCAGCAGTTGGCGCTGTTTGAGGGACGGGCGCATGCCTTGGTCGAGGAGAACACGTTCCCGTTCCTCGGCGGGATCGCTCATTACCTGCCCAACGCCAAGCTGGCGGAAGTCAACGGCAAGCTGAAGACCATCCGCGAAGACTTCCAGATGGAACAGGAGGAATTCCTGGAGCAATACAGCGACCTTCGCGACGCCGCTCTGAACGAGTGGCGAACCGTTGCCCATGGGCTCGTTGACGATCCGGCGAGACTCCTCGCCGTGATCGACAGCGCCTTCCCATCGGCTGAGAGGATGCCTCGCTACTTCAGCTTCGACGTCCGTACGTTCCAGATCGCGGTTCCCGACGTGCCCCAAGCGCAACTCATCGACATCGCCACGCAGCAGGAACTCATTGAGGTCCGGCGGCAGGCAGCCGAGGAAGCGCGGCGCGAGATCGGGCAGTCCTGTCAGGAGTTCGTGACCGACTGTGTGGCCACACTCCGCGAACAGACAGCCACATTGTGCAGCGAGATGCTGCAGACCATCGACGGCACGAAGTCCGTCCACCAGAAGACCCTGAACCGGTTGGTACGGTTCATCGACCATTTCCGTGAGCTGAACTTCGCCCAAGACAGCGAAATGGAAGAGCAGCTCGATCGCGTCCGGAAGGAACTGCTGGTGCGCACCGCCGGCGAATACCGCGACAGCGACTTTGCCCGAGCACAGCTGGTCAATGGACTGACAACGCTACGAGATCGGGCATCCGACATGGCCAAAGCCGATATCGCCCAGTTGGTCGATGGCTTCGGCAAGCTCGGGACCAGGAAGTTCGCCTTGGCCGCATAGCGCGGACCTGAGGCGACGGCAGATACACCACAACCATCGTCGAGGGCCACCGTCGAGCACCCATGCCGGCGGTGGCGCCTCCATCAACCCTGGAGAACACCATGGACGATCACGAGGTAGAGCAGGACTTCGAGCAGAAGCTCGAGCAGGAACAGGCACGGCAGACGATGAAACGACCCAACGTTCTGGTTTGTGGCTACACGGGCAGTGGCAAATCTTCACTGATCAAGGCCGTGTGCGGCGATGTCGTTCCGGACGATGCCATCGGCGACGGCAAACCCAAGACGGTGGGCTACGACATCTACGAGAGCGACAACATCTGTGTGTGGGACTCGAAAGGGCTCGAACTGGGTGAGACCGAGGAGGATTTCACCGGCAAGACCCGCGAGTTCATCCGGGCACGCCAGAGCGACGCCAACGTTGACCACCACATCCACATCGTGTGGTACACCATCCAGGGTCCCGGCGCACGCGTCACGGCCTGTGATCTGAACCTGATCCAGCGCGTCTTCAGCCCGGAAAGCGTTGTTGTCGTCATCACCAAGAGCGACATCACGCGTGTGCCTCAACTGACGCAACTCAGAGCCGAACTATGTGAGGCCGGAGTGGATCCCGAACGCATCGTCGCAGTCAGCGATGTGCAGACTGGAGCCGTTGGTTGCCGAGAACTGGTGGCCCTGACCCACAAGCTGCTGCCGGGTGCCTACCGGGCCTCGTTTGCCGAGGCCCAACGAGTCGACCGCGAAGCCAGACTCGAAGCCGTCAGGGCCAAGAGGAGCAAGGCATCAGCGATCATCACGGCTACGACTGCAGCCGCAACGGGTGTGGCTGCGATCCCCATTCCCCTTGCCGATTCGGCCCTGTTGGTCCCTATGCAGACAACCATGATCGCCAGTCTGGCGGTTCTCTATGGGTTGCATGCGGAAGCGATCAAACACGCGGCACTGCCCTTCGTCGCCAGAGTCGCCGGCATCCACGCAGCAGGATCACTGCTGAAGCTGATTCCCGGCCTGGGAAGCATCGTCAGTGCAACCGTAGCAGGTGCGATCACCGGGGCTCTTGGCTGGTACACGCAGGACTGCTTCGCTGACATGGCCATCGCCAAGATCAACGGAGCGCCAGTGCCGACCATGAACTTCGATGTGGACACGTTCCGGGAATACTACCGTGACTTCCGGAAGACAAAGAAATAGGAGGACCATGAGGAGCCATGTCGCACTTCACCCAGATCAACACGCGAATCACCGACATCGCAGCTCTGCTCGCAGCCTGTGAGGAACTCAAGCTCGAAACGGCTGAGAACGCTCAGGCCAGGGGCTATGGCTCCAATCACCGGGAAGGTCGCCATGTCATCAAGTTGAGAGGACCCTACGACGTAGCAGTGAACCCAACGAAGGATGGCGAGTTCGCACTGGAGACCGATCTCTGGCAAGGACACGTCGAGAAGGAACTGGGCCCGAACCTGGGCCGCTTGCGTCAGCTCTACGCCGTGCACAAGGCGTCGGCCGAAGCGAGGAGGCGAGGACTGCGGGTTCGTCGAAGCGCCCTGAGCAACGGACAGATCCGTCTGTCTGTGAGTGGCATGTAGAGAAGGGAGACGACGTCTCGCCCGATCAGCCGGAGGAACAACATGAAACAGATCAAGATCGACATCGGGCTCGATGGCGGTATCTCCATAGACGCGGTCGGGTTCAGTGGCCCGGACTGCGAGGAAGCCACGCGCTTCATGGAGCAGGCCCTCGGAGAAACCGTATCACGTCGGCACAAACCCGAGTATCGCCGACGTACGACCGTACGGTTGAACCAGGAGCTCGGGAACGGCGGGGCGGGATCATGACGCAACGACTGGTTGTGACCTTCACGCCCGACGGTACCGGTCATTGCCTCTACAGCGAACTCATCGACCTGCGCTCCATCGGCGCTCTGGCGTGCCGTCGCGCCAGTCACATTGAGTTCGACGGCGCCAGCCAACAATGGCAGGTGCTGTCCCCTGACCGGAGCCAAGTCCTATTCCAACACCATTCCCGCAGCACTTGCGGAGCTTGGGAGCAGGAAACGCTTCAGCCCGTGTAGCCCTCTGCAACGCCCTGTCGCAGAAGCGGGCCTGACTCCAGTTGAGGCCCACCCCACCGGAACCACTTCCTCACCATGCTTGGAACCACCAACACCCAAGGAGTACCTACCATGAATGCACTTGCCTGCTCCGAAAGAGGCACAAATGCACAGATCGACATCGCGTTCGAGGATTTCATGAGCAGTGGACACATGCACAACCGTGCCAAGGCCGCCATGTGTTCCCCGGATGATCTCATCGTCGACTACCTGCCCGCGTTCGACGTGTCCGATGCCGCTGAAGTGCGGGAAGCGTTCGGCGAGGCCTGTGAACAGGCAGTGGATGGCGCGATTGGCAAGGTCCGACTCGACGATGAGGATCTGCTGTTCGTCCGTCGACATTTCATCGAGGGACGCCATTTCCGCCTGGATACGGCGTACCCGCTCGACGCAGCCTGATGATCGCCCCCGAGGCCCTCTCTCTGCGGGGCCTCGGCGTACGCCCGGAGGGTCGTGTCTGCGAGGAAGCGTTTCGCGCTGGACAGCAGGAGAGTGATCGTCGATCGCAGAGAGTTCAGATTCTACCCGCGTTCACGAGAGATCTTGAAGCGTGTGAACTCCAGGACTTCCTCGCGCGCGTCGGGCGAAAGCTGTTCCAGCAGGAGAGCCAGTTGGCGGGCGTCCGGGATCTCTCCGGGGCGTCCGCCTGTCTGTTCGTTGCCGCCGAGCACCCCTTGCCGGGCGTTCCCCTGCGGCTTCTCTGTACCATCTCGCGGGGCAACCTCGTCAAGCACGCCGGCTTCCGCGGCGAGAACAACGAGCTCACGCTTGGCGTAGAGGCCGGGCTGACGGCGGTGATGCACCCAAGCCGACACGCTCTGCCGTGCCACCCCACAACGCTCCGCAATCCCCAGTTGGCTCATGAACAACCGGTCTTGAATGTGCGTCACGAGTTCGCCCCAGTCAATTCCCCCATCGGCTTTGTCGGTTCTACGAGAATCGGGTTCCATGGCTCCTCATCCAAGGTTGTGCCAAGGGGCTGGTATCGGGATCCAGACGGGGCGAGATCCCCAGTCGTGACATTCGCACCGAGAGGCGTTGACACAACAAGAAGTAGCCTTACTGTTCCGTCGAGTAGCGCATGTAAGACCTTTTGAAGACAAGGCGATACGTGTATTCGAGGACTCAGGGGACGGCCATCCTGAAGGGCGATCTTGCAGCTCCCAATCCCACGACCACACCGGCAGTTCCGACAGTCGGAACGGCGAGTTCATCTTGCGAGCTTCTCCCTCCGATCAGTTCGTTGAGCGTGACTGAGGACACGGGAGCATCCGCAGGTACTGAAAATGGAAGAAGAGGAGAAATTGACCGTGAGCGAGAAGACAACCGCAACTCCGGAATCCGGAACCAACGTGAGCAGGAAATGGGAGGAGAGATTCGAGCTATTTGGGAAGATCAGCGCGGATGACAGCCTCATCCGCAAGTTCTTCAGGACGCCGGGCTTCAAGGGCCTGGACTCGAAGGAGCAGAAGACGATCAGGTGGAACGGCCTTGCCTTGCTGTTCGGCCCGCTCTACTACTTCTGTAAGGGCATGTGGCGAAAAGGAGCCGTGCTCTTGGGCGTCGTCTGGCTATTCGGCGTGGTGCTGACGTTGGTCGAGCTCTTCTCGGGAGAATCGATACCGGGACTCGTGTACTGGCTGCCGTCGGCGTTCATCTGCGGCCAGTTGGCCAATTTCGACTACTACAGGCACATCCGTCATCGCGACAAAGCGTGGTCGTTCCTGCCGACGTTCCTGACGACTCCTAAAGGCATCGCAGCCTGGCTAATCGTGCCGTTTGTCCTAGGGGTGTTGTTGACTCCAGGCGAACCCGGTACGTCAGGAGAGAATGCGGCATCCGATCCGCTCGGTAGACTCGGGGAGAAGGTCCTATCGAGCATTGAAGAAGCATGGACTGATGCCCCAGAGCTCAAAGAAGTGAAGCTCGAAAGAGTCACGCTCTCGTATGGGGGAGCATGGACGGACATGGGCCTCGAATGGCGGCAACGGTACGACGGGACGGCACACGTCTCGGTACTCGGGAAGTCAGTTCCGCTGCCCATCGTCTTGGTCTCGGACATAGTCGAGACGAATGGAGACGACCTGGACTCCCTCAAAGCTGCTCTACGGTCCGCTAAGGAATGCGGGAGCCTCGAATGGTCTCTCCTAAGCCCCCGTGACCGCGGCCTCGGCGTTGTGGGGCGTCATTTCAGCGGACTTGGAGAAACGGGAGATTGTGATCCCAGTCTCCAGATCAAGCACGCACACACGATGCCCATTGTCGTGAAGCCCATGCAAGAAGATAACCGTGACCACCTCAAGAGGGTTGAGCGCTCCGTCATCGAGTTCGTCCATCGCGTGGAACGGGTGCAGCAGCTTCGAGCGTTAGAGGGAGCGGGAGAAATCCCGCCTTACTCCGATGCCAAGGCCCAGAGATTCTCCGATGCACTCGAACGGGTTGCGTCAGAAGAGGGCGAAAAACGCCCGCAGAAAGATGAGTTCGAGACCGACGAACAGTTCCGTTCAAGATGCGCAGACTACACCAAACGGCAGGAGGCCAGGGAGCTCGAGAGCTTACTCAAAGCAGGCTTTGGGGATCCACACTTCTTCAGGCTCAAAGACATTGAGGGCGTTGTCGAAGGGATCAGCTATAACGCTGAGAAACAGCGGTATGAGGTGTGTACATCGTACCGGGCCAAGGGCATGCCAGGGCTCGATAGGAACGAGGACCTCAACGCGGCTCCCGTCTTGGAGTTCCTAGGCGCATCCTACGACAATCTCCACCATGCCTGCCAAGCGAAAGGCTACTGGGATTTCCATTTCCCGATGCCTGCTGATCAGGCACGCGCCCTGAAGAATTCGCTGTCGACCAAGGATCGACCTGGCGATGCCATCGCGGCCGACTGTATCGTCGCGCTCGTTCTGGACCGCTACTCCCACAAGCTGGTCTACCGTCCCGTGAAGCTGATCCTGAGGAAGAAGTGAGCCTGGACAGTACCCGCAGTTCGGTGCGCAGGATTTTCTATTGACCTGACGCCTCCGACGTGGCAGAACCTGGCAGTGCTGATCGTTTGCATAGGGCTGGCTGAGTTGATGACTCAGCCAGCCCTTCTGCTTTGGCACGGTCTCTCTTCGTACCAGTCTTCCGTCAAGACAACACCGAGCATTCCGCTTGACTCAACCAGGAACCCCATCATGCAAAGAGAACTCATAGATCGAGTCAGGGCCGGGTTCTCCGGCTTCTGCATCGTGACGGCTGAAGAGACTCGGGCCGAACGAGTCGTCCAGGCCGTGGCCCAAGAGCTGGGCTATCAACTCTATTCATGGAGCATCACCGACGGGCTCCTCTGCCCGTCGGCCAGCAGCGTCCGGGACATGCCGGACCCGCTTGACGCCGTCAACGCCGTGACCGAGCTCCCGGAGAACTCCATCCTGCTGCTGAAGGACTTCCAGCACTTTCTCGGGGAGACCGGACAACCGCCTGACCCCATCCTAGTCCGTGCCGTCCGAGATCGCACCCGTGACGCGCGGAGCACGGGCAAGGTCATCATCTTGACCGGCTGTGCCATCGAGTTGCCGCTGGACTTGCGCAAGGAGTTCACCACGCTGGAGATGGAGCTGCCTGACCGGCAGACGCTCGTAGCGATAGCCAGGCAACTTGCGCAATCCGCAGAGATCGAGGTCGATGACGCCACCATCGAAAGCGCTGCGGAATCGGCACGTGGACTGACGACGGTCGAGGCCGAGGATCTCATGGCCTTGTCATTGGTGACATGCCGGACGCTCGATGCGTCCATGATCGCCAGGGAGAAGGCCAAGACGATCGGGCATGACGGCATCCTCGAACTGGTTGAGCCCAGCGAGACCGTCGACGACATCGGCGGACTGGAGAACCTGAAGGCGTGGCTCGCTAAACGGCGGAATGCGTTCGGTGACGCGGCACGTGCATTCGGTCTCCCGAACCCCAAGGGCGCCCTGATCCTCGGTATCCCCGGAACTGGCAAATCACTGAGCGCGAAAGTCGCTTCGTCGATCCTTCGGCGGCCCATCTTGCGTCTCGACGCCGGACGGTTGTTCGCCGGCATCGTGGGCCAGAGCGAGGCCAATCTCCGTCGGGCAACACAAACCGCGGAAGCCATCGCTCCGTGCATCCTGTGGATCGATGAAATAGAAAAGGGCATGAGCGGGAGTCGTGGCAACGGTGCCAACGACGGCGGCACCACGGCGCGCGTGTTCGGTAGCTTCCTCTCCTGGATGCAAGAGAAGACCAGTCCCGTGTTCGTGATCGCCACGGCCAACGACGTGACGCAGCTCCCGCCGGAACTGCTGCGCAAGGGCCGGTTCGACGAACTGTTCTTCGTCGATCTCCCCGATGAAGGCGAACGTGAAGCCATCTGGCGGATCCACGTCCGTCACCGGGAACGCGACGACGGCAACCTGGACGTGAATGCGTTCGTCAAGCTCAGTGATGGATTCACGGGCAGTGAGATCGAGCAGGCCGTCATCGACGCCATGTTCGACTGTTTCGACAACGGTGATGATCTGAGTACAGGATCAGTGATCCATGCCATCCAGAACACCGTCCCGCTGAGCGTAACCATGGCCGAAGACATCGAGCGTCTGCGCAAGTGGGCGACCAACAGAGCCCGACCGGCATCCACTGGGGCCGCCTCAGTGCCCCAACACCGCCGCATCGCGGCGTAATCCGACTCATCCACATCTGGCAGAGCATAGGCGGGACCGGTAACGGTCCCGCCTTTCCTTTGCTCACGATCCTAGCGCACGACAACAGGGAGGACCACTATGTCCAGAACGGTCACGCACACATTCCGTCAGCCACCCGGCCAGGTACTTGAGGCCTTCAAGGAGAGGTCCCGCCAGAACGGCATTCACTTCACCGGTGATGAACGCTCCGGCAGAGCATCCGGCAGAGGGTTCGTGATGGCCTATCGCGTCGACGGTCGGACCATCGCCATCACCGTCCGGAAGAAGCCCTGGCTCGTTCCCTGGTCGATGGTCGAAGACAAACTGAAAGGAGAGTTGTCGGTATGCGTTCACGGGGCAAACGCGAGTGCCAATGACACACCCACGTTACCCCTGAGAACAACCCAAGGAACTGACCACGGATTACACTGATTCCACGGATACCGGAAAGAGGGATTGGGAGTGTGGGCCCCTGCGGGGC
>JABHEG010000038.1 GCA_018676675.1 Lentisphaerota bacterium
AAGCCTCATCGAAGACTGGCCCGGGGTCGGGCTCGCTATTCGCGCCCGACGCCACCAGCCAAACACGAGGGATGCACTCCCGTTCACATATCCGGCGCACAGGCTCCTCGATTACGGCCGCGGTCACGAATCCCGGATCCCGAATCACGAATTCCGTGTCCCGCCCCCCCCCAGCTATTGACTCTCTCTGCCGCCCGTGTCTGGCCGAAGAGTCGCCGGGTGGCACCGCCTCCCACATTGTGTGCTTCTCGAGAGTGGGACGGGCCGTTTCGACGCGTCCCACGGCTGTGGGACTTGCTCAAGGCCCTGAGCCTGGTCGAAGGGCTGCCATGCCGCGACCGTCTCCAGAGAAAGTCAATAGCATGTTCCCGCCCCCCCCTACTCCTCGATCCCGTACTCGATGACCAGTTCCGGCTTCTCCGGACCTTCCCGAGAGACATAAGTCGCCCCATCACAGGAGGTCGGTTCCATCACGATCGTGAGTTCCTTGAGTCCCGTCAGGTCAACGGCCAGCTCGCGCTCGACCCACACTTCTTTGCCGATCTTCCCGATCTTCGCGAGTTCCGCACCGGGTTTCGGCGCGTTCTTGAAAGTGATCGTCCGCTCACCCCATGCATTGTCCGCAATCTTCAGTACGCCGGAGTCGGCGCTTTGGGTGTGGCCACCGGCCGGCACATAGATGCGGAACGTCGCAGCGACGGCTTTGCCCGGCACATCGATGGGGAACTTCAGATAGGCAATATTGTGGCTGTGGTCCCCGAACTTACCCGCCCCACCGTCGACGAGTAAGCTGGCTCCGTAGCCACTGTTCTTGTCGGGGTTGCCGGCATTGACGTGGGCATCTGCGGATGGGTGAACAACCTGGCGACCGCGTTTGCCAAGATACTCGATCATCGTTTGAGACTCGTTCTCGGTGTTGCCGTCAGCGTCGAGGAGTTTGCAGATGAGCGGGAGTGTCGCGGGCTTGCCCTTGGTGACCAACGTCAGCGTGACCGGGATGTCCTGGCGCTCCCCGTTCTTCAGGTCGACGGCGCACGTCATGGGATCGATCTTGAACTGTTCGGGAAGGATGATGGAGACCTTACCGGAGAAGGGCTTCTCGGTGAAATTCCCCAGGCGGATCTTGCCCTTGACCACAGGCTCCATGTTGCTGGTCACGAAGCTCGGGGCAGTGAGACCAACCTGGAGTACTCGTTCCCGCACAACTTCCAGGCCGCACAGTGTGGGCAACTGCTCCGGGGTCGCCCCTTTCACCTTCGACACGAGCTCGATCAACAGGCGGCCGTCGATTCGGATGCCGCTGAAATCCCGAGTAAGGGCCTTGTTCAATGCGCCGGCTGCGGTCAGCACGTCGACATCCTTGGCCACGGCCTTGCCCTGGATTTTCACGTCAAAGGGCTTGGTCCCGGCCTTGGCCTTGGAGTCGGTCTCCGCGAAGTGCAGCCGTACGGTGTACTCGGCCGCACCCTCGGCCTCCCCCACCAGCGGCAGAGCAATGCGAGCTATGCCTCGACCTCCGGACGTGTAGACCCACGGTACGTCCGTATCAGCAATCTGCATGACGTCGTCGTTCCCGCGCGTATAGCTCCCGCCCCCAGCCAGCTGGACCTCAGCCTTCATGGCGAGCACCAAACGGGTTGTCTGCGGACGGGGCCACGACAGCCACAATGAGCCATCTGCGCTCTTGCGATCGCCGGGGGCGCCGAAGTTGATCCCCAGGTGCTTGACCGGGGTCACACTGCCTTCGACGCTGTACATGCCCCACACCCGGTTCTTCTTACGCGGATTGAAGACCATCGTGCACTGCAGCGGGAACGCACACTGACAGCTCGAACTGGCCTCCGGCATCATCACAAGACCGTTCGCCGGCAACGTGTTGATCCAGCACCCCGTTCGCTGAGCCCCGAAGTGGGCCGTCCCGTAGTCGCCGAGCAGATCGTAGTAGGCCAATGAGTATGAGCGAAAGAAAAGCATATTCGGGGAGCCGACGACATTGCCGCAGTGATGCCCCGGACGCGAGAACTGCCACTTGCTGTCCCCGCCGGTCAATGGATTGATCCGCCGCTTAGCCGCCCCGGTGTGCAGGTCATGCGACCACGGTTCAGCGTAGACCGTCCCGTCGACGATCAGAGGCCGACTGCGGTATCCCTTGCGACCACTCCACATCAGGTGACCATCGCTTGCGGACAACGCAATCAGGCTGCGACGGGTGAAATCCCCGGCAAAGAACTCCTTCCAAAAGTGACCATTCCAGGGTTGCCCGCAGAGGAGCACAACCCCTTGGGAAGCCATCATCACCACCTTGCCGCCGGCTATCCCCACACGCACACAATCCGACAGGTACTGGGGTTGTTCCCAGAGGAGTTCGCCGGTTCCGGCATCCAGAGCGACAACGCGACGCACATCCGGGGCAATGGCCTTGCCGTAACGGTCAATGCGTTGCTTTGCCGTCACCTTGCTCATGACCGTCTTCTTCTGCTCCTCGCCAACCGTGTAGTCCACGAAGAAGACCTTGCCCTGGTCGATACAGATCGTCGCATGCATCACTCGCGATCCATCAAACTCCCAGCGCAGAGCACCGGTCTCGACATCGAGAGCGAACACGCGGTTCCCGCCATATGAGCCAAAGAGCAGGTCTCCGACACAGGCGACGTATTCCCCCCAGTTCCCCGTCCCCTTCCCTTCACCGAGCGGGACTTTGTAGGTCTGAATCGTCTCGCCCGTGTCAGCATCCAAGCGCTGGCATTTGCCGCCCGCGACAACGAAGAGGCTGTCCTCTCGAGCCACGAGGTTCGAACACCGACTCTTGAGTCCGGTGCGGAGGGCCCCGGGAATTTCACGCTCCCACAGCTTGGTACCATTGTAGGCGTCATGGGTCATAATCACGTTCTCGCCCTGCACGAAGAAACGACCGTTCACCGAAAGCGGCGCGGCGTTCGATGCATGGCGGCTGGGCATGCGCCCCGGCCCCGGCTCGCCGTACCAGAGGATCCCAATCGGCGCGCGCACAGCGGTGTCGCTGCTGGACGCCGTGTTACCGGGAGTGCCGTACTGATGGGTCCACGTCCCGGCTCCGGGAAGCTTGCCTCGAGTGATCGCGCCCGCCCCGCCGTTCAGGGAGACCGTTGTGGCCTTGTCCTGGTCGGCATCAAGCAGGGACTGCACAGCCTTCACCCAGCCTGTCAGCGCGCCGGATGGCTTAGCTGCGGACGGGTTGCCGAAGTAGGCCTTTCCCCCACATGGTTTGAGCATCCGCATCAGCTCAGCGACAGACAGTCCCGGAGCGCTCCCGTCAAGACTGTCTTCACAGACGATGAGGTTGGCGAAGTAGTCGGCGTAGGGAATGGTGTCGAATCCGGCATTTAGGACGACGACCTTGCCGCCATGGACGCCGGCGCGGGTGAGCAGTCGGCGGGCCGCTGATGCACGTTCTGCATCCGGCTCGACAACGTGGATCAACAGGTCGTCCGTGCGCTTCGCTATCTCATAGGCCAGTTGGCCATTTCCGCCTCCGGTGACCAAGGCAAATCCCTGCCGAATCCCGCTGTCGTTCACGATGCGTTCAGCCGTCTTGGCAAGCCGCTGTGCCGTCGCGTCAGCGGGGTAAGGAGCATCTACAGTCTGCGGTGCCGTCTGGCGCGGTGCCGTCTTCGCTGTTCCACCAAAACAGTGGATAGCCCCTTTGTCGGTGGTCAGAAACAGATTCCCGTTGGCGGCTGCCAGACCGCGGGCTTTCCCCTCAAATGTGGACGACCAGACCTCACTGCCGTTGCTGACGTCGTAGCCCTTGGCCGAGCCATCACCGCCGGCAAAGAGTGTGCCGCCGGCCAGAATCAGGGAATCCGAGAACGGACAGTCCACGCGCCACTTGGTCGCCGCGTCACGTTGCGCCCCGAACTCCTCGTTCTTGGCCTGGGAATCGTCGTAGTTCTTCTGGGCAGCCGCAAGCTGTTTGGCAAACGCCGCCGGTACAGCATTGTTGCCCCGTTTGAACCGATTCTCCTGATGCTTCAGACGATTGAGTGCGGGCTTCTGTCGGATCAGACTGTTGCGGACACTAAGGCGTTTGGTATGCGTTCACGGGGCAAACGCGAGTGCCAATGACACACCCACGTTACCCCTGAGAACAACCCAAGGAACTGACCACGGATTACACTGATTCCACGGATACCGGAAAGAGGGATTGGGAGTGTGGGCCCCTGCGGGGCG
>JABHEG010000043.1 GCA_018676675.1 Lentisphaerota bacterium
CACAGTAAACTACCGCTAGGGAACCATCTGGGAAGCCAGGAGCGACGCGGTGTGTGAGGAAGCCGGGAAGAAGGGGCAACACCACCTACAGGCGCGGCCGGTCTTGAGGCAGAAGCTGTCGCGACAGAGGGTAGATCCACCTGCGCGCTGGGCTGGGCCATCATCTCTTTCGTTCGCTCGATGAGCCCTGTCTGAGCAGCGAGCTTGCTCCGGGCCTTCTCGTAGTCCCAACGAGCCCGGGAGTCTTGCGGATCCGTGACCAGGCGTTCAGCAGCCCGTTCCTGCCGCTTGGTCAAACGCCAAAACTCCTTCCGAAGATCCTCAAGCCTGCGTTCAAACGTGCGATCCTTCGTCGCGGAGCGATCCGTCCCGGGCACGAAGCGCCTCAGGAACGGGAGAGAAGGACCCGCCTGGACGGGCAGGGAGGACAACGTTACCAGGCAGAGAAGGCAGAACGCCCCGGAGAACATCCCCGGGGAACGCGGCGTTGCGCGTCTCGACATAGCCATGGTTTCCACTCCATCAAGGTGAGGACGTCTCTACTCAGGTGAGACACCTGCCTGCCCTGGATTGCTCGTGACGCCCTTCGCATCTCTCACAATCCACTTGAGCCGCAACTACATGGGACGCAGAATCTAGCGCGCCCCGCAGCGTGTCACTATGCCCTTCAGGGGATCTACCGACGAACCGCTGGACGGTTCGTGGGTAGATCAGGTTAGACTGTCCCTGAAAAACAGGTTACAAGCAAAACAGCCTGCGGCCTAAGTACCGTGAAGCCGCGCGTGCGCTAACGACCTCAAGAATCACCAAGGTGGATAATGTTCTACATCGATTGCCACTTTTAGTAGATGTGCACCAATTCCTGGATGCAAGCCTGTTGACGCGGAAAAAGTTCTCTTTTCTCATCTTTGTGCGGACAGGGGAGGACTCTCCACCTCGTCGGGCCACCGGCAGACGAACGTTCAAGGCGCCGCCCAGTGGAACCTGAAGGAATGGTGTGTGAAGACATCATTGGATGTCATCTACTGGGGCAAGAGGTGGCAGAGGTCATTCGCGGGGCCTGGGAAGGTGGTCCCGTGGAAGGCCGTCACCAGGCGAACGGGTCTGGTGCCACGATGACCTCACGCCAGACCGTGTGCGGCTGAGCGTGATCTCCGGATAGGCAGCTCGCCTGAAGGCGGTATACACCCGAAGGCAGGTTTGCACTGGGAAAGGCGCCTCTGGTCAGTCCGGTTGTCGCTTCGGAGGTCGCTTCCTGGAGTCGCTCGCCGCCGAGCAGCAGCGATACGGCTAAGCGTTGGGCTGGAGGAGCAGTGGACACACGCCACGCAATCGACTCGCCGACATACACTTCCTCCAACGGGGTCTCCAGCTTCACCGGCACAGGCGTGAGTGGTCTCAGAGAGACCTCGTCGATGTAGAAAGCGCTTTGGTCCCGAACCACCGGATCGGTCGGGATCCTGGAATAGATGTGGATGTCAATGTTCTCAGCTCCCTGGGGGATGGTCCCCACAGCTTCGTAGCGATTCCAGACGCTGACGTCCTCAATGCCTCCCTGATAGGCAATCCCGTCGAGATACCCGTACTTGCCGTCGCGCGTACCAAAGGCCCGTAGTTTGAACCCGGGGGCAACGGTGCCGCCGCCAAGTCGAACCCACATGCCGATCCGAGCCCGGCGACCTCGCAGTTCGGGGATGAGCTCCTTGGCGACCTGCACGTTGATGATGAGGTAGTGCCGCCCTCCATACTCGGCTCCCTTCCCCTTCGATTTGCGGAAGTCCCACTTGAGTGAGCGCCTGCCCTCGTGCGCGATCTCTTCGGTCACTGAGATAGCGCCGGAGGGCTTTGCCACAGCCTTGGTGTAAGCGTCTGTGTACGGGTATGGCCAGCCGGGCAGACCGTCGGGTTGCGGTTCATTCTCAAAGGAGGGATTCTCGATGATGTTGTCCTGGAGTGTCTCCGTCAGAACGGAGGACGACCCGACTGGCGTGAAGGACAGCGAGGGCATCAGCTCGTCCGTGCCGGACAGGTTGAGGATCTCCCTTGCCACCCGCCAACGGTGGCGGTGGAACGCCGCCGGCTGGGTGATTGGTGACGCGTCCTGTGCAAGCAGTGGTCTAAGAACGGCCCTGGCACGAGCAGCCGCGTTCCGTTTGCCGGCCTTGGCGATCTGCTCCTGCAGCGTGGCCACATAACGACAATCGTCCACTCCTTCGCGGCAGAGCTCCCAGTAGATGGTTGGGATGGGGCCATCCGGCCCGGGCAGTTGAACACACCAGTCCGTGTGCATGCCGTCCAGATCGTTGTAGGGGTTGCAGTGATAGGCAGCGAAACCCCAACCGGTAACGCACTCGGCCCCGGAACGGAGGAACTCGAAGCCGGTGTAATTCCTGCTGGACACCGTGCTGGCCCCATAGACAATGCCGTTTGCGTAGTACCAGTACGGGAACCCCTTCTCCGCATCGGCCCGGGCAATCTCCCGGCTGACGTGCCCATTGGCGTAGATTCGCGTGTTGATCCTGTCGCCCAATTGCCGCACGCCTCGGGCCGTGATCGTGCAGGCCGTCTGTGCACCGGTGACCGACTGGACCATCTCCAGGACGTTCTTCCCAAACGTCATGCGGTTCTCTGTCTTGCTGTTCCCCGGCTCATCGATCGGCAGATACAGGAAGCGCGGCCAGTTGTTTGCCTTGCGCTCACTCTCCAAGTGCTGCACCAGCCCAACGATGGAGGCCCGGGCCTTTGCACTGAACGTCCCGGGTTCATGCTCCTCTTTGGACTCGTCGGCAAACCGGTACTCCAGTCGCCGGCACAGATACTCGAAACAGATGGGCACGACTGAGCCTTTGCCGAGGATTTGCAGAAACTCCATCTGGCGGCGAAGGCGAGAGATGTCATAGGAGAACGTCCCGTCATCGTTCGCGGCGACGCCGATCGAGCTGCATTCGAGAATCGCCACGTCAAAGCCGTGGTCACGGAAGTCTTCCATCTCCAGACGCGCGAGGCGCTCCACTTCCGCGGGCGTGTTGCGCCCGCGAGCGGCAGGACCGCGCAGCCCGGCAAGAGGGGGGAACGTGTCCAGCCAAGTCCCCCAATGCCGGTCGACGGGTCTGGCAAGCGCAAACGGAAGCACCAACAGACGCCACTCAACCTGCATGTGGGGCGCGCCAGCCGGCTTGACCGTTACCTGTGCCCGATATTGTCCGGGTTCTGCATCTTCAGGCACATGCACGGTGAACCACCACTGCTTCGCCTCTCCCGCAACGACGTTGCGAATACGACCGCAAGGCGGCTCGATGAGCTCCGGCTCGATCGCGTAATGGCCGGACGGGCCACTGCCCTTGAGGCGCCGCTGAGGCCAACAACGGACGATGCCGACCTCCACCCGGTCCCGAGATATGCGCCGGCCATCAGTCGAGGTGAAATCCGTCAGTTCAACATCGACCACTCCCACATCTCTGAAGGGGTAGATCGCGATCGTGGCAGGCTCAAACTCCCCGGGCGTCGCGAAGGCGGTCATCGGCCGGTCGATTTCAGAACGCTCAGGATAAGTGAACGGGAAGACCTTGACCGTATAGTCACGCGCAAAGGTCACGTAGCCTCGCGCCTCTTCCGCCGGCGTGAGTTCCGGCGGCGGGTGAATGGACTCCTGCTTGAGCTTGACCCAATCCTTGAGGTGTTCGGGATAGCTGAAGAAAATGTCACGCTCCAGGTCTCCCGTGATCGCCTGTAGCCCTGGTCCTGGCGTGCCGACCACGAGAGCATTCAGCAACCAACCGTGCGGCCCGGTCAGGTCGACCCGCAAGACACCGTCCTCGGCTCGGACACGGAAAGGCTCAACGAACACGAACCCGTGTCGCCCCATCCGAACACTGTGCTTCGTTTCCCTGTTGGCCCGCAGCTCGAAAAACGGCGGAGCGTGAGCGGGGTCGGCCACAACCGCCCAGACCTCGTATTCACCATCCGGAACGTTGAGCAGAAAGGCGTTGTCTCGTCTGCCTTCGACAAAGTCACAGGTGCTGTAGGACGACACCCGGTAAGCCCCGTACACTCGGCGCCGCCGGGCATCACTCGAGTGGAGTCCCTTCTTCCATGGATAATTGCCCGAGCGATCAACACCAGTCAATCCCTCGGAAGACTCGAAGCCGTGCCCTCTCTCCCGGGAGTAGAGCTGTGCCTTGGTCACTTTGGTGAAACCGTCACGAGTCCTGGACCCAGGCGTCCCAAAGTCAAAGGCCCACTCAGCAGCAGAGAGGGGAACAGTACCCAGGAAGAGGAAAAATGACGCGGCTGCGGAAGCGTTGAGTAACGGTCGTGGAGCTTTCATCGCCTGGGTCCCTTGTCTTTCGTCCGGGCACGAGGTCGGTTGCAGCGGTGCGCTACGGTAGTCGGGATCACTGCAGACCACAACCCCTGATGTCTGCTTTGGCGCAACACCTCAGGCCCGTGAGGCGGCTCGACGGAGTCTCGCCCTCCAGTGGACGCAGATGGCCCAAGGAATCCCTGGAGGGAGAGACTCCGTCGAGCTGTCTTGGGGTTCTCCCCCACATAACTGAGGCGTTACCGGGAGGAGACCGCTCACGCTGTGCGTGGCTCTGTTCAGGCATTAGAGTGTGACTCCATCCGGTAGCCGAGTGGCATGCTGGCAGGTGCTTGGTGTTGCAGGAGAACGTAGCTGGGAGTCCCTCATGAAGCTCCGTGTTGCCGCCGCCCAGATCCCCGTGTCCCGTGACATCGACGTCAATGCCGCCGTGATAGAACGGGCCATCGCTTACGCTGCCGACCAGGGAGCTGATCTGCTTCTGACCCCGGAAGGCTCTCTGAGCGGTTATTGCGCTGACTTCGACTCCAGCAAAGCCGCCGAGGCCCTTGAGCAGCTCACGACACAAGCGCGTACGCGGGGAGTGGGGCTGGCCCTGGGTACGTGCTCTCGTGAAGCCGATGGGAAGTGCTACAACCAGATTCGGTTCTACGAACGGGACGGGACATACCTGGGCTTCCACAGCAAGATCCTGCGTTGCGGTACGCTTGAGGATCAACCGCGCGGGGAAATCAACAGCTACGCCGCCACGCCTCTGTCCAGCTTCAGCCTGGGCGGCGTTCACATCGGCGGCCTGATCTGCAATGACATGTGGGCCAACCCCAAATGCACCCCCATGCCGGACCCACACCTCTCGCACCAGCTCTGCCAACGGGGAGCCAGGCTGATACTCCACGCTGTACACGGCGGAAGCCGAGACGACTCACAGAGCTCACGAACCGCCCGGATGTACCACGAGGCAAACCTGCTCATACGTGCTGCAGCCAGTGAGCTCTGGATTGTGACCGTCGATGCGTGCTCGCCCCTCGGGCAGCCCTGTTCGGCGCCTTCCGGAGTCGTCACCCCCAGTGGGGAATGGGCCTACCGAGCGGCACCACAGGGCGAAGAGCTGTTCACTTACACGATCGATAGTCCGGAATAGAGAGACTGCAAACCACGGCGGCTTTCGCCACCTACCTGGCACAGGGAGATACAGGTCATGCGCAAGAAACTCCTCACCGTCACACTGATGCTCATGGGCACAATCACGTGCATGGCCGCGCGAACACTCAGTCTGGCCGAAGATGGAGGGCCCGCCCGAGTGGTCGTCGTTCCCGACGGTAGGCCCAAATTGGCTATGGACGCCGCCCGATTACTCGTCCGGATCACCGAACGTGCGTCGGGTGTGCGCATGGCGATTGTCGAGGAGGCCAAGGCCCCGGCAGGTCCAAAGGTCTTCATCGGGATGACCCAGGCGGCGGAAGAGGCAGGGCTCAAGCTTGCGGAGCTCACTGGACAAAGCTGCATAGTGCGGGTCGTGGACGGCAACCTCTACCTGGCGGGGCACGACCTGATCAGGCAGACCAAGACACCACGCCCTTACTGGACGGTGCCGGCCAGCCGGCGGGCTGTTCAGATGTTCCTCCATGACTACGCGGGCGTACGCTGGCTGTGGCCCAACCGCAAGGGACTGGGAACCCACGTGCCCAGGACCGAGACACTCTCCTTTCCCGACGATCTGGACCGACGCTGGGATCCCAGCTTTCTCTGGGTGGCCAACACCGCGTTCCGCGTGGGCGAAGGGTATGACCTGAACACACACTTCAAAGCCAGTGTGCCGTTCGCCACCTACGGCGGGCATTCCTACTACTCGGCCGTCCCCAAGAAGAAGTACGGCGACTCCAACCCCGAGTACTTTGCTCTGATCGGCACAAGACGCGCGAGTTCCCAGAACCACCTATGCATCAGCAATCCGTCTGTGCAGGAGCTTGTCTACACCGAGATGCTGCGGCGGTTAGACGAGGGGTTCGAGGCGGTCGAGCTCGCCCAGACGGACGGCTACATCCCGTGCGAGTGCGCCAACTGTCGGGCCATCCACCCCGATATTGGCGAACAGCTCTGGATTGTCCATGACAAGCTGGCCAGGCGTTTGGCCCGGGAACGTCCGGATGCAAAGGTCATCATCATTGCCTATGGCCCCACGGTCGAGCCCCCCAAGACCATCCCGCGTTTCGGCAAGAACGTCATCATCGAGCTCTGCCGCTACGCCCCCGCCGACATGGCAGCGTGGGGAGACAAAGCCGACACGTTCATGGTCTACATCTACAATTGGGGCTACTACCACACGATCGGTTTCGGGCCGAAGACCACCCCGGAAATGGCGGCTCGCCAGATCCGTTTCTTCCGCGACAACAACATCAAAGCCGTCTATGCCTGCGGATGCGGAGACAGCTGGGGACTGGAAGGGCCCGTCTACTACATCTGGAACCGCTGCCTCGACAACCCGGACTGTGATTGGGAAGCGGAGCTGGATGACTATTACCGCAGCGGATTCGGCAACGCTTACCTGCCTATGAAAGCGTTCTATGATGCCCTCTACTCCCGCCTGCAACTCTACGGCGCCCTCGGTCGTTGGGCCGACCTCCTCCCTGGCGCAAAGCCAGGCAGCCTCGGGGCCAAACCCGCGACACACTACACGCACTTCTTCCCCCCAACCCTCATCAAGACGCTGGCCGCCAACCTGGTCCGGGCACAGGAACTCGAACCCGAGGGCATCGTCCGCGCACGCCTGGACCTCGTGGCACGGAACCTCCAGTACGTCACTGACATCGCGACCGTCTTCCACCTCTATCGGGGCTACCAACTCCTGCCCAACTGGAACACCTTTGACGCACTGGCAAACGCAATCACCCAACGGGACACGAACGTCCGGGCCCTGTTCGACGAGGGCGGGAAAATGGCAGAGTTCGAGGGTTTCCCACCCATGTTTATGCGCCAGGGGTTGGCTCGAGCTCTGCTCGGAGGACGTATGACCGGAACGCTGTCATCTCCGTTCTTCTGGAATGTGGAGCTGCTGAAGGAGAAGCGCGTCCTGCCCGGCGTGGGGCGCCGTAAGATCAAGGTAGCCAGAACACGTACCCCCATTGAGCTCGACGGCAGCCTGGCCGAAAGTGCCTGGAAGGCGACGCAGGAGGACGAACTCGGAGAGATCGGCATGGGTAGGCTTACAGTCAGGACCCGAGTCCGAGTCCTTTACGACGACACACACCTCTACCTCGGTTTCGAGTGCGATGAGCCGCTCACCAAGCGGCTCGCATCAGGCTGGTGGAAAAGCCACGGCCATGACGGCAAGATCTACTCACAGGACTGCCTGGAGATCTTCGTCGACCCGATCGGCGATCTCGGCCAGTACTACCACTTCATCTGCAGTGCGATGCCGGACTCCATTTATGACGCGGCCTTCGGTTTGCACAAAGACCCAATCCACCCCATGTACAACAAGAGCGATGGCGACTGGAATGGCAGATGGTCCAGTAAGGGCCGCATCGACCAGCAGAAGAAGAGCTGGTGCGTGGAGGTCGCGATCCCCTTTGAGAGCATGAGCGCTCCGCCGCCGGCCAAGGGGAGCATCTGGAAAATGAACCTGGGCAGAGAGCGCTTTGTCCAGAACGACCACCGCGGTGATCCCGAACTCTTCATGTGGTCCCCCAACCTCGAAGAGCGCACCTTCCACTCCCGGACGGCGTTCGGTGATCTCGTGTTCGATTGATGACTGCCGCTGATCCAGCGGATAGATGTGCCCCACTTCTGGAGATGCTGATGCCGATTCTGACCACAGTCGTTCTCGCAGCCGGTCTCTCAGCTGCCCCCTACACGCATGATCCCAAGCTGGCTGAGGAGTGCAGGCCACGCGATGGATTGCCCAACACGTTCGCCAGGATCCAGGCCGGTGGCCCGGTCCGAATTGCCTACCTCGGGGGCAGCATAACCGCAGCCAAAGGCTGGCGGGTGAAGACGATGGCCTGGTTCCGGAAGCAGTTCCCGGATGCTTCATTCGAAGAGATCAATGCCTCGATTTCAGGAACGGGTTCAGACTTCAGCGCCTGCCGATTGGGCACGGATGTACTGAACAGGAGTCCCGACCTGATCTTCCTCGAATGCCGGGTCAATGGACACGGCGGCTTCCCTCTGCAGTCAGTAGAAGGCATTGTGCGGCAGGTCTGGCGCTCGCACCCGAATACCGACATCTGCTTCGTCTACACCATCGGCACGTGGATGGTGAAGGAGCTTCAGGCGGGCAAGACGCCCGGGTTCGGCGTCGTGATGGAAACCGTGGCCAACCGATACGGCATCCCGACGATCGACATGGGCATCGAGATTGCCAAACAGGAGGCAGCCGGGACGATGGTTCACAAGGCGCCCGGACCGGTCGAAGGGAAGACCGTCTTTTCTCGTGACGGCGTGCACCCCGGAGACGCCGGGCATGGTATCTACCGGGATGTCGTCGCCCGATCAATTCTGGCCATGAAAGGTGCAGCTGGCCGACGCCCTCACGCCTTGGGCGAGAAGATGCACGAACACTGCTGGGAAGAAGCGAGTCTGTTGCCGATCGAGAAGGCCCAACTGAGCTCGGGATGGAGCCCGGTGGATGTGGCCACGGATCCGGTCTACCGCGACTCCTTCGGACGCACCAAAGCAATGCTTCGAGACACGGTCAAATGCAGTGAGGTCGGGGAGTCCATCACAGTTCGCTGGAACGGGACAACGGTTGGCTTCAGCGACATCCCGCATGTCGGGCCAATGGTCATTGAAGCTCGCATCGACGAGACAACGACAAAGCTGTTCAAACGCACGCAGCGCGAAATGCACAGGAAATACTCACGGTTCTTCTACCTGCCGGAGCTGCCGCATGGAGAACACACAGTGACCTTCACGATCAAAGAGTTGCCCGAGGGAGCGTCCCTCTACGCCGGGCAGTTCCTGATCGTAGGCACCCCCCGACACCCCAATACCCCAGCCCCCAAATAGCCCAACGCTTCGGTGCCCCAGCCTGCAGGAATAGACGATATGGACGTGGCAACATCGCCCCTCCCCCAAGGGACTGGAATCTCGTCACCAGCAAGGCGGCCTCTGTAGTAAGGCATAGTGACCACAGGAGTTTGGACCAATGAAGACCTCACCGCATGCGCTCAACTTTCTCAGTGGACTGCCCATCCTGCCCTGCGTCTTCGTCTACGTGGCTCTCCTGGCCGCCGGCCCTGCGGAAGGAGGGAACATCGACCTGCAGCGACCTGACGTCCTCGGCTATCTGGACATCACGTCGCCTCCATACAGTGCTGACCCGACAGGGCAACGCGACAGCACACAAGCCATTCAGCAGGCAGTTGATCACGCCCGCTGGCACTGTCTTGCTGTGTTCTTCCCACCAGGGACGTATCTGGTCAGCGACATGGTCCGATGCCAACAGGGCGTGCTCAAGAACCGTCACAAGGAACGCACGAAGGACCCGGTGGCCCGGGCCATGGGGCTCGGTGGCGGAGTTCGCGCTTTGCCATGCGCCCTGTTCGGCTCTCGACGCGGGGAGCGCCGTCCCGTCGTCAAACTGGCCCCCAACAGCCCCGGCTTTGGCGACCCGGAGAAGCCCAAACCGGTCATCCGCTTCCGGCGGGGGGCGGTCGGCAATCCAGAACGTGAGCAACCCAATGCCAGCTTCGAACAGATGTTCGTGAACATCAACATCGAGATCGGGCCCGGCAACCCGGGTGCGATCGGCATCCAGCACCGAGCTGCGCAGGGATCCGGTGTGCAGGACTGCACCATCACGGCAACGGGGGCCTTCGCCGGCCTCAGCGGGGGAGCCGGCTCCGGCGGCGGACACGCAAACGTCACCGTGATTGGCGGGAAGTACGGGGCCTACCTCCGCGGGGCCCAGCCCGCTCCGACCATCACAGCCTTCACCCTCCTGAACCAGGAAGTCGCCGGGATCCTCTATGGCGGCTATCAGGCGCTCACGGCAGTGGGAGTGCGGATTCAGTCAAACAGAGCCGCCACGCTGGTCTCAACCTCCTGTTGGCCAGGCTCGAAAGACACCTACGGCCAGTTCAGCCTGGTTGATTCGATCCTGGTCTCCGGCCGCGGACAGTCCGACACGACGACCGGGGTCAGCGCCGGTGCAAACGTCTACCTGCACAACGTTTATACAAAGGGACTAACCACACTGGTGACCACAGAGCAGGACGAGCCAGCCCCCCAACCTGCCCAGGAAGACGGCACCGGCTGGCGGCGGATTCGCACATACGCACATGGAATTGACCCGACCCAAGTCAATCTCCCCTTCAAGACGATCACATCACCCGTCTACACGGACGGCACCCGCAACGCCAGGCAAGTGCTCCTAGAATCTGAAGCAACCGTGGCCCCCGAAGGCCCTCCGGCAGACCTGCAGAGCCGACACCTCTGGCCGGACCCGTTCCCATCCTGGGAATCGCCCGGAGCGGTCAGTGTCAAGGCCCCCCCGTACAATGCATCGGGAGATGGCAAGACAGACGATGCAGCCGCAATCCAGCGGGCGATCAATGAGCACGAGATTGTGTTTGTCCCGCGCGGCGTATTCCGCGTGTCCAGGACAATTGACCTGAAACCGAACACCAAGTTGATTGGCCTTCACCAGTCCTTCTCGAGGTTGGCTCCGCTCGTCGACGCAGAGGGTGGGCACTTCAATGACCGGGGCAACCCACAGCCCGTTCTCCGCACGGCCGATTCGAAGGATGGCGATGCGATCGTTGCCTTCCTCGGGATCTCTGCCGGTCACGCGGCAACATACTGCCTGCACTGGCGGACAGGCCGACACTCGATCCTGCGCAGCATGACGTTCAACCCGCCCAGCGAGCGCTCATCAAAGTCGTACCCAGACACCCACGTGTCCTCCTCCCACGCATCCATCTACGCATCCGGCAACGGTGGCGGGAAATGGTACAATGTACACGAGGACGCTGGGGGCAGTCGCCACCCGGACTACCGGCACTTCCTGATCGAGGGGACGTCTGAGCCGTTGGGCTTGTACCAATGCAACCCCGAGCACAGTGCCAGCGGCTGCAACCTCGAAGCGCGCAACGCCAGATACGTCTCGATCTACGGACTGAAAGGGGAGTCGCCAATCCCGATCGGGCGATTCCTATCGTGCGACCACATCCGGATCTTCGGCTATGGGGGCCTCGCCGCAAGCAAGACTCCCGGGGATGCAGTCCTGCACTTCCGCAGTACACCGAACTTCCTGGCAGCCAATCTGATGGACCGCTTCATGAGGCGAGAGCGGAATGCGGACAAATGGCATATCCTCATCGATGAACAAACCGGAAAAGACGCGGTGAACGTGCCCCCCCTGGAACGCCCCGTGCTCTATCGCCGAGGCACGCCTCTGGCGGAGGGTCGCGCGAAATGACGCCAAAACACGCCACCTCCCCCGAGATGCGGCACCGGCTCCAGAAGCTGGGTATAGCAGCGCTCTGCGCGACCTGCACGCTGATGGCCGAGCAGTATCACGTGGCAACGCGCGATCCACGCGCGGACGACACGAACGCGGGCAGCTCCGCAGCCCCGTTCAAGACCATCAGTCGAGCCACGGAGAAGGCCACCGGCGGGGATGTCGTACTGATCCACGGTGGCGTATACCGCGAATCGGTGACCGTCACAACAGGCGGAACGGAGGAACGCCCGGTCCGCTTCGCAGCCGCCCCCATGGCCAACGTCGTCATCACCGGAGCGGACGTGCTGACCGACTGGAACAGGGAGCAAGACGATGCCCATGTCTACAGCACACCGTGGCCATACCGGTTCATCACCTGGTACGAAGGCGGCCACCATCCCCACAATGACTTCCACAAGGTGATCGGGCGTTGCGAACAGGTGCACCTGAACCGCTACCCCTTGCTGCAGGTGCTCGAGCGTGACAAACTCAGTCGGGGGACGTTCTACATCGACCTCGAGGCAAAACGATTGTTCATCTGGGACCGAGCCAACCGCGAACCGGGAACGGGGAGTACGGTCGTTGAGGGATCACACCGAGCCGTTCTCTGGTCATGCAAAGTGGACTATGTGCAGGTCCGCGGCATCCGGTTCCGCTTTGCCTCCAACCGAGCGCAGGAAGGCGCCGTTCAGATGCTGGGGAACCACGGACTGATGGAAGATTGCACCGTGGAGCGGGTCAATGCCCTGGGAGCAATTCTGGGAGGGAAAGGAAACACTGTTCGGCGTTGCCTTTTCCAGGACAACGGCTGGGACGGCTTCGATGCCGGGGCCCAGGACCTGCTGATGACCGGCTGCACCGTGCGCAACAACAACACCAAGGGCTGGAATCGGGATTGGGGAGGCGGAGGGAACAAGATCGTCCTCTCGCGAAACGTGATCCTGGAGAAGTGCCGATTCACCGGCAATCGTGGCCATGGTGTCTGGTTCGACATCGGGAACGAAGACTGCGTGGTCCGCAATTGCCTGATCGCCGACAACGAGAATGCCGGCATATTCTACGAGATCTCCTACGGGCTCCACGCTCACGACAATGTCATCATCGGCAATGGTCTCGCGCCTCGAGACCGAGCGTGGGGAGCCAATGGCGGAATCAGCCTCTCCAGCTCACCAAACTGCCTAATCGAACGCAACCTGATCGTCGCCAATAAGGAAGGGATTCAGTTCCGGGAACAGACACGAACGACACCACGTATCGGGCAGCGTGACAAGCAAGTACGAGTCTGGAATCACGACCACACGATCCGGAACAACATCATTGCCCACAACCGGGATGCGCAGGTTGCCGGCTGGTTCGCCAAGCCACACCTCTTCCACTGGCCAAAGGCAGCGGGCAAACAGACAGCGGAGCAAGGGCAAGAGCCACCGAAAGGGATGTCCCTCGAAGATATGGGCTTCGTGCTTGAGCACAACCTGTTCGCGATGCGCCACGGTGAACTGCTCTATCAGTGGGGCTGCACCTGGGACGAGCATCTGAAACTAAGCCGTCTGCAGGACGTGTGGCAACAGCTTGGACTCGAGCGAGGAAGCCTGCAAGCCCCCCTTCAGTTCGCTGACTGGCACGCGAGAGACCTGCGGCTTCCCGCGGACAGTCCGGCATTGACGGGGAAGCGTTACCCCCGGGGAGATGTCCCCGGAGTTCGACTGGGCGTGGTCACTGACTGACCAAAGACGGCGGGCGGCGCAGCATAGGAGACGGACAGAAGGCGCGACCAAACAGCCAAGCTTACTCCCAGTGATCGGGAGGTCTCGCAAGCCAACGGGCCGTAGTCTTATCCTTCGTCCGGGGATTCCGGTAGAGTGTCAGCTTCTTCGCGTTCTTGGCCATGACGAAGTCCTTGCTGTAACCCGCATGGCCGTCCGCGAAGGCGATGTTCGCCCCCTTGAAATGGCGCAGGGACGGCTCTCCACCGTGCCTCTCAAAGACGGTATCCCTGTAATATCTGTTGGCAAAATTCCCGGCCGGGTCGTACTGGCTCGTGTTGCGGTCGTCAAACTCACCGGGGTACTTGCTGAACCATGAAACTAACGCATCACAGAAGACGATCGTCTTGTCCGGATGCTTTACCTCATTGACTTTGACAGCCGTCCTCCGGTTATTGGATCCGATATGGTTGTTGTAGCCGTAAGCCACATACCAGCGTGATTTGGCACCGGCCCGAGTGAAGGAATACCAGGGGGTAGGAGCACTTGGGCAGCGCATGATCTGAGCAGAGTTGGTGTCGTTCGCCGTTCGCACGGCCCCCAAGTAAGACCCCAACGAGTTCTCTTCCGCGAACCAGCAGTACGTCCCCGTCCCATTGTTCCCCTGCGCCCACACCTCGTCGTAGTCATCCATGTAGAGGAAGTTGGCAGTGATGATATTCTTGAGATGGTTGCGGCACTTCATCATCCGGGCCGAGTCACGCGACCGCTTCAAGGCAGGGAGAAGGAAGGCTGCAAGCATCGCGATGATGCCGATCGTCACGAGCAACTCGATCAGAGTCCAATACCGGGTGCGTCGTCGACTCATACCCACTCCTCCGCCTGGCGCCCAACCCGCGCCGTTCACTCTCGTCACACCCACCTTTCCTCGCCTTTGACAGTGCATTGTAGCACATTGAGTTGAGAAAGGCAAAACGCGCGAGCCCCGCCCCTTCCCGGAGAGCGCACTGTGAGCTCAGAGGCGGATCTCGCACTGAACAGGGACCTCGTCCGTCACTTCACCCGATTTGAGCACGATTCGGTCGCCGGGTGGCGCCGCCTCCCACATTGAGCAGGAGGCGTTTCCCGAACGTGAGAGGGGCTACCATGCCGCGACCACATTGGGCAGGAGGCGTTCCCCGAACGTGGGAGGGGCTGCCATGCCGCGACCAGTCTTGACCTTGACGGCCAAGTTGCACCCTCGGATCTGAGCGATAGAACAGCTGGCGAACGCCAAACTCGTGTGTGACTTCAGCACGAATCGCAGTCTGGGCTGGCCGTCAGAGCCGCGACTTTCGGGAGCGAGCATCCCGAAACCTACGATCAGGAGTCGGGCCGCCTCACCCGCACTTGCTGTACCCGCATTCTCGGCACGTCATGCATCCCTCCTGCATGTGCAGGCCGGGTTGGTTGCACATCGGGCAGAAGGCTCCTGGGGTCTTGGTCGGCCCACGCCTCTCGCCATGGTCCGCTTCAACAGGTTGCGCCTCACCTGCCTCAACCAATCCGAGCCGTTCAAGGTGCTGCTCGATCAGACGCCCGATCTCCGCCGGCAGAGACGGCACATACTGCCCCTGATTGAAGTATCCTCCGTTGGGATCATGGATGGACTTCAGTTCCTCGACCAGAAACGAAGGGTCGCGTTCTCGGCGGAAAACAGCCGACATCAGCCGTGTCATGGCCACGATCCAGCTGTAGTGCTGAAGATTCTTGGTGTTGACGAAAATCTCGTAAGGACGCCGTCGTCCGTCCTCTTCGATATCGTTGATGGTGATGTAGAAGGCGTTCTTAGACAGCGGTGTCTTGACCTTGTAAGTCGTTCCCGGCAGAACTTCCGGGCGCTTCAGGGCCTCGGCCTCGGCCTCACTCTTCCCACTGTCTTCCGTGCGCAGGAGAACGCCGGTGATGTTTTCATTCGGGCGGAACGTTGTGCACCCTTTGAGTCCCTGATCGAACGCGTAGCGATAGATATCCTGGAACTCCTCAAACGGCAGATCAGACGGCACGTTGATGGTCTTGGATATTGAGCTGTCCACGTGAGCCTGTACAGCGGCCTGCATTTGGACGTGCTCGCGCGGCGTCACCTGATCCGTGGTCACGAATGCTCCGGGCAAGTCTCCATCGCTGTCCGGTTCACCCACTTGTCTGCAGTACTCGGCGTACGCGAAATCGCGCACTTCGTGTTCCTCAACTTCGTCCTCCTCTCCCTTGCGGACCCTCCGGCTGTAGTGCATGGCGAACACAGGCTCGATCCCGCTGCTCACATTCCCGGCCAGCAGGGAGATCGTTCCGGTCGGAGCAACGCTGGTCAAGTGCGAATTGCGCATCCCCGTCTCGGCGATTTTTGCCCGGATGGCGTCCGGCAATGAGGCCACGAACCGACCCTCGAGGTAAGATTCCCGGTCAAATTTGGCGAACGGTCCACGCTCCGCCGCGAGATCAGCCGAGGCGTCATAGGCCGCGTGTGTGATAGTCTGCATGACTGAGCCCGCCAGATCCCGGGCTTCCTCCGAACCATATCGGATCCCAAGCATGATCAGCATGTCGGCCAGCCCGGTGATACCGATTCCCATGCGCCGCTTGGCCTGAGCTTCCTCGCGCTGGCGTTCCAGCGGATACTCCGACATGTCGATCACATTGTCGAGAAGTCGCACCGCCGTCCGTGCGGTCTCCTTGATTCCCTCCAGGTCGAGCCGGGCTTCGGCCTCGAACGGTGCATCGACGAAACGGGTCAGATTGAGCGAGCCAAGCAGACACGCTCCATAGGGGGGGAGCGGCTGTTCTCCACACGGATTGGTTGCCCGAATATCCTCGCAGTAGTGCAGGTTGTTCCAGGCATTCACACGATCGACCATCAGCACGCCGGGCTCGGCGTAGTCGTAGGTGGACCGCATGATCTTCTCCCACAGGTCCCGGGCCTTAATGGTGCGCCGTATTTCACCATCGAACACCAGGTCCCAATCATCATCCGCTTCCACAGCTGCCATGAAGGCATCGGTCACCGCCACCGAGAGATTGAACATGGCCAGTGCACCCGTGCCCTGCTTGGCAGACACGAAGTCCTCAATGTCAGGGTGATCGCAGCGCATGATCGCCATCTGAGCCCCCCGGCGCTGTCCGGCGCTCATGATAGTCCGGCAGGTGGCATCCAGAACGCCCATGAAACTCAACGGCCCGGAAGCGGCTGAGTCAATCCCGGAAATCCCGGTCCCACGCGGACGAATAGTGGAAAAGTCAAACCCCACACCGCCGCCCTGCTTCTGGGTCTGGGCCGCTTCTTTGACGGTCTCAAAAATCCCCTCGATGGAGTCCTCTATTGTGCCCATGACATAGCAGTTGAACATCGTCGTGCAGGTGCGGTTCGTCCCTGCATTGGCCAAAATTCTCCCCCCGGGAAGGAAGCGGAAATCCTTCAGGATCGCCAGATACCGTTCGGTCCACGCCTCCGGGTCTGCCTCACGCTGGGCAATGGCAGTCGCGACCCTCATCCACGTGTCTGACACCTCATTGTCAACCGGTACTCCTCCGCGCCGGAAACGGTACTTGACATCCCAGATGTGCCGGGAAACGGCCGGCCACTCAAACGAATCAGTCATCCTCAGGTCTCCTCAGAAAGGTCAGCCATCACGGCCGCCAAGGGGTGGTGTTCAGAGACAAGATAGCCCTCGGCAAGACCACGATCAACAGCTAACAACGTAAAAGTCGATCATATAATGCATCTATCTCAAAATGAGACATACGCCGCGATCACTCATGTAAAGGTATAGAGTACTGAGATGCTCGAGTCAGAGAGTGCTGGCAGTGGCTCAAGATGGAGCGACCATGACGATGCCGTTCCTGCCGCGCGTCGTTCCGTCCCACCACTCCGCCACTCCCCGTGGTGAGGCACGGAACTCCACGTCAGTAACCGGATCAGGCTTGCGGCGGTATATGTAATGGACAATTGTCCGCAAGCTGCCGACGAACGACAGGAGTCTGCATGGAATCGCCGAACATTGTCTACCTGATGTTCGATCAGGCCAAAGCGTCCGCCATGGGCTTCCTGGGGAACAGGCACGTCTCGACGCCATTCACCGATGGTCTGGCCAAACGTGGGTGGGCGTTCAGCCAAGCCTATTCGGCCAGCCCGATCTGCACGCCGTCCCGGGCCTCGGTACACACAGGGGTTCATCCCCTGGTTCACCAGGTCAGCTGCCATCAGAATCGAGCCCCCTGCAATCTGCCGCAGCTCGCAGAGCTCATGACTGCGGGAGGATACTACACCGCGGTGGCCGGGCACTATGAACCCGAGCGGAACCTGTCCCGTGGATGGCATGAGCAGGTGCCGATGCACCGCCGCGGTCCCCTCTACGAGTCGTGGATGGCCCACATCCGGACAGGACGGAACGACGTCGGCTGGTCATCGGGCACGATCGATCGCGATGCCACGGACGGGAGTTCTGCCCGACTCACGGAACGCATCATCCGCATGATCGATGCGGCGGACGCGTCCGGCATGCCCTTTTTCCTCCACCTTTGCTACGATGACCCACATCCGCCCTACTTCGTCCCCCGCCCCTACGACACCATGTTTGATCCCGCCGAACTGCCCTTGCCGCCGCGGGGGGACAACGACGCCCTGCCCGTCTGGCAAGACGAGTGCAGGAAGCAATGCGGAACGCAAGAGGCAACCGACATGGACACCCGGCGAGTCGTGGCAGCCTACTACGGCATGATCGCCTACGTGGACGACCAACTGCGCCGCGTCCATGATGCCCTGGATCAGCGGGGGTTGCTGGAAAACACGTGGGTCATTCTGAGCTCCGACCACGGCGATTACACCGGCGAGAAGGGCTTGTTCAACAAGTCAGAGTCTCTCTACGAGTGCCTGCTCCATGTGCCGTTGATCATCGTCCCGCCGCCGGGAACACCGGGCAGCCGTCCCGAACACATCGACCACCTGGTCAACACCATTGATCTGTTCCCGACCATCCTCAACCTGGCCGGTCTGGACATCCCCGACTATGCGCAGGGGCACGACTTGGTCGAGTGGGTGGCCGAGGGGGCGAGTACGCCGCTTCGCGATGCGCTGTTCGCACAGGTGGGTGCCTACCTGGGCACGTTGGGCACGACATTCCCAGGCGGAATCGCGACGGCCGGCAGACACCCCGGCCTGCTGCAAGGCGCGCGTACGAAAACGCATTCCTACGTGCGGGATCCGGACTATGGTGATGAAGCGTACGACCTGCAAACCGATCCACATGAACTGTCAGACCTCCTGCGGGCGTCCCCCTCGGGATCGACTCCGGAAGTCGACGCGTTGAAGCGCCAGGTCGACACCTTCGAGGCCCAATGCCTCGCCTTGCGGAATCGTCTCGGTGTCATCCCTGGAGAGCGTGGATTCGTCTTAGGCTGGGAGTAGTCTTTCCTGCAACGCCGACCTTCTCTACTAAAGAACTGGGAGACCAGACTATGCCTCGTCTACTAGCAGCCGCCGTTCTTAGCGCCCTCGCCACGTCCACGTGCACTGCCTCTGCCCAAGCTCATCCCTACGCCACCAACCATCGCTGTCGCGTTGATGCGGCACGTCAGATCCCCCTCATTACGGGCAACAGACCACAGGCGGAAATCGTGGTGCCTCCGGACGCGGGATCCGTGGCGGCGTTTGCCGCTGAGGAGATTCAGACGCTCCTACAGGCATGCACAGGAGCCAAGTTGCCAATCGTGCCTGAACCCGACGGCGGCAAACCTGCCATCCATCTGGGAGCCACCACACTGGCTTCCACGAACGGAATCGACGGCGCGGCACTCCCCCGGGACGCCTTTATCATCAAGAGCGTGGGCAACAACATCTTCATCGCTGGACGCGACGACAAGGAGCGTGAGCCCAAACGCGGGATGTACCTGTGGGGAGCTCTCTATGAACGCGGCACGCTATTCGGAGCCTACGAGTTCCTCGAACGCTTCGCCGGAGTGCGCTTCTTCTTTCCCGGCAAGGTGGGCACCGTCACTCCGAAGCAGGCCGACTTGCACGTCCCGGCAATGGACATCTACGAAGCCCCGGACTTTGACCAACGCGGACTCCGATTCTCCGGCGACACACAACTGCCCGACGGTACACGGCTGGTCGACGACCGCTGGACCTGGACTCTGATGAATCTGCGCTGGCGCTACGGGACGCGCTACATCCCCTGCTGCCATGGGCTGACCCGCCGCGGCTACCTGAAACGCTTCGGCCACACCAACCCCGAGTACTTCGCCATCCTGGCCAATGGGAAGCGTGACAGCAATCCCAATATCCATGGCCACCGGGGACACATTGACTACATGAACGAAGGTTTCCTGAACGAGGTCTATCTCGATGCGGAAGCCTACCTGACCGGAAAACCCGCGGCCTCGCGCGGCATTCTGACCAGTCGAGGGAGGATCGCCTATGATCCCTCGAGCCACCAACCCGGCTACGTCGATCTCTGTCCGCAAGACGGGCTGAGCAAGAGCAACTGGGACCATTCGCCGCACAGCTGGCCATACTGGGAACAAGGGCGCCAATCTGACCTTATCTGGGGGTACGTCTGCAGAATCGCCAATCGCCTGAAACGGAACGGCGTTTCGGGTTACGTGACCTGCTTCGCCTACGGCTGCTACCGGGATGTGCCAAGCAGCGACCTCGACATCCCTGACAACGTACTCGTTCAGGTCTGTACTCGCGGTCCGTGGAACGACCCGATCCCAGAGCTGCGCCGCCGCAACGACGAGCTCATCAAGGCCTGGAACCAGAGAATCAAGACCGGCAAAGTCTGGCTCTGGAACTACATGCATGACTACAACGGCAACACACCCAAGGGCGTTCCCCCAGTCAGTACGCAGCTGATCTCCACGTACTACAGCCGCCTTGCCCCGCACATTCGCGGGGCACGCTCACAGGGCAGCAACTACTACCTCCTCTTCAACTACCTCAACAACTATGTGTTCTACAAGACTGCCTGGAACACGCAGACCGACGTCAATGCCCTCATGCGGGACCACAACAGCGCGCTCTTCGGTCCGGCAGCCAAGACGATGGGGACGTTCCTCGCTCGAATCGAGGACCTCTGGACCAACCAGACACTGGGAGAAACCCGCGACACAGCCCTCGGCCCAATGCCGGTGCCCAGGACAGACGAGGAAGTCTGGGACGAGATCTACACTGATGCCGTCATGACGGAGCTTACGGAACACCTCGACAAAGCCTGCCAACAGGCGAACGGCGACTCTGCCGCGCTGGAGCGCGTGAACTTCTTCCAGGTCAAGTTCTTAGGCGAAATACAGCGTCAGCGGAAGGCCTACTTCGACCGCGTCGGGACCGTTCGTGACTTGAGCCACGAGGTCGCCCAGCGCCCCGCAGCGAACCCAATCATCATCGATGGCCAACTGGACGACGCGGCCTGGGCCACAGCCAAGCCCATCTACCTGGTACCCAATGATGGCAGCGATCCCCGCGTGAGCACAGCCGTAAGGGTAGTGTGGGATGACGATATGCTCTATGTGAGTTACGACTGCGAAGAGCCCAGGCCCCGGGATCTGCTCGTGAACACCACGACCAACGATGATCTGAACATGTGGCGGGATTCCGCCGTCGAGATCTTCCTCAACCCGTCTGAGGACCGCACCACCTACTACCACCTGATCATCAACGCCGGAGGGCACACCGCAGACAGCAAGGTGACCCGCAAGGGCGCCCGACTTGTCAAGGAGGACATTGACCGTTCCTGGCAAAGCGCCGCCACCGTCCGGACACGCGTGTCCGAAGACCGATGGATAGCTGAAGCCGCGATTCCGGTGAAAGCCCTGAGTGATGTCCCGCTCGTTCCGGGAGCATCATGGGTAGCCAACATGAACCGCAGCCGGAACATTGCGACAACGGACAAAGCAGACAACCAGTTCATGACCTGGAGTCCCTTCCTGCAGAAGAGCTTCCATGACATCAGCCGTTTCGGTAGCCTGCGATTCGTGACCATCTTGGCAGACCCCGGAAAGGCCACGGTCCGCAATGGCAGCTTTGAGGACCTCGACGACAAGGGAAGGCCCGCCGATTGGCACTTCCCCAGAAACCTGCCCGCTGAAGGGAAGGAGGGTGCCTTCCTGGACACGACAACCTACCGCGAAGGCAGGCAAAGCGTGCGCATCGAAAACGACACCCAACGACGCGTGATTGTGAGCCAGATTGGTCTGCCAGGCGAAGGCGGACAACTCGAGACCGGGAAGCGCTATCGCCTGAGCTTCTTCATCAGAGGAAAGGACATCGTGCGCCTGGAAAACGGCAACCCGAAGTTCCACGGTGCTTACGCCAACGTCTGGTCACACCGCAACGTCTTCTTCCCTCCGACCAAGAAGTATACCGGCACGTTCGGATGGAAGAAGCAGGCCTTCGAGTTCACCTCGATGCCGCCTCTCAAGGGCGTAACCAAAGTCCCTCCCGACTACATCCGCTTTGGCCTTCAAGACGTCAGTGGAACGGTCTGGGTTGACGATGTGCGCATTGAGGAGATCGAGTGAGCCATGCTTCAGCTGAGCGTCGCAGATGTGACCGCAGCCCAACGTATCACCAATGCCGTGTAGGCTACCACGACCCACCAGGAACCGACCTGGCTGATCCAGCGACATTCAATGATGCGTTGGCCCGGATCAGGCTTCAGGTATCTGATGTCTGGCTTCAGGCTCAAATCCTGACGCCTGAACACTGAGACCTGCCCCCCGGTTTACAGCACTATCCATGACCGGATCAGTAGCCCCCCGAAGCCACCTTCAGGACATCCCCGGGGACCATCGTCCATCATCCTCCGGAACCCGCCGCGCATGCCTACCTGGAAGTCCAAAGGGAAAAAGTATCCCCAACCCGTAGACACTTCTCTTCCCTTCCCGTTTAGACACACATGCGGGACGCCGAACAGCACGTCGTCCGGTCAGAGAACACAGACACTGGCCACCGAGTGGCGCTCAATCGATAATCGGAGGGATACAGAGATGTCGGCACTGACGAACCTGGCCATGAACAGCGAAGGATTCTCCTTCGATCCTGCGAGCGGCGCCTGCTACACGATGAATACGACAGCGGTCGTCATCGTGGAAGCACTGCGTCGCAAAGAGAGTGACGAGGCGATCGCCCAGCAACTCACCGAGGAGTTCGAAGTGACGCTGGACGAAGCCGTTCGTGATATTGCCGATTTCCGGCTCAGACTGCGAACACTCAAGCTTGCGTGAGGTAAGAGCATGGCGGCCATACGGGTGGGAGTATCAGGAATCAGTGCGATGGACAATCCCGGTCCGGGCATTGGTGTCGCTCGCAGCCTCCGTGAGAGTCCGGATCTGGACGTGGAAATCGTTGGGCTGGCCTACGACTCCATGGAGCCCGGCGTCTACATGGACTGGATCGTGGACAAGAGCTACATCGTCCCATACCCATCGGGCAGCGCCAGTGCGTACCTGGCACGTCTGCTCCACATCAAGGAGAACCACGGGCTGGATCTCATTATCCCCTGCCTGGACGCTGAGCTTCCCTTCTTCATCAAGTACGCTGACGAACTTGACGCTCACGGCATTCGTACGTTCCTCCCGACCATGAAACAGTTCAAACTGCGGGGTAAGGATCGCCTGGGCCTGATGGCCGAACGGATTGGTGTGGACCTTCCTAAGACCGAGGTGGTAACGAGCATTGATACGCTCGTGAAGGCCGTGGAGGACATCGGCCTCCCGGTGATGGTCAAGGGAAGCCTCTACCAGGCCTACCGTGCCTCGACGACTCAGGAGGCGATCGGCCACTTCAGCCGGCTGGTCGCGAAGTGGGGATACCCGGTCATCGTCCAGGAAATCGTCTCGGGGGACGAGGTGAATGTCATCGGTCTGGGCGACGGGAAAGGCGAAAATCTCGGTTTGGTCGGCATCAAGAAACTATCCGTGACCTCTCTGGGCAAGATTTGGACGGGGGTGACGATCCGCAACGAACGCATGCTGTCGGCCGCCCGTCGCTTCGTGGAGCAGTTCCAGTGGCGTGGCCCGTTTGAGCTGGAGTGCATCTCTTCGGGAGACGAGCTCTATCTCATCGAGCTCAACCCTCGCTTCCCGGCGTGGCTGTACTTCGCGACATCCGTTGGGGCCAACATGCCGGCTCAACTGCTCCGCTCCTGCCTGAACATGCCGGTCGCCGCCACCAACGGATACGACGCGGGGAAGCTGTTTGTGCGTTACACCTACGAACTGGTCACTGATATGGCAACATTCCAGGCACTTACGGTGCGAGGAGAAACACCATGAGGAAAGAGTACGAGAGGCCGGTCATCACCAAACTTCAGAGCGGCCTGATGAACAAATTCGGGGGCAGTCCTGCCTATTCACGCAAAGTAAAGGAGAGCATTGCCGGGGTGTCGATCGACGATCTCGTATCCCGTCACGGATCCCCACTGTTTGTGTTTTCCGAGCGAGCCATCAGGCGCCGGTGCCACCACGTGCACAGCGCCTACTCGACCCGCTACCCCAATGTGACCTTCGCGTGGTCGTACAAGACGAACTACCTGGATGCAGTCTGTGCGATCATGCATCAGGAGGGGGCCCTCGCTGAAGTGGTGTCGTCCATGGAATACGACAAGGCACGCCGCCTGGGGGTACCCGGGGATCAGATCATCTTCAATGGCCCGTACAAACCGATGGACGCTCTGGAGCGGGCCGTGTCGGAAGGGGCACAGATCAACATCGACCACCTCGATGAACTCCAGGATCTCGAAGTCCTCGCCACTCGACTCGAGCGGAAGATCAGTGTGGGACTTCGGCTGAATCTCGATGCCGGCATCCACCCTCAGTGGTCACGGTTCGGGTTCAATCTCGAGTCCGGACAGGCCGCGGACGCTGCCAAACGCCTGGTGAACGGCGGCAAACTCACCATCAATGCACTGCACTGTCACATTGGGACTTTCATCCTCGAACCCTCCGCCTACGCCCGGCAGGTGGAGAAGATGGTCGACTTCGCCTACGAGTTGCAGGACAGCTTCGGGATGTCCATCGAGCGGATTGACGTCGGCGGGGGACTGCCGTCATGCAGTCGGCTCAAAGGGACCATGTTCGCACCGGAACTGTCAGTTCCGTCAGTCGACCAATTTGCAGAAGAGCTGTGCGATGCCCTGTCCCGTAGGCTGCGTCCGGGGGACTGCCCGGAACTAATTCTGGAATCAGGCCGAGCCATGATCGATGAAGCCGGGTGGCTGATCACAACTGTCGAGGCATCCAAGAGGCTCCCCGAGGGAATCCGAGCTTACATCCTCGACGCCGGCGTAAACACCCTGTTCACCTCGTTCTGGTACAAGTTCAATGTCGAGATCGACCGGGAGGTCAACGGCGTCAACGAAACGTCCGTCCTCTACGGTCCTCTGTGCATGAACATCGACGTGCTCGACGACGGCATCCCGTTGCCCCCCCTGAGCCGGGGAACACGCCTCATCTTCTCACCGGTCGGGGCCTACAACGTGACCCAGTGGATGCAGTTCATCCACTACCGCCCCTGCGTTGTCCTGATCGGCCAGAACGGCGAAGTCGATGTCATACGGGACGGCGAGGATCTGACCGATCTGACCCGCCGGGAACGCCTCCCGGAACGGCTTGCCCTCAATGCGTTCAGCAGTTCCTCCCACGACACGCAAGGCAGCGAGCCAGTCTCCTCCGCGGACGAGTAGGCCCTTCGGAAGTCCATGAAGCAACACGCCAAAGCCATACTCCACAGCTACCCGGAGATCCTCTTCCTCCAGGGCGGAGCGACGGGCGTTGCCATACTGGCAGTCACGTTGCTGAATCCAAACGTGGGGCTGGCCGGGGTCATCTCGGTGGTGGCGGCCTATGCTCTTGCCCGACTCATCAACATGGACAAGGAATTCCTGGCCTCAGGATTCTACACGTACAACCCGTTGCTGGTGGGGCTCTCCGTGGGGTACCTGTTCAGGCTTGCACCGCTGACCGTGTTCTTCGCCATTGCCGCGGGAATGCTGGCATTTGTGGTCACGGCGTTCCTGGCGCACGTGCTACGCACATACCTCGTGCTGCCGGTTCTGAGCCTGCCGTTCGTCGTGGTCAGCTCGCTTGTCTACCTCGCATCTCTGCGTTACAGCAACCTCCTCGTGGCTGCCCCCGGAAGCACGCGTCTTCTTGCGTCGGACTGGAATCTACCGGTGTGGCTCTCGGGCTTCTTTCTGTCCTTCGGGGCCATCCTTTTCGCCCCGAGCGTGCTTGTCGGGGCAATCTTCAGCCTGATCGTTTTCCGTGCATCGCGCATCCTGTTCATGCTGGCCATCGTCGGGTACTATGCGGGTGCGTGCATGCGATGGCTCATGCTCGGCTCAGGCACACAGGCGTTCGCCGACCCGTACAGCTTCAACTTCATCCTCATCGCCATGGCGGTGGGAGGCGTGTTCCTGGTTCCCTCCCTCGGCAGCTATCTCGTGGCTCTGGTGGCTGTGGGAACAGCCACTATCGTGCTGGATGCGGCTGTGGTGTTCCTGTCCTATTGCGGATTGCCGGTTTTCACGCTGCCCTTCAACCTGATCTCCCTGGGCTTCATCTACGTCCTGGGACTGGCCGGATCCCCCCTGATTGCCAGAAGCATGGGCCGGACACCCGAAGAAACACTGGAGAACCATCTCAGCAATCGCTTGCGCTACCGTGGAGAGGCCCGCAAACTGCAGTTGCCGTTCGCCGGAGCCTGGACCGTATGGCAAGGGGTTGACGGCCAATGGACGCACAAGGGCAACTGGCGGTACGCCTTTGACTTCGTGATCACCGACGACGAGGGGCAGACGCACCGGAACAGTGGTGTAGTCCTGGACGACTACTACGCCTTCCGCAAGCCTGTGTTGTCGCCGGTGCGCGGTCGTGTTGTCCAAGTGGTCTCAGACCTCCCCGACACCCCGATCGGCAGCCCGGACACCGGGAACAACTGGGGAAACGTCGTTCTCATCCAGGACACTGCCGGGCTATACGTCGAGCTCTCTCATTTCGCGGCGGATTCGATCTGCGTGGCGGAAGGTGACTGGCTGGAGCCAGGCGCGCCGCTCGGCTTATGCGGCAACTCAGGCTATTCGCCGCAGCCGCACATTCACATCCAGGTCCAGGACACCGACGTCATCGGTGCCGCGACGCTCCCATCCAGCTTCATCAGCTATGCCGAAGGCAGCACACACCAGGCCAACAACGTCCCTCAACAGGGGCAGACGATAGAGACGCTGCGGGTGGACAAGGAGCTGGACAGGTACACGAGCCTCGTCCTCGATGACGTTCTCGAATACGCCGTCCTGCGGAATGGAGAGGAAATAGACCGAATCCAGCTGACCGTCGGCATGGCGCCTGATGGTACCTTCTACATGTCCTCGAGACGAGGCAAGCTCTACTTCGGCAAGCACGACCACACCTTCTTCATCTACCGCACAACCGGGGACGATCGTTACCTGAACATGCTCTTCCAGGCTCTCCCGCGGCTGCCCCTGGGCTACCGCCCGGGGCTGTGCTGGGATGACTTTGTCCCCGTCGGTGTCGCCACATCCGGCGTGCAGCGCCCGCTGATCCGCTTCCTCTCCTCGTTCTGGCCGAAGCTCGGCCGTGTGCGCGTAACCCAGCGGTTCCTGACCCGAACCGAAGTCGAGTCGACCATCGAGTCGAAGCTGCCGCGAGTCAGCATGTCCGCCCGCATCCGGGTCGACAGCCGTCTGGGTATCGCATCGATTCGAGTGAATGAACTGGAATTGGTGAAGGTGGACCATGAAGAGAGCTGAGATACTGCTAATCGTGTCGGCATTCGTCGCCGTCGCGTGCCCGGCCGGGGAGAAGACGCGACTGGATGCTGCCGTCTATGGGGGAGCGGTCGACTACAAACACTCCGACATCAAAGACGATGCGCACGTCAGCGGCATCTACCTGTACCTGGGACACGGACTGAACCATCTGCTCGAAATGGAGGTAGACAGGCTGACGATCGACTACAGCAACGCTGACGTGGTGCGCCAGTGGGATCTGACAACGGTCTACTCCCACTTCGGCCTGTGGCCCTGGCGGCTCCGTCTGGGGGCGCATGCCATCAGCGGAGACGATGACGTCACCGACGGAGCCTGGACTGCTTTTCTTGGCGCCCACTACCAGCACGAGCAGACCTGGGGAGCAGGAATCGACGGCTACCTGACCACATACGACCAGTATCCCCCAAGCTTCCTGGCCCAACAGGTGACCGTACACGCAGGGATGACACTGTGGCGCGGCTGGGACCATCGTGTTCAGGGGGAAGTACGGGGGCACTGGATACATCTCGACAATGACGTTGGCTTGGGGCAGAAGACGTTTCTCTCGGTCGAGGAGCACCTGACCCTCCTGGCTGGAGCCTGGAGTCTGTCCGGATTCATGTGGCAGGGCGAGCAGGCGTTCGCCGTCCGAGGCGATGGGTTTGTGGTCTACAGCGTGGCGGAAGAACACACCGGCGGCTTCGGCATCGCGCTATCCCGTTCCCTCGGCAGGCGTGACACACTCGAGCTCCGCGTGAGCCGCGAGACCTTCAGACACCTGGGACTCAGTAGCACAGTTCACGCCGACAGCATCTCCCTGCTGTTCAGACACACGTTTTGACGGCTGCCCCGTCGCCGGACACCAGCGACGGGCACAAGAGAAGGAAACAGGCAATGCGGAACACGTTCACCAAAAACGCTGCCATGGCAACGGTCGTCTGCACCGTTGTCGTCTGGGCCGGCCACCGCATCCTGGCAGGCGATGTATCTGCTCAGGCGAACCGAAATGGAGCTGCTCAGTTGCTCCGAACAAGCGCCTCGCCCTCCCTGACTTCAGCCGAAATCCGCGACTGCTACCACCGTTCGTACCGATACGAGAAGAGCCAGAACTACAGCGATGCCATCAAAGCGCTGGCAGTCGTCCATGACCAGTATCCCGCCGCATACACCCCAAACCTGCGTCTGGCCTGGCTCCATTACCTGAAAGGCAACTACGCCAACGCCGAGAGCCATTACCGGGCGGCGACGAAGGCCGCTCCTGAAGCCATCGAGCCAAAACTGGGCTGCATGTTGCCCCTCCTCGCACAGGAACGCTACCAAGCCGTGGAGAAGCTGGCCCGACAGGTAACCCGTGAAGACAAAGGGAACTACTACGCAAACCTGCGCCTGGCCATCGCACTGCGTTCTCAGGACAAGATCTCGCAGGCTGAGAAGACCGTCAACCGAATGCTCCGTGCCTACCCCACCGATGTTCCCTTTCTGGCCGAACTCGCACTGCTCAAGGTGGCACAAGACGACCTCGACGCGGCAAGTCGGATCTTCTTCGATGTGCTCACCCTTGACCCGGAAAACGTGACCGCAAAGCGGTTCTTCAGCACCTCCTGACGACAAGAGAAGGCGCGGAGAAGACGGTGACCGCACACAGTCCCATAGAGGCAGGCATGGCCAGAATTTCAGCCACAGCAGTGTTTGTGATACTGTCCGCGACGGCGGGAGGGAACGACCTCCCCCCACCGGCAGACACGGCATCCGCCGATCTTGCTGCATCGACCGTGAAACGTGACGTGGGAAGACTGGCTCCGAGAGCCAATGCCAGTGTCCTGACGCCAGCCACCGAGACGTCATCCTGGTGGGCTGCCGTCCAACGCCACATTGCCGACCGCGAGTACAGGGCACGCCAGAGCTCATCAGAAGACGTGTACCACGCCGCGAACCGCGCACAAAACCTGCGGATGCGCTTCGCCGCCGATGGAGTGCGAATCGTGCAGCGTTGCGCAACCAGGAGAGCACAGGTGACGCATGCCCCTCCCCTCGGGACCACCGACGCACGAAGCACGACGGCTGCGCAGGACAACGTGGCAGACAACTCTGAGTGGTCGTGGCACTGGCGCATGGTCAGCTACGGCAGGCGAGAGACCAGGGTCCATCTCGGGCAAACGTCCCCTGTCGCTCAGGGCGACCGGATCGAGTACCGACACGACGGCGTGACCGAGTGGTATGAGAACATGCCGGCGGGACTTGAGCAGGGCTTTGACGTCAACGCCTCCCCTCGAGGGGAAGGCCCCCTTGTCGTCCGGGGGGCGGTGATCACCGAAGGGCTGCGTCCGGAACTGGACGCCACCGGCTCAGTGGTCCGCTTCCATGACGCATTGAACGCGGACGTGCTGCACTATGGCGGTTTGATCGTGCGTGACGCTGAAGGAACACGCCTCCCGGCAACGATCGCAATGTCATACCCACCGGAGGCGCAGGACCCCGAGAGTCGAGAGGCGGTCTGCATTGAGCTGACTGTGGACGACACTGAGGCCATCTATCCTGTGATCGTTGATCCCATGCTGGCTCGTCCCGCAACACGACAGACACTCACCGGAGGCCAGCGAGATGCGTTCTTCGGCGCGAAGGTCGCCCCGGCCGGGGACACCAACGGAGACGGATACGACGATGTGGTCGTCACAGCGCCCAATTTCGACGATGTCTACACGGACGAAGGTCGTGCGATGGTGTTCCACGGTTCGGAATCGGGACTATCGTCAAGCCCATTCTGGACCATCCACGGCGAACAGGACCAAGCCTACCTTGGCGTATCCGCGGCAAGCGCCGGCGATGTGAACGGTGACGGCTACGACGATCTCATCGTGGCCGCCACCAACTGGGATGGGGACCTGACTGACGAAGGGAAAGCCATGGTTTACCATGGGTCACCAACGGGCCTTGCGACCACCCCCAGCTGGACGGCCGAAGGTGACCAGGAGAGCGCCCACTTTGGCGGAACCGTCGCGAGCGCAGGTGATGTCAATGGCGACGGCTACGACGATGTGATCGTGGCCGCCGTCTACTATGACAGCGGCGAAAGCGACGAGGGGAAGGCCTTCGTCTTCCTCGGTTCCGCTTCCGGGATCGGCTCATCACCCGCGTGGACGACCGAAGGGAACCAGGAGAACGCCTTCCTGGGGGTGGCCGCTGCATCCGCCGGCGATGTCGACGGTGATGGGTTCGATGATGTCATCGTCGGTTCCGCCTACTACGACAACGGTGAGACCGATGAAGGACGGGCGTTTGTCTTTGCGGGATCAGCCACGGGACTCGGATCGACACCGACCTGGTCTGCGGACGGTGGACAGGCCTACGCCTACTTCGCCTCCGCCGCGGGCGCGGCAGGCGATGTCAATGGCGACGGCTACGGAGATGTCGTGATCGGTGCTCCCTACTACGATGCCGACTACACCGACGAAGGAAGAGCTCTGGTCTACTACGGATCGGCGGACGGCCTCGAATCCGTGGCGTCCTGGGCGCTGGCGGGCGGACAAGACTACGCCACGTTCGGAGCTGCGGCAGGAGCAGCAGGCGACGTTAACAACGACGGCATGGCGGACATCATCGTCGGGGCGTCACAGTTTGACGACGGGGAAGTGGACGAAGGCGCTTCTTTTGTCTACCACGGAGCAGCCACGGGGCTTCGCACGGTCCCGGCGTGGAGCGGTTTCTGCGATCAGGCCTACGCCTATAGCGGCCTGTCAGTGGCGACCGCGGGAGACGTAGACGGCAATGGGTGTGATGACGTCATCGTGGGGGCAAGCTACTACGATGATAGCCTCCAGAATGAGGGTGGGGCATTCGTGTACCTCGGTTCTCCGACGGGGATCCCGGACTCCGCGCCATGGTCCTCCACAGGGCTCCAGGATTACGCCTACCTGGGGGCATCCGTGGCCGACGCCGGCGATGTGGATGGCGATGGCTACGATGATGTCATCGTCGGTGTCCCGTACTTCGACAACAGCCTGACGGATCAGGGCGCCGCGTTCGTTTTTCATGGCACCGGGAGCGGTCTGCTCTCGAGTTCGGGCTGGAGCGTGGAGGGCGACCAGGAAGAAGCCTATTTCGGGAGTCCCGTCGCGACCGCCGGCGACGTCAATGGCGATGGCTACAGTGATGTCATCGTCGGAGAAACATACTATGACGGAGGCCAGACCGACGAGGGACGAGTCTCGCTCTTTCTAGGGTCGGCCGACGGCCTGAACACCGATGCGGCCTGGACGGCTGAAGCCAATCAGAACTACGCCTACCTGGGAGCGTCAATCGACACGGCCGGCGACACGAACGGAGACGGCTACGACGACATCATCATCAGCGCTACCTACTACGACAACGGCCAGACCGATGAGGGAGCGGCCTTCGTCTATCTTGGCAGCACGACGGGGCTTGCCACCGGGGCAGCCTGGATCGTGGAAGGCAGTCAGGACTACGTCTACCTGGGAGCATCAGTCGCCACGGCCGGCGACACGAACGGAGACGGCTACGACGACGTCATCATTGGCGCCACCTACTACGACAACGGCCAGACCGACGAAGGTCGGGCACTCCTCTTCCTGGGCAGCGCCACCGGACCGGGAACGACACCGGGCTGGACTGCGGAGGGCGACCAGGCCAGTGCCTATTTCGGCGCGTCCGTGGCAAGTGCAGGGGACATCAATGCCGACGGCTACGACGACATCATCGTCGGCGCAACCTACTATGACAACGGTCAAACGGATGAAGGCCGCGTTGTCCTCTACCTGGGAGGCGCGGAAGGCCCCGAGACCACACCCGTCTGGACCGCGGAGGGCAATCAGGAGGAGGCTTACCTTGGTGCATCCGTTTCCGGTGCAGGCGATGTGAACGGCGATGGCTACGACGACGTGGTCGTCGGCGCAACCTACTACGACAACGGGAACACTGACGAAGGACGTGCCAGCGTCTACCTCGGTTCAGCCGAAGGCCTGCCCACCGAACCGGATTGGACGACAGAAGGAGGGCAGGACGAAGCCTACCTCGGCGTGTCTGTTTCCGGTGCAGGTGATGTCAACGGCGATGGTGCCGACGACATCATCATCGGCGCCAGCGGCTTCGACAGCGACAACACCGACGAGGGACAGGCTTCCGTCTTCTACGGATCGCGAGGCGGCTTACCCACAGGGTCAGCACAGGTCGCCACCGGCGGACAGCATTACGCCTACTTCGGCGCATCCGTCGCATCCGCCGGGGACGTCAACCAGGACGGCTATGATGATGTTGCCGTGGGCGCATCGTACTACGACGGCGGACAGGCGGATGAAGGGGCCGTGTTCGTGTTCCTGGGGTCCGAATCCGGCTTGGGGAGCACTCCCGACTGGACAACGGAAGGGGATCAGAAGGAAGCCTACCTGGGGACCTCGCTGGCGGGTGCTGGAGATGTCAACGGCGATGGGTTCGACGATCTCGCCATCGGGGCAACCGGCTACGACAACGGAGAGACCGATGAAGGAGCCGTATTCCTCTTCCTCGGCACCGCAGACGGACTTGCGGGCACCCCGGTGTGGATGGCGGACGGCGATCAGGGTGAGGCCTACTTCGGCAGGTCGGTTGCCGGCGCCGGCGACGTCAACGGCGATGGCTATGCCGACCTCGTTGTGGGGGCCTCAGGGTACGACGGCGGATCCACCGACGAGGGTGCCGCTTTCCTGTTCCTCGGCTCGGAGAGCGGGCCAAGCACCGAACACGATTGGTCGGCTACCGGTGGACAACAGGAGGCCTACTTCGGCATCGCGACCGCCAGCGCGGGGGACGTCAACGCCGACGGTTTCAGCGATGTCCTAGTCGGTGCGAGCAACCATGCCAACGGGCAGACCAACGAGGGGCGTGCCTGCCTTTTTTTCGGCTCCGCCGCCGGACTGTCTGTGACACCGGATTGGGTCACTGAAAGCAACCAGGCCGACGCATACCTCGGCCTCGCGGTGTCCGCAGCCGGCGATGTGAATGGTGACGGCTTTGCGGACATCGCCATCGCAAGCGCCTACTACACGGACAACGAGACGAACGAGGGACGCGTTCTGGTCTTCTATGGGGCAGCTGACGGCCCCGTGGCCACGCCGGACTGGGCTCTGTCCGGAGGGCAGAGCTACGCCTATTTCGGGGCGTCGATCGCGCGCGCCGGGGACACCAACGCCGATGGCTACGACGATCTTGTGATCGGATCTTCCGGCTATGACTACGGCTCAATAGACGATGGGTTGACCTGCCTGTACCTGGGGTCGGCAGACGGACTTTCGCCCACCACCAACTGGTACGTCGCTGGCTGGCAGGCCTACGCCTACACGGGCACGGCCGTTGCCGGAGCCGCAGACGTCAACGGCGACGGCTGTCAGGACATCATCGTGGGGGCTCCCTACTACGACAACGGCTTCGCAGACGAAGGCGCGCTGTTCATATACCTGGGCGCACACGACATGGATGGTGATGGACAGCCGGACGCTTGGGAAGTGGACCACGGACTCGACCCCGGAGACTACACCGACGCAACGACAGACAACGACGACGACGGCCTCACCAACGTGGCTGAATACTGGGCGCGCACCGACCCCGCAAACCCTGACACTGACGGAGATGGCTCAGAAGACGGGGACGAGCAGACGGGCCTGCATCCCTACGACGCAAACACCGACTGGCGCATCTCCTCAGGCGAACTTGGCACCGTAAAGGACGATTGGGAAACGGGCAACGTGGACGACGAGGCCCCGGACTTCTTCCTCCTTTGGACGATCGAGCTGTGGCATACAGGCGACTACGACTACGACTACACCAAATCCTCATATCATGTCTGGCAACCCGTCCCCTAGGAAGGACAGAAAAAGGAAACGCTACCATGTCTACAACAGAAACGTCAGGTGTCGCAACCAACGAGAACAACGCATCCCGCGCCGGGAAGCCCCGCAGAGCGAGAACCGCCATCATGCTGTCGCTGTGGTTGTTCACGGCCCTCGCAAGCACCGGCTTGGCGGGAACAGTGGCCGTAACCCGAAACTTGCCGAGCTCAGTCCTGACCACGGATACCTCCTGCCAAGTCGCCCTGACCATCGCTGTCACGGACACCTCACCGAACGGCCTGATCATCACGGAATCGCTCCCGGCGAACTGGACCATCAGCGAAGCGACGTGGGAAGGAAATACACTCGATCCGGTGCTGATAGGGGGAGAGTACAAGTGGCTATTCGACACCCACGGGGGCCAGGCGGTGGCGGCGGGGACAATGGCCTACACGGTCAACATCCCCGACGGGACAAGCGCCGGGTCGTACGCGTTCAGCGGCACAGCCAAATGGATGGACAATGAGACGGAGACAACCGAGACAGCGATCGGCGACACGAGCATGGAGGTCCTCACTCCGGTGAGCGTTGCCTCCGCCACCGTCCAGACCGGACGCTCGGTGAGTCTGGTCTTCAGCGACGACGTCGGCTCCAGCGCCGTGCTGGGGAGCAACTACGTCCTGTCAGGTGACGGCAAAGGGACCCTCACGGAGAATCCCGACACCGTGAGCGACCAAGGCAACGACACCTACCTCCTGTCCTGGATTGCAGGAGAAATGGCCATCGGCGGCAGCATCACGGTCACTGCAGCCGGTGTCCTGGACACGAATGGGCACCCCGTTGGGACGCCTGCCGCAGCCACGCATGAAGGTGCGGGTATCGGGGAATACCCCGAAGTCGCCGCGGTCGTCCCCACCATGGGATCCGTAGTTACGTCTGCCTCGATCACTGTCGACGTGACCTTCAGCGAAACGGTGATCGGTGTCGACGCCACCGATCTAGTGCTGACGGGAACCGGTACAACCGCGGCCGCTGTCGGCACCCCAACGGATCAGGGCGGCAACGTCTGGCGATTCGCGGTCACCGGACTGACGACCGGCCCGGCCAACATCAGCCTGGCCCCCGATGCCAGCGATATCGAAGACTCGGCCGGCAACGACCTGGCCAACGCGACCTGGTCATACACAGTCGACGTGAATCCCCCTGAGGTCCTCACAGTTGTACCGAGTGAAGGGGCGGTGGTCACAGCCAGCACGGTCGATGTCGATGTGACGTTCAGCGAAGCGGTGATCGGCGTCGATTCCACCGATCTGGTGCTGACCGGCACCGGCGCAACCGCAGCCACCGTTGGCGCCCCGGCCGATCAGGGCGACAATGTCTGGCGATTCCCGGTTTCCGGATTGACCAGTGGCGCCGTCGACGTCAGCCTGGCCGCGGACGCCAGCGATATCGAGGACACGGCAGGTAACGACCTGGCCGGCGAGACCTGGACGTTCACAGTCGACGTGGATCCCCCTGAGGTCCTCACGGTTGTACCAATCGAGGGGAGTATGGTCACAGCCACCGCGATCGATATCGATGTGACCTTCAGTGAGGCGGTCGTCGGCGTCGATTCCACGGATCTTGTCCTGAGTGGCACCGGCACGGACGCCGCCGTGGTTGGGACACCCACCGATCAAGGCGGCAATGTCTGGCGATTCCCGGTTTCCGGATTGGCCAGTGGCGCCGTCGACGTCAGCCTGGCCGCGGACGCTGGTGACATTCAGGATGGGACAGGGAAGGATCTCCCATCGTCAAACTGGGCCTACACGGTCTCGATCGCCGTGCCCCATCCCTATGATGCCGACGGCAACTGGGTCATCGGGGCAACCGAACTGCAGACGCTAAAGACGGACTGGGCCAACGATGCCATCAGCGAATATGACCCCGACTTCTTCCTGCTTTGGACGATCGATCTCTATGAGGCCGGAGTCTACGAATACGGCCACGGAGAAAGCGGCTACAGCGTCTGGCAGGCTGGAGAGTAGCGGAAGTCGACCCTGACATGAACGGAACCGGACGAATGACCAACACACGAATCCAGCGGCAGATCAGCCTGTGCCACGCCGTGCTCCGGAGCACGCTGTGCACTGTGCTGACATGGACTGGGCTGAGTTGGGGTGCCGTCTCTGTAACGCGCTCCCTGTCAACGGAAGACGTCGCCCCGGGGGGCACGTTCCAGGTTGACCTGTCAGTCGTCATCACAGGGAACGCCCCGTTGGGCCTCATCGTGCAGCAGCGGGTCCCCGATGGCTGGGTTGTCACCAATGCGACTTGGGAGCCCGACGGCGGAGGCCCCGGGGACGTCCCCCCGAGCGCTCCGGTTCCGAGCGGCAACCGCAGTTGGCTGTTTGATCCGTTGGGGGTGCCTCCGGCAGAAGGCACGCTGAGCGTCTCGGTCACCGTTCCGGGAGCCGCCGAGTCGCAGGCCGTCGCGCTTGGTGGCCTGGCGCTGTGGATCGAGAACCAGCAAGAACGGGGACAGACGGTGGACGGGGACGGGAGCATTGCGGTCAAAGCCGTGGTCGCGGGCGACGATGTCTATGAAACCGGGAATGGGATGGCGCTCGTAACCGCTGCCCCTGGCGTTCTTGGCAATGATGCCACGCTCCAGGGATCCGCCTTGGACGCCACGCTTGTCGATGATGTCGAACATGGAACGCTCGAGCTCGGAGGCGACGGAGCGTTCGTGTATACACCCGAACAGAATTTCGTCGGTCAAGACAGTTTTACATACCTCGCTGACAACGGAGAGGGGGCTTCCGCGCTTGGGACGGTGAGCATCCTCGTCTACGACGGCTGGCGGGTCACGATTGACGCAGTCGATGGACAGTTTCACGACAGCGTGCAGTTCGGGATCACAGCAGACGCGACCGAGACCTTCGACGAGGCCGTTGATGTCCTCGCGGCAGCCGATGCGCGAATGGTCCTGGCCGGCCCGGAGGAGATCGATGGCGACCTGATGCGGGACATGCGAGGCACGGCAGAGGGGGCCAAATGGCTCGTGATCGTCACGGCCTCAGACAGCGCCGTGAGCCTGGTCTGGGACCGGAGTTCCATGCCCCACGATGGCCTCCAAATACAGCAGTTATCGCTGGCTGAGGGCGCACCGGTTCCGGACACGAGCATCGATATGGCAGCCGTTGAGGGGCTTTCTGTCGAGGCGAGCACAACTGCCCTTTTCCGTGTCACGCTGCCACCAGTGAGCGTTGAGCTCTCCTTCTCCGCGGGGTGGGATCTTCTGGCCCTGCCGTCCGAGCCGGTCGATCCGAGGCTGGAGGTGGTCATGTCCGGCATCGAGTATGCGGGGTCCGTCTGGGCCTGGGACACAACTTCGGGCGACTACCACGCCGTCACGGTCTTCGAGCCACTGGCGGGTTGGTGGGTCTACACGGACACCCCCCAGACACAGACCGTGTTGGGACTGACTCTGGCCAGCACGGAAATCGCTCTGGCTACCGGTTGGAACCTGATCGGCGTCGCGGAAGAAGCTGTTCTTCAGAGCGTCTCCGGCGTGGTCGATCCCGGTTGGTACTGGCAAGAAAAATCCTACCATCCCGCACGCCTGGGCGACGCGCTCACCCCGGGCCTTGGTTACTGGTTCTACGCCCTGCAACCAACCGTTCTGACGCTTGAGAAGTGATGGGCGATGACTCCAACAGAGCCCTGACCTACGGGAGGGGGCACCCCAACAGAGCCCCGGCCTGCGGTTGGTGTCCGTCAGAGCCCTGACCTGCGGTTGGTGTCCGTCAGAGCCCTGACCAACGGGAGGGGATAATCCGACAGAGCCCTGACCAACGGGAGGGGATAATCCGACAGAGCCCCGACCAATCGGCGGAAGACCGCTTACGTTGTGCGCGGCTCGGCCGGAAAGGAAAGACCGCTTACGTTGTGCGCGGCTCGGCCGGAAAGGAAAGACCGCTTACGTAAGTCGCGGCCCGGATCCAGATAGGAGCCTCCATCTACCGACCATGGTAAGAGAACGGAATCGTGACGGAGGCCCCCTTGGCGAAGGCGTATTCGAAGGCCTCCGCACAGGTCTTCTTGCCAAACACGCTCTTGTCCTTCGGTCCCGCGATGAAGGAATCGGCGTCCAGATACAGCGTGGACTGCCCACGTCGGGTTGAGATGTGAACAACACGGTAGCTGCCGTCGATCCGCTCAGCGGTCGGTGTGATGTCGACCCACAGCGGGGTCACAGCGCCTTCGGGTACGACGACCGGATCAGTCAGAACTACGGTGCTTCTCTCGGCAACGCCCTCCTCGAATCCGGCCACACGGGACCTGGCACTGGGCACGAAGCTCTTGCGGAAGCCACCCTCGATCGAGACCTCCCGTGCCATGGACGCGTGGTACTCCAAGACGTTCCCATCGGCCCCCAGGCGCAGGAGACAGAAGAAGCCCTTCATCCTCAATCCGTTCTCGAAGGTGGCCTCCGCTGACTCGTCCTGCCCTTTGACGATCAGATCTCTCCTGCCATCGGCCAGCGTCACCTCGACGGCACTGGAGAAAGGGCCTCCGGTGAGCTTCTTCAACCGCCGGACCGACACCGCCGGACGCTTGCCCGCAACATATGCCTCGATCACGCCGACGAAATGCGACGTGAGCTTCTCTTCCGCATTGCGCCTTGCCAGGATGTAATGGATGTAGTCAGGGTTACCCTTAGTGTTTTGGGGCGGCTTGCCTTTGGCAATCGCTGCCTCCGTGACGGGTGACAGCAGGTTCAGGCGGCAGCGCACATCGTCACCGAACGGGGAGATCCCGTGCGTGTTCTTCAGATTCCACGTAAAGGTCGCCGCATCGAGTGGACCGGATCGCGTCACATCATAGAGGTAGTGGAACCCGTTTCCCCAGCGGCAATCGTATGCCTCGGAGTAGTGGTAGTCTTCCTGGGCGTACGGCACCTCTGGTCCGGCGTAAGTCCCGGTCGTCTGTCGCGCGAAGGTCATCTGCGACTCAGTGACCACATCTCCCTCTCCACTGTGAAAGCTGTAGACGTGCTCTCGGCCGCCGGCTACGTCAAAGAAATCGACCACGTAGAACGCATCGTCTGCCACGTTCACCAGCCCCACGCAACGCCGATACCGGGATGCCTGCTCGTACAGAGAGTCGGCAGAGATGTCGAACAGCGAAATGAGCTTCGACTCGGCGAGGAGTTTCTGGTCCGCGATCTCCAGGTTCCGCATGTGTTCCTGACCATCCACCACCACCGTGTTGCTGGAGATTGCGCTGAGGTGCCAGTTGGTGAATTGGTGGCGTTCCTTGAGGTCGGGGTAGCCAAGGTTGGGGAGGATGTCTCGGCCAAAGGCGAAGAGACCCAGCGAAAACGTGTCGGGATGGTTGTGACACGTGTGGCTGTTCCCGTAGTGCGTCCACAGAGCCCGCCGGTTTTCCCCGGTCCCCTGTTTCAGCACGACCACACCTCGGCCCGTGAGATTGACACTCTCTTCCGGCAACCAGCTTCCGTCGCCAGAGAGATCGTCCAGCTTGGCCATGATGTCCGGTGGAAGCAGGTGGAGGTCGTCGAGCAGCAGAGCGCTACTACGTTCCTTCCCACTGGTCGCCAGAATGGATTTGACATGCTGGGCTGACGTTGGATCGCCGAACATGAGGAAGCCATTGAAGTAAAGATTCGGTGCCAGGCCTCTCCGGTACATCGGGTCGCAGAAGGTCCCATTGTCACCCCAGTAGGGCTTGAATCTGTCCAAGCATGTCAGGGTGTAGTGGTTTCGGTAGAACGCTGAGAGCCGTTTCCGGCACAGCTCCATCACGGCCTGCTGGACAGGACTCGCAGTGGCCCCGGCCAGCCTGGACATGGCCGGATAGATCGTTGCGAGTGTCTTAGGCAGGATCTCGCAATAGCCTCCACTTTCCCAGGAAAACCCATCCCTCGTGAGCTTGAGGACGAGGTCAAGGAGCCCGCCTCCAAGCTGGCGATGCTCTTCACTGTTGTAGCCGGTGATCGTGCGGGGCGAGAAGAGCCACTGCACAAGCTGCTCTCTGAACGCAGTGTCCCGGGTCACCGATGCCATAATGGCTATATTCTCCTCGGTCATCCCTGTGTTGCCCCAGAGGAATCCGTTCTGCGCACAGCGGAATATTTCTTTGAAGTAGAGCTCCTCGATGAGGGCGGTAAAACGATCTCCGTGCCGATCAGTGTCCAGCGACAGGTGGGTCGTTCGGCGAGCCAGAAACGTCATGAACTCCGGGTCATTCACAACGGCGTCGTGCACGAGGTCATACGTCTTCAGCAATCGCTTCACCAGGAAATTATCCCAGATGCGATCAAGGATCTTCCCCGGGATCCGCTTCCCACTGGGGTTGTACTCAGCGTTCCGGTTCCAGGCGTAGTAGTCCATCTCCGGGTAGAGAACGGCAACCCGGCTCAGAATAACTGCTGCCTTACGCGCATAGCGCACATCCCCGGTGAGGGCGTAACCATGGGCGAAGTTGAGGGCTCGGTTGGTGATGTCTTGCTTGCCCCATGGCTGGCCCCAGTAGGCCTTGCCGTTGTAGCAGGCAACGAACGCATAGATGCGCCCCTTCTCATCGCGATAGCCCGCGCCGGGATCGACACCGAACGTGTGCAGCGGGTCCTTTGGATCAGGGTGTTCCTCGTTGATGAGCAGGCCTTTGTTCGCCCGGGCATGGTCGAAGACGGCGCGTTCATCCAGACCGGACTTGTAGTAAGCCGCGAAATCGTTCTTAGGGAACCGCTCCCGGCACTTGGGGCACCGGACCTTCCACGGGTGGGCGGTGGAAGCACCCCATGGGTAGTAGCCGTAGCCACGATGGATGGCAACCCCGCAGTTGGGGCACCCGTGTTCCCTGTTGACTGAGTTCGACCGCGGAATGCACTGCCCGGGCATCGTGTCCCAGACCTCGTCGTCAGCCTGATCCATGCGGCGTTCACACACCGCGATGATCTCGCCTTTCTGCTTAGCGAACCACGGATATCCATCAGCGAGGCGAGAGAGCAGATGAATCCTCTCCTCGGATGTCATGACCTGCGGCATGGAAGGACCTCCAGAAAGGGAACCAGAGAAGAGGAAGACCGCGCAGACCAGCGCCATACCGGCAGCGAGCCGCGAGCGACCAAATGTGACCATGCCTGAAGCCCGTGTGATCATGCATTATCTCCGGTGCTTGTCCGCAACCCGTCGCACAATGTGTGCGGCCAACTCACAGTGTTCTTCCTCGTAACGGGCACAAAATGTCGACCAACGAATCCAGGTCTGCAAGAATGTCTCGGCCCGGGGACACGCACCCACGTAGCTGTAAGACCGCGAGGCCGGGGGCTGCGAGTAGGGATAGACTCCGGCGCGGGCGTTCTGTTCGAGGAACGTACAGGCAGCGGGAATCAGGTAGTACCGTCCGGTGCCGGCACCGGGAATCCCGGTCTCCGCCAAATCCCGCGCGAACTGCTCAGTCGTGCAGGTGAACTGGGCCGGGTCCAGATTCATGCCGAACATCCAAGCGGAGTAGACGGTCATGTAGTCGGGAATAGGTAACGGGGTCACACCAGGGACTTCACCAATAAGCTGGCTGAGCAACCGAATCATGCGGTCGCGGTGAGCGACCTGATCGCGGATAATCTCAAGCTGGGCCAGACAGATCGCTGCCGTGCAATGCGGCATGCGAAAGGCGTAGCCCGGCATCGTGTGGATACGTCCGAACCCCGGGGCCATCTCGCCCCCGCGGCTGTGCCCAACAAAGCGGATGCGTTCCGCGAGTTCATCATCGTCCGTCACAACGCACCCGCCAACATCCGAGCCCAGCGTCTTCTCAGAGTCAAACGAGAACCCCGCCGCCTTCCCAAGCGTTCCCGCAAACCGGCCCTTGTACTCACTGAACACCGCCTGACACGCATCCTCGTAGACGATAAGCCCGTGCTTCTCCGCCAACGCGTTGATCGGGTCCATGTCGCAGACCAGTCCGGTCTTGTGCACGACCAGGATGGCGCGAGTCCGATCGGTGATGCACGGCTCGATCGTTTCCGCCGACAGGTTCACCGTACTCGACGCGGTGTCCGCAAAAACGGGGATGTAATTCTCCCGGACCAGGCCCTGGATCGTGCCGTAATCGGTTACCGGGCTGACGATGATCTCGTCGCCAGGCTCGAACGCGAACGCGGCGGCGAGCATGGCCAGAGCCGGGGTACAGCCCGGCGTGCCAATGCAGTGCTTCACGCCACAGGCTTCCGCAAAAGCTCTCTCGAACCGCGAGCTCATGTCTGATTGCAGGCCGCTGTCTACGACCTCCTGCAGGTACTTCATGGCGTTCGGACCGATGGTGCGTGGCCATTGTGTGGGCAGCGACCCGGTCATGCCGGCGAACGCAGCTGCACCGTACGTTGCCTGTTCTCGTTTCTCAGCCATCGCTCAACTCCTCTGCTCAAGCAGATGCTTGACGACTTCGTTCGGTTCCGCTAGCCAGACATCATCCCCTCCGAGCCGGCACACCGTCTCGAACCGCTCGGCAAGCTGTTCCGCTGTGCAGTCCTTCCACGGGTGTATTGGGGTGTCCGGAGTGGGACAATGGCAGTAATCGATGATCCAGCCGCCACAATCGATGGCTTGGTGCAGGCGTTTATAGGGGTCGTAAGCCGAGTAAAACGGGGGCGGGTACTCCTGGTGCAGGGGGCAGCGGCAGAGCCGCAGCAGATCGACATCCGCTCGGTTGACGTCGTCGTAGATGGTCATGATTGAGGTGTATCCGGCCTTGGCGGCGTGGGCCTTCACGATTTCGTGGTGCGTGTTGTTCCCCGGCAGGCAGAACATGGTGACAGACATGTCCAACGTGGTGCTGAGCTGTTCACGGCCGGCGTAGACTTCCTCAGCCACGTTTTCTTCCGTGATGTGAGCGTGTGTCATGCCGTGGCACGAGACACCCCACCCCTCATCGCAGAGCATGTGGATCTCATCACGCGACAGAATCTGCATGCCGTCATAGCTGCTGCCGGGAACGTCACGGGGCACACCGATCTGCGACGCGACCAGCGCCAGGTGCCCGGGCACCCCATACCGACGGTGGATCGGTACGGCGTGATCGAGCAAAGCCTGGCAACCCTCATCATACGTGATGGAGTAGACCCAGCGTTTTCCATTTGGCCACATGATCGCCGCTCCTTCTTCTGCTGTTACTTCCCAACAGACCGGATCCAGCTTACCTGCATTACTATCTGCGTCAAGGCACCGTCCGCCGAAGCAGGTTACCGCCCGGTCTGCACCCACCTGCCCCCATGACATCCACCAGCAGGCTCTCCTGGCTGCCAGGTCTGTCTCCTTCGCAGCGCCGAGAGAGTCCGTCTGCCCTACAGGCGCGCCCGGCGCAACCGCCTGGTTCGACACGCACACGATATCCTGCTCGAGGCCAGCGACCATCAGAAGCCCACACAGGAACAGAGGCAAGGCAGGTCAATGCGCATCCTGGTTCCCGGGAAAAGGGCCGATGGCACGCTTGAGATGGGGAAGCCGATCACCGTCTCCGGGGCGAGAGGATGCTCTCCCATCACGACCTCCCTCGTGCCAGAGCAACTCATCCGTATGTCAGCTGTGCCCGGAAAGGCGAGTGTGATCTCAGTGAGACAGAAGGCGTACACACGAGGAACATCCCAGGGGACAATGGGCCGACCGCGACTTGGCCTGCGGATGAGACAGCTGAGGGACCGAGGGTAGTCAAGGAATGCTCACCACGTCACTATCGAGCTCGGCGATACCGATCCCAGCCGCAGGATCCGGACACTCTAGCTCCGGATACCGCAGTTTCTGATCGTGGGCCCTGGCCCTGCCGATGTAGAGCATGTAGACCTTGTCCCCGATGCGCATGGGACCGCTGATCGATGACACGATGCCGCAATCGAACTGTCCGAGCGCGCCAAGCGGAAGGATCGGGCGACGTCCGTTCCGTCGCTCCCAGGTCCAGCCGTCGACACTGGTGACCAGTTGGATATCCATGGTCTGATCGATCGTGTGATGACAGGACAGGAAGCCCCCGAACCCCTCCTTCATGTGGAACGCAGTGAGCCAATAGAACTGCAGGTCCGGCGGATCGTCCTTGTCGGGTTCGAGAACAACGATCGGGCCAATCCACTTGCCATGGATGCTCTCCGAGGCCCACAGCGAAATGCGCCGATGGATGTTCTTCAGATTGTCTCGCTCCACGGGCAGATCCGGGTTGTACTTCCACGTCTGCTGGTAGAGCAGATAGTTGCTCTTCAGCCATGGACATGGTCCTTCACGGTGGGTGGCGATGAGGCAACTCCCATCGTTGACGTTGGTGATGGCCGGGTAATCACTCAGCGGCGTCCAGGCAAACCCGTCCGGGCTCGCGGCGAAGCAGATACCATACGGGCTGGCGGTCCCGGGCTGGTCCCAGTAGACCATCTTCCAGCGCAAAGCAGGATCCTGCTCCAGCGGGTCGTGGATCACCTGCTGCGGGAAAAAACACCCCCAATTGAGCTTACGCCCCGAACCGCGCATGACCACGTTGTGCCCCTCTCCCAAATCAGGTTTCTCCCAGGCGAATCCGTCGCTTGTGTAGGCGACACAGAGCGCGTTCTTGGTGAAATCATCACGGTGCCAGGTGAGATAGTAGAGGCGGATGCGCCCCTCCTCCACATCAGGCATCACTGAAATCGCCCGAAGAATGCCCCCCTCCTCCCAGGGCTTGTCAGCTAGGAGGAGGGGCGTTTCAGAGCGGAATTTCACGGATGAGTTGCTGTTCTGCATGTCATCGCGTTCCGTTTGTAGCCAGTCTGTCAGAGCCGCGACTTGCGCATGCGCGTCAAGCCAAGGCATGGTCTTTTCCTGGACAGCGCAATACACCACGACAAACGATGGTGTCACGGCCTCCGTCTACGTGGTCGCCCGTCGCGCGAGCGTCGGCAACGGTGGGGCGAAGGTCAGGTGGGGCTTCCCCAGCTGGCGTTCGGTGTATGTAGTTCCGCGTTTACGCGGCCCGAACAGACCGTCTAAAGACGGAACTACGTACGGTTCACTCGTCCGCTCTGGCCGATGTGTGGCTATTGGCGGCGGGCGCGAATAGCGGGCCCACTCCTTGCTGACGCCTGGATGTGGAAGTGTCTCGGGCACCTTGGTGCGTACAGACGTACGTACCGAGGAGGCCGGAATGCTCCCGCGCCAGGGATCGGTAAGCCGTAGGCCGGGCACTGTTTCTTGGCTCGGCGTTCATCATTCGGCGAATGAGGCCTTTCTGTTACCTGGCAACCCTTACGGGCGGACCATTCTTCGCGATTCTCCGCCCAGATGAATTCGAAGACTATCTCCATGGGCTTGTGGAGATCTTCATCAGTCGGTCACATCCTCCAACGGCTCACCGTTCCAGCGAAAACAGTCTCGCACCCGGAAACGCCAGTGTCCCGTGCTGGACTCTATCCAGTCCGCAGGGCCACGTCCGTAGTCCACCCGGCAGCGGTCCAGCAGTACATTCGGCTTCTGCTCATCGCCACGCATTTCGAGAACGAACGAGTTGTCACCAAAGAGATTCACGCTGTCGCGTATCGTGAGCTTGATCTCACCATGCAGCGTCCACTTCCGCGGGTAGAGACTGCCGTCCTTTGTCCATGCTTGATGGCAATTCTTGAACGTAATCACACAGTCGCCCTTGACCACATCCAGCCACTGCATCTCACGGTTTTGGGCATCGGCCTTGATCCCCTCGACAAGGACCATCCCGTTGTTGCGTCCCGGATGAATCTGCTTACCTTCGTCACCAATCTTCAAATCAGGTTGGTCCCCGGCATCTCGACCATTGTCCCCCCCTCCTCACCAATCCACGCGATCTCCGCACCCGCCCCGCGCAGACCGTGCCCAAGCTTAAAAAGGCAACACAAGGCTCGCATCACAACCGTCTCCACTCTCAACCCAACGCGCGGTGATTTGAACTGCCAGTGTAGCCCGGTGTGAGCGGCATTCAAACAGCGCTTCAAAGGCAGAGAGCCGGAGCCATGGCAAGAGCGTCCTTTGTCGAATCCTGGTGACGGCAGTAACGTGGAAGACAAAGACACCGCTCGTATCCCACGGTCAGAACACGGAAACGCCGCCATGCCCACCCACCCTCGTAGTCTGTCCCGTAGAGGAACGTCCCTATTCGCTCTCCTCCTGGCTCTTGCGGGTGGCGCCTTGGGTGCTATACCGGGGAGCATCGTGGCCAACCGTACCACGGTTGCCCCCAACCTGGACGGGATCTTGAATGACGCGTGCTGGCGGGAGACAGCGGCAATCCACGATTTCAGCAACGTCTTGCGCCAAGGGCCGCCAGGAGAGGCCATGACCGCACACCTGTGCTTTGATGACCTCAACCTCTACCTGGCCTTCGTGTGCGGAGAACCGGAACCCGGGAAGATCCGGGCGGCAAGCCGGGATGGTGCCGACGACGTCTGGACCGACGACTGCGTTGAGGTGTGGATCCGGACGACGGGCGTGGTCGGCGACCATGACCAGTTCATCGTCAACACCGAAGGCTCGCGCCAGACGGAACGGATCCGCGGAGGAACGCAGGCGATCGTGGGAACACCCATCTGGAACACGAAGGCAGCCGTCGGCCCAACCAGATGGACCGTCGAGATGCGCATTCCCTTCAGCGCTCTGGAGCTGGACGAGATCCGCAAGGGCCAGATGCTGGAAATCAAGTTCGGGCGGGAAGACCACACCGGGCCTCGCTCTGTCTACACCACGTGGCCCGCCGGAACCGCCTACGGACACCGTGGACAGATGGGCAAACTGTACCTGGGAGACCCGAACCTGATCCCCAACGCTGACATGTCAAAGCGCGAGCAGGACCAAGTCGCGAGCTGGCACTTCGGCAAAAAAGATGCCTCCCTGTACCGCACGGTCGACCACGCCGGCAAGAATGTCATCGAGGTCACGAACCCAGGCCGCTATGCCACGGCCAGCCAAAGCCTGCAACTGGAGCCAGAGACCAGCTACCGTTTGGAGGCCGAGGCCAAGGGAAACACAGGCATCTACGTCCGAGCGCGGACAACACACAAGGACCGCAAGGGATCTGTTGCACACACGTTCCACACGAAGCCGTCGGAGGAGTACCGGCGCTATGGCGTGGCATTCCGAACCGGTGAGAACGGTCGCGCCCTGCTTATCATCGGCAGCTCGGGAAGTGATCCCGAAGGGCACGTATTCCTGCGCAGCCTACGACTGATGAGTGATGTCTCCCGCAGGCAGGTAGGACCTGCAATTCCCGTGCAGACGAACACGGGGGCTCCAGTCGTCATCACCAAGCTCCAGGTCGCCGATTGCCGTGCCGTTAGAGGCTTCATCGGTACGCCATGCGATGGGACGCTGAACAGCTATAGCTGGTCTGCAAGCACCTGGGAGTACGGCATGGGCGGCGGAGGCGCCGGGGTCGGTTACGACTACAACGGGAATGATGGGTTGCACGTGAGACTGGAGAAGGATGAAGCCCCACAGGCCATCGTCATCCGTGGGGGAATCCGGGCCAAGCTCTACACCGATGCCGATCGCCTCGATGGTCCCGGAAACGGCAGACTGATCTGGGAGTTCCCGGGTCAGGCCACCGACTCGCGCGCGCTCTTCGAGCAGCCGCTGGTTGCCCGTAAGTTCAGCTTCTACAACGTGGGCGATGGCATCATCGGCGACCTCTCGTTCTTCCGTTACCGGAACGGTCTGGGCGACCTGCCTGAACCAGAGCACTACGGCCTTCGCGGGAAGGCCGAAGCCAGCCCCATGATGACGACACGCTTCGGCAAAGAGGACCGTTCTGCGTATCTCTTCGCCCCGGGGCAGGAGACTGCGAGCCCTTCCCTGAAGCTGTCGCGGGGGCAGTATGTCCATTTCATCACACCCGCATTTCCCGAAGAGACCCCTCTGGCAGCGGTCGGCATCAACGCCATCGTGGCGGGCATCAATGCGCCGGTGGGGTTCACGGTGCGCGTCCAGGACCCCATCACGCCTCGCCTTGAGTTGTGCGGGCCGGACATGGTCCTGTCCGGGGGCGGCCGCATGAGAGTTGTGCTCGACGGCCCGGACCAGATCATCCCGAAAGGTCACAGCCTCTGGGTCTCCGTCGCCTTCCAGGCACCCGTAACGCTGGAAGACGCGACACTTGAGCTCTACCGCGTCTCACGCGAACGAGCCTTGCCATCGGCCCTCGCCCATCGACTGTTCCTTATGAAAAGCGTCTTCATCTGCGCCAGCGAAGCGCGACGGTGGGCTACCCTGAACCCCGAGACCGACCTGGAAACGTTCTTCCGTGAAGACCAGTGGGGCAAGCAGATCAAGGAGGTCTTCGCTACCGCTGATCATCTGGCGTACCTCGACCCGGAACATGATCTGGTCCGCCAATACCAGTGGGTCTACTACCGCCGTAAAGGGTGGCCTAAGATGCCGACAACGATTGACCAGATCCCCGGCGCGCCTGAGTGGGCTGTCGTGGCCCGGCAGGCTTGGCTGAACGCCCGAAGCGTCCCCGAGTGGTGGATCGACAACCGCCTCGCGCCCTCAGGTGAGTTCGGCGGAGTCATGAACGACGACACGGACATGTACCAGAACTACGTGGCGCTGCCCTTCTTCGAAAACGACGGTGTGGCGGCCGAGATGCTGGCCGGGGCACGGAACCTGGCCGAACTGGCCCAGAAGAACAACCTTCGCCACGGTCTCAATAAGCGCAGCATGGATCCCCTGCACGCGTACGAGGAAGGCGTCAATCACGACGCCACCATGGCTCTGTGGCACTACGGCGATCCAGTCTATCTGGAACGCTGTATCGTCAACGCCCGCTCAACCGAAGCACTCACCGTCAGGCTCCCGGACGGCGGCCGCCTCTTCAAGAGTCAGCGTCTCGGGGCGGAGGATCTCGAGATTGATCGTCCTCCGGATCGAGACGCCCATGCCCATCCGCTGATGTGGCACCCCACGTTCATGGTGCTCTGGTACAACCGCAACCCCCGCGCCCTGGCACACGTCCGGGAATGGGCCGACACCTGGATGAAGCACATGGAGCCGGGCAAATTCGCCACGGGGATTGATGTGAAGACGGGCAAGACCGTCAACTCCGACAAGACGCCGTTCGGTGGAGGCTACGGCGGACAGGCGTCGGCATTCCTGTTCCTGTATGACCTGACTGGGGACGAGACGTACGTCGCACCCCTTCTTAACGAGTTCGAGGCCGGCCGGTCCGCTCGTCGCGTCAACTACTACCTGCCCTCGCTCTTCCACCGTCTGGACATGTCTCGTTTCGCCCAACACCTCCCCAGCATCCTGCAGGGCAGCGACATGGCTCGCTTCCTGGCCACGGGCAATCGGGCGCCACTCATGGACGCTCTCAAACGATATGTCGGCGAGTACCAGTACTTCCCGATCATCTACACGTCCGCTGAACAGTTCACCGACCGGATCTTCCTGTACGGCCTCTACGACCCGTCCAACGCCTACACCGGTGGCTTCGCCGCCCGCAACAGCTATTGGCACACCTTCGCCGTCGGCTGGGCCGGATTCGGAACGGACTACGCGGCGCTGGTCACACGCGCCAAACCCGACCATTTTCGGGCCACGGCCTACAGCTTTGCGGAGGAGCCCGTCCAGGGAATAGCCACGTTCTGGCGGCTGGACCACGGGGTGTACCGCATCACCACGGGGCCTGACAGGGACGGGAACGACGAGATGGACCACGCCATCGACAGCCGGGAACTGGAGATCGCCCGAGGCACCACAGTACCCGTCACGCTCCCATCGAAAACCCAAGTCGTGATTGAGGCAAAGCAAGTCCGCAAGCTGGACCCGATCTGGGACCGCGCCGACCTGGCCATCAGCCCGATGGAGATCAGAGTGCAGGACGGTATTGTCAATGGCGTTGCTCACAACATCGGTGCAAAGACGGCTCGAGCCATCATGGCGTTACGCGATCCGGGAGGACGCGTTGTATCACGCACAGACTTAGGCCAACTCGACGCCCCGCTGGATCTAATCCCGAAGCGCCAGCCGTTCACGCTTAAGGGACTGCCGGAAGACCACGCAGGCTGGACCGTCGTGATCGATCCCGACGGAGCCTTCGACGAGATCTACGAAGGCAACAACGTCGTGCCATTGACAGGCAAGTAGAACTCGGCCAGACGGGAGGAGAGACGGGGTTGTTAGCTGGTGGCTATTGGGAAGACGGAAGACAGCCGTCAGCCAATCCATGCGGGAGCAGACCGAATGCCCCCGAACTAAGGGAATCTGAGCTTGGTCGGTAGTTCGTGGGCTGCGACGCAGTGGCTTCCAAAGTGGCGGGATGCCTCCCATAGAATGACCGGGCAGCTATGCCCGGCTCCACCTTAGGGCAGGCGCCTCGCAGCTGCGAGGCCCCCAAGTTCCGGGGCATTCGGGAGTAGATCCACTCTTCGTTGCGTCGTCACTCCGGCGAGAGGCGTTCGAGCATGGCCCGCCAGCGGTCGAGGGGCACTTCGGCCAATGGGATCTCGTCACCTCCCTCGAGTTCCTGTTTGTAGAGCTGGATGCCGTCGGCAGTGCGACGCAGGATGACAGGCAGAAGCCAGTACGTCTCGCAGCCCTCGTAGTACTCCTCCTCTTCCACTGGTTCCCCATCTTCATCCACCGGCATGAGGCGCATGCGCAGGCCCGGGCGTTCCAGCGCCTCGACGGATTGCAGCGTCTCCCACACCTGCGCTGTCCGCAATACATGCCAATTGTCGATGTAAACATTGAGGTGGCGACCGGGCTCATCGTCGTGAGCATCTACAGTCTCCGGACGTTGCCGCCAGAGCCGCAACGGAGTACGGACATCCCCCGTACTGACAGGTGCGCGGGTGACCGGGGCAGTATCAGAACACTTTGGGCTGTGGTTTGGGCCGCGTCAGCTTGATGCGTTTGGGCTTGGGGGCGGCACCAGTTGGGTCGCCCGAGGCCCAACACTGGATGTCTCTCCCCTTTTGAACCACCATGCAGCCATCCATGATCAAGCGCAGAAGCAGGGACTCAGCCGGGTCGGAACGCCAGATGATATTGCCGTCGACCGCAGAACGGGCGACGATGCTGCCCTCCTTCTGAGAGCATCCCTCGACCTGTTCGTGTGTCCAAACCATGCCCAGCGAGGCATGCGGCCCCCGAATATCGGGGCAAACGAGCTTCCGGTCGAGCTCCCACAGTGGGTACTTCGGAACCGTCCTTTGCCAACGCTGCTGTCCGGTTGCCAGATCCAGGCATACAAGTTTGCGTTCGCCGGTACCAGGGACATCGTAGTAGATCGAGCCATCACAGACGGCCGTGTGCATGTAGGGATCAGTCGCCGATATGATCCCCGGTTTGTACTCAAAAGGAAGCTCAAGTACAGGAGCTTGCCACAGCAGCTCGTAAGTGTCCAGGCGGCGGCAAACCACCCGATCCAGTGCCTCCCAGCAAAGCAACACTCGTCCCGACATGCACTGGAGACGGGAAATGACGCGCGGGTTCGCCTCCCACAGAACCTTCTCACCGCGCATATCCCAGCAGCGAACCATCTCCTCGTCAGGGCTTGTCCCACGATACAGCCCTATAGCGTGGCCGTCGTACAGCTCGCTGACCCCCATCTCTCCGCCAACAACGCCCTCAAAATGCACCTTACACGCACGGTCCAGGTCGTAAGCCGTCGTACCAGACAACATCCACTTGCCCCATGTCGGGATGTGGCACCAATGGGCGTCGTCTTTGTCGGGACGTCGGACAGGGATACCGTCCGTTCCCACGAACCCTCGACTGGCGCCATCGGCGACAGAAATGAGGAGTCGATCGCTGCCCTCGCCCCCGGACCTGTATGCTCGGTCACAGCCACAGCGATCACTGATGATCCCACGATCCGTCCATCGCAAGAAACCATACTCCGTTCGGATGTCATGTGCATGCCACACCACATCCCCGTCAATCCCCTGGATAGCGACAACGTCCGTCTGACGAACGGGCACATAGGCCACTTTGGGACCACCAACGGGCACGCCATCAACACCATGTGTAGCCGCCTTGGGCAATTCCCAAACGGGCACGAGAGGAGGAACCAGGTCCGTTGGCTGAGACGCTGCTTGCCCGGACGGCGTGGCATACATCCGGAAAGTCCAAGGCACGAGCTTTTCTTGACACGCTGATGGCCCCACGGCATTGCCTCCATAGTGTTTACCGAAACTCGACCACAGCTGCTCGATCCTCACAGCTGCTTCTTCAGAGTTCTGAAAATCTCGCCCGTCCAATGGGCCGCACGGTCCGGCGTGAGGCCGAATCCCCCGTCGTCGAACGGTGTCTTGAGAGCATCCTCAACTGCCTGACGTCCCGCTTCCTTTCAGGCCTTGAAGGCCTTGGCATCCAAACGGCGCTCCCAAAGCCGGAGGTATCTTTCATGCCACGCATGGACCACCACGACATCTCTGGAAGTGCTGCCTTCATCCCGCACGTCTGTCCGCTGGTTGCGCTACCCAACGGACCTCTCGATGTCAAAGCCGGCTCTGCCTTTCCCACTGCGCTCTCAGTCCACGATTCGCTGCCATTTGGCGGTTCGGCTCTTTCCCCGGACCGCGACCAGGCCCTCGTCTCGCATCTGCCGAAGGACACGGCGAACCATGTCCCTGCTACCCCCCCGGCAATCTTTGAGCACGTCAACCCGTCAGCAACTCAGTCATGCGTGCCCGCATGTTCCGCAGTGAACAGACCTCTACTCCCGGACGCAGCAAGTCGTCCGACGCATCCGGAGTCACCACCAGGACCCGCTCCAAACCACACTCCGCCATGCTCTCGGGAAGCGCTCTGGAAAGCCGTCGCGACAGCGACATCTTGCACTCAACCCCGATCCGCCTGCCACGACGTTCCACGATCACGTCGATCTCCGCACCTGAAGCGGTTCTGTAGAAAGCATGTTGTGCGTCCGGGAACAGACTGGCGATCGCCTCAATTACCACCCCCTCCCAGGAAGCGCCAACACACGGATGCCCCATCAAGTCGTCCCAGGTCACGATATCCAGAAGACGATGCAGAATTCCAGTGTCGCGCAGGTAGACCTTAGGGGACTTCACCAGCCGTTTCTTGGTATTGCTCGTGAAAGGCGGCAGCAGCCTCACCATGAAGGTCTGGGCCAGAGCTTGCAGCCATCGCCGGATGGTCGTGTCACTGACATCCAACGCCTGTCCCAGTTTAGCGTAGTTGACCGTCTGGCCATGGTAGTGCGCCAACATGGTCCAGAAACGCCGCATGGCCACACCCGGCAGCGAATACCCAAACCCGGGCAGATCACGCTCAAGAAAGGTGCGCACAAACTGCTCCCGCCAGTCAGTGCTGGCCTCGTCATCTGAAGCAAGCAGGCTGTCTGGGAATCCCCCACGAGTCCACAGCTCGGTCACCGAATGCGTGTCCGCGATCTCATCGGGTAGGAACGGCGTCAACTCCAAATAGCAGATGCGTCCCGCAAGCGACTCTGAACTCTGTCGCAGCAGCTCCGGCGAAGCAGATCCCAGCAGCAGAAACCGACCTGGGCGGCGATCCCGGTCGATGAGCACTCGCAAGACCGGGAACAAGTCAGGACGCCGTTGGACCTCGTCGATGCAGACTGTCCTCCCCGCATGCTGGGCCAGGTAGTACTCCGCATCCTCCAGCTTAGCGAGATCCGAAGGATTCTCCAGATCGAGAAAAAGCATATCCGGCTGACTCGCCGCAAAGTGGCGGGCCAGAGTCGACTTGCCGCACTGCCGAGGCCCAAGCAGGGCAGTCGCAGGAAAACTGTCAGTAGCCCCGTCCAGCCTGGCCGCCAACATGCGGGGGATATAAGTTTGCATATTCACTTCCTCGCGTTGGATTTGCAGGGTAAAATAGTCGCACTGAACCACGATTCAAACAGAGGATCGGGTCTTCGCCCCGAAGGACCTCGCGCAGAGCCTGACGGTATTCCCATTGCCCCGGGTGGCATCCGGAAGCGCCGGAACTCAGCCCACACGCAGGCTGGGTGGTAGCTCACGAAGTGCGGCGCGACGATTCCCAACCCGTTGGGCCTCGGGCGGGGCATCTCTACTCAGCGGCCCCCTGCTCCCCCGTCAGCAGGAAGAAGTCATCCCAGCGTGCGAAAGCCACGGGGCCTTTTGCGTCCGCTTCGGCTTCCGCCGTCAGGCGGGCCCCAAACGTCACCGCGAGCGCTCGTCCGACTGCGGGATCCGCCCCCTCCTTGCCGCTCCGGTAGCGGACGGCATACGTCTTCCAGTGGCGATACTGCCCAACCTGGGAGGCCACCCGGGCAGTTCCCAAGTCTGTGTCCCCCGCTTTCAGGCCAATCCAGGCATCGGACGGTGCAGCAACCGCGTTCAGATGCATCTTGGCCCAGAGGATGTACTCCGTCTCAGGCTGGACGGGTCCAAGCGTCTGCCGGCCTGAAACGCCCTGCTTCTGATGCGGGAGGAGATTGACACAAGCCTGCTGATCGTAGGCATGGAGACCACGATTCGTCCAGGCTCCGCCCTCCGGGAGTCCTTCCTCAAACGTAGGGTTCTCGAGGCGGTTGACTGGAAGCACGGCCCACTCCCAATCCTCCGGCCAGTAAGGTTCTGAGTCACGGCGGAAGGTCGGGTACGTCGCCGACCTGCGCCACGTGTCGTTGAGGCCGGGGTCATCGGCCTCGAGGCCATCCATCGTCAGCAGGGGTCGGAGCTCAGGAATCGGCTGGAGGCGGTAGTGTTTCCCACTGCCGACGTTGAACGTCCGGGGGCTCTCGGGTGCAGCTTCCGTATTCGCCAGCGATCGGCTGACAATCGTGTCCGTCTCGGTGGGCACGTAAACCGCGTCAAGGACCATCGGCAACCGGATGCCCCGCCCTCTCAGAGGACTGTCGGCAGCCAGACGGTAGTTCCCCGCGGCGGCGTCTACAAACCGCGGATCGCCCACCAACCGCGGCGGATGAATCGTCTTCCAGGCCCGGTCGGTCTGATGCGCACGCAGAAGCAGCGAATCGGCCACGACGGAATGGCGGTCAGAGTGAGTCGCTCTCCACCAGAAAGGAAGACGCCCATAATAGTCATCCCAACCAGCCATAAATTTGATGTGGTTCGCGCCGTTGTGGATGGCCGGGAGCGTCCAGACGAATGCGTTGTAGTCCGAGTGATTGTTGTGGCCATAAGCCGAGTCCCGACTGCAGGCGAGATACGACCCGGTCGAGTTGATCACGATGTTGTTGACCAGGACGTTGTTCCGCGTCGTGAAAAGGCAGTGTACGGGCTGTGGACGGAACGGATCCCGGTATTTCTGTCGAAAATGGCAACTCCGAGGCGACGTCGTGAGGGTGATCCCTTCCCCGCAACCGTCCAGAACATTGTGCGCCACGAGCGTGTTCGAGCTGTAAACCCATATCCCGCGACCACAGTCGCGGAACACGTTGTTGGCGATCACTCCCCAGCAGCTGATCTCAAAGTACACACCGACGCTGCAACGCTCGAACACGTTCTCCGCCACAAGCGTGTTGTTGACATTGATATCGAGCCAAAGCCCCTTCCCATCATGGAAGTGGTTCCGCAAAATCCGGGTGTCCTTCAACGATGTGATCTTGTTGCCGTTGTGCCCACAGCGGACGTTTCCGCGCCAAGCATTCCCGTAGAGTTCATTCCCCTCGATCAGCATGCGCCAGCCGAGCGATGCGCTGATCCCGCAGAGCCCGTTCTCGGCGATCACACAGTCTCGGGCCACGCCGTCAGTACCGTGGTGCATCAGGCCAAAGAACTCATTCTGGAGAATCCGGCAGTTCTCGATGACAGCATGGTGGCCACTGAGGAGCGCAGCCGCGTGGCCGCCTCCGTGAAACTGCCGGTCGGCAGCTCGGACAAGGTCGAATCCGCTCACCGTCCAGGTCCCCTTCAGGCGAACGGCCCCGCTTCTCACCGCAGACTCCAGGCGCCGTCCTTTGGGATCGCCACCGTCCCGAAGCCACACGTAGAGCTCGCCGCGACCTCGATCATGGAAAAAGGCCCCCGGACGCAAGTCGGAGACGTCGCGTCCATCCCATTGCATGCGGTAGGCAAACCCTCCGCCTTTCTCTGCTCGCCCGGGAGTGCCTTGCAGGCCTATCTGATCCAGTCTCTCGTCGTCGACGAAGACCATGCTGCAGACGCCGTCGAGTGACGTCTTGTATATGCCCAGAAACGGAGCCGATGTGTGGTCAAGCTCTCCTCCAGTCGCAGGCGTGGACTGAGCTGCAGTGGGGCCGTCCAGGCCGATCTCGCGACGCCAGGCATCGGCATCGAATGTCTCGGAGGGCGCAGCCCCGGAGGCCTCCCGCAGGGCAACTCGCACAGGCGCGAACGGTCCGGGGATGGGATCGGCTCCGGTGATGGTCGGATGGTGCCCCGGAGCAGCGGTCAAGGTGATCCGTTCAGGACCGGCGTTCTCCCCGATCACGAACTCCCGATAGGTGCCGTTCCGGACGTAGATCGTGTCGCCCGGGCGGGCGGCGGAAACGGCAGCAGAAATGGTACTGAACGGGGCTTCCGGTCCCCCGACATTGCTGTCGTTGGCCCCCGGTTGTCCCCGAGCTACATGAAGTTCACGGGCACTGGCCACCGCGACACAGCTGATCGCGATAGCCAGAATCAGACGAAAGCTCTTGTGCATTGTGTGGTGCCTCCTTCGCACGGTCACTCAGCCAGGTAGAAATCCCGGTATTCAGCGGGGCGCTTGCCTTCGACTATTCCTGGGCTCAGGCCCATCCAGTAGTTCATCCCGGCGCCGTCATTGTCGCAGGCGACCAGGTTGAGAGAGAACACCATCCCAGCTTCGGGAATACGGCCGAGCTCGGCCCAAGGAAAGGCAAACTCGTAGCACGTCTCGTGTTTATCGTCAGCTCGCGTCCCGACAGCACGAAACCGGGGCTTCCCGGCGGGGTGTGTCTGGTAAATGCGGGTCCCGTCACTCTCCACCAGCGCACCGTACTCATGATCGTCCTCGTCATAGGATGGAACGGAACCGGCATCATTCAACACGTCAACGCCAATCTGGATGGCATCGCTCTTCCAAAACTGCACGGCGTTGGGCGTCGCGTGAATATCATCGGTCACCTGAGCCAACAGGAAGAGGTTCTCCTCATCCCAGGCGAGACTCACGCGCATGCTCAGATCGTCAGGACCGTTCCAGCCGGCCTTGTCAGGGGGGAGGACGTCAGTTCGGGCGTCAATGACGATGGGCGCAACCCCGTCCCAATCCTTGGTCTTGCCGTCGACCATGATTCCTGCTCTCCGCGTCACCGGCAGCACGTTCGTCGGGATGGGCACGTGGACCGTTTTGCCTGCGCGCGGCGTAAGCGTGACGGAAAGCGGCTTACCATCATGGGCGGTGACGGGTCGAGGCACCGCGATCTCGAAGGGCACCGGGGTCTCCCCTCCGGGAAGCAGAGCGAGTTTCCGAGACACGCCATCGGCCAGCCCGGTCAGCCGCACGACGTCGGACGTGTTGTTCAGCAGTTCGAGGTGCACCGTGCGGACATCGCTGAGGCGAGCCCCGACAACCGCGAACGGCTCGGCCGCCGTCACACGCCCGGCTCGCAGTGACGTCGTCAAGGCCGAAACCTGCGTAGCGGATGCCTGCACGAAAAGAGGGGTCCCGGTGAGCCGGAGCTCTCGACTGGGGACGGAGCGTCCATAGAGATCAAACGCCCGAGTGTCACCGGGCAACTCGGCAGTCAGAACAAAAGGCGTGCTCACGCACCAAAGGGCGGCAAGGGCCGTGTCGGTCGCTTGACGCTCAAAGACGCAAACCCTAACTCGGCCACCGGCCAACTCAAACGAATCAACCGGGTTCGCATGATCGAGATGGTAGGCAACGTTGGCATAGGCGATTGCTCCCGGCATGGGCTGCAGCGGCCGCCCCCGGAAGAGCGTGTACTTCCCGCCCTGCCGATGGCCTTGGGCCAGGACAAACCAGAAGTACTTCTCCACGCCGGGAACGGACTTCGCGATGATCAGTGAACGGGCCGCGCAATCGGCAAACGCTCGGGCGGTCTGGCCGGTCAGCGGCACCTCGTCACGAATCTCCCAACCCTTTTCGCCAATCCAGTATTTGTGCCCTTTGCCGGCTTCGCGAATCACCTCGAGGGTCTCCTGATGCTTGGCGGTCTCGCGATTGCCTTCAGGGAACAACGGCGCCAACCCAGGCCCGAATGTGCGCGGACTCGCGTACGGGTGTGGCGCCCAGACATCAAACAGATCACCGACCTGATCGATAACTGCACGACAGAACCGGAAACCACCCTTCTGATCCTGACCACTGACATTGGCTGCCACAATCGGGATTCCCGGAGCTTCCGCACGAATGATAGGGGCGAGCATGCTGACCATACGTGCATAGAACGCAACGCCGGCGCCCAACGGCAGGTTGCGGTGAGCCATCAGTTCCAGATCCGGCTCGTTCTGAATCTCGAACGCGGCAACCATCGGGTGGACCTTGACGGCGTCACGGACAAAGTCGGCGTAGCATTGCCAGGCCTCCTCAGTCGGCAGACCATCCGGGCCGGTCGGCGGCTTCAGCCAACTCGGCTCGCGGTAGTCCAGGCACATCATCGTGTCAATTCCGGCGTCCCTGCACCCCTGCAATCTGTCGACAGCGTTTGTGCGCAGCCCCTTGTGCAACTCGCGATACCTCCAAAAGTGATAATAGCGGAACCAGTGAACGCCGATGCGCGCCGCAATGTCCGGAATGACGCTGTGCATGCCGAAAAACGACTCCGGGTCGCGCTGGAGGAAGCGCAGGGGCTTGGGGACGACACCGAATGTCCCCTCGCCACGCTCCACGGTCTGGCTCCCGACTTCGACACGCACATGGAAGTACCCAGGCCCCGGCGACGCCATCTCCAACGACACGGTCTCGGGGGCCCACGGCCCGAAGCGCAGTTCCTTCGTGGTCGTTGCCAGGACCTCGCCGCTCAAGTCCACAACCGAAGCGGTCACCGGGGCGTTACGCTCCTCCCGCAACCGGTTCAGGATCCTGACAGCCGCTGCGACGGTCGGCTCGCCGAGGAAGTGGATATGGCCAGGCTGGTTGGTGGAAACGCCAATCTCCCAAGTCCGCTTGGGGGACCGCTGTCGCGCACCGAGGTTGCGCAAAAAAAACGCGCCCTTTGCCCCCTTGGTCGAGCTGGCCGAGACCAGAACGCGACGGAGCGGAAAGTGGATCGTGCCGTCCTTCGCTCCCCCCCAGTGTCCCGTGAACGTCTTCTTGTCCAGAGGGAGGGTGATCGTATGCCAGTCACCGGGCTTCACCCCGAACGACGCGGCATGCACTTGACCCGTTGCATCGTGAATCCGGGCCCCAAACTGTCCCAGCCCCGCACTATGTACATCGAAGAGAATGCTCTCAGCCTTCTCAATCGCAGTGTGGTATTCCGCGCCTGCATAGCGTCCCCCCTTGCTCAGATCCACGGTCACCTCGATCACAGCACAGCCGTTGCTGGAAACCGTGTTCAGTTGCCCCTGTGCACCCGGGAACTCAGCCCCCAACTGCATTCCCCAGCCCTGCAACGAATCACAGCGATCCACCAGGACGTCGACCGGGGCTCCCAGCGACTTGCGCCCAGCCGGTCCAGGGCGAAGCTCCTTCCCAGGGGCGGAAGGCTCCCTCGCAGGACGCGCGAGGGAGCGCTCAGAGTGGGCCGACGCCCGGAACGGAATCGACGGAACGGTCCGGAACGAAACGCCATCGATGCTGAGTTCGCCTGTCCCGACGTTCTTGTGCCGGATGTACAGAGCGAGGCGTGTCGTCGTTAGCTTGATCGATTGCTTGTAGATGTGGATCTTGGTGGGGGTCCAGGGGAAGGTACCCCCCGTCGTCATCAGCTCCCCTTCAGCCGGACGGTCAGGCCAGGTGATCCATCCCTGAGGCCTGGGCTTGTCGCTCTTCTCTGTTCCCCACTGCAGCAGTGCGACACCAACGCCGTCGGCCGACAGGTCACGGCCCCGTAACGCAAGCGTGAGTTCGTAGTCCGCGTCAGGATCAATGTCACCGATGGTTGCGTACAGCATGCGCTCGCCTTCCACACCGGCAAGCGTCATGGTGTAAGACGCCTTGCCTCGATAAGGCGCTTCAGTATCGAGGTATCCCGGCTCGGGCAATCCCTTCCACTGCCCCCAGGCCCACGCCTCGATGCCGTCCTCGAAACCGCCGTTGGGCAGCAGATTCGGGCCGCTTTCCTGGGCGTGGCAATGAACGCAGCCACAACCGGCAAACACGGCGGCCACGATCAAGACAACCCCAAGTCGATGTGACATCCGAATCATGCGATTTCCTCTGGCCTCGTGTGTAACTTCACCGTTTTGAGCACGATTCGGTCGCCGTCCAGAAGCCGAGTCCCACACTGAATCGGACGCCCCCAAAGTGGGAGGCGGCCTCTGGACGGCGACCAGTCTTGACCTTGACGACCAAGTTACACACTCGGATATGAGCGATAGAACAACTGGCGAAGGCCAGGCTCGTCTGTGACTTCGGTGGCGCGGGATCCTCTGCTCCGGTGGCGCAGCAGTCGCGCGGCGCCAAGTTCCCCAAGTCACGGCACTGGTCTTGTAGCGACTCCCGAGCCCAGTAGTCGGCGACTGGATGGAACCAGGCGCGGCAACCACCCTCTGGTTCGCAATAGTGGAACCGGCGCTTCTTCCCGCCAAGTGCGGCCACCTCGATGAGTGAACCATCTGGATGCTTCAGGTTGGGACGGGAGACCGCAGGGGTCTTGTGGTCCTGCACGTGAGCCGCGGACCGGCTGGTGCTGCGGACGAGCCCGACGCCCCAAGACGATCAGAGCGGAGCGTCGGGGTCGAATACCCACTGAATTTCCGACCAGTAATTCGGCTTCCGAAACCATGTGACGTGCCCGTCGATAAACCCGATGTTCGCGCCGTTGTCGTGGACGATGGGCGCATACGTGTGGTGGTAGCTGCTCGCCGGGTTCCAGTGGTTTGGCCAATTCGAGCCATTTGTCGCGTTCGGGAACGAGTCCGAAAGCATCGGTACCCTTGTGGGATCGGTAACAGCTTTCAACGGAACACCCCGGTAGATCACGCTCCGGTTATACCTTGAAGCCATGTTCATGACGTAGCCGGCCCCGTAGACGTTCCAGCCATAACCGCCAAACCACTGGGTCCGCGCCTGCGGGTTTGGGCACTTGTATATGGGGAAGTTGTTGAGGTAGGGGTACGTCTGATCCTGCCACCACCTGTAGCTGTTCGACGTCCAGTTCAAAAAATGGTTCGCATACGGCATGTCACGTGTGCGGAATGAGCCGCCAAATCTGGAAACGTACTGGTAGTAGGAGGGCAAGATCTCTTCGTTGTCGTCGGCGTACCCCAACCCGGCGATCGTGATTTGCTTGAGGTTGCCAACGCACGAGATCTTCCGCGCTCGAGAGCGCGCTTGATGCAGCGCCGGAAGCAGCATGGCCGCAAGAATCGCGATGATCGCAATGACGACGAGAAGCTCGATCAGCGTGAACGCCAGAGACGTCTTCAATGTGTTCATTACTCCGCGATGCTTCACGGTGCTTCTCCTTGAGCATGCTGGGTCGATTGAGGCGACAGGAGCATCTTCGCCGGAAAACCATCATCCATTATACAGCCGGCTGCGCAGGCAGCGCAAGCTGAAATGCAGGACGGCAAGCACCTAAGACGAATCCACTCACTCAGGGAACTCGAACCCTTCCACCATCCAGATCTGAGGCTGCCCGGTCACGTCCGAGTTGAAGAACGCCTTGGTTGCATCCGGCGAGGGGAACGGGTGCGGATGCGTCGCCTGCGGGTTCTGAAAAGACGTCCCGGATTCCAGAAGATAGCGCACCTTCAACACAGCGTCAGGGGTATCCGGCAACGAGCCGACAACGATCTGCGCATTGGCCCAGTTTCCCGCGCCGGGTCGCATGCAATCACTCACAAAGCGTGTTCCGGTAGGGTCGAACGCGAAGTGGCTGAACATCGGCAGGGGCATCTCCCGGCAGATCTCGTTCCGCACGGCCCCAGGAGTCTCTCTTCCTCGATGCGGCGCACTGCTGTCGGCAGGGCCAGGCTTGCCTTCGACAACCGGCACATCGCGCCCTACTCGAGACACGCCGGCAACGGCAGATGGTATCCGGCCGCGCCAACACTGATGCCCGGTGCAGAACTCCTGCCCGTCGCGTCCCCACGGCATCGTCCGGAACTGAGTGCCATCATCCCGAATGACGTGGACGTCGGCCCCGCTCGCATCAGTCTTCGGCAGCGTGCGATCTCCGCGCCCGTCGGCGCCCACCTGATCCCCGTGATTCTCCTGGACCAGGATGTCGTGTTTGGATTCGGGATCCGGACAGCGGCAATACTGCGGATGGGCGTTGGAGAACGTGGGGCTCTCCATGATCGCCTCCGCCGTCGCCCGTGCCAGATCGAACACGACGACGCCGAAAGGCCCGTTAGGGCGCACACCATCCCCCAAATAACCGGACGTACACAGGCGCTCACCGTCGGCGGACATGCTGCTCAGCGTGGTACAGAAGCTCGGACGACAGCGCGTCCCGGGAAGCGGGTTGTCGATGACGAGGACTGTCTCACGCCGGAAGCTCTGCAGGCACACCCGGCGCAGCACCCAACGTCCGCGGTCCGGGGCCGGGGCCTGATCCAGCAGGTAATACATGAAACGCCCATCAGGCGTGATTGCGGGAGCCGTCGCTCCCGGCTCATCAGTCAACTGCCGGATAGTGAACCCGTCTGCTATGTCACAGAGCAGGTAATCCTGCCTGATATTGATGGGGATCTTCTCACCGTGGTTCAGGATGCGCCGAAACACGAGCCGCCTGGAGTCCGGCGTGAAGATGTGTGACTCCATGTAGACATGCGCGTGCACACCGGAGGCATCATTGGTGATCTGCACCAGACGCAGCCCGGCCGGTGAATCAGGGGATAACAGATCCGGTCGCTCATCGGCCAGGCACTGGACAGGACGGTCGACCGGGGCCTTTGGCAGCGTATCGAACATGGTGCGCATGCTCCTCTCTCAGGAGTGAGTCCGGCGTGGAGGTCCGCAGTTCTGGCAATGCCGGCTCTGCCCATTACCGTAGGTCGGCAACGAGCAAACGCGACCAACTCAATGGGGAACACGGATGAGAACCGCACGCGTGATTGCCTGGATCCTGTCGTTCACATGGTCCCTCGTCTGTTTGGGGGCGCCCCCCCCAACGGAGACCTTTGGCTGCGAAGCCAACCCAACCGGGGACCCAATCGGAGGCGGTCCCGGATACCGCGATATCCGGGCAGACGGTGATGTCGTTGTCCGAACGGCTGAAGAACTGCTAAAGGCCCTGAGACAGGCCGAACCCGGCCAGGTAATATTTGTCCCCGATGGGGTTGAGATTGACCTCACAGGCCAACGCGGCATTGTCATTCCAGGACGTGTCATTCTTGCCGGAACACGCGGCGCAGACGGCTCCAAGGGGGCGCTCATCCACACGACAGCGCGCGAGTCCTACAGCCTCATGCAGACCGGTGGCCACGGAATACGCGTGACCGGTCTGCGCTTCCGTGGCCCCCACGGCGGCGCGGACCGAGCAAGCTTCTCCTCACGCTTCCTGAGCGTCGGCCATTCGTCGACGGAAATCGACAACTGCGAGATCTTCAACTTCAACGTGGTCGGGCTGGGAGTGGGTGCCCGTGCGATCGACGTCCGGATCCACCATAACAGCATCCATCATTGCCAACGGGGCGGATTGGGATACGGCATCTCCACCTCGTCGAGCGACGTCCATATCATCGCGAACGTGTTCAGCGATTGCCGACACCACATCGCGTCGAGTGGCAGGCCCGGCTCCGGATACGAAGCCGCGTGGAACCTGATCAAGCCGAAGGCGACGAGCCATCACTTCGATATGCACGGCGGCAGAGACCGTGGCGACGGCACAAACATCGCCGGTGATTGGATGCACATCCACCACAACACGTTCCAGGGCCGACACAGGCACGTGGTCATCCGCGGCGTCCCCTCCGCCGGTGCCCAGGTGCACCACAACTGGTTTTCCGGCCCGGCCGCCAAACGCACTCGGACGGGGGGCAACACAAAGGTCTACCAGAACGTGTACGGCCCGGACAAGAAGCTGGAGGAATAGGCATGAGAACCTGCAACCGCATCCTGACCGGGTTGCTGATCACGGCCTCAAGCTTGCTGCTGATGGCCGGCGAAGATCGCCTCGGCGACACGCTGCCCAACGGAGCAGTCCAACGCCTCGGAACATGCCGCATGCTATACAGCGCCGGGATCGGCGATCTCTGCTACCTGCCCGACGGTCGCGGCGCCTTCGCCGTTGGCGGAACCGTCGAAATCTGGGATTTGGCAGCTGGCGAGAAGCAGTCCAGCAGCAAAGTCTGCGACGCTGGATTGGTCAGTATCATCCCACGCCGTGGCGGCCAAATCCTGCTCCTGGCAGACAAGGCGGGTCAAGTCAGCGAATGGGACCTGAAGGCGGAACGGCAGATCCGCGTCTGGCCGACCGGACAGGCCCAGCTCAGACGCGCTGTCTACTCACCAGACGAAACACGTGTCCTTACCACCAACGCACAACCACCAACCCTGAAGGAGTGGGATCTGGCGACCGGTAAGGAACTGGTCAGCGCAACCGGCTCAGTACATCGCTTCACCGAAGGAATCTACGGGCCCGCCGGCAAGACAGCATTCGCCCACGGAGCGGCTGGTTCCGGCCCCGTCATCGTCCACGTTGATCTGACTACCGGCAAACAGCTGCGAACCTGGCTAAAAGACTACTACACACACAGCCGCAGCATCGCGCTCTCACCGGACCGGACACGCCTACTCGTAGGCAGCCGTCACAAGGCTACAGAATGGCGAGCCGAGGACTGCAAACTGCTCCAGACCTTCACCGGCCACCATGGCGCCGCAGTGACAAGCGTGGCCTACTGCAAGAACCCGGACCAGCTCCTGACCGGCTCCCGTGACGGCTCGATCCGGCGCTGGGACCGCTTGAACAAGAAAGTGCTGCAGCGCTGGTTTGCGCACAACGGCCACGTAACGCGGATCGCCGTGTCCCCGGACGGAGAATGGGTGCTGTCGTACGGTGCCCGAACCGTGGCCGAGTGCAGCGCCGCCACCGGCAAGCCGAGAATCGACTGGGAACGCCATGCCGGTTCCGTAAGAACAGTGGCATACCTGCCCGATGGTCAGCATGTGGTGAGCGGCTCAGTCGATGGAACACTGAGGGTCTGGGACACGGTAAGCGGCACCACAACCCGCGTGATCACCGGCGCGAAGCTTGGCGCCCATGCCGTGGCCGTGTCACCGGATGGCCACCGGGTCGCCGCCGGCTGCAAGGATGGAGTCATCCGTGAGTTCGACCTCAACAAGGGGACGCTGCTGCGTGAACTCAAAGGGCATCGTGGCTATGTCCTCACTGTCGCCTACACACACGACAACGAGCGCCTGCTGAGCGGTGCCGGCGATGGCGTGATCAGGATATGGGGTGCACGCGGAGCCAAACCCGACGCCGTGCTTGAAGGGCACCGTGGCGGAGTCCTTGCCGCCACACTCTCAGCGGACGACAAAGTCGTGCTCAGCGGGGGACGAGACGGAACCGTTCGTCTCTGGAACACAGCAGAAGGCGCGCTTCTCGCGACCTTGCGTGGACACCGGGGGTGGGTGCGGGGTGTCGCTTTCGCCGGAGACGCGGAACACGCCGTTTCGGCCGGGGAAGGCGGACGAATCCTGAGCTGGGACCTGACGTCGCAGGAGCTGACGACAGCTGTCGATACTGACAATCCATGGTACGCGCTCACCTGCAGCGCTGACGGCTCAACCGCCTTCACGGCCGGAGCCGACCGGACACTCTCGGCCTGGGACCTGGTAAAAGGGACACTGATCGCCGCACGCCCGGGGCACGAACGCCCCATCCACGGCATCGCTCTCGCCCCCGACGGCAGACGCCTGGTCACCGCGTCCGAAGATATGACGCTACTCGTCTGGGATACCGCCGCAAAGTGAGCCCACATCGCCTCTGAATATCCCCAGGCTCACACCCGAAGCGACCTTCGGCTCATTCACTACGAAGATCCATGCATGCCGGGGGAACGGTGGGGGCAGCGACCGAGGACCTGCGAGGTCCGCTGTGCCGTCTCGTTTGCCGGGAATCTGTGCGCAATGTCACGGCCCGCGCTGGATCGTTCTCCCTGCCTATCGTCTTCTGCGCCAACGGCGCCCCGCATACCAGCCTGGGGCATCCGCCCCAGGTTGCCCGTCCCCCCGGGTCTTGCCCTGAAGGGGCTCAGCACAGGACGAACGTCGCGATCCTGTGTCCAGAGACTATGCGGAGCCCCTACAGGGCATGACCACTCTACTCCGCCATACCCAGGGCGTCGCTACGCTGTGCCCTGGGCTGGTATGCGTCCGCGCCCTCAGCGCTCAGGAGCTCAACCATCATCTATGGGGAACGTCTACTATATCCTCCGCGACATTTGGTTCCGGATGCTCGGGGATCCTCCTCAGATGGACCGAGTGTACCGCTTTGCTGCTCCGATCGCACCTGGGAACCAACCGTGAGCCAGAAACCGCCTCCGCAGAGCTTTCGCGGAGGGCCAAGCTCGCCTGACCGTCAGAGTTTGAACTCTGGGAACATCTGGTCCAGGTCCAGCCATCAACGCAGGACCACACTGTCGACCCCCATGAGTTCCGCCGCTAGTTCCAGTTCCGGGACCAGCTCTTCGTGGATGACGATGGCGTGGTGCGTGACCCCAAGCTTGATCAGCTGCTTCAGGTAGTCACACACGGGGGACTGCACGCGCACCATGCCGTGGATTTCGTCACAGGGCAGGCAGGAAAACTCGATCGACTCGCCCTCAGAGATCAGCATCCGCCAGCCATCCGGGGTGCTGATAAAGTGTCCAAGGGTGACGGGGCCGGGCCTCAGGATAAACTCCCAGTTGACACCTGCCCCTTCGAAGCCCCATTCCTCCGGGGCACGAGTTAGGGTGACACCCGTGGGATCGGCTGCAGCGTCAGGGCTGGCAATGCCATGCCCGAGCAGGAACAAGGCGTTGTTGTTCACATCGAACTGGCCCCACTCCATCTGCACCGGAGCTCGTCCGGTTAGGTCATGCATGAGCTGCATCATGACGAGCCCCCCAACGTCGCCTTCGCAGGCAACCATGACCCCGTCTTCCATCATCATCGATGCCCCGATTCGCGCGGGGGCGCCAGTCATCTTCTCGAGGTAATGCTGCCCGAGGAAGCAGAGCCCGTCGAGTTTGTAGCGTGCGCTCAGACGCTCCATGGCGATCCCAAGGCGCACGGACCGCTCAATGTCCGTCGCCGTCACCCCTCGGACGGCAAATCGATCCGTGAGCTGAGCGGCACGGGCGCGGACGTTGTCCGGGGCGACATCCTGCCACAAGTCAACGAGGTGATCCGCCTGGACGGAGATGACCTCAGGCCCCAAACAACCACGGACACTTCCGCGGTCAAACTCAAGATCGTACATGCCTCGGAAGACGTGCCCGATGAGTCCCAGATTGCAGGCGCGCAAGCGTGCGACCGCCGCTCGAACCCGGGCGATACGGGCGATCTCCTCATAGCCGCGGTCTTCTGCGATCTCACCGACGACCACGTCATAGTCGCGTCGCGCCTTGGTGAACGACCCGGAGAGTTGCGTGACACCGATGAGGGCGCTGTTGCGCATGGTGGCCTCATAGTCGTCCGATGGACGCACACCGGCTCCGGTCTGAGTGTTGAAAAGCACCACACGGGCATGAGGCACGTGTTCCAGCGCGTGCAGCACCATGTAGTCGGGCAGGTATGTGCCTTCTACGACAACGACAACATCGACGCCGGCCTCGGCGAGGGCACGGCCCGCTTCCTCGGCACGATCCAGGTTGTCAACCATCCCGGGATAGACGACGTCAACCTTGGCCGCCAGGCGTTCGGCTACCTTCGCCAGATCGGTCTCAACCGTTGCACGGAGCGACGGATACATGCGCCAGTACTCGAAGTAGCCCACGGCCAGAAGGCCGACCTTCGCGGGCACCGCAGGCCCGCGGTCCACATTCAGAATGTCGCCGAACGCTCCGGGTTCAGCGGCGTCAAAAGAGGTAATTTCCTGATCCATGAGAACTACTTCCCGTTCGGTGGCCATTCAGCGCAGAGCTGAGAGAGCGTGATGCTGACCAGCCGTTTCCCTTCCTCTACCACTCTCTGACGCACATAGGCCATGAGCTTCCGGTAAAGGTCAAAGCCTTGACCTGCATCGCCCTCCTGCACGGGCGACACATGACACACCGGAACGAAGGGAATGCCGGCGGACAGACAGGCCTCGAAATCGTGCTTGGCGAGGGCGAGGAAACGTTCCGCGTGCTCGCACTTCAGATACCAGGTATACTCGGCGCTGATCGGCCAGGTCCACATGCTCCCGGCTGTCTGCATCTGTTCGAAAAGCTCGCGCGTGACAGGCATTGGCGCGACATCCCTGTCAGGGTCGTTGATCAAGTCCCAGGCTGTCGTCTGGAACACAGCCGAACTGTCGTACACGTACGCTTCCGCTTCCAGGGCCTCGAATAGCTGATCACAGGTGGACAGGCACGGCGCCCGAAACCCTCTCATTGGGACACCAAGGGCATCTTCCAGGATCTGGCGCCCAGTGCCCAGAATGTGGCGCAGCTTGTCGACTGTATGCGCCGCAGCTATCTCGTCCCGGTGGTTGGCCAAATACTCACGTGCAGGGCCTTCGTGGGGAAGATCGAGTACCATCTTGGGTGGAATGCCGGTCTGGAAACGCGTGTGATCCAGGCCGTGCTGCGCGACGTCGTGCCCCTGCTCAACGGCGTGTTGGAGGATAGAGACGTACTCAGCAGAAGCGCCAATCTCCCGGCCGTCCCAGCGCGGCACGGCAAACAGTGTTCCCGTGAGATTCTCGCTCGCCCAGAGATCAAGCAGATTGCGCACATGTTCGGGAGTGGAATAGCCATCCATACCCACATCGTCGGTCGTGACAGCGAGGTAGAAGGGATCCACTTAGAGCTCCTCGAGAACGTTATCGACCTTTTGGGGAATGAAGTAGGAGCGGGTCAAGGCTTCAGCATACGTCACGCCGATCTTGCTTCCGTGGAAGCGGGCGCGCGCCTCGAGCTGATCGAACATGGATCCGAGATGATCCTGGGCTGTTTCGAACTGCCGCCACGCCTCGATCTTGGCGTCAAACGTGTCGGTGATGTCAACGATGTGCGTCGGTTCAGGCAAGGTGTGGAGCACCTCGAAGTGGTACATGGAGGGGGCCGCCCAGGGCTCCCCCAAATCGGCACTACACTCCCACCCCGCCTGCCACCACGAGTCGCAAGCCAGTCGCGCCATCGCGCGATGCTGGAAGTACTCGAGCCAGCCATGGCCGAGGATGACATCGGGCCGAACCCGACGGATAGCGCGCATGCACTCCCGGTAGGTCTCGCGATTCTCCTGGACGGCAAAATCCGGCACGTCCAGGCACTCAAAATCGTCGACACCCAGGATCTTGTGCGCCTTGACGGCCTCAGCCTTGAAGCGCTCGACGCACGTGTCGCGGTCCGCGAGCGTGGTAAATGCTTCGTCACCGTTGCCAAAACACATGACCGACACCGTTCCCCCCAAGTCGACGCACTTACGCAGGATGCCGCCAACCGCCAAAATGGAGTCGTCCAGATGTCCGCCTAAAACGAGAATCTTCTTCATTGAGAGCTTCCCTGTCAGTCGCTGTTCTCACACGCCCCTGGCCACCAGCTCACGGATGCTTGGCGTCAGCGATTCCGCTCCCGCTTCCGTGATCATGAAGCCTTCCTCAATGCGGTTCGAACCATCCGGATGCCCGAACAGGCTGATGTCCGAATTGACGCACATGCCGGTCTCCAGCGGGTAGTCGCTGTCCGCGTCGGGGTAGGGAGACTCGGCTTCGGCCAGACCGATGCCGTGCATGGGCGGGTAGACATCGTACTCCTCAAGGCCATGCTTCCTGAACACGGCCTTGACAGCGCGCACCATTTCACCCGAAATGACACCGGACTTGAGGTAGCCCTGCTGAACGTTGGCCGCTTCGAAAAGCGCCGCGAGGAAACGCTTCTGGCCATCCGTGGCGCGACCGATGACGAAGGGGTATTCGACAGTGGCGACGTACCCCTCATACTGAACGGCCAAAGCAGCCATCACCATGTCGCCATCGCCCATGATCCGCTCGACGGGCCGACCGATGATGGTTGCTGCGCGCGGTCCGGAGCCGAATACGGTGAAGTTGATGTCCTCGGCGCCCGCCATGCGTGCTGCCCCTTCACCGGCTCCCGCCGCCTGCCGTTCCGTGTTGCCGGGCTGGCAATTCTCCATGAGCTTCTCGTAGCCGATGCAGGCCAGTTCCCCAGCCCTACGCAGGCAGGCGATCTCGTCTGGACTCTTCACCAGACGCAGAGCGTTCAGAATGTCGGCCGCATCCACGATCTCTACCGCGGATCCCGCGTTCTGGATGCGTTCCATGATCGGAAAGGGAATGTCGAGCATCCCGACAACTCCCAGGCGACGCCCTCCGGCGAGCGTCTCGCCCAGGATCTCGTTGAGTGATGAGAACTCCGCCAGAGGGTAATCGATCTCCTCGGGGACACTGACACAGGCGAACTCTTTGATGTTACGCACATCATCCCACACGCACATGGACTGGGCGTAAAGCTGCCCCTCTGGGGCCCCCGCCAGAATGGGCGCCCCCGTGCGAGGAATGAAACATCCTCCACGCTCGAAGATTGGCCAAAAATCACACACATACCGCAGGTTCTCCTTGCGGTACTCGTCGCCATATACCAGGAGCGCGTCCAGTTCCTTGCGGGCAAGGGCCTCCTGCACGGCCTCGATGCGTGATGTGAACTCAGCTCTGGATATCTTCGGTTGCGTCATGTCTGTCGTCCTCCCAGCTGATGGGGTGAAGCTGCTTTCCCGGGATGAACAGCAGAATAGCGTGGGGCGACTGAGGATGCAAAGAACGGCACGCCGCTGCTGTGAACACTCAGTACTCCTGAAGCGGCTCGACAGAGTCTCGCCCTCCATCGGGCACAGATGTTCCACGGAATCCCTGGAGGGCGAGACTCTGTCGAGCCGCCCATCGGGCACAGATGTTCCACGGAATCCCTGGAGGGCGAGACTCTGTCGAGCCGCCCATCGGGCACAGATGTTCCACGGAATCCCTGGAGGGCGAGACTCTGTCGAGCCGCCCATCGGGCACAAATGTTCCACGGAATCCCTGGAGGGCGAGACTCTGTCGAGCCGTCTTGAAGCTCTTTCCCAAAGTAACAAAGGCATTCCTCCGGCACTGACACGCCGCACTGCCAAATCCTCTAGCATGAGGCAATCCGGGGGTAATCCTCACCACGAGCGGATGCCGCACACGACTCCCGCCAGACCTTCAGTGACTCACAGAGTTCCTGCACCACAGCGGGGTACTGGTCAGCAATGTCACGCGTCTCGTAAGGGTCCTCCAGCAAATCGTACAACTCGAACGGCTGGTCGGCACCGCCTCGATAGATCTTGTACCGGTTGTCCGTCATCGCCATTTGGTTCGCCGACTGGAAGCCTATCCGGTGAGAGCGAGACTGCAGTTTGCCATCGAGAACCGGAAGCAGGCTGATCCCATCGTACGGGCGGCGCAGGGCATCCGGAAGCTGGTACCCCCAGACATCCATCACGGTCGTGAAGTAGTCGCACGTGCTGCAGGGGACATCGACCGTCCGCGGCTCCGGGAAACGCTCGGGCCACACCAACAGGCCAGGCACGCGAACGCCTCCTTCGTAGAGATTCCCCTTACGCCCACGGAACGGCCCTGAGCTACCTTGCTGGCGGCCTCCGGGAACTTGCTCGCATCCTCCACCAGCACCCGCCGGGCCATTGTCCGCGCAGAACCAGAGCATGGTCGTGGCGGCGATCCCAAGCTCCTGCAGTTCGGCCCGCAGCCGGCCCATCTGCTCATCCATGGCCGTGACGCAGCCGTAATAGTGCTGATGATCTTCATCCTGGTCCGCATACATGTCCAGATACGTCCCTCCCGACCTCACCGGCTCATGCGGCGAATGGAACCAGATGACCGCGACGAAAGGCTCGGCCGCATCCACTGCTGCACGAATGAACGGCAGAGCCCGATCCATCACGATGCGTGAATCATCTCCCGCAAGGTTGTCGGTCGCGAACTCGCCGGGACCAGTCCAATACTTGCCGGGGAAGCGCTGGTTCTCCATGGGGTCCCATGTGGGCATCGCGATCTCAGTCGAAAAACAGACGTCGAAGCCATTATCCCAAGGTGGGGAGTAGTCGGTCGTTCCGGGACCGCCCCTGCGACCATCCGGGATGTCGCGCGTCAGCGTACCCAGATGCCATTTGCCAAAGTGCCCGGTCCGGTAACCAAGTTCCTTCGCGATCTCCGCAACGGTGATCTCTTCCCGCTTCATGTGCCCGACGTTAGCAAACGTTATGCCATAGCGATACGGGTGGCGCCCGGTTACCACACTGCCACGCGTCGGTGAGCACACAGGCGCAGCCGCATAAAACCGATCGAACCGCGTCCCTTCCCGACTCATGGCGTCCAGGTGCGGAGTCCGCAGCCTGGGATGGCCGTTGTAGCCGGTGTCGCCCCAGCCTTGGTCGTCAGTCATGCAGAAGATGATGTTTGGTCTCATTTCGTCTCTGCTTTCTGGTGCGTAACCCGAACTGCCCTGTCCGTCCGAACCGCGACGTCCAGGAGCGGTCCGCCTTGGTACTGCTCTAGGGCACTGCTCCCGAAGGTCACGAATGCAGGTCAAGTCAAGCCGCTATTTTCTCCGAGACAGCGCAATACACCACGACAGACGATGGTGTCACAGCCACCGTCTACGTGGTCGCCCGTCGCGCGAGCGTCGGCCACCGGGGGAGCAGTCGGTCTAATGTCATTGATTCAGGGCGTTCGGTGTATGTAGTTCCGCGTTCACGCGGCCCGGAGAAACCGTCTAAAGACGGAACTACGTACGGTTCACTTGTCCAGTAGCCGCCGGTCCCCCAACGGCTGCAAGCTCTGAGCCCGCCGAATGGGGGTATGGGGCAGCGTCCCGGTTCTTCCGTCCCAACGACTTACGCCTTAGCTTGGCAGGCATGCGCTACTCACGGGAGCGGTCTGCTCACGCTGTTCCCCGTTCCGCCAGGTTCCTCTCACCGCCTTGGCCCGACCTTGCTCAGGTCGATGGGAACGAAGCCATACTCAGGTTTGAGCGCTGGAGAGTCGGGACGGAGTCGGTAGTCATCGGCCGCGCTGTTGGCGAACAGTGGATCCGTCAACACGGATGCAGCACCATGGCCGAGTTTCCGCCATTCGTCCAGAGGAAGGCGCTTGACCGCTCCTCCAATCCTGGCCGCGAACAACGCATCGTGGTCCGGCGTCGCGAAGATCAGATTCCGGTCGCACTCGACCAAATGCTCCAGATCCACAGCACTGGCATTGACCACAACCACATCCGGGTTGGGGAGCACCATGACATTCCGGAACACGCGCGTCTCAAACGCTTTCTGCCTGTGATTGGCGTAGCGGATCTGGCTGCGCCCGCCAGCCGCCAGAATGTTGTCATGGACAGTGTTCCCGCGTCCCCCCTGTACGAATACCGCATCGTCACAGGCGTAGACCAGATTGTGCGCCACCTCGTAGCCGGCCGCGAACGAATCCAGGTAGATACCATTCGAACTGGACAGGACGTTGTCATCCTTGATCCCACCATAGCCGATGGAATGATGGACGAGATTGTGCCGGATCTTGCCGTCACTGGGCTCAGACTTGAGGCGCTGGGTGACCTCGATCGCCCCAGTGTCATAGGTCTCGAGGTTCACATGGTGCACATCATTGTACTCGATCACAGTGCGCACACCCGCATACTTGAGCGAAATGCCGTAGCGCGAGCTTCTGGTGATCCGGTTGTGGACGATCACGTTGTCGTCCCCGCCATTGTCGATGGTCACGCCGGCCACGTGCTTGTAGACCCGGCCGATGTCATCAATCACATTGTCCTCGACCCGGTTCCGGTGCGACTTGTCCCGCAACGTGACCCCGCCTTCGGCGCTGTCCAGGATCGTGTTGCCGGCGATCCGCAAGTCCTCGCAGCCCACGGCACAGACCGCTGTCTTGCCAATGTTGGCGAACCGGCAGTTGCGGACCTCGCAGTGCGCAGCCCGCTCGAAGTGGAAGACACCTTCGCGCCCCATCCTGTAGCCGCTCGGGTCGTCCTTCTCCGGGTCGAAATCGGTGACGCGAACATGCAGCCCCTCAAACCGTAGGTGCTCCACCTTGGCGACCCCACCCAGGACCTCCAGCACACGTCCCGCCATCGGGGCGTAGACCGCCTGGTTTGTCATGGCTGACCGCCCCAGCAAACGGCCGAGAAGTCCCCGGGAGTCGGTTTCAGGGCGGTAGTAGAGCCGCCCGGCAGACGTATCGAGGAACCACTCCCCGGGAGCGTCCAGTTCCTCCTTCACGTTCTCGACAAAGAAACGCGCCTTGCCGGCCAGATCATAGCGACACTCAGTACCGTCAAGACGAATCTCGGAACCATCCTCCAGTACAGACGTGATACGCCCAATCACCTTGAAGGCCCGGCAGGTGTAGTAACTGGTGGGAAAAATGTGTAGCTCAGCCTGACCGGTGGCTGCCCATGTGGGCTTCGCCGTTCCCGGCTTCAGGGGAACACGCTTCTTGGTCCCCGGTGCGTCCTTGGCCGATGCCGCCGTTCCACGCTTCAACTGCGGGGCTTCGAACGCGATGTAGGTCTCCGCATGCACGACGAACAGGTGATGCCCCGAAGCGGGAGGTGGAACAGGCGATTCGTCGGGCTTCCACTCTGGGTCCGTGGTGAACACAAAGCAGTCGATGTCGATACCCCCGCCCTTCAGGTTCTGCCAGCGCAGTGTGTGGCTGCCCTTCGTGAACGCCATCGTCGTGTTACGAGACCATTTCTGCGTCTTCCAGCTCCCGGTGTCAGGCAGGTTGGTGATGAACGTCGGTTCGCCACCGCCCACCGACAGCGCACAGCGATCACCCATGTTGTCGACCACCAGACAGGGCGGCGGCAAGGTCCCGTTCTGGGCGGCATAGCGAGTCCAGACACGGTACGTCCCGTCAGTGGGGACATCGATGGCGTAGTCCATCCAATCTCCGACGTTGTGGATGCAGCTTGCAGTGGTGTTGTGCGGATCGTACTCGGAAAACAGAAAACCCGAGCGATACGGATCAGAGAGGTCGACATTCGGGTAGCGCGCCCGGGTTTGGCGCCGTCCGTTCACGAACAGAGATCGGAAGAGCCACGTGCCGTTACGCGCCTCCGGAATATCGGCGACGAACGTCCCATCCGGTTGCCGCTCCCACCCGGTGATCCGTCGTCCACCACAGAGCACGGGCCGCTCACCTTCGAACGCTTTGTAGGTGATCGGGAACTGGGCCGTACCTGAATCATCCGGAGTGAAGCTGACCGGCTCGGAGATTGTGTACTCACCCCCGCGCACATGGACGGTCACCGGCTCGTTCAGTCTTTCGGGGCGCTTACGCCACCTCCGAACGGTATCCCGGGCGGCGGCCAGCCCCGCCAACGGCCCATCTGAGCGAGTGGCGTTTGGCGCAGGAAGCGTCCCCGACCACGCATCGTTCCCCAATGGGCAGACGTACAGATCCAGAGCCGGCACAACTGCCCCCGCAAACAGAACCACCGAAACGACGACGAGCGGGAGAAAGGCTCGACGTCCGCAAACTCGTTCCATGTGCATCCAGAAACTCCTGTCAATTGTCGATAGTTGTGTCCTGTCCCGGCCCAAACCCGATGTGGATGATCTGTCAGCGCCCCGAGTCACAGAAGCGGCCCCTTACTGGGACTCCCAGGTCGCCTGATCAGAACTGCCGCTGATCCGGTCAGAGACCGTTACCGTCCACGTGCCGGAACGCGCGTTCTCCGGCCACACCATGGCCGACGCATACACGCCACGCTCGGCAACTCGGACGCCGGAGAGATCGTCCCGGACCTTACCCTCCGGATCACGGACAACAAGGTCGAACGGTAAGGTACTGCGCACCGGCTGGCTGCCCTTCCCGATCAGGCGTACGGCGAGCATCAGCTTACGACCTTCCTCACCCGGGGGAGAAGCGCTGACCTCAATGGTCCTCGGGAGGCGAGGCAACAACGCCAGCGCACGTCCCCACCGATCCTCGCAAGTGACCTCGAACGAGAGCACACCAGCCTCGACCGTGAACGGGATACGCTCTCCAGTGACGATATCCACGAGAGCATGGTCGATCTCAGATACATCCCCCCGAGCCATCACACGTGTGGTAGCCGATTCCTTGTTGTGATTGGCGATCATGAAGGCACGCCCAAGCCCACGCTTCGGAACGAACGTAATGGCACTGAACTCCCCATCCTCCGGACGTGATACCAGCCGAGCGCGCTTGCGAAGGACGTAGGCAATCAGATCGCGCTTCGCCCCGTTGGTTTCTCCCCTGAGCGCGGCAGTCGGCATCCCAAGCAAGATGGCCTGGCCGCGCCCCACAGGTCCGCGAACGCAGGCAGGAGTCGTGTCCCCGAATGTGAAAAGAAGCTCCGCCCCGGACTTGGGAACGAGTGCGTTACCACGACTGAACGGCACGGGATTCGGCATGCGCACGTTCACATAGTCCGCCGACACCGAACGCTCAGCCCCAACGGTGGCCGGCAGAATGTCGTACAGAGCTTTGGTGGGCCCGTTGTTCTCGTCACGATGCCCCGAGTCAGTGCTGACGAGCAGCGTCCCGCCACCTTCGGCGAAACGTGCCAACTCCCGCAGCGTGTGCTCCTGAACCTGGCGTGCATATCCCACTACACACACGTCGTAGTTGCGCAGGTCGCCGCGCTGGATCTGCTTGTCGAAGAGCACGTCGACATGCCCGAACATCTTCCGGAGGAGGTCAAACTGCGCACGCACGGCCCCACCCAGCCCGATGTACTGCTTGGACGTGCCCACCAGCTTGAGGTAATCATCGTTGAAGTCGTGTCCCAATGAGATCCACATGTAAGCCGTCTGCGGGTAGAGCATGGCCACTCGAGCCCGCGACCGCGAGTAGTGGTTCAAGGTACGCCCAATCCGCCCGGCATCGGCGGTCGTCCGCGTCGCGATCTCCGCAAAGCGCTTGTCCTGACGTCCGTTCGTCTCAAAAGATGTCGTGCCGTAAGCGAACACCTCAAACTTGCGTGCGCCGCCGGAAATGGCCCCGAACACCTGCTCAGGGAACGCTTCGTAGTACGCGTTACTCAGTTGGCCACCGTAGAAACTGGGTTCGGAAAGCTGCCCAAACTCAGTGGCCGACCAGAGAATGGCCATGCAACCCAACGACTTCACGTAAAGCTTCGGCTCGCCGTAGTGATAGACGTCCGGGGCCGTGGCCCCAAGCCCCGAGATCGTGTCCGGAAGGTCCAGGACAGCCGACGAGTGAGACGCCATGGCCATGGGACTGATTGAGCAGTTGGCAACCATGTCAGGAGCATGAGCAGCCCCGACGACACGCGAAAGCCAAGCCAAGTCAGCCGTCACTTGGAGCTTGGCCTCCAGAAGCTGGTACGCAACACTCGGGTTATCCTGCACCGCAGAGGCCGAATGGCCCGTCATCGCCTCAAACGCCTGCTTGAACCGGTCAGTATCCGTACTGGGAGAACGGGCTCCCACGATCTCGTCATGGCTGTAATAGCCGTCCGTCAGCGGCATGCGGCCATACAGTCGATCAAAGGCCTCGAACCAGAAGTGCGCGTACGGCAGATAGTCCTTCCCGGGAAAGGCCATATCCGGAATCCGACAGCCGGAGGTCCGGTCGGTCTTGCCTGCCTTCTTACGGCTGTGGTGGATATCGAGGAGAGGCGCATACCATACCGGCTCCGTCTTCAAACCGGCCGCTTGAATGATGGCCGTGTTCCGCGATCGATTCCACATGCGGTACTTGCCGTCGTAAGCCCCGTAGATGTGGCTGCCCAGCCAGAAGACACTGGTGAAACCGATGGACTTCACTTGACGTGCGATCCGCGTCATGTCCGGGCCGCCCAGGTAGTCATGGTTGAGGGTGATTCCGAACGAAAACTCGTCCCGCTGCATCACAGGCAGGGCCACTACGAACGCCGTCCTGGCCGAACCGAGCCGTCGGCCGGGGCTCTCCACGTCCAGCACCAGCGCGTACCGCCCGCGATCAAGATAGGGCAGCTCGACACACAACTCATCGGCTGCATCCACAAGCGTATTCCGTCCGACAGATACGCTCTTCCCGTCTGCCATCTCGATTGCCACGTCGATCTCGCAGGGGTACCCAGGCAGTGGTCCACGAACGCCGTTCTCGTTCAGTTTCGGTCTGAGGCGTATGGTGCCGCCCGGGGTAAACAGGTCTCCATAGCTGTCGCGAATAATGTCGCAGACAATCGTGCCGGGCTGCCCGGACTCGGCCGGCAACGGCTTGGACGGATGTGGGACAGCCTTCCCGGTTACGTGTGCGACCAGATTATCCCAAAACACGGGATAGGCGGGGGACATGAAGAAATCCCGGCCGAATCCGTCGATCGGCACCCAGGTCGCTTTGTGCCCATAGTGACCGGTAATCTGCACCACAATCCCCTTTCCAACGGTCTTCTCAGCGATGAACGGTCCCTCCCCTGCCGTCGCAAGCACCGTTGCGCCGCGAGCCGGCTTCGTGACTTGAGTCCCGGCGAGAAGACCAAGCGCCTCGAGGTCCAGACCGCGGAACAGAGGGTGCTCCGGGAGGGTTGCCCGGACACGGCGATGCTCAACGCCCCCCCCAGTGGTGTGCTCCAGGGGCAGCATGTCCTTCAGCGGCGACAAGGACCAGCCGTCCTTGGGCTCATGCTTCCACCCCCCCATCGCGCCCATGAGGATCAGCGCGCCTCCTTCCGTCACGTAACGCTGCAGATGAAGCAACTGCTTCTCACTGAACGAGGCGGCTGGGACATCGGTCAACACCACCACGCCATGCCGGGCCAACTCGTCAGCCCGCCGTGGCCAGTTGGCCAGCGCGCTGCTGTGAGGTGGCTTCACCCGGATCTGAACGTTGTCCTGACCGAGAGCGCGGTCGAGTTGGAGATGCGGATCAAACAGTGCGGCATAGCCAAAACGCGTGCTCCAGCAACCGATCAATGCCTGCAACGGCCCATCACCGCGTGCAGTCGTCGGTGTTTCCACGTACGTGCTGAAATGGACATCTTCGAAGCGCTCGATCATGTGGAACCCGCCAGTCCCGGTTGGTGACAGAGCACTCCACTGAGGCTTGCCCGGGTCGATGACACGGTGCCGGTTCAAGTTGATGCGCCACATGACGCCATCCGCAGGGAGCTTCTGGTCCAACTCCGCGAGTGGAATCGCCGCTTCAGTGGTCCAGCCGCCCTTGCCGACCACGGATACCGTCTGCCAGGTCGGGAGCCACTCCGCATTCGATGTAAACGCCCCGCTGCCCGTGCTCCGGCAGGATGCACTGAACTGACGACCAGCTGAATTCCAGGCGAGCTGAACGTATTCAACCCCGTCCGCGCTCGGGCAGATGAACCACTCGATCACCTCACCATCCCAAAGCCCCTTCGGAGGAAGAGGCGTGCCAATTCTCTCCGGGGAAGGCTCGTCGAGCCACAGGGCCGCATAAAGCGTCGTGTCATCGTAGGAGAGGGCCGCGTGTCCCCCCACAGTCAGTTCCCCGCCGGCATAGTGGCGCAACGGCCTGCGGTCTGCCTCCTGCCAACACGCGTCCGTGAGAACACCGTCAACGGTCGGGCTTGGCGCGGACTTCTGAATCACCAGAGGGCGCCAGCCAGGTGCAGGCTGAGCGCAGGTCACAGAAGTTCCCGCGAGCAAACGGACGGCCACTGCAATCGCTACCGCTGGTAGCAGTTTCATCGTGTTCTCCATTCCACCAGGGTTGGGGGCCCTGATATCCACTTCCTGACGCCTGTCTGAGTGCCATTCGCCCTTAGTTTCCCAGAGCGGGAGGGAGACCATCAAACGCCTGAGAGAACCGTTCAGTGACAGTCTCAAGATCCGCCAGCTTGGCTTTGGCAATCTCCCTGGAAACCGGCCCGAACGTGTGGACGATGTAGCGTTGCTCCACGCCCAAGGGGCCAGTGAAGTCGGACATGATCATGTAATTGCGGTTGTGCAGCACGAGGGCCTTGGTCAATGGGGCTCGATCGTAGACGAGGCCGAGCAACCCCTGCTTGATGCCGGCAGGGTCGAGAGCGTGATCCGCCAGCAACAACCACGGGGCAGCCTGCAGATCAAGCTGAATCTGTTTGCGTTCTTTGCCATCATTCTGGATGGCCTCGCCATCCCGGTGCACCCAGCGATCGAACGGTCCGTTGTAGCCGTGCGGGTACCCACAGAACGTGGTGCGAAGCGCGCCCTCGTCGCCGATGAACAGCCGTCCGTTGACACTGAGGTACAGCTCGGGCCGACCGGCTAACGCCACGGTTCGCACAACCTCCTTGCCATTCACGGTGCTGAACACCAGATCAAACGCGATGCGCGTTCCGGAACTCTCGAGCACGCGGGGCTTCCCTTCCATCCAGCGAATGCAGTCCCGCTTCCTGCCGACCATATCGACCTTCACGAATCCGTTGTGGTACCAGTTCTGATGCGGCACAATCATGCCGTAACCGCTGCACCAGTCATTGAGTTCCTTCGCATTCCGCCGCGACGCGGCGCCACGGAAGGTCTTGTAGCGCATCGTGTAAGCCCGAGCCCCAGTGTCGATCACAAAGTCGGTCTGGTCAACAGGGCTGCCGTTGCGCTCCTGGACGGTTTTCCGGACACTCAACGTGGCCACCGGCGTACTCGCCGCCGCCTTGAGACGCTCGAGTTCGGGATCCTCAGCAGAGGCGGAACCACCTGCCCTGAGCAGAAGAAGAAACACGAGAACGGCGGCATATCGGCCCATTGATGGCGTTCGACCCTCAGCGCACATCCACCCCAATCCCTTCCATGATCTCGTTTGCGTTCCAGAACACCACGCCCATATGGTACGTCTTGTGGGTGGGGGACCCCTTGGCGTAGAACGCGGTCATGACACGACCGTCGGGGAATTGAACACTGCTCGGATAGCCACAATCTGTGTTCAGGGCGCGAGCGATGGGGATAGAGAACTCGGGCCAGGTATTCGCAGGATCACTGCTGAGCCGGACGCCAACCCCTTCAAGACCGGCCCGCCGGTCACCATGCGTCAGCAGCAAACGACCGTCGTTGAGGCGCAGAAAATGGCCGGGATGCTGAGACCCGGTCGTAGCGGCGAACTGCTCCCAGGTCGTCCCGTTGTCCGTCGATCTGTAGATATCCATGTGGTTGACCCGAGCTGCCGCGAGCCAGGTGCCGTCCGCCAACTGGAAGATGGCGGTCTCGTTGTGCTTCTCGGCGATCATGCTCTCGACCTGCCAAGTGCTTCCATCGTCCCGACTGCGCAGGAAGTAGCTGTGGTAGGTGTAGCCCTTGCTCCCCGGCGTTTGGGCGTAGCCCGAGGCGCAGAGCGTCCCATCTTGAGCCTGAATGATGTCCCCAAACGGGATAAACTCACTCATGCCCTCAACCTTGGGGAACTTGGTTGAGACCTTCCAGGTGGCACCTTGGTCAGTAGAGCGGGAGACGAATGCCTTCAGGATGCGCTCGTGTCTGGGACGTTTCATATCGAGCTTGTCCCAACCGGAGCAGAGCACGACTATATCTCCATTGCGCGCAAGGCCCGCCGCCAGGTTCATGCGACATGTGCCGGGCTCGTGGGCAGCAGGGGTACCCCGCAACGTCCACGTCTTTCCTTGGTCTTTGCTGGCCCAGCACTGGGCATCGCCTTCGCCGCCGCCGTGGCTTGGCATGCTGTAGATCGTGGCCAGAATATCCCCATCCGGAAAGACGGTCAGATTCGGCCAGGCACACACGTTATCGACCGCCACGAACGCGGGGGGAAGCGGGATATCCTCGGCAGGCTTCTTTTCCATGGCAAACTCCACAAGATGATAGTGCCCGTGTCCTGCAGTGGCGCTCTGGTTCGAGCCCCAAACGATGCGGGAGGCCACGTTACCGGCGGCCTCACCCGCGTAGTCCGCGATCAGTGGCTCGGGAGCCCCGTCAGCGGTCAGCGACACCGTACCTGACCCGTTGGCACTCGGCGTGTAGTCCAGCACGAATCGGTGGTAGCCGTCGCCAGCGACCGTCGCAGTCTGCACCGGCCCTTTCAGCCCAAGGGTCACGACCGTGTCCCCAGCGCCATCGCTCGTAAAGCGAACCATATACCGCCTGGACAGCGTAGCCACCTCGCCGCAGACCGAGAAATTGGGTTTCGCAGCCCCTTCCACCACACGCAGGTGCAGGACATAGCGCCAGCGGAGATGCGTAATGGTGTTGGCATCGAGAAACGCAGGGCTGAGCTGGTAGTTGAGAGCGATAGGTGCGGCCCCGGTCCCGTCATCATCAATGCTCCAGGCCGGCAGGCCCCCAACCGGATCGGCGGCGATCGCTCTCTCGTTGATCGTGCCTTTCTTGCGCACCACAACACGCCGCCATCCTTCGGTCGTCGGATCAGCCGCTCCGCGGTGGGCGATCAAGACATGCTCCGGCGGACCGGCCGCAACAGAAATCGTGATGCAGGCAATAGCGGCGACCTGGAACGTAAGCAGAATCGGTAAGCGCATCGTGAGTCTCTCTCCTTCTCGTCTGTAAGTTCAGCACGAATCGCAGGCCGGGCTGTCCGTCAGAGCCGCGACTTTCGGGAGCGGTCGCCGCGGGATGTCAGTACCGAAAACCGCTCCCGAAAGTCGCGGCTCTGTTCAGGCGCCGAGCAATTGCAGGTTGCACTCTCCGATGTGAGCGATAGAACAACTGGCGAAGGCCGGGCTCCTGTATAACTTCACCGTTTTGAGCACAAAACTGTTGGTCGCTGACACACCACTGGAGGCGCCGCATCTCCGCATGCGGCCAGGCCGGTTACGGAGAACCGGCGCTCCAAACACCTGGGGACAGTTACACCCTTCAATATGTCTGCCGGACCTTCGGCAGAGGCGGCCGCTCGTGTGTAACTCCGGCACAGAACGCCGCCTAGCCTGATTGTCAGAGCCGCGACTTACGGGAGCGGCCGCCGGCAAACAGTGCCTGGTGCCCCCGGCCTCCTGGAGGTCGATGTCCTCAGCGACCGCGATTCAAAGACCAACTGCAGCGGGGAACGGCCGCTGGGGACATCGGCCCTCCAAACATGGTCCGCCCATCACCGAGAATCCCTTACTTCCTCCGCGCCATCAAACGCCAATAGGCGAGCAGCCACGACGAAACACTCGTATCACAGATGCTGTGGGCTAAAACACGTCGCGTGGGATGCAATCGCGGTTCGTCCTCGGGCCGGAAATGCCGCATGTCGATGACCGGATCCGGATGCTGCCTCAGGATACGCATGACCAGCTCCGTGGCCTCAACACCAGGATGGTGTCTCTCGACGATCAGCGCCATAGACGCCAGCCGGGTCACCTGCGAGGTCCGCAACCTAACCTCCCCGTGGGACTCCCAGCCATGCCCATGCTCATCAACGTTCCGGACGGCACGCTCCCAGAGCATCAGGATCGCCTGTTTCAAACGCGGATCATCATGCCCTTCCGATAAAGCTAGGTCAAACCCTTCGGTCAGTAGACTGGCCATATTGAAATTGGCCAACACGTGGTTTCCCCCCAGCTCGTCGATCGGGCCGTCGAACTGCGTGAGTTCGTCTCGGTACCGTTGCTTACCGCTGGCCTTGGCCGCGAGGACACAGATCGGCACGAACAACCCGAGGGCATGGTGGTGTGTCTGAGCCGTCACGATGGTCCGATGCCGATATGCATGGCGGAATCTGCGCGCGACGAAGAAGTCGGCGATGTCCACGAAGAGCTTGTTGATCTGTTCCACGTCATCTGAGCCGAAATGGTCACGCCATTGGGCCAGCGCCCGGATGGCCTTGGTGTACTGATCAGGGCTGATCTCGTGCGAGTTCCTGGCCCCGGCCACGCCCCCGAACGGCTTGGGGAGATAGCCGGGCATGTAGTGCCGTCCTTCCCGAGCCACACTCAGCAGCGCCCGGATGCCGCGCGATGCCCGATCATAGGCGCCGGGGTCGCCGGTGGCGGCGTGCTGCTCCATGCAGCTCATCGTGTATTCGCTGGTGGACATCAGCGAGTTCTCGTAGGTCAGACAGGCAGACTTGTCCGGAGCATTCTGGAAGAAATCGGTGAGTTCGTCGTCGATCAGGTTGGCGTTGCGCCATGGTGCCAACGTCTCGGCATTGATGAAGGAACGGCACAGCCCGTCTCCGTCGATCATGAACGTCTCAACAAACGAGGCATACCGCTCAGCCAGGACAACGGCGTGGTGATCATCGGCGTGCATGGCTCTACCATGAACTGACAACCATGGAAGTCCATCTATAGTGCATTGACCCGCCCCCCACGCCCGCAATCTGACACACGTCCACGGCTCATTTGAAGGGTTGACAAGAAGAGGATCGACCATGCACAGGTCTCCCCTGGTCCACGTCATCGCGCTACTCCCGTTCCTGCTGCCCCACGTGTCCGGGACAGCCCCGGTGACGCTCGTCGAGGATGGCAAGTCTGCCTACACCATCTATGTCGCCCCGGATGCGGTTGGGAGTGTGTCCCGGGCAGCGCAGGAACTCCGACGGGTCATCCAGGTGAGCACCGGGGTCGCGCTGCCCATTGGTCACACCCCGACAGAGGCAATGATCTGCCTTGGGGACAATGCAGCGGCCCGGGGAGCCGGCATCAAGGTCACGGACATGCTCCCCGAGAGCTTCCGCTTCCTGACTCGGGGAGACAGCGTCTTCATCGCCGGGCCGGATACACCGCCGCCGCCCACCATCCATGACCCGGCGTCACGAGGCACGCTGACCGGCGTCTACGCGTTCCTGGAGAAGATCGTTGGCGCACGCTGGCTGATGCCGGGAGAGATCGGTGAGGACATCCCGGCCCAGGAAAGGCTCGACGTCCCCGACTTGGACGAGCAGCACAGCCCCACCTTCAGGATCCGAGCCCTGAGCTATGTCCAGGAACGCGAGCATGCCAGTGTGCGGGAGTGGCTCGTGCGCAACCGCGTAGGGCGGTCAAGATTCCTCGCCGTCTCGCACTCCTGGGATGACCATCCGCCCCGCGACCTGGTCATGAAGCACCCCGAATGGTGGCCGAAGCAGGGAGGCGAGCGTAGGCGCCCCGAAGACGCGCACAAGTCGGTGCAGAAATACTGCACGACCAACCAGGACTATGTCCATGCCTTTGCCGCAAGCATGGCCAAACGCCTGGACGGTTGGGGCACGGCGGGTTACCAGCGCAACATGGCATCAGCATCCCCGTCGGACGGCAGCGGGTGGTGTGAATGCTCCGCCTGCAAGCAGGGCTGGGAGGCGACGGACGACCATCCCCTGACGGGCCCCAAGCTCTACCGCCACTCCCTCACGCCAACCATTCTCACGTTCTACAACGGCATCCGAGAGGCCCTGAATACACACCATCCCGACGCCTGGGTTGGTGGGTTCGTCTATGCGGCCTACACCTATCCGCCCCGCGAGCCAATCCAGCTCGCCGACCGCATCTTCCTCATGATGGCCCCACGGGTGAACTACGGTCTGACCATGTACCGCCCCGAATATCGTGACGAATTCGAACCTTTCCTCGCCTCCTGGCGAGCGGTCACACCGCACCTGGGCTACTACGCTGTCGACACGTGGATGCGCTCCGTGCTGGGCACTCCACTTCCCGCAAGCCGCCCCATCTTGCGCCCCATGTACCCACTCCTGAGAAAGCACGGTGTCTCTGCCGTCCTCCACTACGGCCTGGCGGCGTGGGGCTACGGTGCCCCGCACAACTATCTCGTAGCCCGCCTCATGTGGGATGCCGACGCCGACATTGATGCCGTCTACGAGGAGTTCTTCCGGCGAGCGTACGGGAAAGGCGACGCCCCCATGATGGCCATATATGACCTGCTCGAACGCGAGCTCGGCCGCTTTGAACAACAGGAGAAGGGCTTCAACTATGATATGACAAGCGAAATCGTGATGGCGGTCTACCAACCCAACTACTGGACGATTGAGGCCCTCTACCGGAAGGCCATGGCTGCCGCCGAGACCGATCGGCAACGGCAACGCCTCGAGGTGTTCGCCGACAACCTGCGGGTGCTGCATGCGACCCTTGTGGAAGCCGGTCTGCTGAAGCAACCGGCGCGATCCGCCTTCCACATCCCCGCCGACGAGTACCCGGCTTTCCACAAACGGATCTCCTCGACCTGCTACGTCGCTCCCCGCCCAAAGCGCGATGTGGGATTCATCACCCGTCTCTTCATTCCTCAGCACCGACAGCTCACCGTCCCGCGCCTGCCCGCCGCGATACCCGAGCCCGTCCTCGACGGGCATGCCGATGACCCGGCCTGGACGGAATCAGTCGAGAGCAGGGACCTGCGTCCCGTAGGCAACAATCAACCGGCAGCTCTGCCCACCGAGTTCCGAGTCCTGTACACCGATGACGCCCTCTTTGTGGCGTTCACCTGCCACGAAACCAGTCCCGAGACGATCATCACGGCAGGAAACGGACGGGACGACGCATCCATCTATACAGGCGACACGTTCGAGCTGTTCGTCGGCAACGTCGAGAACCGCAGGAAACACTGGCACCTCACGATGAGTCCAGCCAATCTGCAGTGGGATGCCTGGGACGGAGATCCCGCCGGGAACACACTGTGGCAGAGCGCAACGACACGGACGGAAACCGGCTGGAAGGGCGAGATACGGATCCCCTTCACCATCTTCGGCCTCGATGCACCGCCCACGGGCAAGCGGTGGCACGTCAATGTCGGTCGCGAAGACAAGCCGACCCGAGAAAACAGCACGTGGTCAAACGTGGAAAACCACTTCCTCGAGACCCAGAACTTCGGCACCTGGACCTTCGGGGAGTGAGAGGGGCGGGCTTGGTCGGGTGTACCGCCGCCAGACCTGTCTGGCCCTGCGACCCCACCCACCTCGCGTGGGTGGTGAGCGAGATTGGTCCCGCGCATAGAGCCCCCACGCCCCCAATGCTGTTGACTCTCTCTGGAGACGGTCGCGGCATGGCAACCCTTCGACCAGGCTCAGGGCCTTGAGCAAGTCCCACAGCCGCGGGACGCGTCGAAACGGCCCCTCCCACTCTCGGGAAGCACGCAATGTGGGAGGCGGGGCCACCCGGCGACTCTTACTCCTCAATGTGGGAGGCGGTGCCACCCGGCGACTCTTCGGCCAGACACGGAGGGCAGAGGAAGTCAATAGCATTGCCCCACGAGGCCGTGGGGGGTCGTCTCACGGCTTGAGTCAACGCCATCCCTGCCAATCCCCAGTAACCCCTCCCCCTGCCCCTCTTCTCACACCAACAGCTGTGGCTTGGGAGCATCGACCCAGCCCGCGGGGCGCTGTCCCGAACCCTCGCAGTCGGAATCACCCAGGTCCGCCCGGGCCGTGTCTGCCAGGGCCAGAAGGCGCTCCACCACGTCCGGATGCCGGGCCGAGACCTCCTGTGTTTCACTCAGGTCGTTACGTACGTCATAGAGCTCGAGTTCCGCAGGAGGACAGTTCCCGAACTGACCGCGCAGGTTGTTGAGCTTCTCCTTGAGTGGCAGATACAGCTTCCAGGGACCGGAACGAACGGCCTGCAGCTGGTGCATGTAGTAATAGAAGAAGCCACGGTCGTCGTAAGAGGAACGCGCATCGAGTTCATTGGAGAGGATCCCCAGCATGTCCTGCCCATCAATGATGCGATCCTTGGGAGGCTGTCCGCCGCCCAGCCGGACAGCGGTCGGCAGGATATCCATCATGGTCGTCAGGTCATCACGCTCAACCCCTGCGGGGATCCGCCCGGGCCAACGGGCAATGCAGGGCATACGCTGGCCCCCTTCGGACGTGTCGTATCCCCAGCCGCGCAACGGGAGATTGCTCCCCTGGGGCGGATCCCAACCGACGGCTCCGTTGTCAGACGTCCAAATCACCAAGGTCCGCTCGTCCAAGTTCAGTTCCTTGAGGGTCTTGAGGATCTCACCGGCTGACCAGTCCAGCTCCTCGACACAGTCTCCGTAGCGACCGTTTGCCGAGACGCCCTGGAAATCAGGGCTGGAAAACGCCGTTGGCGTACTGCCCGGCATCGCCTGAGGCAGATAAAGAAAGAACGGTCGATCCTGGTTCTCCCGAATAAACCGGATGCTCTCCTCCGTATAGCGTTTGGTCAGGTAATCACGATCGGCCGGGGCCTCGACCACCTTGTCACCACGCATGAGAGGCAGCGGCGGCCAGTCCGGATTGGACGGTCTCGGGACCATGTCCTCACTGTACGGGCAGCCAAAGAACTCATCGAAGCCGTGGCGGGTCGGCAGGAAGGGGTCTTGGTCTCCCAGATGCCACTTGCCGATACAGGCCGTGGCGTAGCCCTGTTCCCGCAGCAACCGGGCCACGGTGATCTCATCCGGATGCAGCCCCTTCGCATCGTTCGGGAAAAGAACGCACCTGCCCTCGCAGTTCTCGTGCATGTTCACGCGCCGCGGATAGCACCCGGTCATCATACTGGAACGGGACGGGGTGCACACGCCGCTCGTACTGTAGAAACTGGTCAGTCGGATACCTTCCCGGGCCATCTGATCCAGGTTCGGCGTTCGATGCACGGTGGAGCCGTAGCACCCGATATCCCCGTACCCCAAATTGTCCATCAGCATCACGATGATGTTCGGCTTTTCCATCGTCCGATTGCTCTCCTGTCTGCTGTCAGTCCAACCAAAGCGTTCCCAGGCGGGAATAGTCGTGTCGATGCGTGTGTATCCCGAAGAACCACTGAACACCATGCCGCCCATCACCATTGTCGTTGTTGACCAGGAAAGCGAGCCGCAATGGAGCGTCCGACTTGCCGGTAAGCCCAAGGGATTTCCAGGGGATGTGAAAGTCGTACGTCAGCCGTTCTTCGGCCTTCGTCACGGTGACGTTCGGCTTCGGAGCACCCGCAGCCGATTCCCGAATGCAGACACGGCGTTCCCCCGCATCTGAACTCAGCGCAGCATCCAGTTCCACAATCCCTCCACCCGGAGCCTGCAACAGCAACTGCACGGAATCCTGCTGCCACAGCGAATCATCGCCCTTGGTCTGCAGGTGTACCATGTCCTTCACTCGCACACGCAAGCTCAGCGCTTCGCTGTCATAGCGAGCCGCCCACTCGGCCTCCAGAATCCCCTTGTAAAGCACAAAGGCCTCCGCCCCTTTGGGAAACACCCCGCCGGGAAATGTGTGAATCGGGTGCCATGACACCCCTTCCCACGATGCTCCCACCCGAACCGTGGGAAAGGCAGCTACAGTCTCCGTGGTGAAGCTGACTCCGGGCAACTCGACCGTGAGCTTGACCGATGTCGCCTCAACAAACGGCAGGCGAACATCCACGGTGGAAGCCGCCGCTGCCCTCAGCGTCGACCGCGACTCTGCCGTGCCACCGTCCCAACTCGCCCGAACAGTCACGTCTACAGCCGCCGTCCGATGGTTGGCGATGGTCGCCCGAAGCATGGCGTGCGGGGTGCGCACGAGGGTGGCTGAGACAAGCTCAAACGGGGTGGTGACAAGGACCGGCTGGCAAAACCACCCGGTTCCCCGGCCCAGGACAACTCCATACGGCCCGGGGGCAGCGTCCGCCGGTGCAGTAATCGTCAGCTTCCCATCGGCGATCACTGCGGGAAGAGTCGACAGAAGAACACGATCCCCGGGCTCGGCCACCGTTGCGGTTTGGTCTCCAGCCGGCATGGCAAGTGGAGCGGGAGTCGGCGTGAGCGGGGGCTGAGAAAGCACGTCTCCACGAACGCCGGGCACCGGTTTGACCTGATCCCCGGTCAGCCGAAAGAGGACGGTCTGACCGCCGCCACGCCAAACCTGCAGGACCTCGCAGGGGGCCACCCGAACCGTCCCGGACAACACCTGCCCTCGACGATGTGGATCGTGCCGCGAGATGAGGTCCGAAACGGGCTTCAGAACGGGCTCGCCAAAGCGCTGGTCAAGTCCTGGCGCGGCATCTCCCCAGGCGGAAATAAGGCGCTTCAGGATAGCCTCGGGGGCCAGTCCGGCCAGCCCCAGGAACGCGGGGGAAGCACTGACACTTCCCGCATCGTTGCCGGTCCCTCGATTCCAGCCGTCAGCATCGAGGTCAAGCCGACCGCGCCCGTTCGCCTCGACAGCCTGTCCAGCAGGATGATCTTCCCAGGCGATCTTCGTCCCGCCGGGATCTAAGGAGAAGACCAACTCCCTCCCGCCGTTCCACATCACATTGGCGTCTGCACGGTTGTCTTCAGCCCGCGGCACATCCGGATTGAGAGAGATTGCTCCTGTAGCGCAGTCCGCAACAATGTTGTTCCAGACCCGATTGTGGCTAGTCGTGGTGGGCTTACCCCCGGCGGTGCGACTGAACAGATTGCGGATGCGAACGCCATAGGTTGCGCAGTCCGCGATGTAGTTGTTGATGTAGAACGCGTGATTCCCGTCGTGGGAGTAGATTCCTTCCCCCCACGCACCCCGAGGGGCATTGCGAGTCCTCAAGATGACGTTGTTGTCGACCAGCAGAGGCCCGGCGCTCACCTCAAAGAAAAAACCCGCCCCACGGTTTTCGGTCAGGACACACTGAGTCACGCGATTGCGAAGGCAGCGGTGGTCCAGCCAGATCCCGAAGGCCTCGTTCCGGTGCGACCGGTGACGGCGGATGACACAATCCTGGGCAATGTGCAGTTTGACCCCCGCCGCCTCGTACTGGTACAGATTGCCCTTGCGGCAGTTGTAGCTCGTTTCGTTATCCTCCAACAGCAGATTGACTTGGCCACCGCCCCAGCCGACAATCCCGGCCACGCCGTGATGATTGACCCGGTTGCGGCGGACACTGTGATTGCCCCGCTCGGAAGAAACGCCAGGTAGGGCAGTGATGTCTTTGGCCCACCCCTCGCCACCGACATCCATGCCCTGGGCATTGCCCCACTCGATCACATTGTCCTCAATGACCCAGTGATGCCCACCCCGCACACTGAGCATCGCCCGATGCCCGATCACACCCCAGTTCGCCCCATTGCTCTCAGGAGCTGCTGCGTACCGCATGGTCAGACCGGCGACCTGAATGTTCCCCAGTCCTCGAACCGCCGGCGCAAAACACTGCTGGCGCGTGGCACGCTCGATGCGGCGGTCCGACGGACGCCCGGTGTCCGGGACATGAATCCACAGTCGACTCGATGAATCGTCGGTCCAGAAGGTCCCCGGCTCCGCGTCGAGGGCTTCCCGTGATTCCACGTGCGTCAGCAGGGCCCCATCGACGATCACCTGTTCGGCTCGATGCATGGCGCCCGATTTGGGCGTCGGCCAAGCCTCCGGTGTGTCCCAGGCATGTCGCTGGTATGGGGCCGACCACAGTCCTGTGCCTTCCGCCCGCCACTCAGGCGTCCAGGGGTCAGCCCCCGTGATCACCGGATCAGATCCCGGTGCGGCTCGGTATGTGATCATCCGGTCTACCTCCGTCCCTCCACGGAACGGACGCACGCACTCCCGGTAGAGACCATCATGAATCAGCACGGTGTCGCCCGGGCGCACGGTTTCCGCTGCGTGCTGGATCGTTCGCCATGGTTTGTCTTCCGTGCCCGGGTTGCCATCAGAGGCCGCCGTAACGGAACCGGCCACATGATAGACGGTTGGCTCGTGGTCCAGGACCGGGGCCATCGCGTCCAGCAAATGCGTCGCGTATCCCCGTTGCACGACGTCATTGTCACGATCCCCAATCAACGCCCGGAGTGAAGCAATCGTGGCCTTCCGCTGCGGGCCCGGAATCACCAGACCGACGTCCGCCTCGTCAGGCAGAAGGTCACCAAGGAAGGTCCGGATGTTGAGTTCTGCGGCCGCGGTGGCCGCGATGTCCGAACCAATCTCCCCGAGCGCTCTGGTTGCACGCCTGGCCACGCTTCCCCCATGCTTCGCAGCAACCTCAAGAAGGGCTTGCTCAGCACCAGCGGCCCTCTCCCGGCACTGCCCGATCGCCTCTACCGCGATCCAGGCAGCACCGGCATTGTCACCCCGCGCGATCGCGGCCAGAGCGTCCAAATGGTCCTGGGGCTGCACATCGAGTCGAATCAACGCCCCATGGGCTCGGGCGCGCACACTCAAGTCAGCATCCTGACACGCGTCCTGTAGCCGAGGGACGGCCTCGCGTCCCAGGATCTTCTCCAGTGACAGAACCGCCTGGATGCGGCCACCGGAGCTTCCCTCACGCATGAGCCTGTCCAACTCAGGAACGGCCGGCCGACCGACTTTGGCGATCGCCACGTGGCAGAGCCAACGGATAGCGCCGTCCCGGTGGCTGTCCATGGCGTGGATCAGATGCGGGATGGCGGATTCCCCCATCTCCGCAATCGCCCCGGGAACGGCGTGACTCACCTTCTTCTGGCCCAGCATGGCAACCCATTCAGCAAGCGTCTTGCCCTGGTACGATGGCTCCGCATGAGCCCCGCAGACAAGAACGGCGACGGACGTCACGATGATGTTCGCTGGAAACCGCACACCAAGACTCCTCGTTCTCTGAACGCAATCATCTCCCCATCGACCAAAACGTACCGCATGATCTGTCAATGGATAGAGTCGCAGCTCTGACAGACAGCGGGACGCGACACGCGCGGGCACTGGACGAACGGCGCTCGCCGCGCCATCGTACTGACCGGTTTACCCGCAACGTGCAGGCCGTAGTCCACAGGTTTGGGAGAGAAATGGTCATGTCCATCGGAAGAAGACGTGAGGAGTCGCCTGGGACGCTGCGATGGGTCTTCTCAGCAACGGTCTGTCTGCTGTTCACCAGTCTCACGGGAGCAGATCCAGTAGCGCTGTGCTCAAGAGGCAAGCCCCATCACCCGGTCGTTGTCTGCCCTGAAGCCACACCACGCGTTCAAGCGGTTGCTCAGGAGTTGGTCGGGACGCTTGGGAGAATGACAGGCACGACGTTCACCCTCGGCATGGGCGACGGCACAACCGGCATCGCCGTTGGCACAGCCGCTGACTTCCCCAAGCTCGAACTGGCCGAGAACTTCGCGATCAAGGCACTCGCCGATCGAGAGCGCTACATCCTCCGGTCACACGAGCACGGGCTCCATGTCATCGGGGCCACCGAGTTGGCAGTCGAGGACGCTGTGTGGGATCTGCTCTACCGGCTTGGCTACCGCCAGTTCTTCCCAGGCCGGACGTGGGAAGTGGTGCCGTCCCACCCCGAGCTCGGACTGGATGTTGATGTAGAGGAGAAGCCGGCCTACGTGTCGCGACGGATCTGGTACGGCTTTGGCCTCTGGGACCACAACGCGGAACCGTACAGAGCCTGGTGCGCGCGAAACCGAGCCGTCCAGGGGTTTGCCCTCAGCACTGGGCACGCCTACGATCGCATCATCCGCAGGAACAAAGCCACCTTCGATGCCCGCCCCGAGTTCTATGGTCTTCTGGGCACCGAACGGAAGTCCTCGAAAATGTGCATCGGCAATCCGGAACTGCGAGACATGGTAATCCGGTACGCTCTGGCGCAGTTCGAAGCGAATCCCGACCTCGAAAGCGTCTCGATGGATCCAAGCGACGGGAGCAACTGGTGTGAGTGCCCACGCTGTGCCGACCTCGGAACAGTCACCGACCGGGCCGTGACCTTGGCAAATGCCGTCGCCGCAGCAGTGACCCAGGTACGCCCGCAGGCTCTTGTGGGCATGTACGCCTACAATCAGCATTCCCCTCCGCCAACGATCGAGGTCCACCCCAACGTCGTCATCAGCATCGCCGCCGGCTTCATCCGAGGCGGCTACACTGTTCAGCAGCTGTTCGATGAATGGGGCAAGCAAGCGCAACTCCTCGGCGTGCGCGAATACTTCAGCGTGCAGGCGTGGGACCGCAACCTGCCGGGGAAGGGGCGGGCGTCAAACCTGGACTATCTCTGTGAGACGATTCCCGCGTTCCACGCCGACGGCGGCCGTTTCTTCTCAGCAGAGTCCGGCGACAACTGGGGACCGCACGGTCTCGGCTACTACATCGCCAGCCGAATCATGTGGGACCTTGATGAAGCCAAACGCGTCGATGCCATCGTCGACGACTTCCTGGCCAGAGCCTTCGGACCGGCCGAGCCACCCATGCGGGAATGCTACGGGCTCCTCAATGGTGCCAACAAGCACCCGTTGAGCGGGGATTTGGTCGGACGCCTCTACCGCGCCCTCGAAGCCGCTCGAAAGCTGACGGACGACCGTGAGATCCGGGCAAGGATCAACGATATCATCCTCTACACCAGATACGTCGAGCTCTACCGCACGTACACCCAGGCTTCCGGGGACGACCGACAGGCCGCGTTCGAAACACTCATTCGGTACGGGTACCGCATCCGGACGAGCATGATGATCCACACCAAGGCACTCTACCGCGATATGGTCCGACGTGACAAGTCCGTTGCGATTCCTGAAGACGCCCGGTGGAATATCCCCGAGGACAAGAACCCGTGGAAAGACTCGACTCCGTTCAGCGACGAAGAGCTCCGCGGGATTCTGGCAGCCGGTATTGCCGCAAATGAGACCATCGCGTTCAGACCCATTGCCTACGGGACCAAGCTCGCCCCCCCCGCCGACCCAATCGTCACAAACAGCGGCCCCGCTCCCCCCGAGATCACCATCCGCGGCACCAATCGCTTCTACCTATGGGTCCCCGAAGCTCCCGCGACCATCGCACTGCAGGTTACCGGGGGGCTCATCCCCCACTACCGCGACCGTGGCGACGCCCGACTCGAACTGATTCCCGATGAGCATGAGTTCGGAGAAGCCGTCGACCGGGGCAGTGTTCCACCGGACGGAAAAGAGCGAGAAGTGACCCTCACGACAACCTACCAGGGGCTTCACATCCTGCAGGTCTCCGATGGCTCGGATAAGACACGCGTTCGCTGGCCAAGAGAGCTCGCGGTCTCCCTCCCCTGCAGCCTGGCAGAGCGGGTGAACTGGCAAGGCAGGGGCACATTCGTTTTCTGGGTCCCCAAGGGCGTCACGACAGTCGGCGTTTTCGTCTCAGGTGCAGCCGAGTTCCTCGACGGAACAGGCGAGGCCGTGGGACACGTTCGGAGCAAAGCCGGAGAGTACGCAGCGCTGAACGTACCACCGGGGCAGGACGGAGCCCTGTGGACCATGAAGAACGCTCAAGGCCGCATCGCCCTGATGACCGTGCCCCCGTATGTGGCGACGGCCGCAGATGCCCTGCTTCTCCCACGTGAACTGAAGAGATGAACAGCGCCATTCAGTGGGTCGGGATCTCCGAGACCGATGACTCGGAGATTCCCACCCACCAGAGCTACACACGAGCCTAACCGGCGCCAGTTGCTCTGTCGCTCATATCCGAGGTCGTAACTTGCCTCCGGATGTCCGAACAGAGAGTTCCGTGCTCAGAACGCATGAAGTTACAGACGAGTCCAGCCTCGTCCGAAGGTCCGGCTGTCATATCACAATGCGTAACTGTCTTCCGTTGGTGGCCAGGCAAGTCGCCGTCCGGAGGCCGCCTCCCACTCTGGGGGGGCGGTTCAGTGTGGGAGGCGGCCTCCGGACGGCGACTGACCGGTGCCCAAACGCGTGTAGTTGCACATGAGGTGTCCGACAGAACGGATGAGGAGAGTGGCCACTATGAGTGAACGATGTTTCGCACTTGGTGCGAGTCTGGGAGCCATGATTATGACCGCGACAGTTGGCGCTGAGCAGCTTGATCTGGTCCGAGATGGTCAGCCCCGGGCGGCAATCGTGCTTCCGTCCCAACCGGAAGCCGACGAGCAACTCGCGGCAGAGGAACTGCAGCAGTATGTGGAGACCATATCGGGAGCCCGGATGAGTATCGTGACGGGCGCTGGCGTTGGGGATGCTCTGCCCATCCGCATCGGCCTCGCCTCCGCCCCTGATCTGGCGTCCGTTCTGGGCCGGGAGACAGCCCTTCCTGATGCGTGTGTCGTCGATGTGTCCAAGGCAGGCATCACCCTCGGTGGGTTGTCGCCACAGGGAACGCTGTTTGCTGCGTATGAACTCCTGGAGAAACTCGGCGTGCGCTGGTATCTGCCGGGCGAACTGGGCACGGTCATCCCGAGCCGAAGAACGGTGAGTGTCGAGTTGGGCCGCACGGTTCGGGTTCCATCCTTTGCCAGTCGGCATCTCCAGGCCGTCCCGGCGACGCTGCCATGGTACCGGCACCAACGCCTCGGCGGCCCCGTCTTCCCTTCAAGCCACAACATCCGACTCAAACCGCGAATTGGCGACGGGGACGAGGCCTTGCTGGCCCTGGTCGGCGACAAACGACGCGGTCACCAGCTCTGCATCAGCAATCCGACGCTCCTCGACCGGGCTGTCGCGTATGCCCTCGACTACTTCACCAAGCACCCGGATGCGCCCTGGATCGGGATGGGGCCGGCAGATGGGGCAGGATTCTGTGAATGCCCGGGGTGCCGGGAGTTGGATGGCGGCGAGTGGGATGCGTTCTCGGCCGAGCCGTCGATGACCGATCGCTACATCTGGTTCTTCAACCAGGTCCTGGCTCGCATTCATCCGACCTTTCCCGGCAAGAAAATCGGCTTCTACTGCTACCACACCTACCAGCTCCCGCCACGCAAATGGACGCCCGACCCGCACATCGTTCCCGCCTTTGCACCGATCACGCTCTGCCGCATCCACGGCATGTCCAACCCCGTCTGCCCGGATCGCTCGTTCTACAAAACACTGATGGTGGAGTGGGGAAAAATCCTCCCGGAAACCTATGAGCGAGGCTACTACTTCAATCTGGCCTGTCCGCAGTTCCCATTCAGCAAGATCCACGCGGTTCGTGACGAAACGCGCGTCGCCCATGACGCCGGGGTGAAAGGCTGGCGGGTGGAGTGCATCTCAAGCTGGGCCTGCACAGGCCCGACGCTCTATGTCGCCGCCCGACTCATGTGGGATGTGCATGCCGACGTGGATGCCCTGCTGGCCGAGTTCTATGAGTTGTTCTTTGGTCCCGCAGCCAAGCCGATGGGCGAGTACCTGGAACTGGTGGACCATGCGTTCCGCGATACGGATTGCCATACCGGTGGGAGCTTCTGCATGCCGCAGGTGTTCCCCCCGAAGAGACTTGCCCTGGCCGAGGCCCTGATCCGCAAAGCTGTAACGCTGGCCGGAGAAGCCGCACCGTGGCAGGCACGTGTGGCAATGTTCCGCGACAACCATGAACGGCTGAGTCTCTTCCTGCGCATGCTTGAGGCGGAAAAACGTGCGGACTTCGCGGCAGCAAAGGCCGCACACGATCAGATGGTCGAACTCTCTCAAACGATGGCAGACACGGTCCTCGCCACCGCCGCCCCCGTCAGAGGAAAGCGCAAAGCGACAGCTCCCCTGCTCTACGGAAGAGCCGCAACAGGCTACGTGAAACGCTTCTGGACCCCAACCGTGGAGTCCGGGCACGAACGCACGGCCGAAAGAGGCCAACTCGTGACCGTACTCCCTGACGAATGGGACTTCCAAATCGACCCGAAGGACCTGGGAGAACAGCTCACCTGGCAGCGTGACGGCACCATCGGCGGGAACTGGCGGGCTATCCGGACGCTGAGCGCATCGTGGAGTGATCAGGGACTGCACTACTACAAAGGCCACGCCTGGTATCGCACGACAGTGACCTTGCCGGAATCAACGGCTGGACGTAAACTGTTCCTTTGGTTCGGCGGGGTCGATGAGAAAGCCAAGGTCTGGCTCAACGGTACGCTGCTCGGGACCAGCGCCGATCCGGGCGAGGGCCTGCCGGGAGTCGCAGGTGCATTCAGACCATTCGACATGGATGCTACGGAAGCGGCTCGGCCCGGAGCGGAGAACACGATCGCCGTAAAGATCACGAACCTGCAGCTCAACGAGGTCGGAACAGGCGGAATTGTCGCCCCGGTGATGTTCTGGACCCCACGCTGAGTCGCGTCCCGCGCTGCGCCACGGCGGTCTTCCTGCCGGAACAGAGCCGCGCACAACGTAAGCGGTCTTCGACGGCCCAAACCAATGAGGACTCTATAGGTGAGATTCAACCGACAACCCGTGATCTGGCTCCTCCTCGCCTGCCTCCCCTGCCTGCATGGCCGGGAGTTCCAGGTGCGCCGGATCGGCGAACCAAAGGCCAACCTGTGGGGAACGGATGAGTTCCAGATGAAAGTCACGCCGTTGGGGACGGTTCGGCACATCCGAGTCGGCGATCAGGAACTGGTTTGGCAGGGCATAGCTCTCTACACGTTTCCCTACGCTCCCGGCGGAAAGAAGCCGGTCCGGACAGTCCAGGGGGAAGGCTACGGAAGTCGTGGCCTCTCCGTCGAAGCACCGGACGTGTCCGACCGCGACATCGACGGGACCCACGTCTGGGAGCTCACGCACCTGGTCGCCACAAAGACCGTTCTGGGTGGGCGACCGCTATGCCGAGTCAAGCAGACGCTCCGGGTCACACCGACTGGCGAAATCGGCGTCCTTTACGACTGCGAATGGCTTGAATCGATACGCTGGTCCAGCTTCATGGTTCTCATCATCTTCGACAAGCCCGCGTGCTCGGGGAAATCCTACCTGGCAATGGAGGAAGAAGGGACGACGCACACGGGATTTCTCGACAGCTCCAGTCCGGGCCAAGGCGGCCATCGCATCCGGAACGCTGTCTTCGACCAACTCTCGATTCGACCGGACGTCGGACCACTTCATGTGGTGTGGCCCGAACCGGCCACGTGCGCTCTGCAGTGGTCGCGAGGCATCGAACTGCGGATCGAGCCCCGCGGCTTACCACGCTATGGCCCCATCCCGAAGGGCCACCGGGCCCGTCTGAACTACCGTTTCCTACTACCCGTATCGCAGGAGTAACACCATGCGCCCCACCATGCGTCACGTTTCCGCCGGTCTCGCCTTCATCGGCTTCCTGTCACTTTCCGGAGCCACCTGGTCCGCCACGACCGCAACGTTGCAGGGCAACAAGGAAGCCCCACGCATCGTTCTGGAAAACCAGTTCATCAGATTGACCGTCGAGCCGGCCCTGGGAGGGCACTGCACAGACTTCTTCTACAAACCCACGGGCAAGCGCCTCCTACAGCCGGGAGTGGGGAGACTCCAAGGCGTGCGCGTCTGGAACTACACAGACGGTGACCTGTACAAGCAATGGCAGAAATGCGCATGGGAGCACGAGATCGATCGCCGCGAGGACGGAGTGGCCGTCGTCCTGCGAGCAGCGGGGGATATCAACTTCACCCGTTCAACCACCTTCGAGAAGCGTCTCACGCTGCGTCACGAGGAAGCCATGGTCCGAGTGACCACCACATTCCACGTCGGCGAGGAGCTTATGCAGGGATTCCCGATCGGGCTCTGGTTCGCAAACCAGGCCGGGGTGGTAGGCGAGGAGTGCCGGTACTCCTTCCCGTTGGACACCGGAGTGACCACCCTCGACCTGTCGACGGCAACCGGACAGGAGTGGTTCTACCAACCTGTCCGCGGCTGGATAACGGCTCTGGGCAAGAGCGGCACTGGGTTCAGCCTGAACATGGAATACCGCCGCCTCATGTGTTTCTACATGTGGCCAGGAAAGCAGCCGACCCTGGAGTGGGCGTTCCGCACGGCAGAGGTCGAGAATGGTGAGAGCTTGTCGACGGAGCAACTCATGGTGGCGTTCTCCGGCCTCCAGGACGTGCATGGCAGCGGAGGCGGAATCGTGGCCGGTCTCGACGGCCCGGAAACATGCTCAATCAAAGGCGCCGCCGGCCTCCCTCTCACTGCCCGGATCGCTTCAGGCACAGCCTATGATTGCCAGCTTTCGCTCTCCGTCAAGCAGCTCCCTGATGGGGAAGCCCAGCCCGTCACTACACGCACCCTCAAACTGCGCCCCGGAACGTGCGAGAGTGTCCCCTTCACGCTCAGCCTCCGAGCGGAAGGAACGTACCTGGTGACCGGCCAAGTCACCGTGAAGGGGAAAGAGATCATGGATTTCGTCCGACCACTCAAGGTGGGCGAGACGAAGACGCCGGTGCACGTGGCCGCAAAGGAAGAGCGCCTCGGCCGCAAGTCCGAGCGTTTCGAGGACCGCGTGCCGTTGTCCGGGGGAGGCCCCAAGGACCTGGAACTGTCGATGGCGGTGGAATCGCCGCACACAAAGTGGGCTCGCCCTCGCGCCGGCGGCAAGCTCAACGTCCTGGTCCTCACTTCGTGCATGACCGGACGTGAAGCCGTTGAACTGGGACAGCGGCTCGACATGAACCTGATGTGGGTCACCGCCGGGACGCAGTACGAACTCAACTCCATATCCTGGGTATTCGGGAAGGGCAAGAAGTTCACCTACACAGAACAACGCATGAATGAGAACATTCAGCAGGCTCTGACACAACCCTGCGATGCGATCATCATCGGAGGGTTGCGCGGCGATGTGTTCACGGAAGAGACGGTTAAGCTGTTCCGACAGAAGATAGAGGAAGGCGTGGGGCTGGTCTATGTCGCTCCGAACCGAGGCAGGGACGACCTGTACAGCCTGCTCCCCGTTGAGCTGGAAAAGAGCCTACGGGGCCGCCCCGCCCCCTGGCGCCAGACCACCCCGCACCCCATCACCACCGGTGTTCCTCTCGACGTCCTGCCCCAGACCAAGCATGCCGTCTATCCCGTCAAAGGAGAGGTGCTTGCGCAGGCAGGCTCCTCGCCGCTCCTCGTTGTCCAGGATGGCCCCGGCAAAGGGCGGGTGGCCGTGCTTTCCTACAACACCAGCTGGCAAGGCTCCGGGAGCTACTCCTCCGGGATCACGCCCTGGATCGAGGGGGACAGTTGCCGGTTCGCGTACTGGGAGTACTACTTCTCTCTGCTCGCGAAGGCCCTGGTGTGGACCGCGGATAAAGCGTCTCCGGTCGTCCTCTCCACCGTCAACACCGACTCACCTGATGCCGTCGAGTTTGACTTGGAAAACAGCGGCCCACCGGTTGAGGCCGAGGTCGAGCTCACCGTGTCCGACACGTTTGGCCGCACACTCAGGACTGCGACTCAGACAATCACCGTCACCCGGGGAGCAGCAGGTTTCAGCTTCCCGTTGGGGCAGGACTTGCCTGGCGGCACGCTGCTGGTGGATGCCATCGTACGAGATCCGAAGGGGGGATCCCTCACGTGGGGATCAGCCGTCGTGAAACGCCCACAACCGGTGCTTGTCGAGCAACTCAAGCTGGATAAGCGAACCTACAACGCCAACGAAACGGTGCATGCCGCAGCCCGTCTCGTTCCCACTCAGGACGCCCCTGACCGCGTGGTCCTGCGAGGAGAACTGACCGATCGCCTGGACCGCCTGATTGCCGCAGTCGAAGTCCCTGTCACTCTCGCCGGGACGACCCCGGTTGCCCTGGACCTGCCCGTGGGTTCGCCACTGATTCCGGGAGCCACGGTCCGCCTGTCCGTCCTGGACGGTGACCACGTCCTGAGCGTTGCGGAAATCGATGCCTATACGTTCCCCGAAAACTTCACAACCCGACACTGGAACGACTGGCAAAGCTGCATCTGGGGAAACCCGGGCGGAGCATACCGCCGAGAATACCTGCTGCCTGTCTATGCTAGGGTCTACCGAGACTACGGGGTATCCTCAGTGCTCGCAGCATCCAACTGGCTGAACCATCGCGAATTCGAGTGGCCAGTGCGGGAAGGCTTCAAGATCATGCCGATGAACGTCTCATTCGGGGCGATCAACGTTGGCCACCGTGCCCCGAAAGGGAAGATGTCGTTCAAAGAACAGAAGGTGGAATACCGGAAGACGAAGGACAAGCAGTACCTGATCCGCCCGGTCTGCCTGAACAGCGAGCAGGATCTGGCCCCCCTGGCCGGCAGAATGCATGGAGTCGCTGCCTACGCCGGCTGGCTCAACCCCATTGGGTATAATCTCGGCGATGAGATGAGTACCACGCACTACGTGACGCCTTACGACTACGATTTCCATCCCGAAGCCCTGGCCGCGTTCCGTGACTGGTTGCGCGACCAATACGGCTCTCTAGAGACTCTCAACCGGGAATGGGAAACCACCTTCGCGGCCTGGGACGACGTCCTGCCAATGACTGCACACGAGATCAAGGGCCGCAGCAATGCCGCTCCGTGGGCCGATCACCGGGCATTCATGGATGTGACGTTCGCCCGTTTCTTCAAATGGACACGTGAGCAACTCCGGCAGAAAGACCCCGGGGCCCGAGTAGGGATGTCCGGGAGTCAAGCTGCCGAAGCCTATGGCGGGTATGACTGGTATCAGATGGCCAACACGCTGGACTTCGTGCAGAACTACACGCACAAGAACACGTCCGTCATGCAACGCTCATTCGCGCCCAATCTACGTCGCGCGCCGTGGTACGGGTACTCGAGCCGCAATCCCAACGCTCGCCGGACCCAGTGGTGGCGCCTGCTCAACGGCAATCTCGGTGGCTCCTATTGGTCAGCGACCTTTATGTTCAGACCCGACCTTCTGCCTTCTCCCATGACGGCCGATGTGGCTCCCGTCATCACGGAGATTCAAGGTGGGATCGCCACCCTCCTGCGTCAATGTGAACGCGTTGTCGACATTGGCATTCACTACTCACAGGCAAGCGTCCGGGGAGCGTTCCTGGCCCAATCGGCAATCACCTTCAGCGAGAATCGGGATGGCTGGGTCAAAATGCTCGAGGACAATGGGCTGCAATGCGAGTTCCTGGCCACGCCACAGCTCGAAGCCGGCGAACTGGCGAAGCGCAAGTACAGTGCCTTCATCCTCCCCTACTCCGTCTGCCTCTCAGCCAAAGAAGTCAGTGCCATCCAAGCCTACGCGGAAGCCGGGGGTCTGGTGATAGCGGACGCGAAGACGGGCCTCATGGATGAACGCTGCCGGGTCCTGGCCACACCACGCCTGGGCGACCTGTTCGGCATCACCCGAAAGACACCGGATCACAAGTGTTCGGTCCTCCCGGGGGACGTCCGCTTCAGCGACAGCGCCGCAACTGAAGACCTGAGGGGAGAGTCTCTTGACCTGGGAGTCGCCGAACCCTCCCTTGCCACGCGTGGCGGGACGGCCTCTGCCGCCATGGAGAACATACCGGCAGTCGTGTCCAGGCGAGTCGGCAAAGGACGAACGCTCTTCCTCAACACGTTCCTGGACAGCTACGTCCAGCGCCGCAAACTCGGGCTTGAGAAGCCGATCGCCGGCCTCTTCGAGAGCATCCTCTCGAGCCAGGGGATCACTCCTGCCGTCCGCACAGCCACCAAAGACACGGCCTGGGCACGCCTGTTCACGGCCCGGTTCCGTTCCGGGGGTTCGCGCTACATCGGGACGGTCGCCCGGGGCACCGACAAAACAGCGGAGGAGCGCACAGATATCGACGTGACATTCCCGGTTCAGAACCACGTCTACGACGTCCGCAAACAAGCGTACCTGGGGCACTCCGGGAAGGCTCAGTGCAGTCTCCTTCCCGGAGACGCCGCCCTCTACGCCCTACTCCCTTACCAGGTGACCGGACTCGACCTGGTAGTTCCCGCGCCCCCCGCCCGTGGTCACGAGCTACGCTACGATCTTGCCGTGAAGACAAAGGGCAAGAAAGCTGACACCCATGTTATCGTGGTGGAAGTCCTCGGACCTGATGGCGCACGCCGGGGGCACTATGACGCACAACTGGTCGCCACCGGCGGCAAAGCGGCAGGACGTGTCCCCTTGGCCCTCAATGACACATCCGGCACTTGGACCATACGCGCCACGGACCGAGTCAGCGGCGCCGTCGAAACAACCACGTTTGTTCTTGAATAGGAGAACGACCAATGAATCTGCGCCCGATGATCTGCGGCATGGGAACACCCCTGGTAGCACTCCTCATTGGTTTCTACGCCCAGGGCGGGGACACGTTCGGGGCCAGCCGGCAATCTTACCTGCTTCTCGAAAACGGCCGGGCGCGGTGCCGAATCGTGCAACCCAAGGCCCCCAAGAAGGAGGAAGCCGAGGCGGCGAAGCTGCTCAATGACATGCTTGCCGAGATCGGCGACGTGACACTGGACGTAGTGACGGACGGAGCAGAAAGCGTACCCGGTGTCATCGACATCCACGTCGGACAGACAGACCGGGCCAAGCGCGATGGTGCACTACCGGCAACGCTGGATGCGGATGGCTTCGTAGTCCGCCCAATCGATGAGGGCACACTCGTTCTTCTGGGAGGCCGTTCAGTCAGCACGTATTACGCCGTGACCGAATTCCTTGAGCGCTACGCCGGGATGCTCTGGGTCTGGCCCGGCGAACTCGGGACGGTCGTGCCGAAGGCATCGCGACTCGAAGTGACTGTGCGTGACCAGATCTCCGAGCCTGCATTCGGGGCACGGCGCTTCTCGGGCATGGGCGGGGCCAAAATGCGGAACTACCGCGTCCATCTTACGCAACGCGAAGTGCGCAGCGAGTTTCACCATAACGTCTGGCGAGTCCTCAAAGACAGCACCTGGAAGAAGCACCCTGAGTACTTCTCGAAGCTCAACGGTAAACGCTGGAAACCGACCCCGAACAAGTCGAACTGGCAGGCGTGCACATCAAACCCGGAGGTGGTGGACCTGTTCATCGCAGCGGCGAAGACGCAGTTCAGGAAGCGTCCATGGGTTGTCAGCTTTTCTGTGTCTCAAAACGACGGGGGGGGATTCTGCACCTGCGACAACTGTCTGGCGCTGGATATCCCCGAAGCAACCGGCATCAGCGACCGCTACTTCACGTTCCTGAACGCGGTGGCCGATGGTGTCGCAACAACGCACCCGGGCAAGCGCATCTGCTGCCTCGCATACGGCACGGCCACCCGCGAAGTGCCACGGCGCCTGAAACTCCGCCCAAACACCATGATCTATGCCGTTGTACCAACGCTTACAGACGCGCATGAAGACATCCGAAAATGGTCCAAGGCAGCCCCGAACCTGGGAGTCTACTTCTGGCTGCACGGCAAAGCAGTCCCCAAATTCTACCCACATCGCTTCGCCACCTATCTGCAGTTCCTCCTCGAAAACAATGTGCGAGGCGTCTACGCGGAGGTGTACCAGGAGAAACCGGACCGGATGTCGAGCTTTGCCCTGGACGGTCCACGAGTGTGGATGATGGGCAAGCTGTTGTGGAATCCAACAGCCGACATCGATGCACTCATGACGCACTTCTGCTCACGCTTCTATGGCCAGGCAGCGGCAAAGCCGATGCGGAGGTATTACCAGCAGTGCGAGCTGGCCTGGGAACGACGCGAGAACCCCTATGATTTCGGGCGAGATCACCGCAACTTCGAGCTGGGGAATCTCTACAGCACCGAGGACGTCGACATCATGGAAGCCTGCATCAACGATGCGCTGGAAGTGGCTTCCCCGGGGCCCGAACACCAGCGACTGGAAAAGCTGCAGAAGGCGCTTGCCAAGACCGCGCTCTGGATACGTGAATACGACTTTGGCAACACATTGGCGAAAGTGCCGGTCAACGACACCGCCTCAGCTGACCGCGTGGTCGCTCTGGTCCAGCAGACCGCAGCCCGGTCCGCCGACATGGTCGAGCACGGCCTTTCTCTTTTCGGGACACTGCCCCCGGAGTGTGAGATGGGGATCGATGAAGCGTTCGCACGGATCACGGAAGCCCTTGGAAACAAAGCGACCGAGTACTGGAAAGCGAAGATCTCGACACATCCGGAGATCTTCCCGTTCATCGACACACAACTGCGCCTGATTGCAGGCAACTTGCCCAACCTGATTCTGAACTCGGGATTCGAGAGCCGGGCCGAGAAAGCCGGCGATGTCGATGCCGCCCTGAACTGGGAACCCTTCAACGCCGCCGGCTGGAGCAAGTGGCTCCGGCCCGGCACCCCGGGAAAGGTCGCCATCGGCCGCAAAGCCGGCCGCTCAGGGACACGGGCCGTCGTCGTCGAAGGATGCGTGGCCGCCTGTGCCCTGCAGAAGCGTACCGTCCAGCACGGAGAACGCTACCGGATCAGCTGCTGGGCCAAGACGACCCCTGCCTCAGAAGAGGGTCCGGAAGGTGCGGGTACAGCAGGCAGGCTGGCGATCAAATGGATGGACAGCAAGGGCAAATGGCTGAGCAGGATACCCCCCGTTTTGTCTGGGCTGCCCAGAGGCACGACTGAGTGGCAGAAGCTCTCCTGCCGCCTGACCGTTCCCGAACAGGTTGGACAGCTGGTCATCATGCTAAGCACGAAGAAACAGGCGACCGGCGAGAAGCTTTGGTTCGACGATGTCGTCCTCGAACAGCTGCACGAGCTGCCGCCCAAGTGAGCCAAACGAGCATACTGCAGCACTGTCAGTTCACTGATCCGACGATTTCCGGGATGCGGCGATGCGGAAACGGGCTTCCCCCTCGATGCCCCAACCGGGGAAATACACGAGCCGAACCAGGTCGGGCTTCACGACGAAGCCGGGGTCGCCCTGCGTCAAAATAACGGTCTCCCCGCCCCGCCGTTCCACCCTTTCGATCAAGACGCTCTGCACCAATAAGCCCCCGATGTCGACCACCATCGTGGCCCCGTCCAGGGAGTCGTCATCCGGCAATTCGACATCGGTGCGCACGGCATCAAGAGGATCGCCGGCTTCGCGTCGATACGTTCCTCGCACACGACCGGTTCGGGCATGTCGCCCGCCAACTTCGTAGAGCCACTGCCCACCGGCGCGATGCGAAAAGCCATCTCCGGTAGAAACGATGGTATCCACCCGGCCCGGAAGTGTCACCTTCAGACTCACAGACTCCATGCTGGCGTCAAGCAGCTGGACTCCCTTGACAAGTGGGGCCTTTGAGAAGGGATGATGTACGGCCACAAAGATGCTCTCGCCGCCGCTGTGACGCACACAGAGAAACGGTGCCTTCCCCTTCCGTCGCATGGCCGGTCCCTGGCCGAGAATGACCCGGGTCTGTTGCTGCGGCATCATCCACGTCCGCATTTTGGCGGCACCATCAGCCACAGAGTGCGTGGCACTCCACGGCTTGTCCGTCGTCGTGCATCGAAGGTCACCGATGTACTTGTGGAGCGTCTCGGGCATGGTGCTGTCCAGGGGCAGGGAGAGATCGAGATCATGCGGTTCGGAGAGGCAGCCGTGAATCATGTAGTCATGGACGTTACCGCCTCGGACGCGGAAAATGTCGACGACATACGTTTCCGTCTCATTGAACCTGACCAATGCGATCAGGCGGCGATAGACGCCTCCGTCCTTGGTCTGGGCGTACACGCGGGCTGCATCGGCTTCCACCACCTGAACGTCCGCGAACGTGGCGTTGTGGAGCCTCAGGCGGCCGTCCACCAGATGGTTGCCATGCCCCCGCCACCGGTACTTGCCATCGGGGATTCCGGGCATCGCATCAGTCGGTTGCTGAGATCGCCGGGTCGTGACGCTCTGATTGGCACCGTCTACCACGACCGTCACATGACCAGCGGTGTTGGTATGCCATTCGCGGGTCGACTCCGACCCCTCGATAGGACGGTAACACGTTTCGCTGATGAGCTCCTTGCCCTTGGCGAAGAGCATCAGGTTCAGGGCATCGTAGTGCGCATGCCCGTGAATGCCGCTGAAATGCAGGGTTGCCTGAACCATGTATTGACCAGTCCCGCTCCCAAGGATGCAGTGCCCCATACTTCCCCAGAGGTGTGAACGGGCTCGTGTGATGTCCAGCTTCTCCCACGCGACCTGAGGAAATGAGGTGTCGTGAACACACTGGTAATCGCCATTGGGCTGGTGGATGTCCCGAAGCACAGCGTCAGCGCGCCCCATCGGGCCTTTGAGCATAGCGAACAGATCCAGGTCATCGTGACGCGTGCCATCGGCCCTCGTGTATCCTGGAGGATCAGTGTAGCCCTGGAGGTAGTCAGCGATTACGGTGCGCATTCCCCCGTGGATCTGCTGGTGGTAGGATACGCTTCCCTCATGCCACCAGCCGTCCGCGAAGAACATGCTCTGGTACATGTCCCGTATCCAGCGGATGCAATGATGCACCAGTTCAGGGCGCCCGAGAAGCTGCCCGAACTCGATCAATCCCTTCATTGTCTCCTTGTCCATGTTCCCCATCTCGCGCCCGTACCCAAGCTGGAACTCGACGGCCCAGTTGAGTTCCCCCTCGACCGCCGCCAAGGCTCCCATACGCTGCAGCTCGCCGCTGTCGTGGATCAGGTCATAGGCATAGGCGAGGGGCACAGCCGCCCTGATAGCCATGTAGATCCACCCGCCCCAGACGCCGTTGATGCGGTCCGTACCGACGTAACCAGGCCATGTGCGCGGCAGCATCTTCCGGTCTTCCATGGGGCCGAAGTGAGGGTTCTGAATGGGCCAATCGGGCATGACTTGCGCAAACCGGGTCAACAGCACGGCCGACCTGTGCGCGTAAGCCACATCCCCGGTCAGGCGGTACACCAGGGCCAAGTGATACGCTGCATCGCGGGCCGTGCGGCTGCGAACCGTGTATCCCTCGTCGGCATCCATCAACGCTTGCAGGGCTGTGTCATCCGCTTCGGCGATGTCCCCGAGCATCGCGTGGCAGACGCGCAGAGCGGCCCGACGATACCGCTCCTCCCCCGTCGATTCCCAAAGCCCCATGGCTCCGTACACACGCCCGTAGTGCCGGTAGGGCACCACGGCGCCACCTGCCATCTCGTCGCGATACATCTTCCCGAGCGTCACATCGTCGGCTGCCTCGATTTCAGCCACTCCGGACGGGAAGTAACGCTGCCCGCGAGTGAACCGAAGGACAGGGCGGCTCACCTCGGCACAGTGGAGGGCACCGGTAAGGAAGGGGCAGAGCGTGAGCATGATCACAGACCTGTGCATGGGCCACCTGTTTGGCGGGCTATGGAATCGTTCCAGTGGACGGCCCTGTACCCCGCCGAATGCGAGGGAGTACACAACGGGCACTGCCGCAACCAAGTTACCTCAGGATACCCCTGATGCCCAAGGAATAACGCAAAGAGGCGCGTTGGGCGCTATCTTCCCCAACGTGTGACTCGCGTTCACCAAGAACGCTAACGTTTCCCCAATGCTGCGCTTGCAGGGAGATGAATCATGTGGACTGGTGTGCTGAGTGTTGTTGCCGTTTGCGTGGTCCTGATGGTCGTATTGGCCTGTGTGCGCAAAAAGCCTGTTCTCAACACGTCAATGCCCCCGGGAGCCGCCCTCGGCGTGATCGCCGGGGCTGTGGTTGTAGCCGGGGCGATGCTGTACTGGCTCGTGGTCTGCCCGCCCGGACGCCCCCCGCTTGACGAGGGCGTGACGGAGAGCGGCGAGGGAATGGGCGGTATGGGAATGGGGGGTGGCGGAGGAGGAGGATGGGGCCAGCCGAGCCCGGCCCGGGATCTCAGTCAGCTGGTCCGGAAGATGGCTGAGCTTCAGAAGCAGAACACAGACACGTTCCCAGAGTCACAGCAAGCCGCACTGTTGCCGATGCTGCGCGAACTCCGCGATCAGGAGAAACTGCCCGAGGAGAAAGCCGTAGCAGCGGACGCCGCAATCCAGGCCCTGTTAGCTGAAGAACAGAAGGAAGCCCTGGGCGCCGTTGAACTGCCCCGACGTCGAAGAGGCGGAGGAGGACGCGGGCCGGGCGGGCCGGGGGGAAGGGCCGGAAAGGAGACTGCGGGGGGGCCGCAACCCCCGTCTCAAGAGCCGACGCCGTCCCCAACGGCAGAGGCCAGTTCTTCCCCGGACACGCCCGCCCAGCAGAGCGAAGCTACGCAGCCCGCCCGTGCGCCAGAAGGCATGGGAAGACGCGCCGCATTCCGGGAGCGACTCCTTCAGATCCCCGCAGTGAAGGAAGCCTACGACACCAGAGCTTCCGAAGACCCCGCGTTTGCCGAAGACACGGAGGCGCAACGGGACTTCTTCCGCAGCATCATGCGTGAGATCAGCCCATTCCAACGCGGCAGCACCAAGGAAGCCGTTGAGCTGCTGATCGCCGCCTTCGGGGGCGAGAATCCAGGCGCGACCCCGGACACGGCATCGCCATCACAACCTGTCCCTGGCGCTGCCCCAGCCACCGCCGAAACAGATTAGCCGGTCACGCTCCGGCGTCAGCTGCATCGGGGCGATGTGGTCGGATCAGCCATGGGGCGAGGGCTGGTTGCCGCCAAGATAAGCAGTAAAAACGGCACTCCGCTACGCTACGAGCCTTACTACAAACGCCGCCGCACGGGTGGCACAATCTGTTCGTAGTTAGACCCCGTCCAGCTAGCGATGTAGGCATTGCCGGAGTCGCGTCCGCTCTTATCTTGGCGACGTTCAGGGCGAGGGCTTTTCCTCCGGCGGAAAGACAGCCTTGACGGCGTCGAGGTAAGCATTGCCGGTGCTCTCCTCAGGCATCAGATACCCGCCTTCGGTCCACTCGTTCCAGCAATAGATGGTAATACCGGCAGGATTCTGCGGATCGGCTTCAGCGTGTCGTCGGGCATCCCTCAGTAACTGCTCGAATCGTTCGGGGGTGTTGCCCACAACAACAGACACATAGGGGTACTCCTGCTTGGGAAAAGGCCACGGGACGTCAGGCCGGCAGCGAGGCGTTGGGTCCCATCCCATGGTCACCACCGGAAGATTGGGCAGATCTGTCGGGGACATTGCCGCCCAGTGGTCCCGGTGAACCTGCATGACGCCTTCATACTCCTCGAAGTCGGGAGACCGACCTGGAGAAGCAGCATTGATGTTGTATCGGGCTGTGCTGCGGAAGCCTGCCTCGCGCAGCACGGGGACTTGATCCGGGCGATTCACGATCGCATCCCAGTGCATGGGAGGGAGCCCTGTGGTGGCCAATCGCTCGTCAATCGCCTCGAACAGAGCATGCGTGGCGGACGGGCCACCAAGCTCCTCGACGAAGCGTTCACTTTGGTAGATGCTGAAAAACAGCCCGCCATCCACCTGCCAGTAGTTTGGCTGGTGGAAGTAGTGTTCGATGCAGTAGTCGATGACCCGATTGAGGTCCTTCTCAGAATGGTGTGAACCCAGCCATGTATTCCTCGGCGCGCCGAACTCCGGACAAAACTGATCCACGCGATCGTGGTTGGCCCACATGAGGCAAAACTTGAGGCGATCCCGGTTGCGGGCCTTGAGGAAGCCCTGTTCCAACGCCTCCTCCATATTGCGGACTCCGCTGTACCAATACCAGTCGTACATGAAGACGTCGATACCGTGGTCGGCGGCCAGATCTATCTCACGCTCGACACACCGCGGGTCACTCTCGTCGAAACACCCCCAGGTAGGCTTCAGGGGCTGGTTGTGACCGGGGTAACGGGGAACGGCCGTCTTCATCCCTTCCCACTCCGTCCAGCCCTCGCCCTTCCAGGCACTGCCGTGGTCGTAGCTGTGCCAGTGCGGGTAGTAAACCGCCACCACGTCCGGTCGTTTCGCCTGTTCTGAATCGGCCATCCGTATCCCGTCCCTGTACTGAGTTCATGACAACGTACGACGTACCTGCGAAGCGCCAACTATAGCCCGGAACACGGCCCTTGTGTGGGCGACACTCTCGGCTGGTACGCCGAACGGCCCTCCGGGCGGCATTCTCTTCTACTGATCCGGCCATGAATAGTGTTGCACATCGGGGTGTCAGGTTTCAGTGTTCAGGTGTCAGAATTCTGAGCCTGAAACCAGACACCTGACACCCGAAGCCTGATTTGGCCCAACGCACCATTGAATGTCACCGGATCAGTAGTACGCCGCACGGCCCTCCGGACGGCACGCTCGGGCGGCACTCTCGGGCGGCGATCGGAGGGCCGCTCGCAGTACAAGAAAACCGGGCAGCACCACCCGATACTCGACCTCACTCCAAACTCCGTGCCATCTCCGCCAGACAGGATTCCACGTTTGCTTCGGGGACAGTCAGCGGCCGTTGCGTCATTGGGCTGTCGGGGTATCCGCCTACTTCATCCTGTGAATCGATCACACGCCCTTTGCGCCCAATCAGGTTGCGGATGATGCGCACGTCAGCCGTGTCCCGATCTCTCGGCCTGGCCCCGGCATGTTGAACGACATGGTCAACTACACCAGTGGCCGACAACGGCTGCAGGCCCTCAGGCCAGACAGGTCTCGCGTCGAGTTGCTTGATGGCGCCCGAGACCTGCGGTGCCGGCGTCCCATCCCGCCTCAGGGCCAGGTTATCTTCGAGATACGCGTCGCCTCGGCTGGAGACCAACGCCAGGCTGCTCCGCGTGCTCTCCCCGTGGATAAGCACATTCCCCACAATGCTCACCCGGCAGTTCTCGGGCTTGAGTCCCGTTCCCCGCCATTCACCGGCAGAGTAGTTCAGCTGGATCGCCGCTCTGCCTGGATCATAGATGACGTTGTTGACGATCACCCCGGTCGTATGGGCTTTGAAGTAGGGATTTCGGCGCACGTTGTGGGCATACAGGTTGCCGATCACGGCGATCTCCCGGCAGAAATCGTGGATCAGGGAGCCCTTCGAGTGCTTGCCCTTTTTGTGCGTCGAGTTGTCCAGCCCTTCAGCGATGATGCAATTGCTGAAGGTGATCCGGTGAGACGTCGCATCCGGTCCCTCGGTCCGCGGCCCGGACGCGCTCAGGTTCTCATCTGTTGCCCAACTGATGGAACAGTGGTCGACGATGACGTTGTAAGCATCGCCGCCGGACGTCGAGATTCCGTCCGGCTCCCAGCCGCTGCGTTTGGGCTGCCCGGCATCCCCCGGACGCACGCGGATGTGCTGTACGACCACATCATGCGTTTTGATGTTCAGGCTGCCGCGAATGATCGTGATGCCCGGAGATGGCGCAGTCTGGCCGGCCACCGTAACGAACGGGTGAGCGATCGCCAGGTGCTTGCGCCCAAGATCCAGCACCCCGCCCACTTCAAACACGACGATGCGAGGCCCTTTGCTCTCAAGCGCAGCGCGGAGAGAGCCCGGCCCCCGAGGGTCGAGGTTGGTCACGCGGATGATTGCCCCGCCCCGCCCTCCACGGTCATCCGCGAAGCCTCTTGCTTCAAGAGAAGCACCATCGGCAGCCCGGAGTACCGTGAGGAGGCAGACAAGGAGAAGGAATGCAGTCAGTTTACGGTCCATGATCGTTCCTTGTGCTCAAACGCGGTGCCCCCAAAACAGACACTTCACCTCACGACGACTCACTCAGCCGCCACACGTATCGTGTGCTCCGCAGGACGCGCTCCGCGCCCGTCCTTGTCCCAGACAATCAGGCTCACCACGTAAGCTCCGGCCTTCTCGTAGGTGTACGTGGCTATCGGCGTATTCACGGGGATACCGGCACCGAGGTCCCAGAGCACATGATCAACCTCCGCGGAGCCGGCAATCGACGTGCTCCGAAACTCAACCGACTCCCCGACGCAAGCCGTATCGGGGGCTTCCATTGAGGCCGTTGGTGGTGTGCCGTAGTCCCCCATGCTCTTCATCTTGGTGCTCCCCCCATTCCCTGAGACAAGATTGCCCCTCCACACAAGCGTGTCGCCGGGGTATTGGTTGATTGCCCCAGCCGCGTTGTTCGTGATGACGTTGTCAATGAATGAGATGTGGTTGACATCTTTGCCCGACGTGACCTGGATGCCCAGGGCACCATTGTCGGTGATCCGATTGCTGTCGAATGTCACATACTCGGCGTGGTCGTTGAAGCGGATCCCGCTACCATCATGCCCCGGGTACTGGGCCGACGGGTGCCCCTTTTTCATGTGGCTGAAGCGGTTCTTGTAGAAATAAAGGCAGTGGATCCGCTTCTCTTCGGAAGGCCCTTGGATCTGCAATCCCCACGTGCTGCAGTTGACGAAGCTGTTGCGGCTCCAGAACATATAACGCTGCCAGCCCGAGAGGGAGATGCCCTGCTTCTGTCCGTAGTTGATGATGTTGTCGGTGACCACCCCGTCAGGTCCGCCGCCGCCCTCGATGCCGTAAGATCCCCACGTGCCTTCCGGATCCAGCACGATGTTGCGGCGTACAGCGCAGTTCGCACTCACAATGCTCAACCCGTGGTCCACGATATTGTCCTCGACGACCGTCCGCACACTCCGACTGTGGACCTCAATGGCAAACGCGATGCCGTGGGACCCGGTAATGACGTTTTCCCGGATGATCGCGTCGCCCGAACCGTTGTTCGTGAAGATCCCCCCACGCCCCGTGTTGTGAATATGGTTCCGCTCAATGAGGTTGCCGGAGCACGGCTCCCCAAGGCGCATGCCGGCACCCCAGGGATCGTCCGGAGCCATGTTGCGGATCACGTTGTCGCTGATCGTTGTGTTCGACGCCCGGGAGCAGAGAATGCCGTGAGGACCAAACGCCCCGGTGTCGACGAAATTCTCGATGATAAGGTGGTGGAGATACACCCGTTCACACTGGGAAGCGACGATCCCCTGCTGCGACTTCGGGTGGTTGCAGCCATCAATTCCAAGGTGCGACACCTCCACATCCTCCACTTTGGTGATGCGGAAGAAGCAGTGGGACTTCTCGCCGATATGCACCAGCCGCGTGGCATCGCCCCCCATGCCTCTCACGGCGACCCCCGTCTTCAAAGCAACCTGTGCGTCGAAGGCAAACGTCCCCGCAGGCACGAGGACGCAATCACCGGGCTGGGCCTGTTCGACCGCCGCCACGAAGGCGGCCACATCGCTTTTCCCGTCGTCGGAAGCGGCCCCAAAATCGATCACCGACAGCTCAGCGGCCTGCACTCCCCCCGCCAGCAGACACGATGCGGCCAGGACCTGCAGCACTCTGGAACAATTCATCAGTGTAGTCCCTTAATCATCAGATCACGTCACCCCCGGGGCCTCCCGGCACGGCAAGCTACCGCGTGATTTCCCCCGGCGCAATGGCGCCCCCGCCCTGGAGGCCGGTTATCCCTAACCGGGAAACTGTCGGTCGGCCCGGCCGGAGCTCGAGAGGAGCTTCCTGGAGGCCGGTTATCCCTAACCGGTGCTTTCGTTCTCCAAAAGGGCTTTCTGGAGGATCACCCCGACAAAAGCACGTTCGATCTTGTAACTATCTATTATAAAGCAGGTTGCGACTCTTTTGTTGCTTGATCGACAGGCGCTTTCAGCTATATTGTAGACGCCTGTCAATCAAGGAGTTACGGCTCAAATGAGA